>CAJUCI010000009.1 GCA_910584825.1 uncultured Duncaniella sp. | reverse complement strand
TGAACCGAATTTATTTAATTTTTAACCCCGTCCATTTTTTAGTGGACAGTAGTGAGATTTATTCCGAATTTAAGCTAAATTCTGCAAATTAAAATCTGAGATTGACCATTTTTATCATTTAATTGTTAAAATAGTATCATAATTGCCTCGAATTTAACATTTCGGGCATACTTTTTTGTCAACATCGGTCACATTATGACCGACGATGCTGACGCAACTGTCGGCACACCTATTTATAAATAGTCAGAGAATTATTTGGTTATGAGGCGGAGTTATGTTACTTTTGTGGGGCATTACAGCTGCCTATAGTAAACATGAAGAAATTTCTGCTCTCATTTCTCGGCTCATTGGCCGGAATATGGTTTTCACTTTTCATCGCATTTTTCGGAATCATATTAATCGTTGCTGCCGCCGGAGTGGCCTCGCTGAGCAATGGCAAGGTTGTCAAGGTGGACAGTCACAGCTATCTGCAGGTGCTTCTTGCAGGCGAGATTAGCGACCGCCCGGGCAAGATTGATCCGTTGGGTATGATTCAGGGCGAGGACACTCGAGCCCAGGGTGTCAACCAGATTGTGGGTGCCATCGACGCTTCGGCCCATGACGACCGCATAGACGGCATTGTGATAGAGTGTCGCGGCTCGGAGCTCGGTCTGGCCGGACGTCAGGCCATCGTGGAGTCGCTGCATCGTTTCAAGGCATCGGCCCCTGACAAATGGATTTATGCCTATGGCGACCTCTATACCCAGGGCGACTACTACATCGCCTCGGCTGCCGACTCGATATACGTCAACCCTATCGGCCAGGTGTTTATCAACGGAGTTTCGGCTACCGGCATGTATTTCAAGAATTTGCTTGACAAGCTGGGGGTGAATGTGCAGGTGGTCAAGGTAGGCACCTATAAGAGTGCCGTAGAGCCTTATATACTTGACGGCATCAGTCAGCCGGCCCGCGAGCAGCAGGAACTGTTCCTGTCAAACATATGGAACCATGTGTCAGGCGAGATTGCCGAAGCACGCAAGGTGCCCGCCGACACGGTCAACGCATGGGCAAGCGGCTCGGTGTATGCCGCGCCTACAGCCGACTATGTGAAGATGCGTATAGCCGACGGCCTTATGTACCGTCACGAGTTTGACGAAATGATTGCCGGACTTACCGATAAGAAAGATACCGATGACCTCACCCCCGTCAGCCCTGCCGAATATTGCAGCGTGCAGGATATTGATAAGAAGGGTGACGGAAAGGGTGCGACAATAGCTGTGCTCTATGCATGCGGCGACATCACCGACGAGACAGGCGAGGGCATCGTGGCATCGAAGATTGTGCCCGAGATTCTTGACCTTGCCGATGAGGATGACATCGACGGCCTCGTGATGTATGTCAACTCGGGCGGCGGCTCGGCATTTGCTTCCGAGCAGATATGGGAGGCTCTGCAGCAGTGGAAATCGCTGACCGGCAAACCGTTCTATGTGTCAATGTCAGATTATGCCGCTTCGGGCGGTTACTATATCTCGTGTGGTGCTGACCGCATCTATGCCCAGCCTACCACGCTCACAGGCTCGATAGGTATCTTTGGCCTGATTCCCGACCTCAGCGGTCTGCTCAACGACAAAATCGGTGTGAACACTTCGACAGTCTCGACCAATCCCGGCGGAGGTATGCCCGGACTGTTCGAGCCGATGACCCCGACCCAGCGTGCGGCCATGCAGAGCTATGTAAACCGTGGATACGAACTGTTCACATCGCGCTGTGCCGAAGGCCGCGGCATGAGCCAGGATTCAATCAAGATGATTGCCGAAGGCCGTGTGTGGGACGGAGCCGAGGCTCTGAAACTCGGTCTCGTCGACGAGATTGGCGGTCTTGATGCCGCTATAGCCGGAATGGCCGAGCGTCTTAACGTGAGCACATGGACAGTGCGTGAATATCCTGCGCTGAAAGAGAAGTGGTATGACGTGCTTCTCGATGCCGGTGCCGATGTCAAGGCCGGTATAGTGCGTGACGAGCTTGGTGAGATGGCTCCGCTCTACGAGACTGTAGCCCGTCTTAAAGGAATGTCCACTGTCCAGGCCCGCATGGAGTTCACCGAGGTCTCGCTCTGACGCGCTGAGCCAAGTATGTACACCTGTAACGAATGTAATTAAGCACCTAATAAAAAAATGGCACGTAACCGTCTGCTGTCAATGTTGCTGCTCTATCCAATCTCACGCCTCTACGGGCTGGGGATGGCTGTGCGCAACCGCCTGTTCGAGCAGGGGATACTCAAGCAGCAGGAGTTTAAGGTGCCGGTGGTCGTGGTCGGTAACATAGCTATGGGCGGTACCGGCAAGACTCCCCACGTGGAGTATATCATCGAGGCTCTGATGGGTAAATATAATATAGGTGTGCTCTCGCGAGGCTACAAGCGAGCCACCAAGGGATTCGTCCTTGCCACCCAGCAGTCGCGACCCGAGGACATCGGTGACGAGTCCTATCAGATATATCGCAAATTCGGGCCTGAAATCACTGTGGCCGTGTGCGAGAAGAGGGTTGAGGGCATCAACCGCATGCTCGAAATCAATCCCAAAATCAATCTCGTGCTGCTCGACGATGCATTCCAGCACCGTTACGTTAAGCCCTCGGTGTCGATTGTGCTCACCGAGCATAACCGCCCCGTGTTCAAGGACAGCCTTCTGCCCTACGGTCGGCTGCGTGAGCCGCGCGGCGCGCTCAACAGGGCCGACATCGTGGTGGTAACAAAGTGTCCGCCCGAGATGAAACCGATGCAATATCGCATCTTTGAGGAGAATCTCAACCTCTTCCCCTTCCAGAAACTTTATTTCTCGCGCTATAATTACGGTCATCTCGTGCCGGTGTTCCCCGACCAGGCCGAGTCGACCCCGTCGCTCGACACCCTTGCTCCCGGCACGCCGCTGCTCGTGGTCACCGGCGTGGCCAATCCCAAACCGTTCGCACGCTTCCTGCGTCGCCGCAAAGCCAAAGTGAAACTGAAACGTTTCAGCGACCATCACAATTTCACGGCAGCAGATATGGATGAAATCGAGCGGGAGTTCAATGCACTCCCCGGCGAGGACAAGTTCATAGTCACCACCGAAAAGGATGCCGTGCGACTGTTCAACAATCCGTATTTCCCTCACGCATTGAAGGCTAAAGTGTTCTATGTGCCCATCAAGGTAGGGTTCATTGACCGTTCAAATGAAGTGCCCTTCGAGCAGTGCGTCGAGAAAACCATCCGCGATTCCCGTTTGTTCAAATCTTAACGCCCGGCCCCTTCCCGGCCTGAGTGCGTAATGTGTGTATAATTATAATCAATTTTATAATCATCCCTTGAGTCATGCTTGAAAAAATCAATCAGACAGCTGAATACCTCCGTTCGCAGGTAGCGGAGATGCCCAAGACCGCAATCATACTCGGCACCGGCCTCGGTCCGCTCGTCGACCATATCACCGACAAGAAATTCATCCCCTACAGCGAGATACCCAACTTCCCCGTGTCGACTGTCGAGGGTCACAGCGGCAACCTTATCTTCGGCAAACTCGGCTCCAAGCCTGTGATTGCCATGCAGGGCCGTTTCCACTACTATGAGGGCTACGACATGAAGACCGTGACATTCCCCGTCAGAGTATTCAAGGCTCTCGGTGTCGACACCCTTTTCGTGTCAAACGCATCGGGCGGCATGAACAAGGAGTTTGTCGTCGGCGATGTCATGACCATCACTGACCATATCAACCTCTTCCCCGAGCATCCTCTTCGTGGAAAGAACTATCCCGAGCTGGGCACACGTTTCCCCGCCATGACCTATGCCTACGACCCCGCTCTCATAAAGCTCGCCGACGAGATTGCCGCCGAGAAGGGGATACGCCTGATGCACGGTGTGTATGTCGGCGTCACAGGCCCGACTTTCGAGACTCCGGCCGAATATGAGTTCTATCGTGTGATTGGCGGCGACTGCGTGGGCATGTCCACTGTGCCCGAGGTCATTGTGGCCAACCACGCCGGCATGCGTGTCTACGGCATCTCGGTCATCACCGACCTTGGCGGCAAGGATGTCAAGCAGGTGCCCACCCACGAGGAGGTGCAGCAGGCAGCCGTCATAGCCCAGCCCAAGTGTCTGGAGATTATGAAGGAGCTTGTCAACCGCTGCTGAACTTGACAGAACGGCTGCAAATCAAAGATTTATCGTAACCCCGAAAGGCACAGGCGGATATGTTGTATCCCGCCGTGCCTTTCGGAATTTAAGAATAATCAGGATTTTCGATTATGGAAATATCCCAGCTTGGTGAGTTCGGCCTCATTGACCGTCTCACCAAAGAGTTGCCCGTGGTGAATGCCTCGACCCTCAAGGGGGTGGGGGATGACTGTGCAGTGTTGCGCAACCGTGACACCGATATTCTCGTCACCACCGACCTCCTGCTCGAAGGCGTGCACTTCGACCTCACCTATGTCCCCCTCAAGCATCTCGGCTACAAGTCGGCGGTGGTGAATTTCTCCGACGTGTATGCTATGAACGGTACCCCCAGGCAGATTACAGTATCACTCGGCATATCAAGCCGTTTCACGGTAGAGCATATCGAGGAACTGTATAGCGGCATACGCCTCGCATGTGAGATTTACGGTGTGGACCTCGTGGGCGGCGACACCACATCGTCGCGACAGGGGCTCGTAATCTCCATCACATGTATCGGCGAGGCTGAGGCCGACAAGATAGTGTCACGCTCCGGAGCGAAGGACACCGACCTCATATGTGTGTCGGGCGACCTCGGCGCGGCCTATATGGGCCTCCAGCTCCTCGAGCGCGAGAAGGTGGCATCAGCCGGGCAGAAGGATTTCGTGCCTAATTTCGGTGGCAAGGAGTACATCGTAGAGCGTCAGCTCAAGCCCGAGGCTCGCCGCGACATCGTGCGAGAGCTGGCCGAGGCGGGCATCGTGCCCACCGCCATGATGGACGTAAGCGACGGACTCAGCTCCGAGCTTATGCATATATGCAAGACGAGCAATGTGGGCTGCAGAGTGTTTGAGGAGCGTATTCCCATCGACTATCAGACAGCCGTAATGGCCGAGGAGTTAGGCATGAACGTGGTCACCGCCGCGCTCAACGGCGGCGAGGATTACGAACTGCTCTTCACTGTGCCCCTTCACTATCATGAGAAGGTCAAGGACCTGCCCGGCGTGAAGGTGATAGGCCATATCACCAAGCCGTCGCTCGGATGTGCTATGGTGACACGTGACGGCGGCGAGATACCCCTTCAGGCCCAGGGATGGAACCCGCTGAAATAAAAGGTAAAGTAGACACGAGTTTCTGACAGTAGCCAAGAGGCTGTTTAACAATAATTTTCAAACAGGCTCTAAACCTTTTGCCCCCACAGTGCTCTAATAGTGTAAAGGCCTTCAACTGTCAACGCTTAAAAACATCAAGACATCATGAGAAGAATCCTGCACACCCTAATGTTAGTCATGGCTCTCATAGCTGTGAGCGTACCTGCGGTCAATGCTCAGCGTCATCACGGTGAGCGTGGCAACAATACCCGCACCGAACGTCCCAAGCAGTCGGCACGTCCGGCCGGAGGTTCGCACAGTGGCGGCAGAGGGCAGAGTGGCCGTCCGGCCATCGGGTCAGGCTCGCACAGCCGTCCCAACAAACGCCCTGAAAATGTCGGTAATAACAGCCGCCCCAACAACCGTCCGGGTAATGTAGGTACTTCCGGCCGCCCCGCTCCTGGCAATCAGCATGGCCGCCCCGGCAACGTCGGCAACGGCAATCACGGCGACAACAAGCGTCCTGAGGGTCATCGCCCCGGCAACGTCGGCAACAACAACCGCCCGAACAATCACCCCGGTAATGTGGGCAATAACAATCGCCCTAATAACCGTCCCGGCAACGTTGGAACTTCAGGCCGTCCAGGCGTAGGCAACCAGCATGGCCGTCCCGGCAATGTAGGTAACGGCAACCACCGTCCCGGTCATCATCCCGAGATGGGCAACCGCCCCGGTCCGGGTAATAACCGTCCGGCTGTAGGCCCTAACCGTCCCGGTCCGAATCATCGCCCCGGTTTCGGTCATAATCACCGACCCGCCCCGCGTCCGCCAATGATTGCTCCGCCTCATCGCCCGCACCGTCCCGTGATGATGCGTCCGCATTACCGTCCCGTACCCCCTCCCGCATGGCGTCCGCGTGCCGGCATCCCCGTAATTCGCGGCATCCTTGGCCTGACATTCGGCGTGGCGTTCAATGCCTCGCTCGACTATCTCTACAACTCGGGCTACTCGGTAGACGGCTACGGCAACAATATCGTGTATCTGCGCAACGTGCCGGTGTTCAATTACATGTGGACCGACGGCGCGCTCTATTACGGCAACGGAGGGCTTGATGCGTCGAGCTTCTATTACTCCACCCCCGTCTATGACATGTCGCGTTACAACTCGGTCTACGCCACATTGGTCAACTCCTATGGCATGCCTGTGGCCGTCAACAATGCCCGTGGCATGATGACATCCACATGGTTCGGAGGCAATAACGGATACATCACCTTGACGTTCGGCGCAGGTGACGGAGGCCGTTTCCTCACCACCCTCACCCTCGGCATGTAGGGCACGAGGCCGTAGTGCCATAATTCAAGAAAGGGACATAAGGACATAAGAGACAAAAGCGACATAAGGAATATATTGTCTTGATAATCAATGATTATTCGATGATATTAAACTTATGTCGCTTTTGTCTCTTATGTCCTTATGTCCCTTTCTTGGAATGTTGTACGGCTTCAACACTTTCGTCAATTATGGCACTGTTCTTTTTTTGGCAGGGTGTTGCAAATGACCGCACGAATTATTAACTTTGTATCAATCAACTATTACAGCACCATCAATGGAGAAAAAGACTATTTGGGACCTTCACCGTGTGGATGTCGAGCATTTCCGCCGGCAGTCAAAAATGCGCCTTACAGTGGTGCTTGACAATGTGCGCAGCCTTAACAACATCGGGGCAATCTTCCGCACCTGCGACGCCTTTGCGGTGGAGCGTATCATGATGTGCGGCATCAGTGCGTGCCCGCCATCCCCCGAAATCCATAAGACCGCTCTCGGGGCCGAGGAGTCGGTGGAGTGGAGCTACTATCCCACGACGGCTGAATGCATCGACGCCCTTCAGCGTGACGGCTACACGCTTTGCTGTCTCGAGCAGGTGAAGGGGAGCATCGAGCTTCAGGACTTCAACCCCCAGCCCGGTCGCCGTTACGCGCTCGTGCTCGGGCATGAGGTCAACGGTGTGGACCAGCAGGTGGTCAATCAGTGTGACGTGTGCCTTGAGATACCCCAGGTCGGCACCAAGCATTCACTCAACGTGTCGGTGTCGGGCGGCATTGCCATCTGGCACTTCTTCACCCGCATAGCCCCTGATGTGCAGGCATAGCCACAGTTATCACATCCCACTGACCTTAATATCTATTATTCTATTGCAAACCAATCATTTATGAGAATCTTACCTGCGCTCCTCCTGTCGGCATCAATGGCACTTGTATCACAGCAGGCCAAGGCCGAATTGGTTATTAATGAATTGATGCAGAGCAATATTGACTGCATCATGGATGACTTGAACGAGTTCCCCGACTCGTGGGTCGAGCTTTACAACAATGGAGCTACAGCGGTCAATCTTTCAGCTTACAGCCTTGGCGACAAACCCGACGCCGCCGGAGCCTACAAGCTCCCGTCCACGACTGTCGCCGCCCGCGGACGGGTACTGATATACTGCGACAAAGAGGGTTCGGGCTATCATGCCCCGTTCCGTCTCGACTCAGGCAAGGGTGCTGCGGTCTACCTCTTCAAAGGCACGGAGGTGGTTGATAAGGTGGAGGGGCTGAAGAAACAGCCCGCCCCGAATATTGCATACGGACGCGTGACCGACGGTGCCGACACTTGGGGCTATCAGGCCACGCCGACCCCGCGCACGTCCAACTGCGGCAAGGTGTGTAAGGACATTCTCGGTGAGCCGGTGTTCTCTCAGGCGGGTCGTGTGTCGTCAGCATCCTTCAGCCTGTCGCTCTCGCTTCCGGCCGACGCCCCGGCGGGGACGGTGATACGCTATACCGTCGATGGCACCGAGCCTGTGGCTACATCTCCCACCTATACATACCCCATATCGGTCAACAGGACGGCCACCGTGCGGGCCAAGCTCTTCTGCGACGGCTATCTCTCGCCGCGCTCCACCACCCAGAGCTATATCTTCCTCGGACGTGGCATGACCATGCCCGTAGTGTCGATGGTGACTGACCGCGATTACTTCTACAGCCGCAGCCTCGGTATCTATAATGAATATAACAACGGCACAGTCAACAATGTGTCGAATAGAAAAGACTGGCGCAGGCCGGTCAACGTGGAGATATTCTGGGAGCCGGGCAAGGGCAGTGTTATCAACCAGCTGTGCGAGACCCGCGTAAAGGGCGGCGCATCGCGCGGCGAGGCACTGAAATCGCTCGTCGTGTACGCCAACAAGCGTTTCGGCACCAAGCGTCTCGAGTATGAGTTCTTCCCTGACGACGCCCCCGGCAAGACCGACTGGAAATCAATCGAGCTACGCAATGCCGGCAACGATTTCAACTACCTTTATTTCCGCGACGCGCTCATACAGCGCAATATGGGCCGCAACGCCGACCTCGACTGGCAGCCCTATCAGCCCGCCATCTTCATGATTAACGGCGAATACAAGGGTATGCTCAATATCCGCACCCGCACCAACGAGGATTACATCTACACTATGTATGACGGCGAGGAGGATATTGACATGATTGAGAACTGGTGGGAGCTGAAAGAAGGTACGTGGGACAATTTCAACGCCTTCACAAATTTCTATTCCGGCCACGGCCAGACCATCGAGGAGTTCGAGCGGTGGATGGACACAGGCGAGTTTGCCAACCTCATGATTATGGAGCTGTTTCACAACAACCTCGACTTCCCCGGCAACAATATCGTCATGTGGCGTCCGCGGGCCGAGGGTGGCCGTTGGCGTTGGGTAGCCAAGGATACCGATTTCGGCCTCGGCCTCTATAACCGTCCATACAATTACAAGATTTTCAACTGGCTTCATGACAATAACTTCGACTCAGATAATGCCTGGGCCAACAAGCCCGAGCACACGCGCCTGTTCCGCCGTCTCATGGACGTGCCCGAGTTTCGCGACATGTTCATTGACCGTTGCGCCGTCTATATGGCCGACTTCCTCAACGGGCGCACTCTGAGCAATGAGCTTGACGCCATGTCGTCAGCCATACGCAGCGAGTTCACCCATCACTGCAAGCTCTTCACAGGATGGAGGCCAAACTATGACGAGGAACTCCGCAATGCCAAGAACTGGGCCACCAACCGCACGACATTCTTTTACAGTCACTTGGCCGATTTCTACAAGCTCGGTACCCCGCGCACCGTCAGGATTGACGCCGGGCGCATCGACAAAGTGACTCTTACGGTCAACGGCATCCCTCTTCAGGGCCGCTCGTTTGACGGCAAATTTTTCCAGGGCCGCACGCTGACCGTCGAGGCCAAGCCGGCCGACGAGACCAAGGTAGTGAAGCGTTGGCGCGTTAACATGGGCGGCAACGTTCAGGAGTATCAGTGCGAAAAGCTTACCGTCACCATTCCCGCCGTCTCCACTGTCACCATCGAGTCGCTGATTGACCAGAGCGGCATCGGCGACATCATCGCCGACACGTCCGCCGCCGATGCCATCGACCCCTCGGCACTCGCCGATGTCTACGACCTCAACGGCCGCCTCGTTGCGCGCGAAATCGTGGCCCGTAATGCCGCCTCCGTGCTTCCCTCAGGCATCTATGTGATGCGTCAGGGCGGCATTGCCGTCAAGCTGGTGGTGCGGTGAACTCAACTTTTTTTGCACGACACTTGCATTTGACGCGATAATTTTGTAATTTTACATTACGAAAAAAAGAAAAAGTCGATTATAAACTATGAATAAAGATTTTAGAAACTATGCCGTGCACCATCTCGGCATGAACGGACTTGCACTTGACCAGTACACGTCAGCCGCGTCATCGCAGATTACATCGTCATATATATCCCCCACCATCATCGAGGAGCGTCAGCTCAACGTGGCCCAGATGGACGTGTTCTCGCGTCTGATGATGGACCGCATCATATTCCTCAGCACCGACGTCAACGACTACACCGCCACCGTCGTGCAGGGCCAGCTCCTGTATCTTGACTCGGTCGACCCCGGCAAGGACATCTCCATCTACCTCAACTCGCCCGGCGGCTCGGTGATTGCCGGACTCGGACTGTATGACACCATGCAGCACATCAAGAGCGACGTCTCCACCATCTGCATCGGCATGGCCGCATCTATGGCCGCGGTGCTCCTCGTGGCCGGCGCGCAGGGCAAGCGTCTCGCCCTCCCGCACTCACGCGTGATGATTCACCAGCCTCTCGGCGGTGTGCAGGGCCAGGCTTCCGACATCGAGATTACTGCCCGTGAGATTCTCAAATACAAGGCCGAGCTTTACAAGATTATCGCCGACCACTCCGGCATGTCGCTTGACCGCATCGAGGCCGACGCCGACCGCGACTACTGGATGACAGCCCAGGAGGCCAAGGACTACGGAATGATTGACAACATACTCCTCCCCGAGAAGAAATAACCGTAATGGCTAAGAAAAACAACAACGGTTCAGGGTCGGTGAAATGCTCCTTCTGCGGAAAGGAGCCGTCGTTCACCGACATCCTTGTGCCCAGCCCGCTCGGCGACGCATATATATGTAGTGATTGCGTCGACCAGATTGAGGGGCTGCTCAAGGACTATTTCTCTGACGAGGACGCCCAGAAAGCCCTGAGCAAGTCAGGCAAGGGCGACAAGTCTGACCAGCCGAAGAAAGACATCCCCACCCCCAGGCAGATTTGCGACTTCCTCAACCAGTACGTTATCGGTCAGGACGACGCCAAGAAATACCTCTCCGTGGCCGTCTACAACCATTACAAGCGTCTCGCCCAGACCCGCGACGATGTCGACATCGAGAAGAGCAACATCATAATGGTCGGCCCCACCGGCACAGGCAAGACCCTTCTCGCCAAGACCATAGCCCGTCAGCTCGACGTGCCCTTCGCCATAGTCGACGCCACGGTGCTCACCGAGGCCGGCTACGTGGGCGAGGACATCGAGAGTCTGCTCGTGAGGCTCCTCCAGGCCGCCGACTATGACGTGGCCAAGGCCGAGCGCGGCATCGTGTTCATTGACGAGATTGACAAGATAGCGCGCAAGGGTGACAACCCCTCAATCACCCGCGACGTCTCCGGCGAGGGTGTGCAGCAGGGCCTGCTCAAGCTCCTCGAAGGCTCGGTGGTCAACGTCCCGCCGAACGGCGGCCGCAAGCACCCCGAGCAGAAGATGATAGCCGTCGACACCAAGAACATCCTCTTCATCTGCGGCGGAGCCTTTGACGGCATAGAGCGCAAGATTGCCCACCGTCTCAACACCCACGTGGTGGGATTCACCGGGCGCGCCGAGCGGTCAAAGATTGATTCGGACAACTATCTGAAATATATCGCCCCGCAGGACCTCAAGTCGTTTGGTCTCATCCCCGAGATTATAGGCCGTCTGCCGGTGCTTGTCCATCTCGACCCCCTCGACCGCGAGGCACTCCTCAAGGTGCTCACCGAGCCTAAGAACGCCATCATACGCCAGTATGAAAAGCTCTTTGCGATGGACGGCGTGAAACTCAGCTTCGCGCCCGACACGCTCGACTTCATCGTCGACAAGGCCATTGAGTACAAGCTCGGAGCGCGCGGCCTCCGCACCATCGTCGAGACCATCATGATTGACCCGATGTACGAGACCCCCTCGGCCAAGGTCGACGAACTCGTGATAACAAAAGAATACGCCGAAGAAAAAATCAGGAAAGCCTACATAGGCTGACAGCCTGTTTTCATCCCGTTTTTCATACGCGCACATTCTCTCCCCGCACATATCCCCCCAATTATCCCATCTACTAAGTTCTCCCCCTCTCATCTCCAATCTCCCATCCATGAACCACAGACTTCACACGGCACTCAAAGAGCATTTCGGATTTGATTCCTTCAAAGGCAATCAGGAAGCCATCATGACCAGCCTTCTTGACGGGCATGACGTCTTCGTCCTAATGCCCACAGGCGGTGGCAAGTCGCTGTGCTATCAGTTGCCCGCCCTCATGATGGAGGGCACAGCCATAGTGATTTCCCCCCTCATAGCCCTGATGAAGAACCAGGTCGACGCCATGCGCCACTTCAGCGCGGCCGACCATGTGGCTCACTTCCTCAACTCCTCGCTCAACCGCTCGGCCATCGACATGGTCAAGACCGACATCCGTGCCGGCCTCACCAAGCTGCTCTACGTAGCCCCCGAGTCGCTGACCAAGGAGGAGAACATCGAGTTTCTCAAGACGATAAAGATTTCATTCTATGCCGTCGACGAGGCTCACTGCATCTCGGAGTGGGGTCATGACTTCCGCCCCGAATACCGCCGCATACGCCCGATTATCAACGAGATAAACGTGCGTCCGCTCATAGCCCTGACCGCCACTGCCACCCCCAAGGTGCAGCATGACATCCAGAAAAATCTCGGCATGACCGACGCCGTCGTCTACAAATCGTCGTTCAACCGCGCCAACCTCTACTACGAGATTCGCCCCAAGACCGCGTCAATCGACAAGGACATCATCAAGTTCATCAAAAACCATCCCGGCAAGAGCGGCATCATCTACTGCCTCAGCCGCAAGAGGGTCGAGGAGCTTGCCGAGATGCTCCGTGTCAACGACATCAAGGCACTGCCCTATCACGCCGGCATGGACGCCGCCACGCGTAGTGCCAATCAGGACGCGTTTCTGCTCGAGGAGATTGACGTGATAGTGGCCACCATAGCATTCGGCATGGGCATCGACAAGCCCGACGTGAGGTTTGTCATCCACTATGATATGCCCAAGTCGCTCGAGGGCTACTATCAGGAGACCGGCCGCGCAGGCCGCGATGGGGGCGAGGGACTGTGCATCACATTCTATTCGGCCAAGGACCTCCAGAAGATGGAGAAGTTCATGCAGGGCAAGCCCGTGGCCGAGCAGGAGATAGGAAAACAATTACTTTTAGAGACTCAAAGCTACGCCGAGGCCAGCTCGTGCCGCAGGCGTTCTCTCCTCTTCTATTTTGGCGAACAATTTCAAGAAGACAACTGTCAGAATTGCGACAATTGCTTAAATCCCAAGAAAAAAGTGGAAGCTAAAGAAGATTTATGCGCAGTGCTTGAGACTGTCATTGCGCTCAAGGAAAAGTTTAAGGCCGACTATGTGAGCGACGTTGTGCTCGGCAACGCCACCCCTATGGTCAAATCATATCAGCATGACGAACTCGAAGTGTTCGGATGCGAGAAAGGCGCGGACGAGCGTCTCATCAGTGCAGTCATACGCCAGGCCACCCTCTCGGGCTATCTCGAGCGGGACATCGAGAACTATGGAACGCTCTCGATTACGGCCAAGGGCAAGAAGTTTCTCAACTCACCCGTCTCGTTCAAGGTGGTCGAGGACTCCGACTTCTCCGACGAGCCGGAGCCTGAGATGATTAAGAGCGGGTCATCCTGCGCCGCCGACACCGAGCTTTACAGCATCCTCAAGGATTTGCGACGCAAGGTGTCCAAGCAGCTCGGGCTCCCCCCCTACGTCATCTTCCAGGACCCCTCGCTCGAGGCTATGGCCACCACCTATCCCATCTCCATCGAGGAGCTTCAGAACATCCCCGGCGTAGGCATAGGCAAGGCCAAGCGTTACGGCGACGAGTTTGTGCGCGTCATCAAGCGTCATGTCGAGGAGAACGAGATTGACCGTCCCGAGGACCTGCGTGTGCGCAGCGTGCCCGACAAGAACTCAACCAAGCTCTACATCATCACCCTCATCGACCGCAAGATACCCCTCCCCGAGATTGCCCACTCCAAGGGTCTCGAGTTCAGCGAGCTTATCGACGAGATTGAGGCCATCGTCTACTCCGGCACCAAAATCAACATCAATTACTACATCAACGAGATTATCGACGAGGACTCGCAGGAGGAGCTTTTCGACTTCTTCAAGGATGCCGAGACCGACGACCTCAACAAGGCCTACAAGGAGTTCGGAGCCGACTTCACCGAGGACGAGATACGCCTCGCCCACATCAAGTTCCTCTCCGAGATGGGCAACTGATTTCTAATTTCCATTATAATACGGAAGGGATACATAAGGACAAAAGCCACAAAAGAAACATAAGTTTTTTATTATCAGATGACCATTGATTATCAGGAGAATATATTTTGTGACTTTTGTCCTTATGTATCTCTTCAGTATTGATTTTATTATACAGTTCTATGTCAGCAGTAATCGACTATAGGGATGTAACCATCCACCGCAACTCGCTCATAACCCTCAAGCACGTAAACCTGAGGGTAGGGCAGGGCGAGTTTGTCTACATCATCGGCAAGGTGGGCAGCGGCAAGTCGAGTCTGCTCAAGTCGCTCTATGCCGACGTGCCCGTGGCCTCGGGCAGCGCGCGCGTGCTCGACTATGACCTGCGTTCCATACGTCGGGCCGACATTCCCTACCTGCGTCGTCAGATAGGCATAATCTTCCAGGACTTCCGTCTGCTCACCGACCGCAGTGCCGAGGACAATCTGCGCTTCGTGCTCCGCGCTACCGGCTGGACCGACCGTGCCGCCATCGACGAGCGCATCGACGAGGTGCTCAAGAGCGTGGGCATGACCAACAAAAACTATAAGAAGCCCCACGAACTTTCGGGCGGCGAGCAGCAGCGACTGGTCATAGCGCGCGCCCTTCTCAACAATCCCCCCCTCATTCTTGCCGACGAGCCTACGGGCAATCTTGACCCCGCCACGGGCGAATCTATCGCCTGTCACCTCCATAACATCGCCCGCCATGGCACCACGGTGATAATGGCCACGCATAACATGTCGCTCGTCGAGCAATTTCCCGCCCGCACCCTCGTTTGCGACCGCCGCACGCTCACTGAGTGATTCTCAGCAAGTTATCTTAATCACGAGATGTGATTATATCATACATATTCGTCACATGCTGTTTTTCTTGCGTGACGTTACGCCACGTTACGTAATTGCGATTAATTGGTAATGAGCCTGAACAAGGTTGTCGGTATCTTTGTACCGGCAAATGGAAAAAAGATTAAAAACAACCTATTTTTATCCTAACCTTAACCAGGCAAATGAAACATCTGACATTACCTTCTCTATTCACAACCCTAACCTTAGCAGCAAGTGTGACTCTCACTTCGTGCGCCCTTGATCCGCTCGAGGTGCCTGACAGCGAGAAGTACACCCGTGAGTTTATCAAACAGTTCGGCACCATCGACGCCGACCATGACTGGAACCTGTCACAGCGCGTGACGGTCAACCTCTCATCGGCCATGCGTAGCGATGTTGCCACAGTCAACGTCTACAACAAGATGCCCGGCAGCCCCGGCTGTCAGATTGCGGCATGCTTCACCCCCGACGCGCAGACCTTTGACTTCGACTTCCCCTCGAGTGCCACTATGGCATGGGTCGATGGCCGTGACGCGGCCGGCAACGTAGTCTTCGGCGACTACTATAATATTAAAGACGGCTTTATCGCCGTCGGCGAGCGTGCCTCGCGCGCCGTCACCTTTCCCACAGGCTCGTACACATGCGAAGACCTCTCTGCCTATAAGGCTTATGATGTCGTGGCTCATAAGAGGGATTCCCTTGATGCGAACGGCAATCAGGTAAGGGATAATAAAGGTAACGTCATCAAAGTTGTCGAATACTATACATGGAGTAAGTCTGACCGTTCAGTATTCGGAAACTTCACTGACGATTACAATGAGTCGTTGTGGGCTTCCTACAAATATAATTCAGGCAAGCCTGCATCTGATATATTCGCCGCGACTATAGAAAAAGCTCCTGCGATAGAAAGAGTAAATCTCACTGATGAAGAACGTAAAGAGACCGTAATATATAGTGGAGATGTAAATAATAATAAGTATCCATTTGTCGGTGAGAAATACAACAACAATTATTGGCCTTTCCATACAGGTAACGGAAACGGCTCGTTCCTCGTGCAAGAGGTTGAGAGTGATGATGACCCACGTGATTTCTCTATTCTTGAGCCTATGATATGTACGTGGCTCGGAACCAAAAAATATACTTGGACGCAGGATGGTAAGCAGCGTATCGGATATTTTTGGGATCAAGGCAATGAAGAGGGTCTTGTGCTTGACAAGGCATATACTATGGGCTATATTCAGAACCGCTCGGACTCTAAAAACATAAGGATGCGTATGAGCCTACATTACAGGTATGAGACACTGCCTATGCCTGTATTCCAACCATGTGATACCACTGAAATTGATGCATATAATAAAGCCGGGAATCAGACTGAAAAGAGACAGGTAAGCCATAAAGTCGTTGACCTTAAGCAACCGAGTGCAGTTGCTCATTCGTGGCGTATCACGAGTGAATATGCAGGACAGGTCTTGAATTATTTTAGCCGTGGTGAGATGCAAGTCTCGACATCTACCGACAAGCAGTCTGATATTGACGGATGTTATGTTTCATCGGTAATTCTTGACCGGGAAAATATAAAGCAACTTTTATCATTCGGTAGAGCTGCAATCCGTGGACATGGAATTATAATAGAAAAAGTTACAGTCTAACTTCTTGAGATCGACGATGCGCCCGCCATACAACCTGAACCTGACAAGGTGATTAAGCCTGAAGGTGTTGCTCCTATTAATGAGGCGTTAAAGTTCTATGCCGTAAAGAATGGTGGTAACTATCTTGAGCCTAACTTTGATAATGACTCGCCCGGAACATCTCTGCGTGAGCTTATGAACCTTGTCGGAGAGCATGGTGTGTTTAACGAAGGTGTCAATAAAGATTCGCATAAATGTAATATGCTCCGTTACGCTGACCGTCTCCCCTCAATGAAGGAGGGCGTGACATTTGAGGTCGGCGATGACGGTGAGGTCACCCTCAACTTCCTTTATGGTGCCACAGGCTTTAATGACTGTTTCGGATATTTCTATTATCAGGGCGATACTCCCTCTGACGAGGAGCTTATGAAATTGCCCAAATACATCCTCATCCACAATGCCCGTCCTCAGCGCAATCTTATGGCGCAATATGGCGAAGGAAACTGGCATCACAGGCCGTTGAATTTGGGTCTTGATGAGATTGTCAAGCAGGTTGATAACGGTGTTCAGACTGAGATACCGCGTCTGCGCCGCAGTCAGTACAAACTCGTAAACTTCGGTTACGGGCCGACACCTAACGCCACGGGAACAACTAAATTTGCACCCGGCACTAAAATCGGCTTCTTCATGATTCTCTCGGGCTATACCAAGTTCTGGGGTGGAATTGACGACTATCAGAACGTGCAGGATGGTACCATCCAGTGGATGAAGTCTGATGAAATGACGGTCAATCCCTCTGATATCGCATTCTCAATCCCCTCCATGAACAAGAATATCGGCCATGTATTCTCTCAGGAGCATATACATGAGGTGGTGCCTGAAGGGACGACAGATCCTGACAATCGTGGTGGCTTCAAGTATAAGCCTTCAGGTGCCGAGGATGACGGCTTCATGGCGTTTGCACGCTACAGCTACGGCGGCTATCCCCTCCTCAGCGTCGAGGACTGGGGCGTGAAGGGCGACCACGACGTCAACGACATGATTTTCTATGTCAGCGGTGTCAAGACTGACGATGTGAAGCCCGTAGGTACCCCCGTCGTGCAGCAGAGCTGGCTCCTTATGGCAGAGGATCTTGGCGGCACCCACGACCTTGACTTCAACGACGCCGTAATCGGCATCTCGCACGTGGCCACCAACATCGATGCCGACTCTCAGACCGGCAACAACAGCGCGGTGTCGCCCCACGAGACCACCTATGGTCGCATATTCCTTACCGGCATAGCCGCCGGTGGTACACTCCCGCTCGAGATTCTCTATGACGGCAAGCCTATAAGCGACTACGACCCCAAGGCCAAGGATTTCCAATTCTTCCACCAGTGGTTTGGTCTTGACGGCCCCCGCGTCACCAACGCTATGGGATTTGACAAGAACCTTCTGCGCTCGTTCGTCCTCTCGGGTATTCCCGACTTTAAAATAGCACCCACTGATGGTGCCACACATTCAGCCGGTACGGCATTGAGCAAATTCTCGATAGTGGTGTGGCGTGACGGCGAGCGCAAGGAGCTGAAACAGTTCTGGTCAGAAGGCGCGGAGGGTGTCGGCGATATGGACCTTGCAGCCCCGCAGATGATTATCATCCCCAATACGTCGGGTGGCGAGAATTCAGGCTGCTGGAAGTATCCCTATGAGTGCACCCCCATCCATAATGCCTACCCCGGCTTCAGCGAATGGGTCGCAAACAAGAACCAGAGCATCGACTGGTATCATGAAGCCAAGCGCGACCAGGGTGTCAAGGTGATTAACCACGGCTGGACTGGCGAGCCTGCAGGCGGCATGTAACATCAAGGCTTTAATCCCTATAATATATACTTGACCGAAATAATCCCGTGGAGCATATCAGGCTCCACGGGATTATTTCGGTCAAGTATTTTATAAAGCCCGCGCTATCCGCGCGGGCTTTAGAGATGTATCTTTGGCTATTGGCCTTTCTGCCGGGCTATCCTACTTCTTGATGTCCCCGAGGTTCTTTTCAATCTCCTCGTCGGTCACAGTGTAGTTCACGAGGTCGCCTGACAGGTATTTGTCATACGAAGCCATGTCCACGAGTCCGTGGCCCGAGAGGTTGAAGAGTATCACCTTCTCCTCGCCCGGCTTGAGCTTCTTGACCTCGCGGATGGTGGCGGCGATGGCGTGGCACGACTCGGGCGCGGGGATGATGCCCTCGGCGCGCGCGAAGAGGCATCCGGCCTCGAATGACTCTATCTGGTCGATGTCCACAGCCTCCATGAGTCCGTCCTTGAGCAGCTGGCTCACGATTACGCCCGCACCGTGATATCGCAGACCGCCCGCGTGGATGTTGGCGGGCTGGAAGTTATGTCCGAGCGAGAACATCGGCAGCAGCGGGGTGTAACCGGCCTCGTCGCCGAAGTCGTAGCAGAATTTGCCCTTGGTCAGCTTGGGGCACGATGCCGGCTCGGCGGCTATGAAGCGGGTGTGCTCCTTACCCTTCTCCCCCGCAATCTTGTGGCGCATGAAGGGAAATGAGATGCCGCCGAAGTTAGAGCCTCCGCCGAAGCAGGCTATCACCATGTCGGGATACTCACCGGCCATCTCCATCTGCTTCTCGGCCTCGAGGCCGATTACAGTCTGGTGAAGGGTCACGTGGCTCAGCACCGAGCCGAGGGTGTACTTGCAGTCGGGGGTTGTGCGCGCCAGCTCCACGGCCTCTGAGATGGCTGTGCCGAGCGAGCCTTGACAGTTGGGGTTGACGGTGAGTATATCCTTGCCCGCGCGGGTCGACATCGAGGGCGAGGGCGTAACCTGCGCGCCATAGGTCTGCATGATGCTGCGGCGGTAGGGCTTCTGCTCATATGAGATTTTCACCTGATACACCGCAGCCTCCAGCCCGAAGAGCGAAGCCGCGTATGACAGCGACGCGCCCCACTGGCCCGCACCCGTCTCGGTGGTCACATTCTTCACCCCCTCCTGCTTGCAGTAGTAAGCCTGGGGGATGGCCGAGTTGAGCTTGTGCGAGCCCATCGGCGACACGCTCTCGTTCTTGAAATATATGTGGGCCGACGTGCCCAGGGCCTTCTCCAGACCGTAGGCTCTCACCAGAGGCGTCGAGCGGTAATACTTATACATCTCCCTGACCTCCTCGGGGATGGGTATCCACGCGTCGGTCATGTTAAGCTCCTGGTTGCTGCACTCCTTGGCAAAGATAGGGTAGAGGTCTTCGGCCTTCATCGGCTCGCGCGTCACGGGGTGGAGCGGGGGCAGGGGTTTGGTCTTCATATCGGCCTGAATGTTATACCATTCGGTCGGTATCTCATTCTCGGGAAGGAAATATCTCTTGATTTTCTCTTTCATGATTGTGATGGTTTACTTTTTTGAAAGTTCAAAATTACTCAGAAATTTCCTCATGGCAAAACAATAGCTGTCCATACATGAATTTTTTGTACTTTTGTAGCCGAAAACTTATGATGAAAAAAGAAATGGAACAAAATCTGAACAGCAGAATAGGAGTGCTCTTTGACCTCGATGGAGTGCTCATTGACAGCGAAGGGGAGTATTCAAAGTTTTGGGGAGGCATGGGCGACCGCTACGGCCTCGCCCCCACATTCGCCTCTGACATCAAGGGCACCACCGTGGGCGAGATACTCAGCAACTTCCCCGAGGCCGACCGCGCCGCCATCCTTCAGGCCCTGCATGACTTCGAGGGCAACATGGAGTATCCCGTCTATCCCGGAGTCATGGAGTTTCTGACCGAACTGAAGCGCAACTCCGTCCCCTCGGCCATCGTCACCAGCAGCGACAATGTGAAGATGGGGCTTCTCTTTGCACGCCGCCCCGAGTTGCGCGAGATGGTCGACGTCGTGATTACCGGCTCGATGGTGAGCCACAGCAAGCCCCATCCCGAAGGCTATCTCAAGGGAGCCGAGATGATAGGCATCTCGCCCGAGCAGTGCTACGTATTTGAGGACTCCCTCCAGGGCCTCCAGGCCGGCCGTGCCTCAGGCGCGACAGTCATAGGCATCGCCACCACCAACCCCCGCACCCTCGTCGAGCCCCTCGCCGACCTCACCCTCGACTCAATGTCATCAATCACCCTCTCCCTCCTCCCCCGCAAATAATGATGCAAGCCGCATGGTAGGAGCGACGGCTTTAGCCGTCGATATGAAGCTACGTATCAAATAATGGAGATACAAAAGGACAAAAGCGACAAAAGAAACATAATGTTTTTATTAAGAGAGGATTGATGTACGGTGGTGAGCCGCGGAGTGGCGATGCAATAGTAGCCCACCACGAGCGGTGGCGGAGGATGCCCGCAGGGCAGAATCCTCCGGCCCGCGAGGCGTGGGATTAATGTGACGCAATCACAAGGGCATCGAAGATGTCCGATAGATGCTTTTATTACAAACCTTATTTTTCTTTCGTAACTTTTGTCCTTTTGTATCCCCCATTCCCCAAAAACACTCGCTCCGGCCTGAGGGTAGTACCCGGGCCGGAGCGAGGTGTTATATGGGTTGCCTGTTTACTGGTAACGTGAGAGGCGGGTGAGGGCGAGGTTGTATTCGTAGACGGTGTCGATGTAGTCGCGGTGGGCGGCGATGAAATAGTTGGACTCCTGAAGATAGGTCAGGAGGTTTATCTGACCGGCATCAAGAGCCTTCTGCAACAGCTGGAAATTGACCTTGTTGTTGATTACAGGCTCGTATTCATCGATAGTGGCACGGAGCGACTGCAGCTGCTTGAGGTCGCCGTTCATCTCGGCAAGACGGCGCGCAAGGGCCATCTCGGCGTCCATGACTGCGGCGTCGGCCTCGAGGGTGGCCGCCTTGACCTGATGGCCGCGCCCCCACACGGGGAGGGTGATGCCGAATGAGAAGCCGTTAAACGACTCGCCACCCTCGTTTTCATGCTCGTAGCCGATGGAGAATCCCGGTATGCGTGAGCGTTTCTCAACCTTGACCATCGACCTTGCGGCCTCGACCGAGGCGAGTGCGGCGGCATATTGCGGGTCGCGCTCCTTGATGATTTCGGCCGACACCATCGTGTCGGGCGCAGGCATTATGGGGTAGCTGTCGCCGAGACGTTCCACCATCCCGGCCACATCCTTGCCGCCGTTGAGCGCGCGGAGCGATGCTATGAGACTCTCGCGCTGAGCCTGGAGCGAGTGGAGCTCGCGGTGGGCGGCGATGCGCTCGATTACGGTCTTGTTGTAGTCAAGACGTGTCTCCGACCCGGCCTCGGCGGCCTTTTTGTAGTAGGTCTCCATCTTGTCCATGCGGTCGACGAGTCCGCGCTGCATCTCTATGAGCTGGGCGTTGTGGATGATGTCGACGAGCAGTGTCCTGACCTCCTGGCGCAGGTCGAGGAGGGTCGACTCCATGAGATATTGCGCGGCGGTCTGAGCCGTGCGTGCGGCCTCGCGCCTTGCGGCGTAGACCCCGGGCCAGTCAAACGACTGGCTTATGGAGAATGACCATTTGTTTTCGTCCTTGCCCCACACGTGGCTGAACTCGGCCTCGGGGGCCTCAAGAGTGTTTTCGCCGAGTATCTCCTCCACTCCGGCCCGGGCGCGTGCCTCCTCAATGCGGCCGGTGAGATTGTTGGACATCACCTCGCCGACGACATCGTCAAACGGCGTCGCGCTCATTGTGGCACACGCGAGGAGGCCTACGATTAATGACTGTAGTCTATGGCTCATTTTGTGTCTTTTTTGCGGTTGGTGAGGTAGTACATGATGGGCACTACGAAAATGTTAAGGAGGGTGGAGGAGAGGAGTCCGCCGAGGATTACGATGGCCAGCGGCGACTGTATCTCGTTGCCCGGCTGATGGCCGTTGATGGCAAGGGGTATCAGCGCGAGGGCCGAGCTGAGAGCCGTCATGAGGATGGGGTTGAGACGGTCGGCCGAGCCGTGGAGTATGCGTTCCATGAGTCCCTGACCCTCGGAACGCAGGGTGTCGTAACGCGACATGAGCAGCATGCCGTTGCGCGTGGCGATGCCCATGAGCGAGATGAATCCGATGATGGCGGGGATGTTTAGCTCGCCCGAGGTGAGACGCAGTATGAGGATGCCGCCGATGAGGGCGAGGGGCATGTTGAGCAGTATGATGCCCGACTGCACGGCGTTGTGATACTGGCCGTAGAGGAGCAGGAAGATGATAATCAACGCTATCACCGACACGATGAGCAGTGTGCGCGACGCGCTCTCCTCGCTCTCGAACTGGCCGCCGTAGTTGACATAGTAGCCCTCGGGCAGCTCAATCTCCTCGTCGACCTCATGCATGATGTCGTTGACCACGCCGCGCAGGTCGCGCCCCTCGACGTTGGCCGAGATGACTATGCGGCGGCTGACGTTCTCGCGGTTGATGGAGTTGGGACCCGCGCTCGACTTGATGTCGGCGACCGCGCTGAGGGGTATCTTGCCCTTGGGGGAGTCTATCATGAGCGATGCCACCTGGTCGATTGAACCGCGGGCGTCAGACTCCATCTTGAGCACGAGGTCAAAGGGACGGCCCTTCTCGTAGACCTGCGAGACGGTCTCGCCGGCGAGTGCCACGCGGATGAAGTCGGCAAACTGACTCATGGGTATGCCGTAGTAGGCGAGCATGTCGCGGCGGGGGCGGATGTCGAGCTGCGGACGCTCCATCTGCTGCTCGATGTTGGCGTCAACCACGCCTGGCACTGTCGAGGCCACGGCCTTGATTTTGTTGCCTATGGTGAAGAGCTTGGTGAGGTCGTCGCCGAAGAGTTTGATAGCTATCTGGGCCTCGGTGCCCGAGAGCATGGCGTCGATGCGGTGTGAGATAGGCTGGCCGATTTCGATATTTACGCCGGGCAGGTGAGACAGCTTGTGGCGCAGGTCGGTCACGAGCTCCTTGCGCGAGCGGCCCTGGTCGAGCTTGTAGGGGGCCTCGATTTCGCTCACATTTACGCCGAGCGAATGCTCGTCAAGCTCGGCGCGGCCTGTCTTGCGGGCCACGGTGCTGATTTCGGGCATCGATAGGATGATGCGCTCGGCCTCCTGACCGAGGCGGTCGCTGTTTTCAAGCGATATGCCGGGGAGGGTGCTGACGTTGATGGTGAGCGAGCCTTCATTGAACGGGGGGAGGAAGCTGCGGCCGAGTGTGAAGAAGAGTCCGACGCACACGGCGAAGAGCACTGACACTCCGATGAGTATGGGCTTGATGTGCGAGAACGATGCCTCAAGCACGCGGTGATACCACGCGCTGAGTTTGCGTGAGAGCCAAGGCTCCTTCTCGAGCTTGGAGGCCATCTTCTTGTCGCCGAGCAGGTAGGTGCACATCACGGGGGTGACGGTGAGGGCCACGACGGTCGATGCGATGAGCGAGACGACGAACGATATGCCCAGGGGTATGAGCATGCGCCCCTCGATGCCCTGCAGGAAGAAGAGCGGGAGGAAGCTGGCGATGATGATGAGCGATGAGTTGAAGATGGGCATTCGCACTTCCTTGCTGGCCTCGTAGACCACCTGGATTATCGGCTTGCCTATCTTAAGATTCTGACGCAGACGCTTGTAGACATTCTCCACATCGACGATGGCGTCATCCACGAGCGAGCCGATGGCGATGGCTATACCGCCGAGACTCATGGTGTTGATGGTCAAACCCATGAAGTGGAGGGCGATGATAGTGACGATAATGGAGAGGGGGAGGGCGATGAGCGAGATGAGCGTGGTGCGCAGATTCATCAGGAAGAAGAAGAGCACTATGATGACGAATATCGCACCCACGAAAAGTGACTCCTGGAGATTGCCGATGGAGCGGGCGATGAAGTCGGACTGGCGGAAGATGTCGGTGTTAACCTTGACATCTGACGGGAATGTGCGCTGCAGTTCGGCGAGCTTCTCGTCAATCTTGTCGGTAAGCTCGATGGTGCCTGCGCCCGGCTGCTTGGTGACGGTGATTAGCACGGCGGGGTTGGCGTTGACCGACGCCGCGCCGAGTCGGGGTTCCTGCGGACGCTCGGCCACTTCGGCGATGTCCGACACGCGCACCAGTCGAGTGGAGTCACTGATGATTACGGTGTTGGCGATATCCTCGACATTGGATGTGGTGATGTCGCCCTTGATGATATACTCGTTGCCGTAGTCATAGAGCACACCGCCGGCTGCGTTGCTGTTCATGCCTGTTACAGCCTCGCGCACCTCGCTGAGGCTCACGCCGTGGCGTTGCATCTTGGCGGGGCAGAGGAGTATCTGATATTCCTTGGCGTCGCCTCCGATTACCGACACCGATGCCACGCCCGGGAGCGAGAGCAGACGGGGGGTGACCTCGCGGTCAGCGATGGTGCGGAGGTCCATCTGCGAGGTGATGGAGTCGGCTGTGAGGCCGATAATCATAATCTCGCCGAGGATTGACGACTGGGGGCCGAGCGTAGGTGTGCCGGCTCCTGGAGGGAAGTTGCCCTCAAGTTGGGTGAGTTTCTCCGAGACTATCTGACGGGCAAGGTAGACGTCGGTGTCCCAGCCGAATTCCACCCACACCACCGAGAATCCGGGGGTGGATGACGAGCGCACGCGGCGCACGCCCGACGCGCCGTTGACGGCGGTCTCGACGGGATACGTAATGGTGGTCTCTATCTCTTCGGGGGCCATGCCGGGGGCTTCGGTCATCACCACGACGGTGGGGGCGTTGAGGTCGGGGAAGATGTCGACCTCGGTACGCATCAGCACTATCACGCCGTAGATGAGTATAAGGCCCGAAAGCACTATTATCGCCAGACGGTTGTCGAGCGAGAATTTTATAATCCTGTTAAGCATCGTTCGGGAAGATTAGTGGTTATGGGAATGACCTTCCGGAGCGACGGTGGCCTGCTCGGCAAGACGGACAAATGTGGCACCCTTGACCACGGCTACCTCGCCCGGCTCGATGCCTTTGACTATCTCGACACGCTTGCCGTCGGAGTTGCCGAGGGTGACGGGGCGTTTCACATAGGCGTGTCCGCCGATGCGGATGAATGCGAATGTCTCGCCCATCTGCTCGACGATGGCCTCGATGGGGAGCGATATCACCTCGCTGCGGCCCGAGCCTTTGAGATAGACCTCGGTGGCACTGCCGGGGATGACAGGCGCACTGCCGTCAAGGCTGAAGAACACGGGGATATATCCGGGAGTCTCGCCGGCCGATGCCGACGCGGATGACAGGAGGCGGCCCTTATAGTCGGCGAGGTCGACTGTCTGACCGCTGTGAAAGCTCAGTGTGGCACCGCTCACGCGGGGAAGGAAATCGGCCTGGGCGACAGGCACGAGTGCGCGGAGCGTAAGCGAGCTGTTGGCGGCGACGGTGGCTATGGCCTGGCCGGTCTCGACATACTCGCCGTCGCTAACATTGATGGCTGTCACGACGCCGGCACGGGGAGCCGAGGCCACGCCCGATGCAGCCGAGGGGCTGTAGGCAGCCTTGGCGGCCTCATAGGCCGCGAGAGCGTCGTTGTAATCTTTTTTAGTGACGAGACCGTCGGCAAGCAGGGGGGTGATGCGGTCAAGCTCGCGCTTGGCATTGTCGAGGGCCACGCGGGCGGCATTATTGGCATCGCCGCCGCTGACGTTGCGGGCTGTAATCTGCGCCACGGCCTGTCCGGCTCTTACCTGCGAGCCGGGGTTGATGCCGGCGGCAAGGCGTACGATGCCCGATGTCGGTGCCGACACCACACCGCGGTCGGCCGACGAGGGGAGTATCTCGCCTGACACTTTAAGGGTTTCAGTAAAGGCTGTTGCGCGCACTGTGTCAACCTCTACGCCGAGTCGCTGGGCGTCGTGAGGCTCAAGCACAATTTCGTCGGCCCCGTGTTCGTGGCCGTGTTCGTCAGCCTCCTCCGCGTGTTCGGATTCGTTGTGCGATTGGCATGAGGCCATTGAAAAAACAAGCATGGGGGCCATGAAAATGTACTTCATGTAGTTACCGAGTCTCATGATAAATAAATTGAAAATAAATGAAGAAAAAGACGTTGTGTTATGGTAGGTACAAAATTACAGTGCGACGTCCCGCCGGGCGTTACACTATTCGGGAGATTATTTGCAAATTTACAATTAATTTCCCTAAAGCACAAAGGCCATATAAAAAATATCCCTTGCATTGGGGTCAATGCAAGGGGATATGAAGGTAATAGAATTATTCCGAGGTAAAGTAGCCCATAGGAGAATCGAACTCCTCTTTCAAGAATGAAAATCTTGCGTCCTAGCCGATAGACGAATGGGCCCTTGACGCCATTTTAAGGCTCGGCCTTGATTAGGCGGCGAGCTTGGCGATGTGCTTGGCGAGCTTGCTCTTGAGGTTAGCTGCCTTGTTCTTTGAGATAGCATTCTTAGAGGCGAGACGGTCGAGCATAGCACCGATCTTGCGGAATGCCTCCTCAGCCTGAACCTTGTCAGTCATCTTGCGAAGGTTGCGCACAGCGTTGCGTGCGGTCTTGGCATAATAACGGTTACGAAGGCGACGTGCCTCTGTCTGACGGATTCTTTTAAGTGATGATTTATGGTTTGCCATCTGTGATATGTGATTTTTTTGTTTTCTTTTTGTAGCCCATAGGAGAATCGAACTCCTCTTTCAAGAATGAAAATCTTGCGTCCTAGCCGATAGACGAATGGGCCTTGCAATAAGGGCATAGTTGTCCAAAAGCGATTGCAAAGTTAGCGAGTTTTTTTCTTTTGGGCAAACTTTTTTGAAAATTTTTGCAAAATCGTTGTCTCAGGCCGTAAAACGGTGGTTGATTGGGGTGATGAGTCGGCGGAATTTGGTATATTTGCAGAAACAAAAGGGGAGATATACCTGTAGAAACAAACGGAATGATGTCCCCCGCATAAACAAACGGGTGATGTCCCCGCAACCCCGTCATCGGCCAATATATTATGAGAATATCGTTCGTAGCCTTGAAGCTGACCCGTTACAGCGACTCGCAGAGCATACTTACGGCCTACAGCCGCGAGTATGGCAAGGTGGCTTTTGCCGTGCCGGCGGGCAAGGGGAAAGGTGCGTCGCGCCTGAGGGCTCTGACCATGCCGCTAAGCCTCGTGGAGTGCGAGACCGAGATGCGTCCCGGGCGCGAGGTGCTGCCTCTGCGCCAGCCGCGTCCGCTGGCTGTGCTGACCGACCTGCACGGAAATCCGCTTAAGCAGATGATGGCGATGTTTCTCTCTGAGGTGCTGGCCATAGTGCTTCGCGAGAGTGTGCCCGACAGCGGGGTGTATGATTTCATCGAGGGGTCGGCGCGCTATCTTGACGCATCTGGGTCGGGCGCGGTGGCCAATTTCCATATATGTTTCCTCATGCACCTGGGCAGACTCTTGGGCATAGAGCCTGACACGAGCACCTACGGGCCGGGATATGTGCTGGATATGCGTGACGGCATATGGCGGCCTTCGATGCCGATTCACGGCGATTCGCTCGGCCCGGAGGAGTCGCTTGCGGCTGTGGGGCTGTCACGCATGACGTATGCCAATATGCATGCCTACCGCTTCACGCGCTCTCAGCGTGCGAGGGCTCTTGATATGGTACTCAGGTATTACAGTTTGCATGTCACCTCGCTCTCGGGCTTGCGCTCGCTCGAGATACTCAGGTCAATGTTCTGAGCGGCCTTGCGGTGCAGCTCGTCGAGTGCGCGTCGATGGGCGCGGTGGATGAAAAACCGGTTGAGGTACATGCCGGTGGTGGCCGCGAGTATGACGAGGCATATTATCGCTATCCACATTAGCAGGTCGTGAGTGTCGAGTGGAGTCATGGCTGTGTGTTTTTAAGGATAACAATGCCGGGGTGCCGTAAGTTGTGATTGAGGATGTTAAAAAACGCGGGGAAATGTGCATTTATACGGGCTATAAGCAGTAATTTTGCGGCATGAACAATTGTAGTGGAAATAGTGATGTAGTAATCCGCCGTGTGACTGTGGCGGGTGTCGCAGCGATAGCTCCGGCAGTGTCGGAGATATATAAGTATTATGTCGAGCAGACAACGGTGTCGTTTGAGCACATAGCCCCCTCGGCCTCCGAGATGTGTGTGAGGCTTGAGGAGATTGCCGCGGAGCATCCGTGTTTTGTGGCCGAGTCGGCTGAGGGGCTTGCGGGGTATGCCTACGTGCATCCGTGGAAGGCGCGACCTGCGTATAACCGAACGCTTGAGACCACGATATATCTGCGCCACGGGATGACGTCGCGTGGCGTTGGCCGACGGCTGATGCTGAGTCTAATTGAGGCGTGTCGCCTCACTGACTGCCATGCGCTGATAGCGTGTATCACACATGAGAATGACGGGAGCCTGAGATTTCACGAGTCGCTGGGGTTCAGGACGGTATCAGAGTTCAAGGAGGTGGGCTATAAGTTCGGCCGCTATCTCGATGTGACCGACATGGAGCTTATACTGTAGCTCCGTAGGGTTGGGATGTGCTTGCGGTGAAATTCAAGTAGGGGACATAAGGACATAAGAGCCAAAAGCGACATAAGTCTTTTAAAATTAAGAATTTAAAATTAAAAATTAAAAATTTAAATTCTTGACAAGTCTGTGACTTATTTAAAGACTTATGTCGCTTTTGGCTCTTATGTCCTTATGTCCCCTTCTTGAATTCAGATACGGGACAATATTGTAGAACTGTCAGGGGGATTAGCCTCCGAAGTTGTCGTAGTGTACCGAGGTGGGGTCTACGCCGAGGTCGTCGAGCATCTTGTTGACAGCCGCGCTCATCGGGCCGGGGCCGCACATGTAGTATTCGATATCCTCGGGGTCGGGATGGTTCTTGAGGTATGTCTCATAGATTACCTGATGAACGAATCCGGCGGTGTACTTCACTCCGGCTGCGTCGGCTGCGGGGTCGGGACGGTCGAGCGCGAGATGGAACTTGAAGTTGGGGAACTCCTTTTCGAGCTGGAGGAAGTCGTCAAGATAGAACACCTCGTTGAGTGCGCGTGCGCCGTAGAAGTAGTTCATGACGCGGTCGGTGGTGTGGAGGGTCTTGGTGAGCCACATAATCTGGGCGCGCAGAGGTGCCATACCCGCGCCGCCTCCAATCCACATCATCTCGGCCTTGGAGTCGACGATGGGGTGGAAGTCGCCGTAGGGGCCTGACATGATTACCTTGTCGCCGGGTTTGAGTGTGAAGATGTAGCTCGAGGCGATGCCGGGCATCACGTCCATGAATCCCACCTGGGGTTTCGGCTTGAAGGGCGGGGTGGCGATACGCACGGTGAGCATGATGCGGTCGCCCTCCTCGGGATAGTTGGCCATCGAGTAGGCACGCACGGTGGTCTCGGTGTTGCGGCACTTGAGGCCGAAGAGGCCGAACTTCTCCCAGGCCGGGAGATATTCGTCACCGATGAGCGACTTGTCGATGTCCTTGTCATAGTCCATCTCGTAGGTCGGAATCTTAATCTGGGCATAGGAGCCGGGGATGAAGTCCATGTGGGCACCCTTGGGGAGAGCCACGATGAACTCCTTGATGAACGTTGCGACATTCTTGTTGGAGATTACCTCGCACTCCCACTCCTTGACGTCGAGAGCCGATGCGGGGATGCCTACCGAGCAGTCCTCCTTGACCTTCACCTGGCATCCGAGACGCCAGTGGTCCTGCTGCTGCTTGCGTGAGAAGTGCACCTTCTCGGTGGGGAGGATGTCGCCTCCGCCGGTGAACACCTGGCACTTGCACTGGCCGCAACTGCCCTTGCCGCCGCAGGCTGATGAAAGGAAGATGTTGTGGTCGGCAAACGTGGAGAGGAGGGTCTTGCCTGAGTCAGCCTCGAGGACGGTGTCGTTGTTGATGGTGATTTTCACCTTGCCCGAATGTACGAGATATTTCTTGGCGATGAGCAGGATGATTACCAGCAGAAGGGTGATAATCAGAAATATGCATACGCCTGTCAGTATCGTTAGCATGTTGGTTGGAATTTTTAATGTAGTATTATTGAGCTTTGCCGGGTCGGATTATATCTTGATGCCGAGGAAGCTCATGAATGCTATACCCATCAGGGCCGTGAGAATGAAGGTTATGCCCACGCCGCGCAGGGGCTTGGGGATGTTGGAGTAGACGGCGAGACGCTCGCGTATGGCTGCGATGGCTGTGATGGCCAGCAGCCAGCCGAGACCCCATCCGCCACCGGCACATACAGCTGTCCATATGCTCGGGAAGTCACGCTGCTGCATGAACAGCGAGCCGCCGAGGATGGCGCAGTTTACGGCGATGAGGGGGAGGAAGATGCCGAGCGACGAGTAGAGCGAGGGGCTGTACTTCTCGACAGCCATCTCCACAAGCTGGGTCATCGAGGCGATGACGGCGATGAACATGATGAGCGAGAGGAAGCTGAGGTCGACCGCGGCATACTCCTCGCCGAGCCAGCTCAGCGCGCCGGGGCGCAGCACGTAGTTCTCGAGAAGATAGTTGACCGGGAGGGTCACCACCAGCATGAAGGTGACAGCTATGCCCAGACCGAAGGCGGTCTTCACGTTCTTTGACACGGCTATGAACGAGCACATGCCGAGGAAGTAGGCAAATATCATGTTGTCGACAAAAATCGACCGGATGAATATGTTGAGATTTTCCATACTATCGTTTCAGTTGCTATTGGATGGTGAATGGGTCAGTCCTCCTGGAGGTCTTTGTTGATGCTTCGCTGCACCCATATGATGCACGCCACCACGATGAGTGCCATCGGGGGGAGTATCATGAGGCCGTTGTTGACATATCCGTTATCGTAGCACCACTGGGGTATAATCTGATAGCCCAGGAGTGTGCCCGAGCCGAGGAGCTCGCGGAAGAAGCCTACGATGACGAGTATGATGGCATAGCCGAGGCCGTTGCCCACACCGTCGAGGAACGCAGGCCAGGGTTTGTTGCCCATAGCGAAGGCCTCGAGACGGCCCATGAGGATACAGTTGGTGATGATGAGTCCGATGAACACCGACAGCTGCTTGGACGCGCTGTAGGCATATGCCTTGAGCACCTGGTCGACGATGACCACGAGTCCGGCCACCACCACGAGCTGCACGATGATGCGGATGTTGGTGGGGATGGTGTTGCGGATGAGCGATATGATGACGTTGGCAAACGCCAGCACCGCTATCACCGAAATGCCCATCACTATAGCAGGCTCCAGCTTGGCGGTAACGGCGAGAACCGAGCAGATGCCGAGCACCTGCACGACGACGGGATTGTTCTTCGACAGGGGGTTGAAGAGTACGTCGGTATTTTTGATTTTTTCAGCCATGACTTGATATGATTAGGGGCATATTACTTTTCAGAGAGTGACTGGAGGAACTTGCGGTAGGGCACGAGGCAGTTGTCGAGCATCGAGCCGACACCCTTGGATGTGATGGTGCCGCCCGAGATGCCGTCCACATAGTCCTCGCCGTCGATCGGGAGCTGACCGGCCTTGACCACGGCGATGGGGCGGAAGCGTCCGTCCTTGATTACCTGTTTGCCCTTGAACTGGTCGGAGAATGCGGGTTTCTCAATCTCCGCGCCGAGTCCCGGGGTCTCGCCCTGATGGGCGAAGTACGCGCCATAGATTGTCGAGCCGTCGGCGTCAAAGGCCACATAGCCCCATATCGGGCCCCAGAGGCCTGCGCCGTAGACGGGGAGGATATACTTGTCGCCGTTGTCGGTCGAGCATACATACACCGGCAGTTCGCGACGGTCGGCGGGAAGTTTGCTCTGGGCGGCCACGTTGACGTCAAAGGCGTTGATGCCCTCGAGCTCCTTGCCCTGGGCGTCCACCACCATCTGACGTGTGATATAGCGGTTGAAGTCGCTCACGGTCTGCCCCTCGGCGGGGGTGATGAGCGCGGCGGCCAGTATCTGGTTCATCTTGTCGGCGTCGATATTCTCCTGCTGGCGGTCCTTCAGCGCGAGCGATGTAGCTGCGAGAGCGGTGCCTACGAGCACTACGAGCACGATGATGTAGATGATAGTATAAGTGTTGCTTTGCTTATTCATATTATATATGTATTATATATGAAATTGTCGGTTAAGCCTCGGCGCGCTGACGCAGACGGCGCATGCGGCGCGATACGTTGGCCTGCACCACGCAGTAATCGATAAGCGGGGCGAGGGCGTTGGCCAGGAGCACGGCGAGCATCGCGCCTTCGGGATAGCCGTTGTTGTAGGTGCGGATGAGCACTGCAACGACACCGACGAGCAGGCCGTAGATGTATTTGCCTGCGCCCGTGCGTGCGGCTGTGACGGGGTCGGTGGCCATGAAGACGGCAGCGAAGGCAAATCCGCCGAACAGCAGCTGGTCAATCGGCGAGAGGAACGATGCGGGATAGGTGGGTGTCTGGAACACATTGGCTATCCAGCCCATGAGCAGACCGCCGACGACCACGCTGAGCATGATGCGCCACGATGCGATGCCGGTGATGAGCAGGAGCGCGGCTCCGATGATGATGCAGAGTGTCGAGGTCTCGCCAAACGAGCCGGGGATGAGTCCGAGGAATGCATCCCAGGTGGAGATGACATCGCCGCGCAGGTTGAGGAGCTCGAGCTTGTCGCCCGCGAACGAGGCAATCTGGCCGAGGGGGGTCGCGCCGGTGAACCCGTCGGGCAGGTCATGGCCGAGGCCGAGGATAGAGCGCGAGCTAACGAACACCTTGTCGCCGCTCATTTGGGCGGGGTAGGCGAAGAAGAGGAAGGCGCGGGTGACGAGGGCGACGTTGAACACGTTGTAGCCCGTACCGCCGAACACCTCCTTGACGAATATGACTGAGAATGCCGTGGCCACGGCGAGCATCCACAGCGGGGTCTCGACGGGGCATATGAGCGGAATCAGGATGCCCGTCACGAGAAATCCCTCCTGAATCTCCTCGTGACGCCACTGAGCCACGGCAAACTCGATGCCGAGACCCACGACGTAGGCCACAAGTATGCGGGGGATTACGGCCAGGAAGCCGTAGGCCATCAGCTGCCAGAAGGGAAACTCGGTGGCTCCGGCCGCAAGCCAGTTCTGATAGCCCGTGTTATACATGCCGAAGAGCAGACAGGGCATCAGCGCGAGCACCACGATAATCATGATGCGCTTGGAGTCGAGGCTGTCATGCACGTTCACGCCCGAGCGCGAGGTGGTGTTGGGGGTGTAGAGAAAGGTCTCGAATCCGTCAAACACGCTCTGCAGGCTCTGCAGCTTGCCGCCCGGCTCGAAGTTGGGCTTTATGCGGTTAAGATAATTTCTTAATGCTTTCATATATATTTGTAGACTTTTTTAGACCATAGGTGTTATACTTCGCTGCGCATATAGTCAAGCCCCTCGCGCACGATGCGCTGAAGCTCCAGCTTCGACGGGTCGGCATACTCGGCCAGGGCAAAGTCCTCGGGGGCAACCTCGTAGATGCCGAGGGCCTCCATCTGGTCGATGTCGCGTGCGATGATGGCTTTGATGAGATATTCGGGAAGGATGTCCATAGGCACATATTCGTCATATATGCCTGACATAATCATGGCACGGCGTCCGCCCTGCAGACGGGCGTCGGGGCTGAAACGCTTGCCCAGCAGCTTGCCGAAGAACGAGCGGCTCTCGCTCATCTTGGAGGGGCTGAGCGAGGCCCATCCCATGAACTCGTCGGCGTCGTCCCCCTCGGGGATTACTGTGACCTGACGGTAGGGGTAACGGAGGTAGCCCTCCTCGCCCTCGGGGGTGCCGGTGAGCACGTTGCCCGAGATGATGCGGTGATGGCGTCCGTCATTCTTCACATCGTCCTTCAGCAGTGATGCCAGGGGTGCACCGGGTATGGTCTTGACGACCTTGGGGCTTACCACCTCGCTGCCGGTTATGGCCACCTCGACGCTGTAGTCAACGGTGCCTTCGGTCATGAGCCGGCCTATCTTGGCGAGGGTCACGATGTCGAGCCCCCATACGGTCTCGCCTTTATTGACGGGAGCGATGTTGGCTATCTGCACGCCCACGTTTCCGGCGGGGTGGAGCATCGGAAATTCCACAATCTCCGCGCCCTTGACGTCGGGCATCGCGCTGCCTTTGGCTACACCTATATATATATTGCCTTTTGTCAGGAGTTTCAGGGCCTCGACGCCTTTGGCGATGTAAGCCTCCATCCCCTTGGTCATTTCTTCAAGGTTCAAGGCGAGTGGGGCAGTGTCCATAGCGGTGACAAAGATGTCGCGGGGCGAGTCGGCTGCCTGGGGGATTATGTCGTAGGGGCGGCGGCGCATCATGGCCCATAGGCCCGAGCTCTTGAGCGCGGCACGCACTGACGCTTCAGTCATTTCGGGCTTGACTGCCGGCCGAGCTGCGTCAGGGGTAGGGGAGGTCATGATTACTACACGTTCAATCTTGCGTCGCGGGCCTCTTACCACGCTCTCGACTGTGCCGGCTACCGGCGACACGAGGCGCACCTCGGTGTCGTTTTTGTCGTGCATGAGGGGGCTTCCGATGCCTACGGTGTCACCCTCCTTGATGTCGAGCTTGGGGAGGAAACCGGGAAAATCGTCAGGGACTACGGCTATCCTCTCGGGCATGACTGTCGCGGTCACGTCGGTGACTGACAACGACCCCTCAAGGCGCATGTTGAGCCCTTTTTTAAGGTTGATGGTCCTTCTCATTATGATGATAAAAAAATAATTGTACCGTTAGATAGTCAGGTATTTACCTTAGAAGTGGCAAAGATAGTAAATATATTTTAAATATTTTTTAATCTGTTAAGTGAAAATTGCAGAAAGGGTGTGAAATATACATTTGTCACGATAGTGTTAACGAAAATTAGTGCATGTGGCCTAAAAAAAGGGATAAAACGTTTGCAAACACCGAAATTTCATTTTAAATTTGCATATCGTTTTATGCTCTATCCCCGCATAGGGTGGAGCTGAAGTGTAAAATCTATATTTAATCGTAACCCTTAAAATCGATTGCCATACCTGACGCACCCCGCCCCGTAGCCACAAAATCCATTGCGCCGGCTCAGTCGAGCCAGCGGCACTGTCGCATAAAAGCACACTCCCGCGAGGTGATGCCAGCAGCAAGCAAGAATCATCAAAACTAATAATCTCAAACTAATAAACCAAAACAAAACCAGTTAAAACAAATTATGGAAGCTCAAAAGCCCACCGTAGCCAAGCCGGCTGCAAAGAAATCTGAAGGCAGCAATGTTGCCGGTATCAAGAATGCATTTCTGGTAATCCTCGCATGCCTCGTAGTAGCAGTTCTTCTCTTCATCTTCTGGTTCGGCCACGAGTCGCACTTCGAGGAGGGACACCCCATCGACCTTTGGGGCACAATCTACAAGGGTGGTTTCATCGTGCCTATCCTTCAGACCCTCTTCCTCACTGTGATTGTCCTCTCAGTAGAGCGTTGGATCGCCCTCTCGTCCGCTAAGGGCAAAGGCTCCATCGAGAAGTTTGTCGCTAACGTTAAGAAGTGCCTTGCCGCTAACGATATCCAGGGTGCCAAGAACCTCTGCAAGAATCAGAAGGGTTCAGTTGCCGCTGTCGTAGCTGCCGCTCTCAACTCTTACGAGGAGATGGACAAGAACACCGTCCTCACCAAGGAGCAGAAGGTTGCCAACCTCCAGAAGACAGTTGAAGAGGCTACCGCCCTCGAGATGCCTGCCCTCCAGCAGAACCTCCCCATCGTGGCTACCCTCACCACTCTCGGTACTCTCGTCGGCCTTCTCGGTACTGTAATCGGTATGATCAAGTCGTTCCAGGCCCTCGCCGCTTCCGGTGCTCCTGACTCGACCGAGCTCTCGACCGGTATCTCTGAGGCACTTATCAACACCGCCTTCGGTATCGCAACCGGTGCGTTCGCTGTTATCTCTTACAACTTCTACACCAACAAAATTGACAACCTGACCTACGCCATCGACGAGATCGGTTTCTCAATCGTGCAGACATTTGCCGCTTCTCACTAATTCCACATTACTTATCAAGAAGATAACCAACAATCTTTTAAACAAACACTCTTCAACCGATAACGTAATATGGGAAAAGTAAAAATTAAGAGAAAAAGCACCCTCATCGACATGACGGCGATGAGTGACGTGACTGTGCTCTTGCTTACTTTCTTCATGTTGACATCGACCTTCCTGCAGAAGGAGCCGGTAACCGTGCTTACCCCCTCCTCTGTGTCGGAGCAGAAGGTGCCCACCGCCAACCTGGCCTCGGTACTCGTCAGCCCCGAAGGAAAAGTCTTCATCTCCATTGCCGGTGACGCTGATGCCGACACCAAGGACACATGGGGATCTGAGGCTCTTCGCAAGACCATCCTCGATGAAGCAGTAACGCTCTATAACAAGCAGAATCCCTCTAAGGCCATTCAGCTTTCAGCACAGGATCGTGAAGCCTTCTCCAAAATCAATATGTTTGGAGTACCCTTCCAAGTCCTTCACCAGTTCCTTTCAATGTCGCAGACCGACCAGGACAAGTTCATCTCCGACATGACCCAGAAAGGCGTTGGTATACCTATCAACGACAACAAGGACATGGAACGTCTCAACGAGTTTCAAATCTGGATGCGCGCCATCTACAATTCAGGTAACGACAACCTTCAGAAAGCCATGAAGAAGGGCGAAGGTATTGCCGTTAAGGCTGACAAGGACACCCCCTACAACGTAGTACACGATGTCCTCGACAACCTCCAGTCTCTGAAGATGAACCGCTTCAGCATCATGACCGCTTTAAAAACTGAGCAAGAATAATCACACCATGGCACAAATCGAACAATCAGACAAGGGCAAAAAGAAAAAAGGTGCCCAGAAGAAAATGTCGATCCATGTGGACTTCACCCCCATGGTGGACATGAACATGCTTCTGATTACATTCTTCATGCTTTGTACCACTATGATTAAGTCTCAGACGCTCACCATTTCGCTCCCTTCGAACGAAAAGATTGAGCAGCAGCAGATGAACAAAGCGAAAGAATCTGAAGCAATCACGCTCATCCTTACGACCGACCGCAATGCCAACGGCGACGTCAAGAAAGATGAAGCCGGCCGCCCGATGAACACCGTTTATTACTATGAAGGTATGCCCGAAATCGCTGACGCCGATGGCGACGGCCTTATCGACAACAACAAGCTCAAGGCTGAGCAGTTCATAGGCAATGACGGCAAAATCCAGCAAGGCATCCGTAAAATCCTTCATGACCGCAACAAACTTGTTCTCGACAAGATTGAGGTGGAGAAGGCTCGCTGGCGCAACAAGGAGTTTGCCCCCGGCAACTCTGCTGCCAACGACTCAATCTACCAGGCCCGTGCACGTGAGATTCGTAACGACTCTACACTCACCCGCCCTGTGGTCATCATCAAGGCCGCTCCCGAAGCATCTTGGGAAAGCCTGATCTCAGCTCTTGACGAGATGCAGATCAATCAGATCTCACGTTATCAGATTGACAACATCAACAAGACTGACTCAGTGCTCATCCTTGACTATCTGGCCAAGAATCCTAAGAAGTAATCTGTAGATGATAGATATATATTAACCCGAAAAATCTCTTACGAAATATGGCAAAAGATGTAGATCTTTCATCATCAGAATGGATTGACCTTATATTTGAAGGAAAGAATAAAGAGTTCGGAGCATATACGCTCCGCAAGGCTTCGGCCGGGCGTCACAACCGCGCTATGCTCGTTATCCTCATCGTCCTTCTCATCGTGGCCCTTCTCGGTCTCCTCGCCAACACCGTACTCCAGCAGGCTGACGCCCGCCCCGAGGATCAGGTGGAGCAGGCTATGATCGACTATACGGCCGATGAGCAGGAAGAACCCGAAGAGGAGCCCGAACAGCAGCGCGTTGAGGAGCAGCAGCCCGAGGCTCTCCCCGAGGAAATTCTCAACACCGTGAAGGCAACCGAGCTTGCAATCGTCCGCGACGAAGAAGTAGTCGAGGAGATTAAGAGCCAGGACGACCTCAAGGACACCGATACCGCCGTAGGTACCACCGACTTTGACAAGGGTACTGACGACCTCAACGTTGTCCGCGAGCACAAGGAGGAAATTATCGTCGAGGAGAAGAAGCCCGAACCCGTCGATGACAACAAGGTATTCGACGTGGTAGAGCAGAAACCCCAGTTCCCCGGTGGTGAGGCTGCCCTTCTGGCTTACGTCTCGAAGAACATCCGCTACCCGGCTATGGCTCAGGAAAACAACATCCAGGGTCGTGTGGTTGTACAGTTCGTCGTTACTAAGACCGGTAGCGTCGGTGAAGTAAAGGTTGTCCGCGGTAAGGACCCCGACCTCGACAAGGAGGCAGTCCGCGTGGTCAAGACACTTCCCAAGTTCGTCCCCGGTAAGATGAACGGTCACGCCGTGAACGTGTGGTACACACTCCCCATCCAGTTCAAACTCCAGGGCATGTAATCCTTACCCTGACTTGAATACCCTCTAAATCACCGTCCCGATGGCATCAGCCACCGGGACGGTGTTGTTTTTGAGTGAATACTTTTACCTTGCATGGGTGTATCGCTGTAAGCGAGGTAGAGCTGTTTTCTCGTTTAGATAAGATAGCGTGCCACAGGTAGGAGTAAGAGGTAATAACCCGCAGGTAGTAGCAAATACACATAGGTGGGAGTAAGAAGTTAGCCCGCAGGTAGGAGCGACGGCTTTAGCCGTCGATATGAGGCGACGTATTGGCCAAAGGTTAGTTACTTCATTCGTGCCATATCGACGGCTAAAGCCGTCGCTCCTACCACGTGTATGATAGGGACTAAAAAGACAAAGTGACAAAAGAGACAAAAGCGACAAAAGTTCTGTATTCTCAGGATACCAAGAGGTTGTATCCTGCAATATCAGAACTTTCGTCGCTTTTGTCTCTTTTGTCCTTATGTGCCCTTCTTTGGTTTATGGCACATAATCTACATCGTGGGGCGGGGGTTATGCTCCGGCCTCGAGCTCGGGGGCGATGAGCTTGTAGCCCTTGCCGTGGATGTTGATAATCTCAATAGACGGGTCATCTTTGAGATGCTTGCGCAGCTTGGTGATGTACACGTCCATCGAACGGGCGTTGAAGTAATTGTCGTCAATCCAGATGGTCTTGAGTGCAAAGTTGCGCTCGAGAATCTCGTTGACGTGGGCGCAGAGCAGGCTCAGGAGCTCTGACTCCTTGGTGGTGAGTTTTGTCACCTTGTCGTCGATGAGCAGCACCTGTTTCTGAGTGTCGAAGGTGAACTTGCCTATCTTGTACATGGTGATTTCCTTGCCCTTCTTGCCCTTTACGCGGCGCAGAATGGCCTCGATACGAAACACCAGCTCCTCCATCGAGAAAGGTTTGGTGATATAGTCGTCAGCTCCGATTTTGAATCCCTCGAGGATATCCTCTTTCAATGACTTGGCAGTGAGGAAGATAATGGGGACTTCCGAGTTGACTGTGCGTATTTCCTGGGCGAGCGCGAATCCGTCCTTCTTGGGCATCATCACGTCAAGCACACACAGGTCGTACTTGCCTTTGAGGAATGCCTTGTAACCGCTTTCGCCGTCGGGAAAGAGGTCGGCGTTGAGTCCCTTGGCCTGCAGGTATTCCCTGAGCAGCATTCCGAGGTTCTCGTCATCCTCGCATAGTAGTATGCGCAAACGATCTTCCATAATTTCTTAGTTTTGAGTTATTGGTAGTGTTATTATAAATTTTGTTCCTACATTGATTTCGCTCTCCACGTTGATGTCGCCGCCGAGCTCGCCGACCATCTTCTTGACATATGCAAGACCGAGACCGAAGCCCTTGACGTCGTGGCGGTTGCCGGTGGATACGCGATAGAATTTCTCGAATATCTTCTTGAGGTCCTCGCGGCGCATGCCTATGCCGTTGTCGGAGATTACGACCTGGAAGCGTTCGCCGCCGTGCCCCTTGACGTTGCGGGTGGTGACGGTGAGCTGCAGGGGCACATCCTCGCGGCGATATTTCACGGCGTTGTCGAGGAGGTTGAAGATGACGTTGGTAAAGTGCATCTCGTCGACATTGACGGTCGACTCGGCGGCATTGAGCACTGTCTCGATATGTCCGCCATACTTCTCGACCTTTAGCTTGAACGTCGAAGTGATGCCGGCGATTACCTGGTTGGCGTCGATGTCCTGCAGGCGCAGGGTGGCCTTCTGACGGTCAAACATCGACATCTGAAGCACTTTCTCGACCTGGAATCTCAGTCGCTTGGTCTCGTCGTTGATGACGGTGGAGATGTGGCCGAGCATGGCCGGCGACTTGAGCACGGCGTTGTCGTTGAGCATCTGAGCGGCCAGCGAGATGGTGGATATCGGGGTCTTAAACTCGTGGGTCATGTTGTTGATGAAATCGTTCTTCATCTCGGTCAGCTTCTTCTGACGGAAGGCGAGTATGATGGTGCATACAAACGTCACGAGCAGGATGAACGTGAAGATGAACGACGGTATCATGAAGCGTATGGAGTCAAAGATGTAGTCGCTCTTGGTGGGGAAATACACTTTGAGGTAATACATCTTGTGCTTGGGGTCGTTGGGGAAGAGTGTCTGGACAAACATGCTCGACTCGTCGTTGACCGTAGGGCTGAAGCCGGCCGATTTATACACGTATGCGCCCACGCGGTTGACGACGGCAAACTCGAAGGGGAGCGAGAGGCCGTTGTTGTCAAGCTCGGAGCGCAGATAGCGTGCCACCTCGGCCGAGTCGGCGCGCTCGATGATGGGGCGGTTGCTCGACTGGTTGATTATCGAGAGTATCACCTCGTCAAGTAATCCCTTCTGATATAGGTACTTTCCGCGCATCATTTCGCGTGTGGCGGGCGATACGGTCGGGCGGTCCATCTTCATCTTGAGCGTGAGGTCATAGTTGATGCCCTCGGGGGTGGTGAAGTTGTTGTTGATGCCCACCGAGCCGTCAGAGTTGACGCGCGGGTATATGTCGGCCTCGAGCGATGTTATGTCCTCCTCGAGATAGTATTTCGTCTCGTCCTGTTCCAAACGTGTGCTCACGGCATAGAGCGACCGCTTCACCCCTTCGGCGAATTGGTCGTCGCGCATCTTCTTCATGTTGTTCATGTACATTATCTGTACATACAGCAGACCCATGAAGGTGAGAGCCATGATTATCGTTAAGAACCAGATTGTAGACTTCTTCATATATACTATTCATATATACTATAGGTGAGGAAATGACATCCCTCCGTGCGTGAGGTGTTGTGTTACTATGTTAACAACCGGGAAGTGTAATTGTTGTAAAAATTTAACAAAATGTATAAATTCGCTTTTAACAATTACCGCCAAAATTAACAAATTATTGTGAAAACGGCAAGAATCCATGCGCGCCAATAATGTCTCTTTTTGCCATAAAAGACGTTTTATTGATGTTTTTTGTGGTTGATTAAGGTTTTTTATGTAATTTTGCACCCTCATTTGGAATAATAGTAAACAGAAGTATAGTAAAAAAGATTGGCTCGCGCGAAGATGCGGCGAGCGAACAACTGATTTAAGAGATGAATTTAACAGGTCCGCTGGACTTCAGGCCGAAATTGGTTTCCGCCTTGAGTCACTATTCCTTTGACAAGTTTAAGACCGACCTCGTGGCCGGTATCGTAGTGGGTATCGTGGCATTGCCTCTCGCAATCGCCTTCGGCATCGCGAGCGGTGTCAACCCCACGGTAGGTCTGATTACAGCCATCATCGGCGGTTTCATCGTGTCGGCCGCAGGCGGCTGCTCGGTGCAGATAGGCGGCCCCACGGGCGCGTTTATCGTGATTGTCTACAATATTATTGCCACCTTCGGCCTCGAGGGTCTTGCGGTGGCCACCTTCATGGCCGGTCTGATACTCGTGGCCCTCGGAGTTTTCCGTCTGGGCACGGTTATCAAGTTCATACCTTATCCTATAGTGGTCGGTTTTACTGCCGGTATCGCTCTCACCATCTTCTCCACTCAGATTAACGACTTCCTCGGCCTCGGCCTCAAGCAGGTGCCGAGCGAGTTTCTGCCCAAATGGGGTGTATATCTCACTAATCTTGGGGCAATCGACCTTACCACGCTCATAGTGGGTCTCGTATCGCTGCTGATAATCATTGTCACCCCTATGGTGTCACGCCGTCTGCCGGGCGCGCTTCTCGCCATCATCATAGTCACGGCCGTGGTGTCGCTCATCCCCGGCGTGCATGTCGAGACCATCGGTGACCGTTTCGGCGAGCTTGCCACCGACATCCCCCAGCCCCACGGCTTCGAACTTAATATGGCCACAATCAACCGTCTGCTCCCCTCAGCCTTCACCATCGCCATCCTCGGAGCCATCGAGAGCCTTCTCTCGGCCACTGTGGCCGACGGTGTGACAGGCTCAAAGACCAACTCCAACACCGAGCTTATCGGCCAGGGCATGGCCAACATCGTGGTGCCCTTCTTCGGCGGCATACCTGTCACAGGAGCCATCGCCCGCACCATGACCAACATCACCAACGGCGGCCGCACCCCAGTGGCCGGTATAGTCCATGCCGTGGTGCTCTTCCTGATATTCCTCTTCCTCATGCCGCTCATCAATCTCGTGCCCATGTCGTGCCTCGCGGCCGTGCTCATCGTGGTGGCTTACAACATGAGCGGCTGGCGCACCATCCGCGCTCTGCTCCACAATCCCAAGAGCGATGTGTCTGTGCTTGCCGTCACATTCCTTCTCACCGTCATCTTCGACCTCACCATCGCCATCGAGATGGGTCTGCTCCTTGCGGTCATCCTCTTCCTGCGCCGTGTGATGGAGAATACCGAAATCAAGGTCTACTCCGAGCAGCTTGACATAGCTGAAGGCTCAGAGTCGACCGTGCATGAGGTGCTCAACGTCAATCCAGGCGTGGAGGTCTACGAGATTGACGGCCCGTTCTTCTTCGGCGTGGCCACCAAGTTTGACGAGATGATGCGAAGCACCCTCGGCCGCAAGCCTAAGGTGCGTATCATACGCATGCGCCGTGTGCCGTTCATTGACTCGACCGGCATCCACAACCTCGAGATACTCATCAAGTCGTCGCAGGAGGAGGGCATACACGTAGTGCTCTCGGGCGTACAGGAGAATGTGCGCACCTCGCTCGTCAAGGCCGGTATTGACCGTCTTATCGGTGACGACCACATCTGCGACCATATCACCAAGGCCGTAGTGATGGCCAACCGTCTCGCCCCGGCCGACACCGCCCGCGCATCGGCGATATAATCCTTTTATATTCGGTGATATAAACCATTACGTAGTATGTGGGTACTGCTTGCTACACTCTCGGCCCTGTGTCTGGGATTCTATGATGTGATGAAAAAGCTCTCTGTGGACGGCAACAACGTCCTCGGGGTGCTCTTTCTCAACACATGTTTCGGCGCGCTCTTCATGCTCCCCGTGATTGTGGTCGGGCTGATGCACGGCAATTACGGCCTCGGCGGCACTCTTGCCGGCCACGGGTTCATACTCATAAAGTCGGGCATAGTGCTCGGCTCGTGGCTGCTGGGCTATGCGAGCATCAAGCATCTGCCGCTCACCATAGCCGGGCCGGTCAACGCCTCGCGCCCTGTGCTCGTGCTCGTAGGCGCGCTTATCATCTTCGGCGAGCGTCTCAACCTCTGGCAGTGGGCCGGTGTGCTGCTCGGCTTCTGGTCGCTCTTCTTCATCAGCAGGGTGGGGGGCAAGGAGGGATTCTCGCTCAAGAGCAGCCGCTGGGTGTGGATGGCCATCGGAGCCACCGCCCTCGGTGCGGTCAGTGCGCTATATGACAAGTATCTGCTCTCGCGCTTCGAGCCGCTCGAGGTCCAGGCCTGGTATTCGCTCTATCAGCTCGTAATCATGGGCCTGACACTCACCGTCATCATGAAGGCCACGCATGTCACCACCCCGCTGCGCTGGCGGTGGTCTATACCGTTCATCTCGGTGTTTCTCACCGTGGCCGACATCGCTTATTTCTACTCCCTGTCAATCGAAGGCTCGATGATAGCCGTCGTGTCGATGATACGTCGCGGCAGTGTGATAGTGTCGTTCTTCTATGGCGTGATAGCCCTGCATGAGAAGAATATCCGCCTCAAGCTCATCGACCTCACGCTTCTGCTCATCGGCCTGACCTTCCTCGTGATAGGAAGTCTCGAATGATGCGCGAATGTCCCCACAGTTGTCACATATCGCGCACAATAGGGCTGTAGAAAAAAAGTTTCTTAAAACTTATGACGCTCTCTTCATTAAGTGAGTAAAATTCACTAACTTTGCACTCTGAAAAAATCCAATAGCTACCCTCATGTCAGATAATAAACGCATTAAGACCGCGCTCGTATCAGTGTTTCACAAAGACGGGCTCGAAGAAATCCTTTCGCTCCTCCACAACAACGGTGTGTCATTCCTCTCCACCGGCGGTACCCGCTCCTTTATTGAGGAGCTCGGCTATCCCTGTGCTGCCGTAGAGGACCTTACCGGCTATCCCTCGATTCTCGGTGGCCGTGTCAAGACGCTGCACCCCAAAGTGTTTGGCGGAATCCTGAATCGTCGCGACAATGAGGGCGACCGCGCCCAGATAGCGCAGTATGACATCCCCGAGATTGACCTCGTGATTGTCGACCTCTATCCCTTCAGCGCGACAGTGGCCTCAGGCGCATCCGAGGCCGACATCATCGAGAAGATTGACATAGGCGGCATCTCGCTCATCCGTGGTGCGGCCAAGAACTATAACGATGTCATCATCGTGGCCTCCAAGGCTCAGTATGCACCCCTCGCCGAGATGCTCAAGCGCAACGGCGCAGAGTCGTCGCTCGAGGAGCGTCGCTGGTTTGCCGGACAGGCTTTCGCCGTGTCGTCAGGCTATGACACCGACATCTACAACTACTTCGCATCGACAGCCGTCGAGAGTCCCATCGCTCCCTGCGACGAGCTCCGCATCGCCTTTGACGACGCCAAGACCATGCGTTACGGCGAGAATCCCCACCAGAAGGGCACATTCTACGGCGATTTCGATGCCATGTTCGAGCAGCTTCACGGCAAGGAGATTTCCTATAACAACCTCCTCGACATTGACGCTGCCGTAAGCCTCATCTCAGAGTTTACCGACCCGACATTCGCTGTGCTCAAGCACAACAATGCATGCGGTCTCGCATCACGCCCCACCATCGCCGAGGCATGGAAGGACGCGCTCGCCGGCGACCCCGTCAGCGCATTTGGCGGCGTGCTCATCACCAACGGCACAGTCGAGGCCGATGCCGCCGAGGAAATCAACAAGATTTTCTTCGAGGTAATCATCGCCCCCGCCTATACCCCCGAGGCTCTTGAGATACTCAAGCAGAAAAAGAACCGCATCATCCTCATCCAGAGGGCTCCCCTGACCACTACCCGCCAGTTCCGCTCATGTCTCAACGGCGCGCTCGTTCAGGACCGCGACCTCAAGATTGAGAACCCCGCCGAGCTTAACCAGGTGACCAAGCTCGCCGTAACCGAGGCTCAGGCCGCCGACCTGCTTTTCGCCAACAGGATTGTCAAGAACTCCAAGAGCAACGCCATCGTGCTTGCCAAGGACGGCATGCTCCTCGCCAGCGGTGTGGGTCAGACCTCGCGTGTCGATGCCCTCAAGCAGGCCATCGAGAAGGCCCGCTCATTCGGCCACGACCTTCAGGGTGCCGTCATGGCCTCTGACGCCTTCTTCCCCTTCCCCGACTGCGTGCAGATTGCAGGCGAGGCAGGCATCACTTCGGTAATCCACCCCGGAGGCTCAATCCGCGACGCCGAGAGTGTGGCTTACTGTGACGAGCACGGCATGGCAATGGTGACCACAGGTTTCCGCCATTTCAAGCATTAAACCTCTCCCTAAAACACATTATTATATAAATGGGACTTTTTTCATTAACCAAAGAGATAGCCATTGACCTCGGTACGGCCAATACTATCATCATACACAACGACAAAATCGTCATCGACGAGCCCTCGATTGTAGCCCTCGAGAAGCGCACCGGCAAGCTCATTGCCGTGGGTCGCGAGGCCAAGCTCATGCAGGGCAAGGAGAACGACGGCATCGAGACCATCCGCCCGCTCCGCAAGGGCGTGATTGCCAACTTCAACGCCGCCGAGATGATGATACGCGGCCTCATCAAGAAGGCCAGCTCGAAGAGCAACTGGTTCTCACCCTCGATGAAGATGGTGGTGGGTATCCCCTCAGGCTCAACCGAGGTGGAGATTCGTGCCGTGCGTGACTCGTCGGAGCATGCCGGCGGACGTGATGTCTACATGATATACGAGCCTATGGCCGCAGCCCTCGGTATCGGCATCGACGTGCTCGCGCCTCAGGGTAACATGATTGTCGACATAGGCGGCGGCACCACCGAGATTGCTGTAATCTCGCTCGGCGGCATCGTGTCAAACAAGAGTATCCAGGTGGCCGGTGACGACCTCACCGACGACATCATGGAGCACATGAGCCGCGTGCACAACGTCAAGGTGGGCGAGCGCACAGCCGAGATGATTAAGATTCACGTGGGTTCGGCACTCACCGAGCTTGAGAATCCGCCGGAAGACTTCATCGTTCACGGCCCCAACAAGATGACCGCCCTGCCTATGGAGGTGCCTGTCAGCTATCAGGAAATCTCGCACTGCATCGAGAAGTCAATCTCGCGCATCGAGGCCGCCGTGCTCCAGGCTCTTGACGAGACTCCCCCCGAGCTTTACTCCGACATCGTCATGAACGGCATCTTCCTTGCCGGCGGCGGTGCCATGCTCCGCGGTCTTGACAAGCGTCTGACCGACAAAATCGGTATCCAGTTCCACATCGCCGAGGACCCCCTCCTCGCAGTGGCCAAGGGTACAGGCGTGGCCCTCAAGAACATCGAGACATTCTCATTCCTCATCAGGTAAATTATTTCATTCACCCCGACTTCCATCCGGGGTGAATCTTTTAGAGCATAGTTAACAGTGAGCGAGCTGCTGAAATTTTTTGTACGCTACAGTTCGTGGTTCCTGTTCGTCGTTTACGTGATAGCCGGGTGCGTGTTGCTCTTCTCGGGCAACCCGTTCCAGCATCATGTGTATCTGACGTCGGCCAACGAGGTATCGTCGGGCCTCTACAGGGCCACCAACAGTGTCACGTCCTATTTCTCCCTCAAGGAGATTAATGAGGACCTGCAGCGTCGCAACTCTGACCTCGAGCTTGAGATTTACCGCCTCAACGAGGTGATACGCGGCTATCATCAGCAGGCTTATGCCGACACCATGACCGTCGACTCGGCCCTCTCGCGCTATCACTTCATAATAGCCCACGTCATCAACAACTCCATCAACCGCGCCCACAACTATATAACCATAGAGAAGGGGCGTCTGGACGGCATCGAGCCTGAGATGGGTGTGATGGACCAGAACGGCATCGTGGGCATAGTAAATGTCGTGGGCGACCATACGGCCCGACTCATATCGGTGCTTAACCCCTATCTGCGCCTCTCGTGCAAGGTCAAGGGGCATGACCAGGTAGGCTCGCTCGTATGGGACGGCCAGGACCCCACCGAGGCGATACTCGAGGAGCTGCCCAAGCACTCCGAGTTCATGCCGGGCGACACGATTGTCACCAGCGGTTACTCGTCGGTGTTTCCCGAGGGTGTGCCGGTGGGCACCGTGCTATCGAGCACCCGCGACATCGAGGACAATTTCTACACGCTGCGCGTTAAGCTCTTTACCGACTTCTCCACGCTCTCGACCGTGCGCGTCATCCGCGACAACATGCGTCATGAGCTTGCAACGGTGGAGAAGGAGCTTGAGATTAAGAACATTGAGTAAGACCACCATTTTTCTCTTCCCGGAAATCCATCCACACACCCATACCCCCACTGACTACGTGACGCGATGAGCAAGACCACACTGCAGTTTATGCTGCTCGGATTCATACTGGTGCTTGCACAGGTGATAGTGTTCAACCACATTTGCCTGTTCAATGTCGCCGTGCCTATGGTGTTCATCTACCTCATTATCCGTCTGCCCATCACGCTGTCGCTCAACTGGACCCTCACCATAGGTTTTTTTCTCGGACTGATTGTCGACATCTTTTCCGACACCTATGGCATGAATGCGCTGTCGTGTACGGTGCTTGCCATGCTCAGGCGTCCTGTGCTCAGGCTCTACGTCCCCCGTGAGGAGGACCTCACACGCCCCGAGCCGTCGATGCTCTCGCTCGGCACTGCGGCGTTCATGAAGTATCTCCTCACCATGACCCTCATCTACTGCACTCTCATTTTCATCATCGAAGCCTTTACCTTTTTCAACCCTCTCCAGCTCGTGCTTCGCATCGTGTTCAGCACCATCCTGTCGCTGATAGTGATGCTCGGCATCGACTCAATAATGACTCCACGAAGTGAGAAAAGACTATAACCTGGCCAAGAGGCAATATGTCATAGGCGGTTTCATAGTTATCATAGCTATAATATATGTGATACGCCTTTTCAACCTCCAGGTGATGGAGGCGAAATACAAGGACTTTGCCGATTCCAACGCATTTCTCCGCAAGGCTGTGTATCCGTCGCGAGGCATAATCTATGACCGTGACGGACGTCTTGTCGTATATAACCAGCCGGCTTATGACGTGATGGTCATCCCGCGCGACATCAAGGACTTTGACACGCTCGACTTCTGCCAGGCTGTCAACATCACCCCCGAAGACCTGGTGAAGCGCATGACCGACATGCGCGACAAGCGTCGCAATCCCGGATGGTCGCCTTACTCGCCTCAGAAGCTGCTGTCGCACCTTTCGGCCGAAGAGTATGGTCGCCTGCAGGAGAAACTTTACCGTTTCCCCGGTTTCTATATACAGAAACGCATCCTGCGCGAGTATAATTACAAATGCGCTTCCAACGTGCTCGGCAACATCCGCGAGGTGTCGCCCGCCGATATGGAGAAGGACCCCTACTACATGCGCGGCGACTACATGGGCGACATCGGCGTGGAACACACTTACGAGCGGTTTCTGCGTGGCGTGAAGGGCACCGAGGTGCTCATGCGTGACGCCCTCGGCCGCATACAGGGCCGATATGAGGAGGGCGCGCTTGACCGTGAGGCTGTGGCCGGAAAGAATATCAAGCTGAGTCTGAATATCGAACTCCAGCAGTATGCCGAGTCGCTGATGGTCAATAAGAAAGGTGCCGTCGTGGCCATCGAGCCGTCGACGGGCGAGGTGCTGTGTCTCGTCACCGCCCCGTCATATGACCCCACGCTCCTCGTGGGTCGCGAGCGCGGTAACAACTACAACAAGATGATGCGCGACCTTGACAAGCCGCTGCTCAACCGCGCTATCCAGGCCACATATCCCCCCGGCTCGACCTTCAAGCCCACACAGGGCCTGATATTCCTGCAGGAGGGCATCATCACCCCCGCAACCCCCTATCCCTGTTATCACGGATTCATCCTCGGCCGACTCAAGGTGGGCTGTCACGGCCACGGTTCGCCACTGCCGCTCAAACCGGCGTTGCAGACCTCGTGTAACGCATATTTCTGCTGGGGACTGAAAAACATGATTGACAAGAAGGGTAAGTATGGCACTGTGGCCAAGGCGTTTGACATATGGAAGAATCATATGGTGTCGCAGGGCTACGGCTACAAACTCGGCATCGACCTCCCGGGCGAGTACCGAGGATTCATCCCCAATGTGGATTTCTACAACAAGCGTTACGGCGACGGCCACTGGAGCGCGACTACTGTAATATCAATCGCCATCGGTCAGGGTGAGATTCTCGCCACGCCGCTCCAGATAGCCAACCTCTCGGCCACTATAGCCAACCGTGGACACTATATAACGCCCCATGTTGTGAAGGAGATTCAGGACACGGTCGTGCCGGGCGAGTATCTTGAGCGGCACGACACTTCGATTGACCGCCGATGGTATGAGGAGGTTGCCGAGGGTATGCGCATGGCTGTGACCGGCGGTACGTGCCGCGTGGCCAATCTTGCTGACATCGAGGTGTGTGGTAAGACGGGTACGGCGCAGAATCCGCATGGCCGCGACCACTCGGCCTTCATGGGTTTCGCCCCGTATCACGACCCCAAGATTGCGATTGCCGTATATGTCGAGAATGCCGGTTTCGGTGCCACGTTCGGTGTGCCTATCGGTTCGCTCGTCATGGAGAAGTATCTGCGAGGCTACATCCCGCCTGAGCGTAAGTATCTCGAGGAGCGTATGCTTCAGAGCAATACCATTCAGTATGCGGGAACGAAGAAACACTAATCTTAATTAGCAATTAGTAATTAGTAATTAGCAATTTTGGCAAGCCGGTTTGGTGACGCTGAATTTTTAATTTTTAATTCTCAATTCTTAATTTTCACAAGAAATGCAGCAGAAGGAGTCAACAGCCTCGGTGTTCAAGTATGTCGACTGGTTCACGGTGATACTTTATCTTATCCTTGTGACCCTTGGCATGGTGAGCATCTATGCGGCCAGCTATGACTTTGACCACGCCAATATGTTGAGCTTTGCCGAGTTTTCAGGCAAGCAGTTCCGATGGATTGGTCTCTCGCTTGCACTCGGACTGGTGATACTTCTCATTGACGTGCGTGTGTATGAGAATTATGCCTATGTTGTCTATGCCGGATTGTTGCTTTTGTTGCTGATAACCATATTTATAGCTCCTGACATCAAGGGCTCGCACTCGTGGCTCGTGCTCGGCCCGATGAGTCTGCAGCCGGCCGAGTTCGGCAAGTTTGCCACCGCGCTGTGCCTTGCCAAACTGTTCTCGAGCTACAACTTCTCGCTCAACGCCTCCAATAAGAACTATGCCCGCGCCCTTATGATAATATTCCTGCCTGTGATACTCATTCTCGGGCAGAACGAGACCGGCTCGGCACTCGTGTATATGTCGCTCTTCTTTGTGCTCTATCGTGAGGGAATGAGCGGACTCATACTGCTTGCCGCGCTGTGTGCGGTGGTGTTTTTCGTGGTGGCGGTTAAGTTTACCGATACCCTGCTTCTCGGCATCCCTACAGGTCAGGCGGCGGTGTTCATAATGATAATGGTGCTCATAGTAGCCATGCTTGCCATCTACTGCAAGGAGCCTGAGGCCGCGCGCAATGTGGCGTTGTGGTTTATCGGTAGCGGCGTAGTGTCGGCATTGCTTACGCTTGTCAACCTTGAGGTGCCGGGCCTGGTATTCTTCTTGGGCGTGATAGGAGTGGCGTTGGTCTACTGCGTCCTGCTCATGTTCAAGACACGTGCGCGCAACCTCATGATTACGGTCAGTGCCGCTGTGGTGTCGATAGCGTTTCTTTTTTCGGTCAACTACACGTTCACCTCGGTGCTCAAGGAGCACCAGCAGATGCGTATTAAGGTGGCTCTCGGCATTGAGGATGACCTACAGGGCGTGGGCTATAACGTCAACCAGTCAAAGATAGCCGTAGGCTCGGGCGGCATGTGGGGCAAGGGGTTTCTCAACGGCACACAGACCAAGCTCAAATATGTGCCCGAGCAGCACACTGACTTCATCTTCTGCACCATAGGCGAGGAGGAGGGCTTCGTTGGCTCGTCGGTGGTGCTGATGCTCTTCGTCATACTGATACTAAGAGTGCTGTCGATAGCCGAACGCCAGCCCACGGTCTTCGGTCGCGTCTATGCCTATTGCGTGGCCAGCTACTTTATTTTCCACATAGCCATCAATATAGGCATGGTGATAGGCTTGTGTCCAGTCATCGGCATCCCCTTGCCGTTCTTCAGTTACGGAGGCTCGTCGCTGTGGGGATTCACATTCCTGCTCTTCATACTCCTGCGCATCGACGCCTCGCGTCGCGAACGCTCGTTCTGATACGTTTATGCCGCCCGTGAGTCACTGCCGTTATCAGGTGAGTCACGGCTAATAGGGATTTGTTGGGTATTTAATACCATTTTTAAACAAAGAATGGTAGATTTTTATTGTTTTTTGGCCTATTTGTAGTTGTAAAGGTTGTTATTATGTAGTAAATTTGCGTTGTCGGTGCGCAGAGAATGTGCCCGGCAAAGTTACCTCTTACTATAATCATCATGCCTATCACTGAAAAGACCTTTTCCTCCCCGAAAGGGACAATCACACACTACACTATAACCAATAAATCAGGTGCGAGTGTCACGCTCTCCACACTCGGAGCCGGCATAGTATCAGTAATCGTGCCCGACAAGGCCGGCCGTATGGCCGACGTGGCTCTCGGATACAAGGACGCCGCATCATGGATTGCCGACGGCCCATGCATGGGCAAGGTGCCCGGACGGTTTGCCAACCGCATAGCCCGCGGACATTTCACCCTCGACGGCAAGGAATACACCCTCGCAATCAATAACGGCCCCAATGCACTGCACGGCGGCCCGGAGGGGTTCATGAATCAGATTTGGGACGCCCGAGTGGTGGGCGACAACAAGGTGGTCATGCTCTACTGCGCCGAAGACGGCGAGGAGGGCTATCCCGGCAATCTCACCGTGACAGCCGAATATGTGTGGAGCGACGACAACGAGCTTACGCTCCGTCTCGGCGCGACGACCGATGCGCCCACAGTAATCAATCTCACCAACCATGCCTATTTCAATCTCGACGGCGAGAACTCGGGTACGGTGCTTGACCACGAGCTGAAGCTCAACGCCTCGCGCTGGCTCCCGACCGACGACACCCAGATACCGACAGGCGAGCTTGCCCCCGTGGCCGGAACGCCTATGGATTTCACATCGTTCAAAGCCATAGGCAAGGACATCAATGCCGATTTCGAGGCTCTGAAGATTGGCAAGGGCTATGACCACTGCTGGGTGGTGGACGGATATGAGAAGGGCAGGATGCAGACGGTGGCCGAGCTTCGCGGGCCCAAGTCGGGCCGCTCGCTCATTGTAAGCACCACTCAGCCCGGTATGCAGGTCTATACCGGCAACTGGCTGGCCGGATGCCCTGAAAGCATCTCGGGCGGCGAGTATAAGGACTATGACGGTGTGGCCATAGAGTGTCAGGGATTTCCCGACGCGCCCAACAAGCCCGCATTCCCCTCGTCAGAACTGCGCCCCGGTCAGGAATATGACGAGATGATAGTATTCAAATTCAACGCATAAATCCAAAAAACAATATCATATAACAATGAAACCAACTCTTTTTGTACTTGCAGCCGGAATGGGTAGCCGTTACGGCGGCCTTAAGCAGCTTGACCCCCTCGGTCCTCAGGGCCAGACCATAATGGACTACTCTATATATGACGCTATCCAGGCCGGATTCGGCAAAGTGGTATTTGTAATCCGCAAGGATTTTGAGAAGGACTTCCGCGAGAAGATTCTTTCAAAATATGAGGGTCACGTGCCTGTTGAGGTAGTCTTCCAGGCCACCGACAAACTTCCCGAGGGGTACACCTGCCCCGCCGACCGCACCAAGCCCTGGGGCACCAATCATGCAGTGCTTATGGGCAAGGAGGTCATCAACGAGCCGTTTGCCGTAATCAATGCCGACGACTTCTATGGCCGTGACGCATTCCGCGTAATCGCCGAAGACCTCATGCGTCCCCGCGACCGTAAGGGTGACTACTCGATGGTGGGATTCCGCGTAGGCAACACCATGACCGAGAACGGCTCGGTGGCCCGTGGCGTATGCTCCAAGGGTGAGGACGGCAACCTTACAAGCGTGGTGGAGCGCACAGCCATAAGCTATGCCCCCAACGGTGACATCGTGTTTACCGACGAGAACGGCGTGGAGCAGAAGCTCGACCCGATGACCCCCGTGTCGATGAACCTCTGGGGCTTCACTCCCGACTATTTCGAGTATAGCGACCGCGAGTTCAAGAAGTTCCTCGACAAGGATATCAACACCCCCAAGGCCGAGTTCTTCATCCCCCTCTGCGTCGACACCCTCATCCACAACGGCGAGGCTACAGTCAAGGTGCTTGACACCGATTCGCGCTGGTTTGGCGTGACATATGCCGCCGACCGTCCCGGCGTGGTCGAGAAATTTGCCCAGCTTCATGCCGAGGGTGTATATCCCGACAAGATGTTCTGATATAAATACAACTTACCTCAACCATAAAAACCATGGAATTAAAAAACAAGATTGTCAAAGCCTTTGAAGAGCATTTCGGAGGCAAGGGCACACTCTACGCTTCGGCCGGACGTATCAACCTCATCGGTGAGCACACCGACTATAATGGCGGATTCGTATTTCCCGGAGCTATCGACAAGGTCATCATGGCCGACATCCGTCCCAACGACACCGACAAGGTGAACCTCTACTCACTCGACCTCAATGAGGAGTCGCACTTCGGTCTCAACGAGGAGGACGCTCCCGAGCAGCAGTGGGCACGCTACGTGTTCGGCGTATGCCGTGAGACCATCAAGCGCGGTGGCGTTGTCAAGGGCTTCGATGCCGTTTTTGCCGGCAACGTTCCCCTCGGCGCAGGCCTCTCGTCATCGGCTGCACTCGAGTCATGTTTCGCATTCGCGCTCAACGATATGTTCAACGACAACAGCATACCCAAGTTTGAGCTTGCCAAGATAGGCCAGTCGACCGAGCACAACTATTGCGGAGTCAACTGCGGCATCATGGACCAGTTCGCATCGGTGTTCGGCAAGAAGGACTGCCTCATCCGTCTCGACTGCCGTTCGCTCGAGTATGAGTATTTCCCCTTCAAGATTGACGGCTACAAGCTCGTGCTTGTTGACTCGGTTGTCAAGCACGAACTCGTAGACTCACCCTACAACAAGCGTCGCCAGTCATGCGAGCGCGTGGCCAAGCGTCTCGGCATCGAGACACTCCGCGACGCCGATATGGAGGCACTTGAGGCAATCAAGAGCGACATCTCGGCCGAGGATTATATGCGCGCCAAGTTTGTCATCGGTGAGAAGCATCGTGTGCTCGACGTGTGTGACGCCCTAGAGCGCGGCGACCTCGCCACCGTAGGCCGTTGCATGTACGAGACCCACGAAGGACTGTCGAAGGATTATGAGGTGTCGTGCGAGGAGCTTGACTATCTCAACGACATCGCCAAGGAGTGTGGCGTAATCGGCTCGCGCATCATGGGCGGCGGCTTCGGCGGCTGCACCATCAACCTCGTGGCCGACGACAAGTATGACCACTTCATCGCCACCGCCAAGGAGAAATTCGCTGCCAAGTACGGCCACCAGCCCAAAATCTACGACGTCATCATCTCCGACGGTGCCCGCAAGATTGAGGAGTAAAGACTTTGTGAATGTTGCTTAATTGTAGGAGTGACGGCTTCAGCCGTCAACATGATACGACAGGAGCAACATATAAGTCGACAAACTGAACGAAGCTGTCTCATAATTCAAGAAAGGGACAAAAGGACATAAGATACAAAAGCGACATAAGCCTTTTAAAATTAAGAATTTAAAATTAAAAATTAAAAATTAAAAATTTAAATTCTTGACAAGTCGGTGACTTATTAAAAGACTTATGTCGCTTTTGTATCTTATGTCCTTATGTCCCTTTCTTGAATTGTAATTCTCCCGTTATGTTGTCATTAATGGCGGTTATAGAAGTTGAGGATGCGGTTGCGGAGAATCATTTCGTATTTGGCCCGGACTTGCTGGGAGAGGGTGGTGATGTAGTTGGAGCGGGCCTGTTCCCATTCGGTGGCGTTGGCGCGGCCATAGGTGTATTTCTCGGTCATGGCGTCGAGCGCGGCCTTGGATGATGTGACGGCCACTTCGCCGGCACGGTATTGTGCCTCGGCCCCTTCGGCCTGACAGTAGGCTTGGCGGATGGTCTTGAGAAGGTCGCTTTCGCGGCGTTCAAGCTCAAGCTCGGCCGACAGTTGCTGCACCTTGGCCTGGCGCACCTGATTGCGCGTGGCGAAGGCATCAAAGATGGGGATGCTGAGTGAGAATCCGAGCGATTTTGAGAAATTGTCGCGCATCTGACGTCCGAACGATGTGTTATCCATGCCTGAGAGTGTGTAGTAGCTGGAGTTCAGCCCGGCATTGAACGATAGTCGTGGCAGATAACCGCTCTTGGCTACCGAAATGGCATGACCGGCAAGGTCGACCGACGAACGTGCGGCCAGAATGCCGCTGTTGTTGCTCAATGCATTGCGATAAACCTCGTCGGCCGATGCGAGGCGGGGCAACTCGCCGTCGAGGTCGACCGGCAGTATGTCAAACCCCTGAGTGTCGTTAAGCTCAAGCGCGCGAGACAGGTCGACCAGTGCCAGCCGGTAGTCATTGTCGGCATTGACTACGGCAACTTCGCCCGAGGCCACCTGTGCCTTGGCCTGAAGCACATCCACCTCGGGGACTTTCCCGGCTTCGAAGAGTATCTGCTGACGTTCGAGCTGGGTCTGCGACAGGCGCAGCTCCTCGCGGCGCACCGAGGCAATCTCGCGGTTGTAAAGCACTTGCAGATAGTAGGCCATCACGCCGAGCGTAACCTCGTCTTTGGCATACTCCACCTGCAGGTCGAGAGTTCGCAGGTTGGCCTGGGCCTGGCGCAACTGACGCAGCGCGCTGAGTCCCTGAAAGAGCGGGAGCGAGAAGTTGGCTCCGACTCCGAAGGATGATGTGTTGCGGTTGGCATATGTGTTCTCTGCTGTCAGACCGCGTCCGAAGTCCCAGTTCTGCGCCGCAGAGGCCGAGAGTGTAGGGAGAAAACGGTCCTTGGCCTCGGTGACGCTCAGGTCGCCGCGATAGCGTTCGAGCATGGCCGAGCGGACATCGAGATTGTGGCCTATGGCATAGCTGATGCAGCTGTCCAGGCTCCACGGTTCGGCCATAGCGGTGACAGGGAGTACGGTCAGAGCGGCCGCTGCGATGATGTGTGACAGTTTCATGTCAGTGGATTATTTCTTATCGAAGTTGGGGACTTTGTCGTTGATTACCTGACCGCGCAGACGGGTGACAGCCGAGATGCCCGAGGTGACCTCAATCTTCATGCCGTCAGATATGCCGGTGGTAATCTCGGTACGGTCAAACTTCTGACCGTCTACCGAGTCGGTGAGCACGTAGACATACATCTTGTCGCCGGCCCATTCGATTACGCTCTCGGGGATGGTGAGCACGTCGGAGGCTTTGTTGAGTGTGACTGATGCGTTCGCGCTGTAGCCTGCACGCAGCTGCTGACCCTCGGGGATGTTGATGGCAGCCTTGATTTCAAAGGTGTTTGCGCCGTTGGTCTCGGTGCCCTTGGGGGCGATGTTCTCGATGAAGGCATCGAGGTGAAGGTCGGGGAGTGCGCCGATGGATATTTCCATAGGTTGCTGCACTTTGAGCAGACCCACCTCGGTCTCATCCACCTTGCCCTTGAATATCAGATTGTTCATATCGGCCACGGTAGCCACGGTCGTGCCGTCGTTCATGGTGTTGGCCTGGATTACCGAAGAGCCGACCTTGACAGGCACGTCGAGGACAAGACCCGTGATGGTGGCGCGCACGAGGGTGTTGCTCTCCTTTGCGTTGGTGCGCGAGACACCCTCCTTGACAATAGAGTAAGCGTCCTGTGCGGCACTCAGCTCGGCTTTGGCCTGGGCGAGTGTGGTGGCTGTATTCTCATACTCTTCACGGCTGATTACCTTCTTGTCAAGGAGCATGGTGTTGCGTTCATGCTTGGCCTTGGCATCCTCGAGTGCGATTTTAGCCGACTCGATGCGCGAGAGAGCCGATGACAGCTGACCCTCGTCGGGTATGACCTTGATGCGAGCCACGACATCGCCCTCTTTGACCATATCGCCGGCCTCGACATTGATTTCCGAGATGATGCCTGACACCTGGGGCTTGATTTCAATTTCGTCGCGCGGCTCGATGGTGCCGGTGAGGATGGTGGTGCGCTCCACATCGCCGGTCTCGGGTGTGACAATCTCGTAGCGGGTCTCCTTGGGCTTGGAATTGATGAAAAGGTAGACGAATGTGCCCACGAATATCAGGGCGACAAGTGTCCACAGGAGGATTCTGAAGAATTTTTTCATTTTTATTATCAGAGTTTTCAGATTTATCAGAACAATAGTATGAGGGTGAGGATTATATACATGCGGCTGTATGACGGCTATTTGTCATTTAGGGCCTCGATGGGCTTGATTTTCATGGCCTTGACTGCCGGGATGATACCGGCGGCGGTGCCGAGGATAAGGAAGGTGACGAGTATGCCCACAGCCTGCGAGAACTGCAGCTGGAACCTCAGCGGGCCGAGCGGGCCGTCGCTTATCACCTCGGCCACTCCGAGAATAATGGCCGCAAACACTATTCCGGCGATGCCCGCGATGGATGTGAGCACCATCGACTCGGAGAGTATCTGGATGATGATGTCGCGCGGCTTGGCTCCGATGGCACGGCGTATGCCTATCTCATGGGTGCGCTCACGCACGATAATCCACATGATGTTGCCCACGCCGATGATGCCTGACAGCAGTGTGCCGATGCCCACGAAGAGCGCGAGCAGCGTGATGCCGGTGAACACGTTGTCGACCATAGCAAACATCTCGGAGATGTTGAAGTAGTTGAACGCGCCCTCGTCATCCGGTGCGACGGGATGGTTGGCAGCTATGACATGGCGTAACAGTTTCTCGTAGTCGCCCGGTTTGTAGCCGTCCTGAAACGTCATCATGAATATGTTAATCTTGTTGCCAAGATTGTAGCCGCGTCGCATGGTGTTGTAGGGGATGAAGATTGACTCGTCCATCTTGGCACCGATATTGATTTCGGATGTCTGCCCGATTACACCTATCACCTTATAATAGATGTTGTTGAGCTGTATCTCATGGCCGGTTGCCGAGCCTGCGCCAAACAGTTCGTCGGCCACCTTTTTGCCTATCACACACACCTTGCGGTAATTCGCGTCGTCGGCCTCGTTGATGAAACGGCCCTCGTAGACTATAGGCTCGAATATCTTGTCATAGTCCTTCTCCACGCCTGTGAGCTGGGCGTTGGATTTCTTGCGGCCATACATGGCGTTGACCCATTCAAAATTCACCGCCGAGGAGTGGGCCAGCTGGGGGAGTGCGTGACGGATGTTGACGGCATCGTTGATGTTGAGCTCGAGCGGTCGCCCTTTGTTGAATCCGGCATAGCTCTTGGTGGTGCGTCCCGGGAAGATGGCGGCGGCATTCGTGGCAAATCCCTCGAAGTTGCGCCCCATGAAGTGCTTCAGGCCCTCCGAGCCTCCGATGAGCAGGGCCAGTATTGCGGTGCCCCAGAATATTCCGAAGGCGGTCATGAAGGTGCGCGTCTTGTTTTGGGCAAGGGTGGTGCCTATCTCGCGCCAGTTCTCTATGTCAAATACAGGATTCTTCATATTCTTTATTCATCGCGCAAGGCTTCAACGGGCTTGATTTTAAGAGATTTCAGTGCGGGGAACAGTCCGGCAAGCGCACCGGCGATTACCAGCACCAGTGTCACCTGGAGTGCCACACCAAGGTCGACGGTGGGATTTTGGATGAACTCGGCGTTGGCCTTGGTGGCGATGAAATCGATAAGCTGTGACAGGGCCACACCCATGACTATGCCTATGTAGCCGAACAGTGTGGTGATGGCCACACTCTCGAGTATAATCTGCTTGAGTATGCTTAGAGGCCGGGCACCGATGGCGCGGCGTACACCTATCTCATGTGTGCGCTCCCTGACCGACACAAACATGATGTTGCTCACGCCCACTATGCCCGAAAGCATGGTGAGCAGGCCTATCACCCACACGGCCACGCCGAGCGCGCCCATTGCCGACGACTGTGTGAGATGCTGGTTGAAACGGTTCCATATCCACAACGCGCTTTCGTCTGACGGGTCAAACTGATGCTCCTTGCCGAGGGTGGTGTAGAAATCCTTCTCGGCCTGAGTGCCCTCTTCGGTGGTGGACATGCCGTGAACGCTTACGGTGAGTTTTTTAATGTCGTCGCCTCCGCCCGTGAGATTGCGTGCGGTGGAGTAGGGGATATAGCTCTTGGTGTTCCATTCGTGGGAGAATACGCCGATTACGGTAAACGAAAGGTCGTTCATCTTCACGAGCTTGCCCACGGGGCTTTTGTCGCCGAAGAGGTTTTTGGCGTTGTCCTTATGCAGCACCATCACGCGGCGGGTAAGCCTGACATCGTTGTCGTTGATGAAACGCCCCTCGAGCATGGTCGCGCCGTCGCTTTTGAGGCCCGAGGGATACACCCCCTTGAATCCTCCTGTAGCATAGTCCTTGCCGGTGGATATGGTGGCCGTGTCGCTGCTTATGTCCGGCACCACGTTGGCTACGACGTTGGCATTGCGGTTGGTCAGCAGATTTACGTCGCGCTCCTTGAGCTGAATCCTGCGGTCGTCGGTCAGGCCCTTGTAGGGCTTGTGGGCCCATCCGCCCTCCACGGTGATTGACTCGGTGTCACGCTTGGAGAACATCGAGTCCATGCCGTTGACCAGTCCGCGCGACAGGCTCAGGAGCACTATGAGCAGGAATATGCCCCACGACACGGCAAAACCCGTGAGGGCAGTGCGCAGTTTGTTGTGGCGCAGTGTGGCGAGTATTTCGTTTACGAGGTCAATCATCGGATGTCGGTGGGAGGTGTGACTATGCGTCCGTCCGAGATGCGGATTATGCGGTTGGTCTGCTCGCCCACGCCGGGGTCATGCGTGACTATCACGATGGTGCGCCCCTCGGCGTTGAGGTCGCGGAACACCTGCATCACCTCCTTTGAGGTCTTGGAGTCGAGCGCGCCCGTAGGCTCGTCGGCAAGGAGTATCGAGGGGTTGGTGATGAGTGCGCGTGCTATGGCCACACGCTGTTTCTGACCGCCCGACATCTCGCTGGGCAGATGGTTGGCGCGGTCGGCCAGGCCCATGCGTTCGAGCTGCTCCATCGCCAGGGCGTTGCGCTTTTTGCGTGAGATGCCGCGATAGAACAGGGGCAGTGCCACATTCTCGAGCGCGTTTTTGTAGCCGATGAGGTTGAACGACTGAAACACGAATCCTATCATGTAGTTGCGCAGGTCGGCGGCCTTGTTTTCCGTGAGATTCTTAATCAGCACTCCGTCAAGGTGATACTCGCCCGAGTCATAGTTGTCAAGGATGCCGAGGATGTTGAGCAGGGTGGATTTTCCCGAGCCGGATGCTCCCATGATTGACACGAGCTCCCCCTTCTCAATCTGGAGGTTCACATCCTTGAGCACATGCAGGGGCACGACGCCGGGATAGGATTTGTTTATGTCTTTTAGGTCTATTATCATTATCTGATTACTGATTCCGTCAATATGACGCAAAATTATGAAGATAGTTTCACAACCTGCCTAAAAAATAATTAAATTAGTTAAAAATTATAGCCGCCCGAAAACATTTTATTTCACCTATATAATATCTAATCTCAAAATAAGTTGGTAAATTGAGTGGAAAAACCTAATTTTGCACACCTAATACACAACTGTGACAATGAAATATATACTGTTGCTGGCAGCCTTGTTATCGGTAGGCTCGTTCAGCTCGTATGCTCAGACCGAGCTTGACAGGCAGGAGGAGACCTCCCACAAGCGATATTTCGTCACCCTGAGTGACGGGACTGCGGTGCCTGACGTGAATTTTGAAATGAAAAAGTCACAGGGCGACAAGCCCGTGATGGTAGCTGAATCTAAGAACGACGGCTCGGAGGTAGCCCGCTTCTATTTCTTCTCCAACTATCATGCCAAGCAGTCAAATTGCGTTGGCTATGACCCTCGAGGCAAGGCTTTTGTCATAGAGCTGAAGCGCAACGACGATTTCCGTGCCGGAAAGGATTTGCTCGAAATGGCTTCGGCATTTCTTCGCCCCTATACAGCGGGAACTATCTATTATGATGTGCCTCTGCAGTACATATGCAGTGCAGCTGCCAACGGCGAGCCTCGCGCTATAGCCATTCTTGACAAGGCCGCGCAGAAGTCGAAAGGCAAGCTGAAAAAGAAGCTCCCCTCGCTCAAGATTACCGGCTATGACATACGCCGCGACTATTGGGAGCTGGAGGCGCACGGCAATTTTAATCCGTTTGACTTCCAGATTGCCAACCTGAAGGAGGATTTTATCCTGCGTCAGGCCAAACGGTTTGGCTACACCCAGTCGGCCGACCGCGAATCGCTCATACGCCGTATTGAGGAGGGCGACCAGGAGACCGTGGCCTTCGTATCGGCACATCTTACCATTGACAAGAGGGAAAAGAAAAGATAACATGAATCGACACAGGACTTTCGGGCTGATTGGTTACCCGCTGGGACACTCATTCTCTCGCAACTATTTCAATGACAAGTTTGCCGCCGAGAATATCGATGCGGAGTATCTTAATTTTGAGATTCCTGCAATCACCGACCTAAAGGAGGTGCTTGAGGACCATCCCGACCTCGCAGGGCTTAATGTGACCATCCCTTACAAGGAGAAGGTGATTCCCTACCTTGACCGCATAGATGATGAGGCCGCCGAAATAGGGGCTGTGAATGTGATTAAGATTGTGCGTCACGACCCGCTCGATGATGACGATTTCGAGCTTGTAGGTTATAACTCTGATGTCGTGGGCTTCCGTAACTCCATCTCGCCTCTGCTCAACGACGAGCGTAAGAAGGCTCTGATACTCGGCACCGGCGGTGCTGCCAAGGCTGTGCGCCAAGGGTTGAAGTCGCTCGGTGTTGAGCCTGTGTACGTTTCGCGCACTCCGCGCGAGGGGATGCTCAGTTATGATGAACTGACTCCCGAAGTGATGGATGAGTTCAAGGTGATAGTCAACACTACGCCTGTGGGCATGTATCCCAACGTCGATAAGTTCCCTCCCATCCCATACGAATTGCTCACCCCCTCGCATCTGCTCTATGACCTTGTGTACAATCCCGACACCACCACGTTCATGAAAAAGGGTGCCGAACATGGCGCGGAGATCAAGAACGGCCTTGAAATGCTCCTCCTTCAGGCATTTGAGGCGTGGCGCATTTGGGAGAGCTGAAAGAATTAAAAATTAAGAATTTTAAAATTTAAAATTGGCCTTCGGCTGTTATCTGGTAGTTCGTCAATTTTCCATTTTCCACTTTCCATTTTCCATTTTAAATTTACTTTAATGGCCAAGTATCTTTACATATTGCTGGTTGTGCTTGTGGTGTTTCCGTTCGACCTGCTCGGCATGGGTATTACTGTTGCACCTTGGTTTGCACTTTTCCTCGGTATAGTTTTCGCGCTCATTTTCGAGTGCCCTTATCCTAAATTCAATAAGAAGACTTCAAAATATCTGCTCCAGGCCTCGGTGGTGGGTCTCGGTTTCGGCATGAATCTCACCGAGTCGCTCAAAAGCGGAAGCGACGGCATGATGTTTACCATCGTGTCGGTATTCGGCGTGATGTTGCTCGGCGTGTTGCTCGGCTACTGGTTGAAGATTAACCGCAAGACTTCCTACCTTATATCGTCGGGCACGGCGATATGCGGTGGCAGTGCTATTGCCGCCGTCGGGCCTGTGCTCAAGGCTGATGACCATGAGATGGCCGTGTCGCTCGGCGTAGTGTTTGTGCTCAATGCCGTCGCGCTCTTCATATTCCCCCCTATCGGAGCGTTTTTCGACATGTCGGCCCAGCAGTTCGGCACATGGGCGGCTATCGCCATCCATGATACATCGTCGGTTGTCGGTGCGGGAGATGCCTACTCCAATATGCTTGCCGCCAAGGGTGTGGCTGATGCCGGAGAGGCTCTGAAACTGGCTACGCTCATCAAGCTCACACGTGCGCTGTGGATTATACCCCTCGCCCTCATGACCATGCTGATATTCCGCGACAAGAACAGCAAGATTTCCATTCCCTGGTTTATCTTCCTCTTTATCATTGCGATGGTCATCAACACTTATCTGCCTCTGCCCGAATGGCTCACCGCCACTCTCGTATATCTTGCCAAGAAGGGTCTCGTGCTCACGCTCTTCCTCATCGGCGCCGGACTGTCGGTCAAGATGATTAAGAATGTCGGCGTCAAGCCGTTCATCCTTGCTGTGGCATTGTGGATAATCATTGGCGTAAGCAGCTTCTTCGTGGTGATTGAGACCATTGACTGATGGTTCCGCTCCTGCCCGTCGCGATTGCCTTTGTCGTCGGCATCCTGCTGTGGGATGCGGCTGACGGAGGAGTATTGTGGGCGGGGGTGCCACTCGTGGCGGCAGTCGTGGCGTTATGCCTTAAACGCGCCTATGTGGCTATACTTTTTGTTACAATCACTGTAGGATTTATCGTGGCGGCGGCTCATGCCCCTCACAAAATACCTGCGGGCAAGCATGTTATATTCCCGAGCTGCGTGGGTGTCGTAACTGAGCACCGGGAATATGAGGGAGCGCAGATGCTTATAGTATGCGTTGACTCATGCTCAGGACATGCATGCCCGCATTTCCTTGTAAAATGTCTTGTGCCGTCGGCTCTGCCCGAAATTTCCGAGACCGACAGGATATGTTTCACTGCCGGGTTGCGTCAGCTCGAGAGCCGCACCGACCTGCCTGACGAGATTGACTATAACGCCCCACTCAGGCGTATGGGTGTAGTAGCCGAGGCCGTAGTGGAGCCTGACAGCATCAGCCGTATCACTCCCGAGCCGGGTATGCTGAATGACATACGGCGTAAGCGTCACGACCTTGTGCGTGTGATTGCCAACGCTCCGCTGTCAGAGGGGGCGCGTGAGTTTCTGATGGCTACACTGGCCGGTGACCGTTCGTGGCTGTCACCATCGACCCGCACGCTGTTCGCCTCCACCGGCATCGCCCACATCCTCGCGCTCAGCGGACTCCATGTGGGAGTGCTGACGCTTGTGCTCACCCTCTTGCTGTTGCCATTGTGCGGTGCCGGGTTAGGGCGATATGGACGTATGGCTGTCATAGTGTTGGCCCTATGGTTTTTTGCCGTGCTTACGGGGCTGTCACCCTCGGTGGTAAGGGCTGTAGTTATGGCTACGCTCTTCGCCATATGCACCATGCTTCAGCGCGTGTGGTCGCCGCTCAACGCCCTTAGTGCAGCGGCAATTGTCATTCTGCTCTTCTCTCCATCTACGGTCTATTCGCTCGGCTTCATGCTCTCGTTTGTGGCCGTGCTCTCAATTATTGTGTTTGCTGACAGGCTCAATCCTTTTGACTATCGGCGTCGTCGGCTCAGGGATATGACAGGATATATCTGCGTGACGGTTGCCGCTATGCTCGGCACCGGCATGGTCAGTGCGTTTTATTTCCATGTTTTTCCTGTAGGTTTTCTTGTTACCAACATTGCCGTCACGCTCCTGCTGCCTCCGCTGCTTGGTGGAGGGGTGGTGCTCGTCGCGCTCAATGCCATCGGTATTCGGGCCGGGTGGCTCGGCGACGTGGTGGATTTCCTTTACAGGGTGATTGAACTCGTGGCCGGGTGGGTGAACGGCTTGCCGGGAGCGGTTGTGTCGGACATATGGGTATCCGGCCCGGTGCTCGCGGCATATTTCGTTGTGCTCTCGCTGTTTGCCGTGTGGCTCTATCGTCGCAGGGTAGTATGGCTGTGCGCTGCCGGTATTATAGCACTGTTCACGATAGTTGGCATATACCTTTTCCCGCCTCGGTTCAGCCAAAGCGAGGTGTTCATAACACGCTCGACCGACGAGACCACGATGCTTGTAAGGGAAGGCTCTACCCTTTACTCGCTCACCACAGCACGCAATTGGAGGGCTGATGACGTGAAGGCGCGTGATGAGAAACGTTATCGTGAATATATGCTCAGACGCGGCATCGCGGGAATCACGCACATGGCTGACGGAATGTGTGACGGGTCGACGGCACGTCGGGGTAATGTGGTGTTCACCTCGGGGCGGAGCTTCATAATGGTAAGCCACGACTCGCACGTAGCACCATGCGGCGTCAGGCCCGATTATGCCGTAGTGTGCCGAGGGTTCAGAGGTGACATCGCCGAGGTAGCTTACAAGGTGCGTCCTGACACCATACTCCTCAGTGCCGACCTCAATCTGCGCCGCCATGACCGCTATGCGCGCGAGCTTGCCGCGCTCGGCATCCCTTATCGTTCACTCCGCCCCGCACCGTTTCATATTACGGCTGACGAGGCGAAACTCTTTGATTTATGAAGAAATCGACACAATTCAGAATATGTAATTGGTCACTGCTCGGCCTTACCCTTGTGGCTCTGGCTTCGGGCATACAGCTTGAGGCCACACACAGTCAGGGCCTCGCGTGGGTGTGGCTGCACATCGTGGTATGCTCACTGTTCACGGGTGCAGTGATATGGCATCTTGCGCTGCATTTCAAATGGTCAGGCTGGTTCTCGAAATTGCGTTCGCAGAAATCGCCCGTGACGCGGTGGATGGCGGTGTTCGGCGGCCTGACTATTGTCACAGCAATCATCACCACGGTGCATTGGCTTGTAACGGCAACCCATTCGCCCATTGGCGGTTTGCATGGCAAACTGGGTTTCATATTCATGGCACTCGCCATCGGCCATACGGTAGGGAGAATCAAGTTCTATAACCGCCGACGGTGAAGAGTGGATTTTCTTTTGCATGGATGTGAAGAATGTTGTATTTTTGTAATCTTATTAAACATGTTTTCACACTTAGGGGTTATACATGTTATACGATTATTATGAAGACAATGACTCATACCGCTAAAAAATCACTCAGGATGTTCGGGCTAATGCTTGCAGTCATCCTTGCCGCCACGTCGCTTTCGTCATGTGACCCCGACGATGATAACTATTATTACGACATTACCGGCTCGTGGATGGAGGTTGCCCCCGATTACGGCAACATCTACTATTTCTACGGTGACGGCACAGGTTACTGTCAGGATTACAACGGAGAGTATTATTTTGACTGGGATGTCGATGACTGGAATTTGTATCTCGATTTCTATGACGGTTATTATGAGACATACGGATGGTCGATGCAGGGCAATTCGCTCTACCTATATCCCGACGGCGGTAATCCGATAGTGCTGCAGCCATATTAAAGCTATATATCCCAAAATGGATTTCCGCACTGAGGTCAAGCCCCTCGAAGGGCTGGAAGGCATAGTGGAGCATGGCGAGGCCGTGGTACTTATCGGCTCGTGCTTCACCGACAATATCGGAGCGTGCATGCGCGACGAGCTTTTTGACGTGTGCGTCAATCCGTTCGGACCGATTTATAACCCGGCTTCAATCGACAGTGCCGTTGATGCTATTGTCAACTGCCGTCATGTCGAGGCCGACGGACTGTTTGAGCACGAGGGCCGCTGGCACAGTTTCCTGTTTCATTCCCGCTATTCCGCGCCGAGCAAGGCCGAGGCTCTGCTTGGAATGAACTCGAGTATCGAGACGGCCTACGAGGCGTTGAAGAATGCCGGGGTGCTTATCGTCACTCTCGGCACCACACGCATCTTCCGCCATGTTGCAACCGGCGATGTCGTGGCCAACTGTCATAAACTCTCCGGCAAGACCTTTGATGAACAGGTGCTCACGCTTGACGATTGTGTGGCCCATCTTTGCCATGTGGTCGACAATGCCCGCAGCGTCAATCCCGACCTTCGCATAGTCTTTACGGTCAGCCCCTTGCGCTACCTGAGCCACGGGGCGCATGCCAACTCCATAGCGAAGTCAACGCTACTGCTTGCGATTGACCGCCTGCAGGCCGCACGCGAGGATGTGTATTATTTCCCGGCCTACGAGATTATGATGGACGACCTGCGCGACTATCGTTTCTATGCCGAGGATATGAAGCATCCGTCAGCCCAGGCGGTAAAATATATTTACGGACTCTTTTCCGACTCATTCTATTCTCAAGCCACGCGCGCGTTGGCTGAGGAGGCGCGACGCATCACGCGCCGTCTTGCCCACCGTCAGCATGGCGGCGACGGCATGGACAATGATGCGGTGACCAATCTTATAGACGATTTCAAAAAGGCTCATCCTCTCCTGGCCTCAACTATTGACAGATACATTTCAGATGGATTATAGCATTTCGGAATTGGCCTTGATGATGGAGGCCGAGTTGACCCGTGACAACGGGGAGCGTGTATCGACCCTTCTCACCGACAGCCGTTCACTGCTTGAGCCTGAGGGCACACTGTTTTTCGCACTGCGTACTGCCTCGGGCGACGGACACAAATATATCAGAGACCTCTACGGGCGCGGAGTGCGCGCGTTTGTGGTTGACACATTGCCTGATGACATCAATGAGATGCCCGAGGCAAGTTTCCTCAAGGTGAAGTCACCTCTCGGAGCGTTGCAGACTCTCGCCGCGCGTCACCGCCGCGAGATGGCATGTCCTGTCATCGCCATTACCGGCAGTCGTGGCAAGACTACGGTGAAGGAGTGGCTTTACCGCATACTTTCGCCCGACCTGCGTGTGGTGCGTTCGCCGCGCAGTTTCAATTCACAGACCGGCGTGCCCCTCTCGTTGTGGCAGATTGACAGCCGGTCAGAACTTGCTGTCATCGAGGCCGGTATATCGCTACCGGGCGAGATGGAGCGTCTCGAGGAGATGATTAAGCCCGAGGTGGTGATATTCACCAACATAGGGGCTGCTCACAGCCACGGGTTCGGCTCTATCGAGGAGAAGTGCCGCGAGAAGGCCACTCTCATGCGCGGATGCCGCTACGCAGTGTATTGTGCCGATAATTCGCTGATAGCCTCGTCAATACCCGACGGCCCCGAGAGGGTGGGGTGGACGCGTCATGACGCGCCTGACGCATGGCTTAATGTGACGACCGAGAAGGGGGACGGATGCACCGTCATCACCTACCGCTCGCGCGGCGGCGAGGTGGCGGGCGAGGTGACAATACCGTTCACTTCGGAGCGCGACATTGAGAATGCCCTGCATGTGCTCACGACGATTCTGCGTCTGAGCGTGCTGACCGATGACGACCGCCTGCGCATGTCGCAGCTGCGCCCTGTCAGCACCCGTCTCGATGTGGTGGACGGGGTGAACGACTGCCAGCTCATTCATGACACATATTCAGCCGACATATATTCGCTCTCGCTCGCACTTGACTTTATGGAGAGGCGTCTCACCCCCGAGCATTCGCTCACGGTAATACTCGGCGACCTCGACACCGAGGGGCGCGATGCCGCCGAGGTGTATCGCCGTGCGGCGCGTCTGCTGGAGCTTCGCGGCGTAAGGAGAGTGATAGGCATTGGCGCGCAGATTGACCTCCACGCTTCGCTCCTGCCTGAGGGGAGTGTGACTTACCCGTCGGTAGGCAAGTTCCTTGAGGCTGTCACGCCTGACGATTTCCGTTCCGAGCTTATACTTATAAAAGGGTCGCCCGACGAGCCGTTTGCAGATGTGGCACGTATGCTTGAGCTAAAGCGTCATGAGACGGTGCTTGAAATCAATCTTGACGCCGTTGTCGACAATTTCAACTTTTTCCGTTCGCACATCCGCCCCACGACGGGGATAGTGTGCATGATTAAGGCCTCGGGCTACGGGGCCGGGTCGCACGAGCTTGCCAAGACCCTCCAAAGCCAGGGCGCGACATATCTTGCCGTGGCCGTGCATGACGAGGGGGTTGACCTGCGCCAGGCCGGTATAACCATGCCTATCATTGTGCTAAATCCGGCTGTCGACAATCTCAAGACCATCTTTGACTACCGTCTCGAGCCTGAGATTTATTCCATAGAATTCCTGCGCAGTCTCATTGACGAGGCCGCCCGCCGAGGCATAAGGAACTATCCCGTGCATATCAAGATTGACTCCGGCATGCACCGTCTCGGTTTCCTTCTCGAGACATTGCCCGAGGTGATAGAGCTGTTGCGCGGACAGGACTACGTGGTGCCTCAGAGCATCTTCTCGCATCTTTGCGCTGCAGATGACCCCTCGGAGGATGAGTACACGTATTCGCAGTTTGAATATTTTGACCGCTGTTGTGCCATGCTTCAGGAGGCGTTTCCCGAACGGAAGATATTGCGCCACATACTTAACTCCACCGGCATCACCCGTTTCCCCGAACATCAGTGCGACATGGTGCGCCTCGGCATCGGACTCTATGGCATCCGCACCATGCACGACGGCTCGCAGGATGAGTTGCGCCCTGTGTCCACACTGCGCAGTTCGATTATCTCAATCAAGCATTGGCCGGAGGGCACGACCATCGGCTATAACCGTCGCGGCCGTCTGAAGCGTGACTCGCTGATAGCCACTGTGCCTATCGGATATGCCGACGGACTGAACCGTCATCTCGGTTGGGGCAATTCGGCGTTCAATGTGCGTGGGGTGATGTGCCCGATAGTCGGCACCATATGTATGGATGCGTGCATGATTGATGTGACCGATGTGCCGGGCGTGGAGACGGGTGACCGCGTAGAGATTTTCGGCGACACCATCCCCGTCGACAGCCTTGCCGCAACCCTCGACACCATCCCTTACGAAGTTCTCACCTCCATCTCACAGCGCGTCAAGCGAGTATATTATCGTGAGTGATTCCCGCGATAACTGCTGTCGCGGAGTGTCAGCCTGAGGGGGCACAATCAACCGTTAGGCTCTTCGGTTATTACGAGTAGTTTGTCGCCTGACTGCAGACGGCGTGTGCCGTTGGGCACCATGTAGCGGTCGCCACGCTTAATCATCATGACGAGCGAGCCTTCTGGCAGCGACATGTCACGCAGAGTGTTGCCGTCGGCCAGGTGTTTGTCGGTCAGGATGATAGTGTGGAGCGATGTGGGCAGTTCGTCGGCCAGTTCCACGCCGAAATCATCCTCCTCGTCAGCATCATTGTCAACAAGTCCGAGCCGTCGGGCCGAACGGATGACGGTGGTGCCCTGAACGAGCAGCGACAGGAGTGTGACGAAGAATACGATATTGAATATCAACCCTGCACCTTCAAGCCCGGCCACTACGGGATAGGTGGCAAAGATGATAGGCACCGCACCGCGCAGACCCACCCATGACACCCACACCTTGGAGCGGCGCGTGATGCCTCGGAACGGCGCGAGCGACAGGAACACACTCAGCGGTCGGCCCACAAGTATCATGAACGCACCAATCAGGAGCGACACGGCCGCGACATCAAGCATCTCGTGGGGATTGACGAGGAGGCCGAGCATCAGGAACACAACTATCTGCATGAGCCATGTCATGCCGTCCATAAACTTCACTATGCCCCTGTGGCTGGGGAGCCGCTCGTTGCCGAGCACGATGCCGCATATGTACACGGCGAGATAGCCGTTGCCGGCAAGTGCGGTCGTGGCCGAGAATGTCAGGAACACCGAGCCGAGAATGAGTATGGATATCATGGCTGTGGCCTGCGAAGGGTCTTCGTCGCTTCCCGACTTCCCTCCCGTCTTGCGGTAAAGGTCTATGAGTCGGGTCGTGAGCTTGCCCATCGCCCAACCCATTGCTCCGCCTACACCGAACTGCAGCAGCAACTGCCCGACGACACTCCATGCCGACAGGTCACCGCCGAGGGTGATGGTCTCGATGAGGATGATGGTGAGCATGTAGGCCATCGGGTCGTTGGAACCGCTCTCCAGTTCGAGTAGCGGTCGCAGGTGGTTGCGCAGACCTACGCGCTGGCTGCCGAGGATGCCGAACACCGACGCCGAGTCGGTCGACGACATCGTTGCCGCCAATAGCAGTGACGGGAGGAAGGCAAAATGTATGTTGGTCCAGCTCAGGCCCGACAGGAACCATATGAACGTGCCTGTCACGAGCGCGGTCAGCAGCACGCCTACGGTTGACAGCACCAGTCCCGGGGCTATGACGGGGCGTATTGCCGAAATCTTGGTGCCCATGCCGCCCGAGAAGAGGATGATGCAGAGCGCGAACATGCCGATGAACTGCGCCGTGTGCATGTCGCTGAACTGTATGCCCAGTCCGTCAGTTCCGAATCCCATGCCCACGAGGAGGAAGATGAGGAGCAGCGGCAGTCCTACGCGATAACTCGATTTGCCTATTAGCACTCCGGCTATGAGCAGCACTGAGCCTATGAGCATTATGCTTTCGGATGTGAGTATTTGCATCGTTTGGAGGGGTGTTTTGTGGGTTATACACTTCATCACTGAGCGGTGCAACGCATCGTGACATTTTTTGTCGGGATTGCAAAAATAGTGAAATAATTCGGCAACCACATCATGATGTTATTGCAAAATTATGTAATTTTGTGCCGTAATAAGCCAGACAGATGGAGATACTCAAACACGAGTGTGGCGTGGCTATGATACGCCTCCTCAAACCGCTTGAATATTACAAGCAGAAGTATGGCGCCTACGCATACGGTCTCAACAAGCTCTACCTCCTCATGGAGAAGCAGCACAACCGTGGTCAGGAGGGCGCAGGTATAGGTGTCGTCAAACTTCATTCGCTCCCGGGCAATGAATATGTCTATCGCGAACGCGCGCTCGGCAAGGACGCCATTCAGGAAATTTTCGGTACGGTCAGGGAAAAGCTCTCGCATTATGAAGTAGATGACATGACTCCGCGCGAGGTCGAGGAGGATGTGCCGTTCATCGGCGAGATTTATATGGGTCATCTCCGCTACTCCACTACAGGCAAAAGCGGCATATCATACTGCCACCCGTTCCTGCGCCGCAACAACTGGCGGTCACGCAACCTGTTGATGTGCGGCAATTTCAATATGACCAACGTCGACACCATCTTTCAGGAGGTGGTCAAGAGCGGCCAGCACCCGCGCATATACAGCGATACGGTGATACTGCTCGAACAGCTCGGCGCGGCCCTCGACAAGGAGAACCACCGCATCTATCGTCAGTATCGCGACTCACTCTGCGAACCTATGCTGACCAACACCATTGAGGAGAATCTTGACCTCACCCGAGTGCTGTCATCCACGGCTCATGCCTGGGACGGCGGTTTTGTGATATGCGGTGCCACGGGTTCGGGCGACATGTTTGCTCTGCGCGACCGTCACGGCATACGTCCGGCATTCTATTATTATGACGACGAGATTGTGGTACTGGCATCGGAACGGCCTGTAATTCAGACGGTCCTTGATGTGGCACGCCGTCAGGTCAACGAGCTTGCCCCGGGCAGTGCGCTGATTGTCGACAAGGCCGGACATGTCAAGGTCACCGACATTCTCGGCGAGGACACCAATCAGCGATGCTCGTTTGAGCGTATCTACTTCTCACGCGGAAGCGATGCCGACATCTACCGCGAGCGCAAGCGTCTGGGCAGCAACCTCGTGCCTCAGATTATGCAGAGCATCGGCGGCGACATAGCCCACACTGTCCTCTCGTTCATCCCCAACACTGCCGAGGTGGCGTTCATCGGCATGGTGTCGGGCTTTGAGGATGAGCTTAACAAAATCAAGACCACCCAGATACTCAATGCCCAGACCGCCGGTACGCTTAACGAGGAGCGGCTCAAGGAGATAATGAGCCAGCATGTGAGGGTCGAGAAGGTGGCCATCAAGGATATTAAGCTGCGCACGTTTATCACCGAGGGTGACTCGCGCAACGACCTTGCCGCTCATGTCTATGACGTGACTTACGGCATTGTCGAGAACGATGTCGATACCCTCGTGGTGATTGATGACAGCATAGTGCGCGGCACTACGCTCAAACAGTCTATTCTCCACATGCTCGACCGTCTGCATCCCAGGAAGATTGTTGTCGTCTCATCATCGCCTCAGGTACGCTATCCCGACTATTACGGTATCGACATGTCGCGTATGGGCGAGTTCATAGCATTCCGCGCCGCTGTCGAGCTGCTCAAGGACCGGGGCATGGAATATATCCTGCGCGAGACCTACGAGCGTTGCCGCCAGCAGGAGGGGTTGCTTGATTTTGAGATAACCAACTGCGTCAAGGCCGTTTATGCCCCGTTCACCCAAGAGGACATATCACGCAAGATTGCCGATATGCTCACGGCTGACGGCTCTGTCAATGCCGAGGTTGACATCATATATCAGTCGCTCGATGGCCTGCGTGAGGCAATACCGTCATGTCCCGGCGACTGGTATTTCTCGGGCGATTATCCCACCCCCGGAGGCACGCGTCTGGTCAACCGCGCTTTTATCAACTATTACGAGGGCAACGTAGACAAACGATAGCCTCTCTCTTCATTCATTACATTAGTCCATCTCTCCCGTCATGTCCCATATCAAAGGCTTGTCCGCTGTCGCGCTTATGCTGACGCTTGGTGTCGGCATAATGTGTGGCGGGGATAACTGCACCCGTTCGCATCTTGATGCCCCTGTGGTTCTGACCGACTCCGTTCTGCACCGCGATATTGACGCGATTGGAGCGTTGGACGGCTTGTCGGTTGATGTCAGGGCGGCGTTGTCAAAAGTCCGCGAGGGCAGGGGGATGTCCAAGACCTGGTGGGGAGTTTCGCTGACCGCTCCCGCCGACACCGTGAGGGTGTCGTTGCGGTTTGGCAACACCGATTACGGTGACATCCTTGACCGCCGTATCGCTATGCTTACGGTTGAGCGTGGCGGCAGGAAGTTAGCCGACGGCGAGGTGGAAGGGTTCAGACTGGCCGGTGGGGATTTCAATTCGCTGGAACTGTCGCTTGCCGACGGCACTCTCAGCATCAACGGCGGCGGGCATCGCAGTCGGCATCTTATGGATGTGGCTCTCGGCGATGGTTTCCGGCCTGATGGCGTTGAGGTGTGGAGCGTAGGGGCGTTGAGTGTCCCGGTGTTTGCAGTCGAGGCATGTCGTCCGCCTGAGGATGCATTTGCTTCGGGATATACCGCCGAGGAACTCGCCGGGCGATTCGGCAAATCGACTGACCCTATAGAGGGCTATTGGACTTATTTTGACCGCGAGAACGACCCGATGTATGCGCGACCGGGCGGGCGTTACACATTGGCTTTGGTAAGGAAAGAGTCTGACAGGGCCGTCGGGCACGAATTCGTGCCTGTATGTTACGACATCGTTTATATCGACGGGGCCAAGACGCTTGGCGACAAGTGGAAACCCTTGATGCTAAAGGGCGAACTGCGTTCCACCATCTTCGAGGGGCATTATGACCTGCAGTGGATAGATGCAACATTTGAACGCATGACCGACGACATACATGCCACCATCGACAACGCCTCGCTACTGACCCTCTCCTTCCCCATGCTCAAAACCACCCTCCGCTTCTCCAAAATACCGGGCAGAGTTGCAATCCCATAAATTGCCGTACAAAAATTCCCGCAAAAACAACCTTTTGTTATTAAACAGTCCCTTTGGATATTTACGTTTGGACTATGAAACTAATCTAATTGCATTTTGCATTGGTCGTTTCAATCCAATTCTTTGGAGAGAGTGTGAGGCGTTAAGGTCGGCCTCACATCTAAACACCTCGAATTCGAGGTGTTTAGATGTGAGGATTATACAGTATTTTATCTTTTTGCGAGGTCTTCGTAGAGGTATTGGAGTATTATTTTGCCTTTGTGTTCGCGGGTGGGGTCGGGAGAGTCGGTGGCAGTTGAGGAAACGTTGTCATAGACGGTGTAACCTGTGGCGTCGCGAAACATGAACCCGTTGACAAATGTGTGAAACGAGAAGGGGTATTTGTAAGAGTCGGCCATGACATCGCGGCTGAATATGAACTCGTCATGGCTGATGCCGAGTTGGCCGAGTATGGTGGCGGCGGTGTCGCTTTGCGACATAATAGTGTCGATGCGGCGCAGCTCTTTCACGGCTCCGCCGATTATCAGGAGCGGTATGTGGGCATATTTGTCGGTGGCGAGGAAATGCCCGGTGTTGCATCCGTGGTCGCCTGTGACTACAATGAGCATATCTTTCCACGCCGGTGTCTTTTTGAGACGTTCCATCAGTCGGCCGAGCGCATCATCGACATATGCGAATGAGTTGGCTATCTCGTCATCCTTAATCCTGTCATAGGGGACTGTCCAGGGCTCGTGCGAGCTGAGGGTCTGGAAAGTCGTGTACCATCGCTCCCCTTTGGCGGTCTTGGCCATGATGTCTTCATACAGCCAGTCCATCACTTCGCCGTCATGTATGCCCCATTTGCCGGACGCAAGCCCCTTGGGCAGGTCTTTGTCGCCGACAATATGGTCATGCCCGACAGTGAGGTAATACTCGGCCTTGTGGAATATCGACAGGTCGCCGCCATGCACGGCGGTGGTGACATAGCCCTCATCCTTGAACTTGCGAGGGAACGCAGGCAGGTTGGGCAGTTTCTTGGTCATGCGTATCACGCTCGTGGTAGGCTGGGCGAGATAACCGCTCAGGAGGGCAACCAGTCCGCGGTCAGTGCGGAAACTGTTGCAGTCGACATGGGTGAAGAAGATTCCCTCGCGTGAGAGCCGGTTGATGTTGGGCGTCACATCTTTCTGACCGCCCAGCTCTTCGACAAACCGCGCGCTCAGACTTTCCCATATGATAAAAAGTATGTTGGGGCGGTCGGTGTTAAACAGCTTGTCGGTCGGCTGGGTGTCGCCGGGATAAAGTTCGGCAAACTCACGGTGGCAGGTCTCGTCGTCAAACTCCCTGAACGCGCCCTCAATCTTGTCGCTGACCGAGAGCGAGTAGATGAATGCATATATGGGATTGAGCGCGCAGTGGTTGAAGAATAGGTTGTTGGAGTAGAACGATATGCTCGGGTTGTTAGGCCGTCGGCCCAATCCGCGTATCATCATGAACAGCAGACCGACGGCGATTATGAAAACGGCAATGGTCATGGCAATCTCCACCGGCCCGTGTGCGCGGAACGGTTCCGGCCCTACGGCCATCAGGCTCGTGGCCTCGAACCATCCTGCCGTAAATACTATTCCGACGATAAGAGCCGCGAGGCTGACGATGATAAATGTCGTGGACACGCTTGCTGTGGCTCCCTTTATGGATTTGAGATAGGGGAGCACGCATGCGTCGAGCTTGAATTTCCAGAATGGGTACAGCGCGATGTCGACCATCGTGCCGGTGCCTATGACAATGCCGGTCACTATGCTGTATGCCACCATGAATTCATGCAGGAACGCAGTGGATACGAAAGCCTGTACGGTTGCGGCAATCAGTGGGATGGCTGTGAGATAGGAGCACACTATGATGTCAGATTTGAATCCGTATCGGGCGATGCTCCACATCTCGCGAATGGTGATTGGGCGTGTGCTCTCCTTGCGGTTGTAGGCTATGAACAGCGGACGCTGAATCAGCTGAAAATACGCCAGGCATCCCGCGAAATAGATGACTATGAAGAGTATCAGCTGTGTCATTTCGCGATGAGTGACATTACCTTGTTGACGATACTCTCCTCGGGCAGTTGGCGCAGGCAGTCCATATGACCCTTGGGGCACTCCTTGCTCCCGGCTATGGTGCAGGGTTGGCATTCGAGACCGAGTGACACGGCATTGTCGCCACTCTGCCCGAAGCCAAGAAATCCGCACGCCGGGGTGGTGCTTCCCCACACTGACGCTACCTGCGTCCCGGCAAGTCCGGCAAGGTGCTGGTTGGCCGAGTCCATGCTAACCATCACATCGAGACGGCTCATAAGCGCGATTTCCTCCTCGAGCTGAAACTGTCCGGCCAGCGATACGATGCCCGGTTCCTGCCACGAGGACAGCGTCTCAGCTTCGGCCCCGCGCCCGCCGAACAGGTACACGTTGACCCCCTTTGCGGCAAGCATGCGGGCTACGGTTCTCATCTTCTCGGGCGGGTAGGTCTTGGTGGCATAGCGTGCGAACGGTGCTATGCCTACGGCCGGCCGGCGTATCTCAGTGTTGACCTCGGGCATGTCGCCTCCGTCAAACACCGATTTGAAATCCATCCGCGCCTCAAGTCCGAGACGACTGAATGTGTCAAAATAGCGGTCGATATACTGTCGCTGCGGCTCGCCTCCGGCATACACGCGTTTACGCGACGCACGGGCCTTGTCGACGGTAGCGGTCTTGGCTCCGCTGAGTCCGAGCCAGGCTGTGACAGCCATTGTGCGCGCCATGTTGTGGAGGTCGGCAACGTAGTCGGGGTGCAGCGCGGCCAGTTCGCGAGCTATCTTCAGTGTGCCACGCAGACCCTTGTACTTATCTTTCAGGTCAAATGTCATGACCCTGACGTTCTCGGGCGCGTTGATGAACATGCGCCCGAAAAACGGACGCGTGGCCACGATTATCTCCATGTCAGGATACGCGCGTGCCACCGAATAGATGACAGGCACGGTCATGGCTATGTCTCCGAGCGCGGAGAATCGCAGTACAATTATTCGAGGCTTTTCCCGGCTCATTTATATCGACTTATTCTACTTTATAACTGTTTAGACTACAGGGATTTCAGATATGTCTCAACACCGTCGATGTCCTTGCGGTTGTCGACTGAGAGCGACTTGCAGTGGCAGTTGTAATAATAGATGGGCATATGGTTTTCGAGGAAGCGGAATGAGTCGTTCTCCTCGATTTTCTCAATCGGGCCGCGCGGGGTGTTGTGATAGAAGTCGAGGGCCTTGCGGGTAAATGCGCCCACGCCCACAAACTTGTGGAACACGTAGTCCATCGCCCCCTTGGGATATGGGATGGGAGAACGCGAGATGAACAGGCAGCGGTCATCGGCGGCGGTGACGATTTTGAGGTTGGTGGCATCGACGACCTCGACAGGGTTGGAGAAGTCGGTCATGAGGTTTGACACGAAGAAGTCGCCGGGCTTGAGTCCGTCGGGGATGCACTGAACGATGGCGTCGCGGGTGAGCAGAGGCTCATCGCCGTTGACCATCACATAGAGGTCGGCATCGATGCGTGTCGACACTTCGTAGAGACGTTCGGTAGCTGTGTCATGGTCGTCGCGGGTCATGATTACCTTCGCGCCGAAGCTCTCGGCCTTGGCCTTGATTTTCTCGCTGTCGGTGGCCACGTAGACCTCCTCGAATATCTCAACCTCCTTGCAGTGCTCATACACCCACTGTATCATGGGTTTGCCGAGGATGAGGGCGAGAGGTTTCTCAAAAAATCTTGTTGACTCGGCACGGGCCGGAATCACGCATATTATTTTCATGATGATGTCGGATATTAGAATGTATATTTCTTTATGATAATAGTAAAATTGTCGATTTATTTGTACAGCCAGCGTCGGTGTGACCACAGCCACAGTCCGGGGCGGCGTCGGATGGTCTGCTCAAGCATCTCGAGATAACGGCGGGTGTAGGGCGAGTCCCCCTCAAGATTGTCCGGCTCTATCGGCTTGAAAGTAAACTTATAATGTCCGCGCGAGGTCTTCTCGACATCGAGATAGAGGTATGCGGCATTGATGCGTTTGCCTATCTCCTCGCCGCCTGGATTGAACGGTGTGTGCTGGCCGAGGAATGTGGTGGCATGGTGTGATACGCTGCTGTTTGAACGATGGTCGGCAATGAAGCCCGTGATGAACGGCACCTTGTCACGATACCATCTCACCATCGTGCGAAATACCTTGTCCTGAGGCACCGACACGGGATTGAAGCGCGAGCGCACCTTGAGCATCAGACGGTCAAAAGCCTTGTCGCGCTGCGGCTTGTAGACCTGGGCGCACAGTTGCGGCTTGGAGAAGTGACGCACTATTGCAGGCACGTATTCCCAGTTGGCATAGTGGCCGAGATAGAGCACCACTGGATGCCCCTCGTCGATGAGGCGGTCAACGAGCTCGCCACCCTCCACCTTGATGCGCTTGTCGACCTGACGGTCGCTCATGTGGAGCAGTTTGGTGGTCTCGACGATATTGTCGGCAAACTGTGAGTAGAAATCCCGCTCAATCTCGCGCAGCTCATGTTCGCTCTTTTCGGGGAACGAGTTGCGCAGGTTCATCCTTATGACGTCGCGACGATATTTCATCACGTTGGCCAGGATATATCTCAGGCCGTTGCTTATGCCATAGAGCACAGGAAACGGCAACAGCGCGAGCGATGTGAAGAGCCCGCGATAGAGGGCATACATCAGTTTTTCGCGCATATGGTCTTGAGTATTTGCTTGACTACGCGCGGCGTCGCGCCGGTGTTTTGTTTCACATATTTCGCGGCGCGCTTGGCTATGTACTGCACGCGGGCATTGTCGCGCTTCAGCCGCTTGAACCACAGGTCGAGTTCATCAACGTCATGCACCACCTTGCCTATGCCGAGACGTACCATCTCGGTGGGTGTGACCTTGCGCCGGATGTTGGGGCCGAACGATACGGGTATGCCATAGACCGCAGGCTCGATGACGCTGTGGAGCAGACGGGTGAACCCTCCGCCCACGTAGGCCCATGAGGCGTAGCGGTATATGTAGGCCAGCGCGCCGACAAAGTCGACTATCATCACCTGAGTGTCAGACATGTCGGTCGACTCGTTGACCTGCGAGTATCTCACACATCGGCCCTTCACCTTGTCTTCAATTGCTTCGAGTGTGTCCTCGTCGATTTCGTGAGGCACGATTATGAAGCGCGTGTCGGGGTGGCGGTTGGCCAGCTCGGTCACCATGTCCAGGTCGCGGTCATGGTGGATGCTTCCGGCAAGAAACACTTTCTCCTTTCCGGCAAACCGTTCAATCTTCTCGTCGCTCCAGGGGGTCGAGGCCACGAGAGCCACGTTGTCAAAAAGCGGGTCGCCGTTGACCGAGGCGTGTTCCACTCCGAGCCGGCGCAGATTGCTGACCGAGTTCTCGTCGAGCGTGAACACCTGCGAGAAGCTCTTGATGGAGTTGCGGTAAAGCCGTCCATACCATCTGAAGAACGGGCCGTCGTCGCGGATTATGGCCGATACGAGCAGCGACGGTATGCCGCGCTCCTTGAGCTGGTGAAGATAGTTGTGCCAGTATTCCGACACCATGAACACGGCACAGTCGGGCCGCACGGCATCGAGGAATTTTGACACATTGCCCTTGGTGTCAAGGGGCAGATAAAACACCCTGTCGATGTCACCGGGCTTTCGGCTCACAGCTTCGTAGCCTGTGGGGGAGAAGAATGTGACCACGACATTGCAGTCGGTCTCGCGCTTGATGTTTTGGATTATGGGACGCGCTATGCCAAACTCGCCGAGCGATGCGGCATGAAGCCACACTGTGGGTTTCGAGCGGTCAATAGTGGCCATCCCCTCCTCAACAGCCTCGACAGCACGTCGTTGGCCACGGATGAAACGCATCATCTTGGCCGGGCTTTTGTCAGACACGAACGGCGACACGCCGAGGGTGGCGTATCGGGCAATGCGCATTATAAAATCATATCTTCGTAGCATGGTATGCTTCAGAGGCGTCGGTTTTATGGTTGTTTTACACTGTCCGGCGGTCGTGTCCGCAAATGTCAGCCGACAAAATTACGACTTTTTGTTGAATAATTCATGCTTTTTTCATTAATTTTGCAGAGCTATGAAGATTCATATTGAAGATACAATAAGGGATGTCGCCCCTTCGTTGCTGGTGGTGACCGTCGAGGCTGACGTGACCAATGCTGAGACGACCGACGAGTTATGGGCACTCCTCGAGCGCGCCGTTGCCGACATAGGCAGCGTCACCGAGCTTGCCGACATTAACAAGCGTCCCGGCATACGGGCCACGCGAGAGGTCTACAAGGCCCTCGGCAAGGAGCCTAACCGCTATCGCCCTTCATCCGAGGCTCTGAATCGTCGTGCGGTTAAGGGCATGGAGCTGTATCGCATAAACGCGCTTGTCGACCTGATTAATATCGTCTCGCTCCTGTCGGGATATTCCATCGGCGGCTTTGATGCCGATAAGATTGAGGGGGATACACTCGCGCTCGGAGTAGGGCGTGAGGGCGAGCCGTTTGAGGCTATCGGGCGTGGGCAACTCAACATTTGCGGTCTGCCGGTGTATCGCGACACTGTGGGCGGCATAGGCACTCCGACGAGCGACAACGAGCGAACCAAGCTTGACCTCTTCACCAGCCGTCTGCTCATGTGCATCAATATTTATGGCGAGGAAATGCCTGTTGATGATGTCGTGGGCATGACTGTCGGACTGCTTGAGAAGTATGCCGATGCAAAGAATATCACCGTCAACTATCACAGACCTTAAAAATTTGCCATACAATGAAAACTCTCCGCATGTATCCCACCAGTCTCAATGACCGTTATCTTGACGAGGCGGTCGAGACACTGACCCGTGGTGGCATCATCATCTATCCGACCGATACGCTCTATGCCCTCGGATGTGACGCGCTCAATAACGGCGCAATAGAGCGGTTGTGCAAGGTCAAGGGTATGAATCCGCAGAAGCAGACGCTCTCCATCGTGTGTGACGGATTGTCGATGGCGAGCGAGTATGCCCGCATTGACAATGAGGCGTTCCGAATACTTCGCACCAATCTGCCCGGGCCGTTCACATTCATCCTCCCGGCCGCCACCACGTTGCCAAAGGTGTTCAAGGGGCGTCGCACGGTTGGCATACGTGTGCCTGACAATGCCATCTCCCGCGCCATCGCCGAGCGTCTCGGTCATCCCGTACTGTCCACCTCCATCCCGCAGGATGATGACGGCATCGACCCCGCAGTTCTCGCGATGGCTTACGACGACACCGCGGCATTGCTCATCGACGGCGGCGAAGGTGACGGCATCCCCTCGACCGTAGTCGACATCACCGACAGCCGCAACCCCGAAATAATCCGCGAGGGCAAGGGGGAGTTGATGTGATAGAGTTTAAAAGTTTAAGGTTTAGAGTTTAGAAGCTGAATGACATGCAGATAATACGTTGCACGCCGCAGGAGTATAAGGATGCGTTTCCGACTCCGTCACATGTGTTTAATTCCGTAGAGTTCAATGAACTAAACAGGCACAAGTGCGAGGATGTGCATTATCTGCTGTTCAAGGATGACAAGGGTAAGGTGCGTTTCGGCATAATCCTCGGCCAAAAAGACGGTTTATTGAAATCGCCCTTCTCAGCACCGTTCGGGGGCATGGAAGCGCGCGGATGCCAAAGGGTTGACTATTATGTGGATGCGGTGGGTGAACTGAGGCGATATGCGCTCGGTTTAGGTAAGAAAATCCGTGTGATAATTCCACCGTCGGCATATGCAAGTAATTCTAATATCGAGAAACAAATAAATGCATTGCTGACAAATGGCGGAAATATCGAATATAGCGATTATAATTATAGCTACACGCTTGATGATTTTCAGGCGTTCAATGATAATTTATGGCCAAATGCACGCCGTAACTTAAAGGCATCCATGCGTTTGCCATTTGAATTCGTCAAAGGTGAAGGGCGAGAGTTTGTTGCGGATGTCTATAGGGTGGTAAAATTGAATCATGATGAACATGGATATCCTGTACACATGAGTCTTGATGACGTTATGGATACGGTAGAGATGGCTTGTATGGCTGATTTTTTTCAGGTCAAACTTGACGGTGAGTTAGTTGCGTCTGCGATGATATATCTGACCTCATCAAGTGTGGCTCAACTTATCTATTGGGGAGACGATGCCCGTTTTCGTGACATGCGTCCAATGAATTTCCTTGCTTACAAATTGCTTGAATACTACCACAAGGCAGGATTTGGGAGTTTTGACTTTGGACCCTCATCCTCCGACGGTATCCCTTCACTTGGCCTCTGCAATTTTAAAGAGAGCCTCGGCTGCCACATGACTCCGAAGTTCACGATAGAATTATAGGTCTGCTCTTTATTATTTGTGTTTTAGGTAGAAAATGGTTTTCTGCCGCTCGATTTCCTGCTTCAGCTGTTCGGGTGTGGGCATGTATAGCATGTATTTTGACGCAAACAACTGATTGTTGTCATGCAATATGGAATATCTTGCAATGTCTTCATCAGTGTCTCCGCAGAGTACAATTCCGATTGTTGGATTGTCGCCATCGGTACGTTTCAACTCATCATACATTCTAATATACATATCCATTTGCCCGACATCCTGATGTGTTATTTTTGATGTCTTGAGGTCTATGAGGACAAATGATTTAAGTATATAGTTGTAAAATACCAAGTCAATATAGTAATCCTCTTTTTCGGTGTGAATATGTTGTTGTCGGCCCACGAATGCAAATCCTTTGCCCATTTCAAGAATAAACCGCTCCAGATTGTCGATAATGGCAGTCTCAAGGTCTGATTCTTTAAAAGAAGAGTCAGCCTTGAATCCAAGAAATTCACCTACGACAGGATTCTTTATAAATTCGGTAGGGTCAACTGATTGTGTATGAACTGTTAGTTGTAACATTTCCTGTTCTACTATCTCTTTCTTTTGTGATGATAGCAGACGGCGATAGTATTGTGAACTTATGTTGCGTTGCAGCGTCCTCACGCTCCATGTTTGGTTTCTGGCCTCATTTTCATACCATTCGCGTTCAGCTTTGTCAGAAATTTGGAGTAAGGTGCGATAATGAGTCCATGATAGCAATCCCGAAGATTGTGCACTCAGTGAGTACACAATCGTATCGCCATGAGTTGTCGCTATGAACAGGGTAGTGTTTGTCCGATAGAAAGATATGTAATTGTATAAATCTCTGCGTGAAAAGCCTCTCCCGTAGGATTCGGTAAGACTTTCGCTTAGTGATTGTATAATCCCCAATCCATATTCCGCACGGTCTTTACCGTTTAAATCATCCTCAGAAATAAGTTTTCCTAAACGCCAGTTCCGTAAGACCAATTCGTAATTGATATGCCTATAGGCATCTTCGCGGGCTTTGTCAATGATATCGCAAGCCCGCTTATAAAGCCGCAAATCAAAATCCTGTTTGTGGGTAGATGCCATAATCAGGCTGACTTATCACTCGTCGAATGTCATTTCGTCGAAGCCGGCGGCGTCGAATTCGTCTTCGTTGTATTCGGTGGAGCCGTAGAAGTCGTCGTCGAGGTCGGTTGCGGCCTGGGCGGCGGCTTTGGCGTCGATTTTCGCATCGAAATCATCCATGTCTACCGACTGTGACGGTGCCTCGCCCATTGAGATGGAGCAGAGGGGGTCGATGAGATGCTTGCCGGGCACCGAACGTTTCATTTCTATGAAGAATGAGCGGTCGGTGAGATAGTCGAACACCCACACGAGACGCTGGCCCTCGTCCTCGATGAAGTCGCTAAGCGGGGTGTCCTCCATCAGATAGACATCCTGCGACGAATCGCTGCCCATATCCTCAAGGCAGATTTCCTGCTCGCGCTCCCATCCGTCGTCACACAGGAAGAATGAGCTGAACTGGCTTTTGTCATATCCTACACTATCGCAGATGGCGTTGCGCAGGTCAAGAAATGTCGCGTCTGCGTCAATTTGTATTTCGCGCTTGAAGTTGTCAACTTCGTCGGAAACTATGCGGAAATTGTATATCATATGGCTGTGTCGTTATTTTTATATCTACGTTGCGAAAGTAGTAACTTTTTTTTAATCACAAAACAGTTTGATAAAATTTATTTCCACGTGATGCTCAAATTGCGCAAAAGTGTGGCAGATGCACCTACCGAACCTGTGTGCTGTATCATCATCGACGGGTTGCGCGACAGGCTGACGGGGGCAGTGAGCATGACATAGGGCTTGATGTCGGGCGAAGATGTCGTGACGGCCGGAGCGTCGGTTTTTGCCGTGGCAGTCAGAGTGTTGTCGTTGACATCAATGGTGATGGTGCAGGGGTTGCGGAAACAATTTGACGCAACAGGCTCACTTATTGGGGTGACTGTGCCGCCGTCATAGCTGACGAGGGTGAATGTCACGGCCTTGTCATGGTCGGGTGTGCGCTCGATGCGCAGACCGTAGCCGGTAAGGCTCACGGGGTCAAACTTGACGCATATGTCCATGTATTGCCCTGTTGCACTGCCGAATCCCTGCCCCGGCCCCTTGCAAGGCTCGGCGATAAGTTTGACCGACATCGTGCGGCACTCCTCTCGCGAGGGTGTGTAGAACAGTCGTGCACCGCGTGTGGCCTGGACGAGTCCCAGCCCGTCGGCAGCGGCATCCGCTCCATGACCGTAATACCAGCTGACGGTTGTGTCAGGCGTCCAGTCGTGGCCTCGGGTGTCGGCCGGTTTATAGGTGTCGAAATGCCAGTAGCCGTGTCGGCCGATTTCCCCCTTGCGTATGGGTATCTCCGCAAACGAGGTGGTCAGGTTTCCCTCTTTTTTAGGTATGATGGAAATCATGGGCTGGGTTATCGCCTTGTCGAAACGTGCGTGTGTCACTTCTCCCGCGCGCGAGTCGGCGAGTTTGGGCATCACCGTGGCCGAGATGTAGCATCCCTTGTCGGCAGGAGAGAGCGGATAGCTCCTCGCCGTGAGTCCGTGACCGTGGCGTACAGCCGTGGAGTCAGAATGGTCGGCAAGGGTGGAGCGATACCATATTATATAGCTGTCATCGTTGTCATCGCCCGTCAGGGTGTAGTTGACCTTCAGAGCCGATTTTTCCGCAACGATTTCGGGAGAGTTGATGAAATCGGGCGACGGTTTGAGATAGGGGGCAACAGTTACGGATGTCGCGCCGATAAGCCCCGACGGTGAGGTGGCTGTAATGACTGTGGGCATCTCTCGAGGGAATGTGTTAGCCGAAACGGCCTTGACATTCTCGCCGTCAGCCACGAGCGACACTGTGGTCGGCGCGCTCCATGACAGTGCTCCGGCTGATGCTGGTGCGGGATAGTCGCCCCACAGGCGCGGTGACACAGTTACCTCGGCTGAGTCATCCTGCGGGTCGAGTCGGGATGTCGACGGAGTGAGGCGGAGTGCTACAGGCTGATTGAGAAGTTGCGTGGAAAGCGTCTGCTCGGCCTCGCGGATTGCAGGAAGCATGCCGAGAGGGTCCCAGCCATCGTCACCGGCAAGAAGATTGGGGGTATTGTAGATTGTTTTTCCGTCGACAGTCACTTTGTAGGCGTTAAGCAGAGGGAAGTCAGCGATGTAACCGCTCAGTTCCGGGCGGTCGGCATCGATGGTCACGGGGCGTCCGTTAAGTGTGATGTTGCTCTGATAGCATCTGACGGGCGAAGCGTCGCGGGTCCATTTCAGGGTCACGGGTGAGTCGGCGGTAAACCGTGTGTCAATCATGGTCACCATGCCAGGCACCTTGGTCAGATACTGTGTGCCATCGGTGAGCGAATGGATGTCGCAGTTGAGAAATACTGCGCCTGTCGATGCGGTGGAGTAGAACGGTTTGCCGCTGTAGAACGTAAACCGGCAGTTGAGATATACGCCCGAGCCAGACAGCGCGTCGTCAGTGCATTCAAAGTAGCAGTCCTTATACAGCGAACGCCGTGCACCCACGAGTGGGCAGAGGTTGAGACGGCTGATGAAACGGCAGTTGCGGGCAAAGAGCCTGTCGGTGTCGGTGCATATGCCCAACTGGGCCTGAACGATGGCATCGCGTCTGCGCTTGCGGTTGAGCGAAGGGTCCCGTGGGTACACAAGGTCGACGTTACAGTAGTTGCCGAGTGTCATGTTTTCGACGCTGAGACTCCTGCCGGTGAAATGAAGCATGGTGTAATTGCCGAGCGCGCCCTGGGTCTGACCTCGGTTGACGGCAAAGACCGTATTCTCGGGGTCGGGGTCAAGTCCTATTATATTTAATGTGTCGCACGTAATCTCGAAAGCGTACGGCACATTGCCGGAGTTCTGCGGACTGCGTCGCACGGCGGGGTCATCAGGATTGTCGAGCCAGTAGACCGACGGGGCTACGAGAAGCGTCACGTTGTCAGCCTCAGCCCGATTTATAGCCTCGAGTGCCTCGCGCGCGTCATTAAATATGTAGGGGGAATCCTCGCGGTCACGTGACAGCAGCAGGGTCGATGGCCCGAGGCGGTATTCTTTCCCTCCGACTGTTAACACCGAATTATTCCCGCCGGTGTTATCTACCTGACCGACAGCACGGCTATCCGCTCCCGGACAGTTGGCGTAAACGGTGGCAGTGGCGGATGCTGATAATATTGAAACGGTAAGTAATACTGATTTTAACATGGCTTTAGATTGGATTATGCAAAAGTAGTGAAAATTATGCCGAATTTTTGCTACTTTTGCGCCCGGTTTTTTGAAAAAATATGAATAAGGGAATATTTGCATTGTCGATGGGCACGTTTGCCCTCGGCATTACCGAGTTTCTGATAATGGGTATATTGGTGTCGCTGGCTCATGACATGGGTGTCAGTGTGGCCAAGGCGGGCGACTTCATTACGGCCTATGCCTCGGGCGTATGTCTCGGAGCCGTACTGATGCTGCTGTTCAGGCGCATGCCGCTCAAACGGCTCGTGCTGTTGCTTGCCGCGGTCATAGCCATCGGCAATGCCTTGACGGCGTGTGCGCCGAATTATTGGATTATGCTATGCTCGCGCTTCATCTCGGGTCTGCCTCACGGGGCATTTTTCGGGGTAGGAGCCATCGTGGCACGTAAGCTTGCCGAGCCGGGCCGCGAGGTGGCGGCGGTGTCATATATGATTGCCGGCATGACTGTGGCCACGGTGCTTGGCGTGCCGTTGGGCACGTTCATTACCAACAACTTCTCGTGGCGCATAGCATTCGCGCTCGTTTCGCTTGCCGGAGTGCTCACATTCATCTTCGCTCACCGATGGGTGCCTTATCTCGGCCCGCTGCCCGACAACGGTTTCAAGAGCCAGTTTCATTTTCTCCGCACCCTTCCGCCGTGGCTGATATTCTGCGGTGTCATATTCGCTCAGACGGGTGTGTATTGCTGGTACAGTTACATTGACCCGCAGCTTACGACGGTGGCCGGATTTTCGACCGATGACCTGTCATGGCTGATGATACTTGCCGGACTCGGCATGTTTGTCGGCAATCTTGTGTCGGGCCGTTTGTGCAATCGCTTTAAGCCCTCGGCTGTGGCGGCATGGGTCATGGTGTTCGGCGTGGCGGTGCTCGTGCTGATATTCCTGTTCTTTGATATAAGGTGGTTGGCTGTTGTGCTGATGATGTGCGGCACGGCTGTGCTGTTCGGGTCGAGCAGCCCGTTGCAGTCATCCATAGTAGGGTATTCCAAAGGTGGCGAACTGCTCGGCGGGGCATGCATCCAGATTGCATATAACGGCGGCAATGCCGTGGCTGCTCAGATTGGTGCGCTTGTGATAAACTCAGGACTCGGTTATCACTATGTGCCGCTGTCGGGTGTCCCGCTTGTTGCACTCGGAGCGGTGGCAATCTTCATACTGTATTTCCGGTATGAGAAAGGGCGCGCCCTGCCTGTGTGATATACTTACGGTTGGGGGCGATGCTTGCGTAATCGGGCGCAAATGAGTATATTTGCATCGCACAAACACACGCAAGATTTTGGCAAATACTTTTTTACGATATATATGCGGCATCGTGGCGTTGCTGGTCGTGGCCTCATGCGCCGAGAGCACCGAGGATAAGATAGAGCGTGCCGCGAGTGTCGTGACCACGCGTCCCGACAGTGCGCTGATTGAGTTGCGTTCCATCAGTTATCCTGACTTGAAGTCGGCCGAGATGATGGCGAGGTTCGCTCTCGTCAAGGCGTTGGCCAACAACCGCACGGGGCGTTCGCTTGTTAACGACACACTCCTGCCTCAGGCCGTGAATTACTACCGCCGGACTGACGACACATTGCGCTGGACAGTGGCCTCACAGCTGCTTGCCTCGCATTATTATGCCTTGGGACGCAGGGATGAGGCCAACGCACAGATTGACAGCGCACTGGCTATGACCGAGTCGCCTGAAATGCAGTGGGATGTCCATAAGGGACGTCTCGACCTGGCCTTTTCCGAACAGGATTATGCCACTATGCTTACCGACAGCGACTGGCTTCTTAACCACACCTCACGGCCCGAGGACCGGTTGCGGACGTCGCAGATTAAGATGGCCGCCTATTATTTCATGGAGCGTACGGCCGAGGCCGCCGCACTCGGCGACTCAGTGGTCAGGTCGGATTTCATGCCCGAGCGGTATTCCGATGCGTGGGCCAACTTTATGAACGACTATGCACATATCCTCGAAGGCGCGGGGCGTACTCACGAGGCTCTTGACATCATGCGTGACATCGTGGCCAACACCACTCCAGACAGCAAGCAGGAGCAAGTGAGCCGACTGCTCTCGTGCGCCCAGCTTTATGCGAGTGCGGGAGATATTGCCGAGGCCAAGCGGTGCATGGAGCAGATAGATGAGGATGTGGTCAAGGCACAGCCCGAGTCATATATAATGGCGGCAATCATCAAGAGTGTGATATTATATAAGGAGACGGGCAAAATTCATGTCGTGGAGATGTATGAAGTGCCAAAGAATGTCGATATGGCCATGCGGCGAGCCTGGCGTGACCGCGAGACGGCCATTGCCAATGTCTATGAGCTTGACCGTGACAAATATATGCTCGTCGTCGGGCGTCAGCGCATGTGGATAGTGATTCTCGTCCTGGCCGTGTGCATGCTCGCGGGTGTTGGTGTCGCTGTCTACATTGTGCGCCGTCGCCGTCAGCGGCTCATAGAGGCCGAGGAGCGTGTTGAGGCTCTGACCGAGATGTTGAAGACTGTGGAGAGGGCTGATACGCACAGCCGTGACGCGGTGGTGAAGAGGCTTGTGCTCCGTCAGCTCGGAATACTGAAGACATTTGCCGGTGCGCCGACATCGCAGAATCAGGACGCTCTGCGCAAAATATCCGTGATAGGCCACGACGAGGCCAAGGCGGGCGCGCTGGTCGACTGGCCACATCTCTTCTCGATGATTGACGAGTTGTATGACGGATTCCATTCGCGTCTCCTCGACCGCTATCCCGGGCTGTTCAACGACCGCGAGACTGAGATAATCGTGCTCATCAAGGCCGGTTTCTCGACCAAGGAGATAGGTGTGCTCACCGAGCAGTCGTCGGCCACGATTTATGTGCGCAAGACCGCCATCCGCAAGAAGCTCGGCACCGAGGCCAACGGCGATTTCATGGCCAGGATTGAGGAGGATTTGGCCCGTTAAGACTCGGAAAGCTCCGATTAAGATTTTTAAGATGTTTTCATGCTGATTATCAGCATGAAAGCATCTTTGTGTTAAGACAAAATAGATGCCCGTTTAGTGGGCTTGGGCGGCAGTTTCGCCATAACTTTGCATTGTCAAAACCAACAAAAAAACTTATGACAATGCGATACTCCAAAACACTAACCCGATTACTCGCGGCCACTCTTGCAGCCGCAGTCACCACCGCCGTCGCACATGGCGAAACCCCCGATTCAATATCCGTTCAGGAGCTTGGCGAGGTTGTAATACAGGCACCGCGCGTGGTGCGCAAGGCCGACATGGATGCGTACTATCCCTCGCGCTCGGCGGTAGACAATTCCAAAAACGGCATGCAGCTGTTGCGCAATATTATGATACCGTCGCTCACGGTCAACGAGGCTCTCGGGCAGATTACCAAGTCGGGCAAATCGGTAGAGGTTCGTATCAACGGACGCCCCTCCACAATCGAGCAGGTAAGGACACTTCTACCCGAGACCGTCAAGCGCGTGGAGTGGATTGACAATCCCGGTCTGCGCTACAAGGGGGCGGACGCCGTGCTGAATTTCATCGTCATCAACCCTACTCTGGGCGGTTCGGTCATGGCCGAGGCTATGCCGGCGGTCAATGCCGCGTGGGGCAACTATTTCGCATCGGCCAAGCTCAACAACGGCCGGTCACAATGGGAGTTTGGCGGCAACCTAAAGCTGACCGAGGGCATAGACATTCATCGCGACTATCACGAGACATTCACCTATCCCGACGGTTCGTCGCTGACACGCAACGAGACTTCGCTCGGGGGCAAGATTGACAACACGTTCGGCAAGCTGTCGCTCGGCTACAGCTACATACGCCCAGACACCACAGTGCTTTACGTCACGCTTACGGGGGATAAGAAGTTCTCTGACCGTTTTGACTACGACGGCCTGCTGTCACTGAGCGACGGCAGCGACGACATACGCCTCAACGACATGCACGGCGACCGCGGCACCACCCCCGTGCTGTCGGCCTATCTCGAACAGCATTTCCGCAACAATCAGACGCTTGTGGTGGATTTCAGCACGTCATACTACTTCGGCAAGTCCTATCACGACTATGTGGAGCGCGAAGCCGCAGGGGGTGAGATGCTTACGGATGTGCATACGCTCATCCGCGACCGAAACCGCGCATATGGCATCGAGGCCGATTATATCAAGAACTGGGGCACGTCGCGCCTGACGGCGGGTGTGTCATATACCGCCAACCGTAACCGCTCGACCTATGAGAATATGGGCGGCGAGCTGTTTCATCAGCGTCAGGACAAGGCATATCTCTTTGCCGAGTATCTGCGTCGCATCGGCAAGGTGACTCTCACGGCCGGATTGGGCGCGCAATATACGTCGTTCAAATTCCGCGAGTCAGGGCTGGGTTCGGATTCATGGAATCTGCGCCCTCAGTTCTCGGCTGACTACCGGCCTAACGGCAATGCGCAGTTGCGGCTCAACTTTTCGTCATGGCAGTCGGCCCCGTCGCTGTCAGAGACCAATGCCACGCCGCAGCAGATTGACGGTTTCCAGTGGCGCGTGGGCAATCCGGGGCTAAAGACATCCTCGTCCTACATGCTCAAATTGCAGTACAACTTCACCTATCCGCGCCTGATGGGCACGTTCGGCATCGACGCCTTTACCAGCCCCGACGCCATCACCCCGTATCTCGCGTGGGAGGGTGACCGCCTGATTACCTCCTATGAAAATTCGCGCGGATTGCAGAATCTTGCGTTCTACGTCTCTCCCCAGGTTGTGATAGTACCCGGATGGCTTGTGGCTGGTGGTACGCTCAAATATCGTGCCGAGCGCATGAGGGGGCGCGGTTATAAGCTGTATAACCACGACTGGAGCGGCGACATCTCAGCCCAACTGATGCACTACGGGTTCACACTCATGGCCCAGTATCGCCACGCCGAGTCGTCACTGTGGGGCGAGACCGTATCGTGGGGTGAGAATGTGTCAGTGGTCACGGTCAACTACAACTGGAAGGGGTGGGGGTTCGGAGCCGGTATGATAATGCCGTTCGGCAAGTATGACCAAGGCTCGCGCTCGCTCAACAGGTTTAACACCAACGAGTCGCACATGCGTATGAACATGCGTATGCCTTTTGTCCAGGTAAGCTATAACCTGCAGTGGGGCCGTCAGAAACGCGGCGCGCAGAAACTCATCAACGCCGACTCATCAGTAGACCGCTCCACCGCCGGGGGAAGGTGATTTGGTATGGGGTTTTCTTCCGAGTATAGAGTATAGCGATTAGCGTGGTTGCGACATATACGCACACAAGCTAATTCCAAGTATAGAGTTTAAAGTATAGAGTATAGCGATTAGCATGGTTGCGACATGTACGCACACAAGCTAATCGCTATACTCTATACTTTAAACTCTATACTCTAAAAAGAATATACTAAAAAGAGTTACTCCACTTCAAGATTTATGTTGAAGCTTTCGTTCCAGGGCAGGCCATCTTTGGCGAGTTCGGCGAGGAACGGGTCCGGGTCAAACTCCTCGACGTTGTTAACGCCGGGCTTAACCCACTTGCCTGTGAGGAACATCATCGCGCCGACCATTGCGGGTACGCCGGTGGTGTAGCTGACAGCCTGCATGCCGGTCTCCTTGTAAGCCTCCTCGTGCGAGCAGTTGTTCCAGATATAATAGGTGAGAGGCTTGCCCTCCTTGTCCTTGCCAGAGATGCGGCAACCGATTGAGGTCTCGCCGTGATAGTTCTCGCCGAGGTCCTGGGGGTTGGGGAGCACAGCCTTGAGGAACTGCAGGGGCACAATCTTCTGACCGTTGTATTCCACCTCGTCGATGCGGGCCATGCCGATGTTCTGAATCACGCGCAGGTGTGTGAGATACTCCTGGCCGAATGTCATCCAGAAGCGGGCGCGCTTGATTGAGGGATAGTTCTTCACGAGCGACTCAAGCTCCTCGTGATACAGCAGGTAGCTCTCACGCTCGCCGATGTTGGGGTAGGTGAGGGTCTTGTGTATCTCCAGCGGGCCGGTGGTCACCCACTTGCCGTCCTGATAGTAGCGGCCGTTCTGAGTGATTTCGCGGATGTTGATTTCGGGGTTGAAGTTGGTGGCAAAAGCCTTGCCGTGGTCACCGCCGTTGCAGTCCACGATGTCGAGATACTCCATCTCCGAGAAGTGATGCTTGGCGGCATAGGCTGTGAACACGCCCGATACGCCCGGGTCAAATCCGCATCCGAGGATGGCGGTGAGGCCTGCATCCTCGAAACGCTGCTTGTAAGCCCACTGCCATGAGTACTCGAAATGGGCCACGTCCTTAGGCTCATAGTTGGCGGTGTCGAGATAGTTGACGCCGCATATCAGACACGCATCCATAATGGTGAGGTCCTGATAGGGGAGTGCCACGTTGATTACGAGTGCGGGCTTGTGGCGGTTAAACAGCTCCACGAGCTGGGGCACGCTGTCGGCGTCGACAACATCGGCACTGAGGTTGGGCTTGCCGATAGCCTCGACCACGGCCTCGCACTTCGAGCGGGTGCGTGAGGCTATTACTATCTCGGTGAATACGTCGGGGTGCTGTGCGCACTTGTGGGCCACGACGGTACCAACACCGCCGGCTCCGATGATTACTACTTTTGCCATTCTTATGGTTGTTGACTACTTTTTTAATAAAATCATTGATACATCATCCTAATCGCGCGAGCTGCCGAAGAAACGGAGCAGGTAGAGGAACAGGTTGATGAAGTCGAGGTAGAGGCTGAGGGCACCGATTGTGGCGATGTGGCCGATGGCACTTGCGGGAGCATAGAGAGCCATCTGCTTGATTTTCTGAGTGTCCCATGCGGTAAGGCCCACGAAGATGAGCACACCGGCACAAGAGATGATCCAATCGAGGCCCGAGCTTTTGGTGAAGATGTTGACCACCGACGCTATGATGAGACCTATGAGCGCGTAGAACAGGAAGTTACCTACCTTGGTGAGGTCCTGCGACGTGAAGTAGCCATAGATGCTCATGGCTCCGAACGTGCCGGCGCATATGAAGAAGGTCTTGGCAATGGATGTGGTCGTGTAGAGCAGGAATATCGGCGCGAGTGCCATGCCGTTAATGGCGGCAAACACGTAGAAGAGCAGTGTGGCCAGGGTCGACGACATGCTGGTGAGGCGTGCCGAGAGGCTGAACACGATTACAAGCTCGGCGATGAAAAGTCCCCAGTAGAACCATGAGTTCTGAACCATGAACTGCATGTAGGTGAGGCTGCTTGCGCAGAACATCGAGATGAATGCTGTGACGAGCAGGCCGAAAGTCATCTTGAGATACACACGCTTCATCACTGATGAAGTGGTGGCAACGACGGTCGAAGGGTCGTTATATCCCCCGCCGTGGTTGAAGGGGGGAGGAGTGGGAGTGTTGTTATACATCGTTATTAAATGGATTGTTTTTATTGTTAGACAATTATAAGGTGAAAAGGTTTATTTGCCTTAACCTTACATACGTTCGGGCACGTTGATGCCGAGGAGTTTCATGCCGGTCTCCACCACGCGGGCGGTCTGCTCGCTGAGGGTGAGGCGCAGCGAACGCACAGCCTCGTCGGCCTCCTTGAGTATCGAGCAGTCGTGATAGAACTGGTTGTAGAGCTTCACGAGGTCATACACGTAGTTGGCTATGAGCGCGGGGCTGTAGCTCTGACCTGCGGCGGCCACTACCGAGGGGAAGTCGGCGAGTGCCTGGATGAGTGTGATTTCACGCTCGCCCGGGATAACGGCCGAGTAGTCGGTCACGGTCATGCCCTCCTCCTTGGCCTTGCGGAGCACCGAGCGGATGCGTGCGTAGGTGTACTGAATGAAGGGGCCGGTGTTGCCGTTGAAGTCGATTGACTCCTTGGGGTTGAAGGTGATGTTCTTGCGGGGGTCTACCTTGAGCAGGAAGTATTTGAGTGCGCCGAGTCCGACCATCTCGCTGATTGCGGCGGTCTCCTCGTCGGTGAGTCCGTCGAGTTTGCCGAGTTCGGCTGATACGGTGCGGGCTGTGGCCACCATGTCGTCCATGAGGTCGTCGGCGTCAACCACGGTGCCTTCGCGCGACTTCATCTTGCCCTCTGGGAGTTCGACCATGCCGTAGGAGAAATGCACGAGGTCTTTGCCCCACTTGAAGCCGAGGCGGTCGAGGAGTATCGAGAGCACCTGGAAGTGATAGTTCTGCTCGTTGCCCACGACGTAAATCATCTTGTCGATGGGGTAGTCCTGGAAGCGGAGCTTGGCTGTGCCGATGTCCTGGGTCATGTAGACCGAAGTGCCGTCGCTGCGTAGCAGGAGCTTGTGGTCAAGCCCCTCGCCGGTAAGGTCGGCCCACACCGAGCCATCCTCCTTGCGGTACATCTTGCCGGCGGCCAGACCCTCGAGCACCTTATCCTTGCCCTCGAGATAAGTCTCACTCTCGTAATATATCTTGTCGAAGTCCACACCCATGCGCTTGTAGGTCTCGTCAAATCCGGCATAGACCCACTCGTTCATCCTCTGCCACAGGGCGCGGATTTCGGGGTCTTTCTGCTCCCATTTCACGAGCATCTCGCGGGCCTCCTTCATGAGGGGCGATGCGGCCTTGGCCTCGTCCTCGGTCATGCCCTGCTCCATGAGCTGCTTGACCTCGGCCTTGAAGTGCTTGTCAAAGAGTACGTAGAAGTCGCCGATGAGGTGGTCGCCCTTCTTGCCCGATGACTCGGGGGTGATGCCGTCACCCCACTTCTGCCATGCGAGCATCGACTTGCAGATGTGAATGCCGCGGTCATTGACGATATTGGTCTTGACCACGCGGTTGCCGCATGCCTTCAGAATCTCTGCAAGGCTGAATCCGAGCAGGTTGTTGCGTATATGGCCCAAGTGGAGGGGCTTGTTGGTGTTGGGCGACGAGTATTCGACCATCACGAGGGGTGAGTCCGCACCGGCATCCTTGAGGCCGTAACGCGGGGTCGAGGCGATGTGTTCGAGCACGCCGTTCCAGAATCGGGGCGAGATGGTTATGTTGAGAAATCCCTTCACGACATTGTACTTCTCCACCGCCTGTTCGTTCTTCACGAGCCATTCGCCTATCTCGGCACCCACGGCTTCGGGGGCCTTGCGGGCTGCCTTGACCCAGGGAAACACTACCACGGTGACATTGCCCTCAAACTCCTTGCGGGTGGCCTGAGGCACAATCTTGTCGGCCGGAGTCTCTGAACCGTAAAGCTCCTTCACGGCTTTGGACACAGCCTCTGAGATGATGCTATCAATCGACATTTTCTATATGTAATGATTCTTATATTAATATATGAGTGCAAAATTACACAAAAAATGGGACACGGGCAAATGTCCGTGGCTGAGCTTAACCAAATATTGTTGATACCC
>CAJUCI010000008.1 GCA_910584825.1 uncultured Duncaniella sp. | reverse complement strand
AACCCAGGACCCCAACATTAAAAGTGTTGTGCTCTACCAGCTGAGCTAGCGAATCGGGCTGTCAGGGGAGCGGGCCTTTGTCCTGAAGTTTTGCAAACTTTGAAAAGAATCTGTCTCTTAAAATGGGACAACCACTTTAAATGAGATGGTCTCTTAAAATGGAATAATCCCTTAAATAAGATAGTATCTCAATATGAGATAATCCCTTAAAACAAGAATCCTCTTAAGATGCAAAATGACGACCGAACCGGCCTTCCTTCCTAAAAGCTGTGCAAAGGTAGAGGTTATTTTTGAATTGCGCAAATATTTTAGCGATTTTTCGTTAATTTTTTCGTAGAATCCTACTGCTGTAGAATCCAACAGCAGTACAACAGCTGTCAAACAGCTATCCAACAGCATTCGTTCTTTTTGCGCTGTAGAGCCCGATTTTTTGCGCAATTATTTGTTTAATAGCTGTGCAGATTAATGCGCAATTATTTGTTTAGTAGCTGTTATATTAAAACGATAATATTACCACAATCGTTGTTTCTTCAACTCGCGCATATCCCCGGCCACTATTTTAGGGTGGTGCAGAACTCAAATTTTGAAATTTCAATGTGCCTAACAAAGCTCTTATCGTGTTAGCAAACGAAAGAAATGCTTCAATTTAGGAGGTTCTGCGACACCATCCTAAACAGCTATGCCGCTGTTATGCGTTTTATCTTAGCAGCTAATTATTCATTAAACATTCAGTTTCGTATTATTCAATAATTGTGTAAATTTGCACTTGTATGAAAGGCATAGTCATTAAGAATACCGGCAGCAATTATCTCGTCCACACTGATGACGGGCGGGACCTGTCGTGCAAAATCAAAGGCAATTTCCGTCTCAAGGGATTGCGCACCACCAATCCCGTTGCTGTCGGCGACATCGTCCAGATAACCGATGTCGCGGGGGGCGAGACTCCTTATATCGTGTCGGTCGAGCCGCGACGCAACTATATAATACGCCGCTCGAGCAACCTGTCAAAACAGGCCCACATACTCGCCGCCAATCTTGACCAGGTGTGTCTCGTGGTGACACTGTTCCACCCCACCACCTCCACCACGTTCATCGACCGTTTCCTCGCCACAGCCGAGGCTTACCGCGTGCCGGCCGTCATCGTAATCAACAAGACCGACCTTCTCGCGGGGGATGCCGAGGCTGAGGAATATCTTGGCGCGGTGCGATACCTCTACGAGTCCATCGGCTACAAGGTGTGTGCCTTGTCGGCCCTCAACGGCGACGGCATAGGCGAACTCAAGTCAATGCTCGACGGAAAGGTCACGCTCTTCTCAGGCAATTCGGGCGTGGGCAAGTCAACCCTCATCAACGACCTCATACCCGGGGCATCGCTGGCCACAGCCGAGATATCGACCACTCACGACACCGGCATGCACACCACGACGTTCTCCGAGATGTTTGCTGTCCCCGACATGTCGCCCAACACATATATAATAGACACCCCAGGAGTCAAGGGCTTCGGCACACTTGAGTTTGACCGCCACGAGGTGAGCCACTATTTCCCCGAGATATTCCGTTTCGGGGCCGACTGCCGCTACGGCAACTGCACACACACCCACGAGCCAGGCTGTGCCGTCAAGCAGGCTCTCGACGACAACCTCATAGCCCAGTCGCGCTACGCCTCCTACCTCTCCATCCTCGATGACGAGAACGAGGAGAAATACCGCAAAGGCTATTAACCTCCTCCCTACCCCACGCAAACTGCCAATCATGGAATACATCAAGATAGTCGAGGGAGACTTCAACGACATCCTCACCCTACCGTATGCCAATGCCATCCGTGCCGGCTTCCCGAGTCCGGGCGAGGGGTGTGCCAACGAGTCGATAGACTTCAACCGCGACCTCATACGCCACCCCGAGGCGACATTCTACGGACGCGTCTACGGCGACTCGATGATTGACGCCGGCATATGCGACGGCGACATAGCCGTGATAGACCGACTGGCCGAAGCCTCGGACGGCGACATCGTGGTGGCATACATCAACGACGAGTTCACCATCAAGTATCTCGACACCACGCATGTGCCCGACGGCTACATACTCCTGCGCCCCGCCAACCGGGCATTCGAGCCTATACGCATCAACAACGACGATGACTTCAAGGTGTGGGGCGTGGTGATATGGACCATCAAGAAGTGGAAAAAATAACTCCGCCCCACCCTCACCATCCCCCCGATGCTCTACGCCATCTGCGACTGTGACAACTGCTTCGTGAGCTGCGAACGCGTGTTCCGCCCCGACCTCGAAGGGCGGCCCGTGGTCGTGCTCTCCAACAACGACGGCTGTGTCGTGGCGCGCAGCCGCGAGGCCAAAGCCTTGGGCATCAAGATGGGTACCCCCTACTACCGCATGCGGGCCATACACGGTGAGGACGCCGTGACGGCATTCTCGTCAAACTATGAGCTGTATTCCGACATGACCCGCCGCGTCATGAGCCTCATACGCAAAAGCGCGCCCACATTCTTCCGCTACTCGGTCGACGAGGCCTTCTGCATGCTCCCGCCGCAAGATGACGCCACCGTCAAGCACTGGGGCGAATCGCTCGTGCGTCTCATACGCAAGGCCACCGGCATGCCCGTAAGCATCGGCATAGCTCCGACCAAAACGCTGGCCAAGGCCGCCGTAAACTTCGCAAAAAAATATCCCGGCTACAAAGGCTGCTGCGTAATCACCGACGACGTCAAACGCGCCAAAGCCCTATCGCTCACAAGCATAGGAGACATATGGGGCATAGGCCGCAAACTGCGGGCGAGCCTCGAGAAACGCGCCATAGCCACAGCCGCCGACTTTGCCGGAAAATCAGAGGAGTGGGTCACATCGCGCTACAACATCACCGTCCAGCGCACATGGCGCGAGCTTAACGGCCATGACTGCATCCCCGACGAGGAGATGGCCGCCAAGAAGAGCATACTCACCAGCCGCAGCTTCGAGAGCATGGTGAGCGACCTCCACACCCTCCGCACCCATGTTGCCAACTTCGCCGCCCGCTGCGCCGAGAAACTGCGCCGTCAAGGCTCGGTGACTTCCATCGTGGGGGTGTTCATCGTCACCAACCGATTTCGCGACGACCTCCCGCAATACGGCAAGAGCATGGACCTGACACTGGCAACGCCCACCGACTCAGCCGTCGAAATCATCGGCACAGCCGTGCGAATCCTTGAGATGATTTACCGCCCCGAGTATCAATACAAGCGCGCCGGAGTGATGATGATGGGCCTTCACGGCCACGAAGGCATCCAGCCCGACCTCTTTGAATACTCACCCGAGAGGGCCGAGAAGATGCACCGCCTCGACGTGACGCTCGACAGCCTCAACCGCATCTACGGGCGCGACACCATCATGTCGGTCGCCCAGTATTACCATCCTGACGGCGCACACATGAGCGGAAAGAGTTTTGCCGACATCATGCGCCACAACAACCGCACACCCAACCCGACAACCCGCTGGACCGACATTATTCAGCTCAAATAACGCTGACATATCGCAGATTTTGAGTAATTTTGCACTCCAAAACAATTTGCAAAGTCCAGAATGAGCATCTCCATCAACAATCTCAAGGTGGAATTTTCCGCCAAATGCCTGTTTGACAACACTTCCTACATCATCAACCGCAAGGACAAGATAGCCCTCGTCGGCAAGAACGGTGCGGGCAAATCCACGATGCTCAAAATCATTGCCGGATTGCAGAAACCGACCTCAGGCAGCGTGGCCATCCCACACGACACCACCATCGGCTATCTGCCCCAGCACATGACCATCAACGACACCGCCACGGTGGTCGAGGAGGTGCGCACCGCATTCAGCCACATCCACGAGATGCACGAACGCTATGACCGCCTGAGTGCCGAACTGGCCGAACGCACCGACTACGAGTCGGCCGCCTATCAGGAGCTTATCGACACCATGACCACCCTCTCTGACCGCATAGCCATGGAGGAGAGCGAAAACTGTGAGGCCGAGATGGAGAAGACACTTCTGGGTCTCGGATTCGTTCGCGATGACTTCAACCGCCCCACAGCCGAATTTTCGGGCGGCTGGCGCATGCGCATCGAGCTGGCCAAACTACTGCTCACACGCCCCGACGTGCTCCTGCTCGACGAGCCAACCAACCACCTCGACATCGAGTCGATACAATGGCTCGAAAACTTCCTCATAACCAAGGCCAACGCCGTAGTGCTCGTGAGCCACGACCGCGCCTTCATCGACAACGTAACCAACCGCACCATTGAGATTTCGCTCGGCAAGATATATGACTACTCGGTCAACTACTCCAAATACGTAGTCCTGCGCCAGGAGAGGCTCGAACAGCAGATGCGCGCCTTCCAGAACCAGCAGAAGATGATTAAGGACACCGAGGACTTCATCGAACGCTTCCGCTACAAAGCCACCAAGAGCGTGCAGGTGCAGAGCCGCATCAAGCAGTTGGCCAAGATTGACCGCATCGAGGTCGACGAGGTCGACACCTCACACCTCAACCTCAAATTCCCCCCGGCCCCGCGCTCGGGCGACTATCCCGTCATAGCCGACAACGTAGGCAAAGCCTACGGCGAGCACCAGGTGTTTGACCACGCCACGTTCACCATCAAGCGCGGCGAGAAAGTGGCCTTCGTCGGCAAGAACGGCGAGGGCAAATCCACGCTCGTCAAGTGCATAATGAACGAGATACCCTTCACCGGCATGCTCAAAATCGGCCACAACGTCAAAATCGGCTACTTCGCCCAAAACCAGGCCCAACTCCTGGACGGCGAAATTACCGTGTTCGACACCATCGACCGCGTGGCCGTCGGCGACATCCGCACAAAGATACGCGACATCCTCGGCGCATTCATGTTTGGCGGCGAGGCTTCGGATAAAAAAGTCAAGGTACTCTCAGGCGGCGAAAAGACACGCCTTGCCATGATACGGCTGCTGCTCGAGCCGGTCAATCTGCTCATACTCGACGAGCCGACCAACCATCTCGACATGAGGACCAAGGACATACTCAAGAACGCCATCAAGGAGTTTGACGGCACGGTAATAGTGGTGAGCCACGACCGCGAGTTTCTTGACGGACTTGTCGAGAAGGTCTACGAGTTTGGCGGCGGACAGGTAAGGGAATGCCTCGGCGGCATATACGAGTTTCTCGAGAAGAAAAAAATCGCATCGCTCGCCGAGCTGGAGCGCAACGCCCCCAAAGCGCAACAGCCCCGGCAGACCGAAACCCCGAAACAGGCCCCGAAACCTCAACCCTCAGCCAAAACCGACACTCCGGCCGAATCGCCCGCCGCAGCCCGCAAGCTGTCGTATGCCGAGCAGCGCGAGCATGAAAAGCTCGTTCGCAAGGCCCGCAAGAAAGTCGAGGAGGCCGAGGCCGAAGTGGCCCGCATGGAGCAAGAGGTTGCCGACATCGAGGCCATAATCTCGGCCGGCAATCCCCCCGCCGACATATATGACCGCCACGCCGCGGCCACACGTCAGCTTGAGAATGCCATGTCGTTATGGGAACTTGCATCGCTTGAATTTGAGAATTTTTCATAACCGTTATCTGTTTTTATCCACACCGCAAAGTTACTGCCGGAAATCCCCGCATAAGGTGCGATAATGTCGCGAGACAAAACTATTTTTTTGTGAATATCATTGTACACACATACTCATCGCCATGCGGTGAACTGACTTTAGGCTCCTATGGCGACCGCCTGTGCCTGTGCGACTGGACCGCCGGAAAGCCCGGCGATGCCGTGCGCTCGCGCCTATGCCGTCTGCTGCATGCGGCCGTCGAGCCGGGCATGACCGACACCATCGCCCGGGCCTCAGACCAGCTCAACGAATACTTTGCCCGCGAGCGCACAGCGTTTGACATCCCCCTGCTGTTTGCCGGCAGCGACTTTCAGATGAAGGTGTGGCAGGGACTTATGTCCATCCCCTACGGCACCACCGTGTCCTACGGCAGACTGGCCGCCATGCTTGGCACACCGACATCAGTCCGCGCCGTGGCTAACGCCAACGGAGCCAACGCCATATCCATATTCGCCCCGTGCCACCGCGTCATCGGCAGCGACGGCTCGCTCACCGGCTACGGAGGCGGCCTCGAGACCAAACGCTACCTCCTCCGGCTCGAAAGCAACACACTGTTTTAATTGCCCTATGTTTTCAAATGATTCATGATGTTGCTGACCATTGATTAGGCTGTTGTGCTTTTGAGTTTGCTCTATAAACAGTTTTTATGAAGAGTTTTAAACTACCATACCATAAATACACCATAAATAAGCCTTATTGCAACAGCCTTAATTTACGAAATTATCACTAACTTTGCAGACTAAAGCGTTTCGCTGACAAAGGCCACACATAATGTAAGAGCAATCTTATAATACAATATAACGGTGCTCCCTTGTAGACGCAAAGGTTTGGTCGCCTGTCAGCCTACTTGGGAATTCCTTGATTTATATGGCTGATGTTTTATCGAAAGAACAGCGTAAGAAGTGTATGTCACATATTAAAAGCAAAAACACCAAACCGGAAGTTTTGGTGCGTAGCTTTTTGTTTGCACATGGCTTCCGTTTTCGATTGCATCGAAAAGATTTGCCGGGAAAGCCTGACATCGTTCTTCCGAAATACAAAACTGTCATTTTCATTAACGGCTGCTTTTGGCATGGTCATGTCAATTGCAAGTATGCTTCGATTCCGGAAACTAACAGCGATTTTTGGTTATCCAAAATTTCCGGAAATATCGAGCGTGATAAATCCACATACGCCAAACTGGACACTTTGGGATGGAGGGTTATTGAAATATGGCAGTGCCAATTGAAACCAAAGACTAAAGACCATACTTTGAACAATCTGATAAAGGAACTTCAAAAATGAACAAAGACAGACTGACCTTCACGCTGATGGATATGGGCTACAAAAAAGGTGGTCCCGTTCAAATATTCGATCAGCGTACTTGTTACGACGGTATAGTTAACGAAAACGGAGACCCGGCAGTTATTCCATTTCCTGTGCAATTAGCCATCGTAACCCATGCTCTTATGCTTAAGAATTATTCACATGGCAGTATATACCAAGCAAAAGCTGAAGCGATTATGGATGCATGGGTCAATTCTTCTTTGCCGAATAAACTGAAACTTGATTGTCCCTTAGCTTGCGAGCCGTTAAATCCGTTCCAGTACTCCCTATTTAACGACCTGAGACTCGTTCCTTTTCCCGGCCCCGAAAAACCGAAATTCTCGTTTATAGATTTGTTTGCCGGCATCGGTGGCTTCCGTATGGCTTTCCAAAATCTCGGAGGTCAATGTGTCTTCTCTTCCGAATGGGATGCTCAGGCTCAAAAAACTTACTTCGCCAACTATGGTGAAGTTCCTTTTGGCGATATTACATCAGAGCAGACCAAACGATTTATTCCAGACAACTTTGATATTCTATGCGCCGGCTTCCCTTGTCAGGCTTTTTCACTTGCCGGTAAACGCCTCGGTTTTGAAGAGACCAGAGGTACACTGTTCTTTGATGTTGCAGAAATTCTTCGTCGCAAACAGCCGAAAGCTTTCTTCCTTGAAAATGTGAAAGGTCTTGCCATTCACGACAAAGGAAAGACTCTTAAAACAATCCTTAATACTCTCGATGAGATCGGTTACACCGTTATTCCTCCTCAGATTGTCAACGCCATGTATTTCGGTGTTCCTCAACATCGAGAACGTATCTATATTGTCGGTTTCCGTAAGGATCTCGGCATAAAACCCGAAGACTTTATTTATCCGGAGCAAAAGGAAGTTACCACTCATTTTATCGACATTCGCGAAAAGGACCCCGTCCCTTCCAAATATTATCTATCAACAACCTATGTCGATACGCTGAAACGCCACAAGGCTCGTCATGAAAGCAAAGGCAACGGCTTCGGATATGCGATAGTCGGAGACAACGAGGTTGCGAACGCCATTGTTGTCGGTGGTATGGGGCGGGAACGAAACATAGTTATCGATACCCGACAAACTGACATGACCCCGACGACGCGTATCAAAGGCGAATATAATAAAGACGGTTGGCGACGCATGACCCCTCGCGAATGGGGTGCTCTCCAAGGGTATCCGGTATATGATAATAACGATGGCTCACCCGTGTTCCAAATCCCTGTTGCCGACGCTTCGGCTTACAAACAATTCGGAAATTCAGTAGCAGTTCCGGCTATTCAGGCTACTGCTCAACAATTACTTAAAGTTTTATCTGACAAGAATATTCTCTCCTTATGAGCAACGAATATAAAGAAATTAACGGCAATGTTGGAGAATGGAGCGAAATCTATACACTTCTCAAACTTCTTGGCGAAGGCAAAGTATATGCAGGAGACCAAGACCTTGAAAAAATTAAAGATATAGTTTATCCCATTATTATGATTATACGCCAAGAAAAAGAAGGCGTATATGATTATCGCGTCAACGATGCTGATATAGTTATAACTACTGCGGATGGAGAGGAAATGTTGCGACTACCTGCTTCTAGATTTCTTGCCGAGGCAGAGTCTCTTCTTAGTGCTATTATTGAAAAGCCCGCGGGAGCTCGCTCCTTCCATGTGGCCCGCACACAGGCATTTATGGATAGGATATACTGTACCTCACTTAAAGCGAGTTCTTCCGATAAAACCGATATTCACATTGTGTTGCACGACCAACGCACAAAGTTGAATAACAATATGGGCTTCAGCATAAAATCGCAGTTAGGAGGTGACTCAACATTGCTTAATGCCAGTGGTGCCACTAATTTCTCATATCGCATTGAAGGATATGACTTTTCTGATGAAGAAATTCGGACAATTAACGATATTGATACTCGCAGCAAAATAATTGATCGCATTGACGCTATTCGTAAGAAAGGTGCAGACCTCGTTTTCGACCATGTGGACAGCGATATGTTCCGTCGCAATCTCAACATGATTGACCTCGGCCTTGCCCCGACCATTGCGCAACTGCTTGTCGAACAATTCAACACAGGAGCACGTATGTTCGAAGAATTGGCTAAAGCCCTTGCTACAACCAATCCGCTACACTTTGATGAAGAAGATGCGGAAGAAATGTACATATACAAGCTCAAACATCTTCTCACATCTGCAGCTCTCGGTATGATGCCCTCTAAGAAATGGAGTGGCAAATTCGATGCTAACGGAGGTTATCTTGTCGTAAAGAAAAACGGTGAAATTCTTTGCTACCATTTTTATGACCGCAACAGATTTGAAGACTTCCTTTTCAAGAACGCGTATTTGGAACGCGGAAAGACACGTCGCCACGGATATGCCTCCTTATACCGAGAAAAGGACGGTAAGTTGTATTTTAAATTAAATCTGCAAATCAGATTGAAATAGGCATAGTTGGCTTGGTCCTTTTTTAGTAACGAACATACTGTTTTAACTCATCAACGCAACATGTCCACAGCATTGTCACACACCGCCAAGACCACATTTCCCATACTCTTCGCCATCAGCATCGCCCATCTGCTCAACGATGCCGTGCAGTCGGTCATACCGTCGATTTACCCGATGCTCAAGTCAGAGTTCGCACTCACGTTCACCCAAATAGGCATAATCACATTCATATTTCAGATGACCTCGTCGGTGCTTCAGCCGTTTGTCGGACGCTACGCTGACCGCCGTCCCAGCCCCTACGCGCTCACCGTGGGCATGTGCATATCGCTCATCGGACTCTTCATGCTCGCCCACTCGGGCAGTTTCTCACTGATTATCGCCTCGGTGGCCGTCGTTGGCATCGGCTCGTCAATCTTCCACCCCGAGGCATCGCGTGTGGCCCAGCTTGCCGCCGGACCGCGCAAGGGTCTGGCCCAGTCGATATTCCAGGTCGGGGGCAACGGAGGTTCGGCCATAGGCCCGCTGCTCGCCGCACTCATAGTGCTGCCTCACGGCATGGGCGCGGTGATGTGGTTTGCCTTTGCGCTCATACTGGGTGCGATGGTGGTGACATGGGTAGGCCGATGGTATCAGCGGCTCATTGTGGCCAAGATGGTCAGTCAGGTGGCCAAAGCGCGTCAGATGTTCAGCCTCACGCCCCGGCAGGTCAACCGCGCCATGTCGGTGCTCGTTCTGCTCACGTTCTCCAAGCAGTTTTTCCTCGCGAGCATGACCAGCTATTTCACCTTCTTCATGATTGACAAATTCGGCGTGTCAATCCGCGACGCCCAGCTCTGCCTCTTCGCCTTCCTCGCCGCCTCGGCCATCGGCATCATAGCCGGCGGATATGTCGGCGACAAAATCGGGCGCAAATATGTGATATGGTGCTCGATACTCGGAGCGGCACCCTTTGCGCTCGCCCTCCCCTATGCCGGATTCTATGCCACAATCATACTTGCCGTGCTCGTAGGGCTGATTATATCGTCAGCCTTCTCGGCCATACTTGTATTCGCCACCGAGCTTAAACCGGCCCACATCGGCACCATAGCCGGACTCTTCTTCGGCCTGTCGTTCGGTCTCGGAGGCATCGGCGCGGCATTCTTCGGCTGGCTCGCCGAAATGACGAGCATACGGTTTGTATTCCAGGTAAGCACACTGCTCCCACTGCTCGGCATAGTCGCCGCATTCCTCCCCAACATGAAGCCCGTCAAGCAATAACACGGGGGACAGTTCAGAGGCTATGCTCCCTGAGCCATGCCAGCATTGTTGCATACACCGTCTCTCTCACTTCGCGGCCCGAGAGCACGAGGTCGTGCAATCCGCCCTTGATGCTCACCTCCGTGACCTCAGGCCCGAGCGAACGCCCGTAGCGCGAGATGCCGTCGACATCGAGTATGGCATCGGCATGAAAATATTGCTCCAGCCCGGCACCTTTCCTCACCGACTCAGACGAGTGCATGAGCAGCACCGGCACCTTGACCTTCTCACGCCTCAGGGCCTCCTGAGCCTCACGTATCGCCCTCACCCATCCGGCATCAGGGTCGGGCATGACGTCAGGCTTCCAGTCGCGGCTGAATCCCCAATCGGCAAGCGACCTTGCGTAACCGTCATCAGGCTTCTGCCTGACTTTTATACCAGGGAACAACCGCCCGAGCGCACTCACTATCGGGATGCCTATGCGGCGCAACATCGCCGGGAGGTTCCAGGCAAGAAACGGACTGTTGAGCATAAGCCCCCTGAACAGCGGCGATGGAGAGTCAGCCATATATAGCGACGACGTGAGGCCACCTGTGGAATGTCCGAGCAACACAGCCTCGGTCACACCGCCGGCACGCATCACCTCGACAGCCGCGCTTATGTCGGCGAAATATTCACGCATATCCCTGACCTGAAACATCTTCTGCCCCGGCAAGAGCGAACGGCCATATTTGCGCAGGTCAACGGCATAGAAATCATATCCGTGACTGACAAACATATCGCCCATCTCATGCTGAAAGAAATAGTCGCTGTAACCGTGGACATACAGCACGGCCCGCCGCCCCGCAATGTCCGCGACGGGCGAAAGTTTCCTTATCACCGTGCTCCTCACCTGGCCGCTATAGTCGTCGGGGTGAGCTATATGCATCATCTCATATCCGTTGCCGAGAATGTCAGGCACCCAGCCCGACGATGTAGCTTGATTGTCCATACACAAATTCCTTTTATCGGTCATAACGATAACAATTTACGCACAACCTATGTTTTTGCAAAGATAATCCGCTAATTTTGCAAATCAAAACTATCCCACCGAATTATGAGACTAAATATATTGAACGGATTGCCGGTTATCGCATTACTTCTTGCCTCGCTCATGCTCTCGTGCTCGCCGCGACATGACTCCGACACGCTCGAGTCACAACTGCGCGAATATGTCGAAAGCAAGGACGCTGTCATAGGCATAGCCGTAATCACCGACTCATCCGACACTGTGGCCGTGAATGGCGACATGAGGATGCCGATGATGAGTGTCTACAAGTTTCCCATCGCTCTCGCCGTGGCCGAGCGATGCCGACAGGACGGTACGGGGTTTGACGACTCAGTGACAATCACGTCGGCCGACATGCACCGTGACACCTACAGCCCCATGCGTGCCAAGTATGAGGGCATCGACTCGGCCCGCATCACGCTCCGCGAACTGCTCGTCTACTCTCTCCAGCAGAGCGACAACAACGCCTCCGACATATTGCTCCGCCACATCGGCGGGGCGGAAGTAGCGGACAGCCTTGTCAGAAGCATGGGCATTGACGGCATATCCATCCTTTGGAGCGAGGATGACATGCACCGTGACACCACCCTATGTCGCGAGAACTCAGCCACACCTGTAGCCGTGGCCTCGCTTATGGCAAAGTTTGACCGCGAATATGACGACACCCTTTCGCGACAGCTCAAGATGATAATGGAGACGTGCGAGACCGGCGCAGGCCGTCTGCCCGCACCGCTCGCGACGTCAGAAGCCGTCATCGGACACAAGACCGGCACCGGCGACCTGACTCCGGCCGGACGCATAAGCGCGCTTAACGACGCAGGTTACGTGCATCTGCCCGACGGCACACGCTATTCCATAGCCGTCTTCATCGCCGACGCGGCATACGGCATGGCCGAGACCGAAGATATAATCGCCGGAATCTCAGAGATTGTGTTCAGACACTCATGCCATTGATTTCCCTTTGCAGGAGCTAGGATTACCGGCTGACGAGGCGGATGCCGCCGGGGGTTATCTCTATCAGATGCTCGCGATACAGCGCGCCGATGGCTTTCTTGAAATCCTTCTTCGAGCAGTTGAAGGTCTCGCGTATCGCCTCGGGCGATGAGTTGTCGCATAGCGGGAGGAAGCCGTCAGGCTCTTTGTCAAGCCGCGCCCTGACCGTCTGGGCCAGCGACTCGATGCGTCCGTCACGCGCCCCCTCGAGCAGCAGGTCAATCTTGCCGTCGTCACGCACACGCTTGACATAAGCCGTCACCTCCTGGCCGATTTCCAGTGGCCGGTACAGGTCCCCTTCGTAGAACATGCCGTGGTGCAAATTGTCCACGATGGCCTTATAGCCCACTTCGGTGTGCTTATACACGAGAGCCTTGACCGGCGCGCCGACCGAGTAGCGCGGCAGACAGTTGCCCAGGAAATGGTCAATCTTGGCCGACGCCACCACACGCTGCGAGGCATCGTCGAGATACACATATACAGGTATCACCATGCCGCGCGACAGCTTGACGGTCTGCTCGCTGAACGGTACGAGCAACTGCTTCATGAGGCCCCAGTCGAGAAACGCGCCCATGCGGTTGACATCATTGACCTGCAGGAAGGCAAACTCCCCCACCTGGGCATAAGGATGCTCGGTGGTGGCAATGAGACGCCCCTCATTGTCGCGGTATATGAACACCTCTATGACATCGTCGGCATGAAGCGGCTTGTCGATATAGCGGGCGGGAAGAAGTATCTCCACCCCCTCGCCGCCGTCAAGATACACGCCGAAATCCACGTTTTTGACCACTCTGAGTTTATTGTATTTTCCTATTTTTACCATATCGATGTTATAATTATTGACAAAGATAGCCAAATTCACCGAAATTTGGACTAATTTTGCACCATAATTAAAACAACCCTGACTCCGATATGGACGAGATTCTGAAATATTTTCCCCATCTTAGCGACACGCAGAAACAGCAGCTGACCCGCCTGGGCACACTTTATCCCGAATGGAACGAGAAAATCAATGTCATCTCACGCAAGGACATAGACAATCTCTACACCCACCACATCCTCCACTCGCTATCCATCGGCAAGTTCATCACCCCGGTGGCAGGGACATCGTTTCTCGACCTCGGGACGGGCGGAGGATTTCCCGGAATACCGCTCGCCATACTGTGGCCCGACTGCCGTTTTCATCTCATTGACCGTATAGGCAAAAAGATTAAGGTGGCGCAGTCGATAGCCGAGGAAATAGGGCTGACCAACGTCACATTCCAGCATGGCGACAGCGGCGAATGTCATGAGAAGTTTGACTTCGTGGTGTCGCGCGCAGTGATGCAGCTCGAGGAGCTTATCAAGCTCATCCGCCGCAACATCGCGCCCAAGTCGGCCAACCGTCTGCCCAACGGACTCATATGCCTCAAGGGGGGCGACCTCGGCGCAGAGCTGGGCCGTGTGCGCCAGCCGCTTATCGACGTGCCTCTGAGCGACTACTTCCCGCAGGAGTATTTCGCGACGAAAGACCTTATATATGTAGAACTGTAGGAGGTGAACGCCCCCTCTTTCAAAATACCCCCACGACTATGAAAGTAAGCCGATTTGTAGTTAACCCGTTCGGAGTCAACACCTACGTGATGTGGGACCCCGAGTCACGCGAGGCGGCAATCGTCGACCCCGGCATGACCGAGGAGGCCGAGCGCAAGGCCATCGACTCGTTTATCGAACGTGAAGGGCTAAAGCCTGTCCACCTCATCGACACACACATGCACCTCGACCACATCTTCGGCAACCTGTATGTCAAGGGGAAATACGGCCTGAACATCGAGGCCCATCGTGACGACGATTTCCTTGCCCGCACGCTCGAGGAGCAGGTCAAGAGATTCCGCATGCCTGTCGAAGCCGTCAACCACGGCCTCGACGTGGAGCTGCATGACGGCGAACGCCTCTGGCTCGGCAAAGAGCCGGTCGACATCATCGCCGTCCCCGGCCACTCCCCCGGCAGCCTCGCACTCTATTGTCCCGAGTCGAATTTCGTGATTACGGGCGACGCGCTCTTCCGCGGCTCGATAGGCCGCACCGACCTCCCGAAAGGCGATTTCGACACGCTCATAACCTCGATACGCACTCGTCTGATGACCCTCCCGGCCGACACCGTCGTGCTCCCCGGCCACGGCCCCGAGACCACCATAGGAGACGAACTCAACAGCAATCCATACATACGCTGAATAATTAAAGAAAAATTTCATTAATTGAAATAATACACTTATCTTTGCGGTACAACTTACCACAAAGAACATACCGTTCACAAAGTTTCAACAAAAAGCTATAAAGACATGGCAAAACTAACACGACCCGCACTGAAGATTCGCGACCTGACCCTCCGCGACGGCCAGCAGTCACTCTTCGCCACACGTATGAATCAGGAGACTATCGACAAGTTGCTCCCCTTCTACGAGGACGCCCACTTCTACATCATGGAAGTGTGGGGAGGCGCAGTGCCAGACTCGGTAATGCGTTATCTTGACGAATCGCCCTGGGACCGACTCCGTATCATCTCCAAAGCCATGGACTCAAAGAGCGAGCACCCCAAGTCGCTCCTCTCAGCCCTTTCGCGTGGCCGCAACCTCTTCGGCTACGTCCCCTACCCCGACTCTGTCCTCGAAGGATTCTATAAGGAGGCCATCGACAACGGCCTCAACGTGATGCGTATCTTTGACGCGCTCAACGACATTGACAACGTGCGCGAGTCAATCCGCCTCATCAACAAGCTCGGCGGCATCGCCGACGGTGCCGTATGCTACACCGTCGACCCCAAGCCCGAAAAGGCCGAGGAGAAGGGCGGATTCATGGGCAAGCTCAAGTCAATGTTCGGCAGCAAGCACCAGGAGCCCGAGAAGATATTCACCGACTCATATTTTGTCGAGAAGGCCAAGGCTATGGAGGCACTCGGCGCGAAAATCATCACCCTCAAGGATATGGCCGGACTGGTCAACCCGATGCGCGCAGCCTCGATTATCTCGGCCCTCAAGTCGCAGGTCAAGGTGCCTGTTGATTTCCACACCCACTGCACCCCCGGCTACGGTCTGGCATCAGCCCTCATGGCCATCATCCACGGCGTCGATATCCTCGACACTAACATATGGTGGTTCGGAGGCGGCTCGGCCGCTCCCGCCATCGAGCTTATCTACATCTTCTGCCAGCGTCTCGGCGTAGAAATCGAGGCCAACATGGAGGCTGTGGGCCGCATACGCAAGGAGCTCCTCGGCGCACGCAAGGCTCTCGCCGACTACGACCTCAACCGCGACAAGATGCCTATCGAGTTTGACCCGCTCAAGGACCAACTTCCCGCCGAGGTGGCCGCACTCTTCGACACTGCCATCGAATTTGCATTCGCCGATGACGAGCAGGGCCTGCTCGACGCATGCCACAAAATCGAGGCATACTTCAACTTCCCCAAGCCCAACGAACTCGTCAAGAACGCCGAGGTGCCGGGCGGCATGTACTCCAACATGGTGGCCCAGCTCAAACAGCTCAAGAGCGAAGACCTCCTCGAGGATGCCATGCGCCTCATCCCTATGGTGCGCCGCGACGCCGGTCTGATACCTCTCGTCACCCCCACCAGCCAGATTGTAGGCAGCCAGGCAGTGCTCGTGGCCCTCGACCGCAAGAACGGCAAGGCCGACTACTCGACCACCAACAATCAGTTCATCTCGCTCGTCAAGGGTGAGTACGGCAAGACTCCCGTGCCCGTCGACCCCGCATTCCGTGAGAAAATCACAGGCTCGGCCCAGGAGAAAGCCTACGACGTGTCATCCTATAAGAAGCCGCAGAACCCCGTGCTCGACGACATGGGCGGCGTAGCTCTCGCATCCAACAACGAGGAGATGCTTCTGCTCGAACTCCTCCCCTCGGTGGCCAACGGATTCCTCCGCAAGCGTCGCGCCGAGGAGTATGAGGCACAGCGCAAGGAGGCCGAGGCTGCAGTTCCCGCCGCTGAGGCAGCTGTAGTTGAAGAGGTGGCCGTAGAGCCTATTACCGGCCCGACACTCGTTGCCCCGATGGGCGGACGCATCGTGTCGGTCAACGTCAAGGACGGCGAGGCTGTCAAGAAAGGCCAGCTCCTGCTCGTCTACGAGGCCATGAAGATGGAGAATGACGTGGAGGCCGACGGCGACGCAGTAATCAAGCGCGTGCTCGTGAAAGAGGGCGACGTGGTCAATACCGACGCCCCCCTCATCGAATTTCAGGACTAATCATTAATGGGCGTTAACCTGTAATGACCCCGTTAATAACACCTCAACGTGATATAGCGGTATTTCAGTCATTGACTGAGATACCCTATATCACGTTTCCCACCCGTCTCGACCGCATGCTCATGGTGGTGTGTACGGGCGGAAGCATATCGGCCACGATTGACGTGGAGCCGCGCATGGTACAGGCCAATGAGATACTCGTGCTGCGTCCCGGGCATATGATTACGCAATGCTCAGTGGGCGTGGATTTCACGGGCTTCTTCATAACGGTCACCCAGGACAAGCTCAACCAGCTGCTGCCCTCGATGCGATATGTAGTGCCCTACAGCCTCCAGTTCGTGTCCAACCCCGTAATCAGCGTCACAACCGAGGAAATTGAGTCGCTCAAGCTCATCTACGACCTCTTCTGCCGTCAGCTCTCGGGCCTCTCGCGCCCCTACAGTTCGATGGCTCTCGGCGCACTTTGCGAGGTGCTGTTCTTCAACACGCTCGGCATCTACTCGTCACGCGCCAAGACATCGCCCCACAAGTCACGCCGCGAGGAGCTGCTTGCCAAGTTCATCGAACTGCTCGAAGGCAACTACAAGGAGCAACGCTCAGTCAGCTTCTATGCCGAGCGGCTGTTTGTCACCCCCAAGCACCTCTCAGCCGTGCTCAAGGAAATAAGCGACAAGACCGCAGGCGAATGGATTGACCAGCGGGTGATACTCGAGGCCAAGCTGCTGCTCCGCTCCACAGGTCTGAACATTCAGGAGATAAGCGCGAAGCTCAACTTTGCCAACCAGTCGTTTTTTGGCAAATACTTCAAGCATCTCACCGGCATGTCGCCACGTGAATACCGCACAAAACTCCCCGGCTCATGAGCAGAATCATGAAAATATGCACACTGCTGTTGCTCGCGGCATGGCTGTCACCGATGGCCGTGCTTGCCGACACCCCGTATCTTGACCTCGTGGAGAAAGCCGACAAGGCTTGCGAGGAAGGCAAATGGGGCGAGGCCGAGTCAGCATTGCAGGCAGCCATCGACACCGAGCCTGACAACCCCGGCAACATACTGCTACTCAGCAATCTCGGCATGGTGCGTTACAATCTCGGACTCGATTCAATGGCCATAGCCACATTTGACCGCGCACTTGCCAAGGCTCCGTCGAGCGTGACAATCCTCGCCAACAGGGCCAAGGTCTACACGGCGATGGGCATGGAGCAGGAGGCGTTTGACGACTACAGCCGCATAATGCTTCTCGACTCCACCTATATCACCGCGCGCTATCATCACGGTCTGCTCGCACTGCGTCACCGCATGTTTGATGTGGCCAAGGAGGACTTCGACTACCTCACCAAGCATTATCCGTCGTCTGATGAGGCCATTATCGGAGCGGCCACGATGCACAGTTCGCTCGGAGAGTACAAGGAGGCCATACCGCTCTACTCCGAGATACTTCGCACCATAAAGGAGCCGGAGTATTACGGCGCGCGTGCCTACTGCTACCTCATGACCGGCGACCTGCAGGAAGCCGCATCAGACATAGCATCGGCCCTCGAACTCACGCCCGACGACGGCGAGCTTTACCTCTACCGGGCCGCGCTCAACAAGATGCACTTCCGCCCCGACGATGCACGCAAAGATGCCCAACGGGCTGTGGAATTAGGCGTTGACCCCGCGCGGGCCGCACAGTTTCTGAAATAAAGTCATCACCCCACACGAAGTCATCACCCACACGAAAAGTTATCACGCCAACCAAACTTTTGTCATGGATACACCTCTCTACGAATTCAACACCGTTCAGGACTACTGTGACTTCTGCGGCATCCCTGTAAGGCATCCGCTCGTCGCAGTCGTGGATTTTGAAAGCATAACTCAGGCGAGCGACTACATATCGAAATGGGGACTTTATGCGATATTCCTAAAAGACACCAAGAGCTGTATCATAAACTACGGCAAGACGCAATATGACTACGATGACATGTCGATAGTCACACTCGCCCCCGGGCAGACAACCCGCATATCCATACCCGAAGGCGCGAGCACACCCAAGGGCACAGCCGTGGTGTTTCACCCCGACTTCCTGTTTCGCACCCCCCTCGCACAGAACATAAAGAAATACTCGTTCTTCTCCTACAGCTCGGCCGAGGCCCTGCACCTGTCGGTGGAGGAACGCCAGACCATCGTTGACACGATGGACCATATACGCAAGGAGGTGGAGCATCCAATTGACAACTTCTCAAAGCGTCTCATCATATCCAACATCGAGCTTCTGCTTGACTACTGTCTGCGCTACTACAGCCGCCAGTTCACGCTGAGAGAGAAAATCAACTACGGCATTATGGCACGCTTCGAATCGCTCATCGATGCATACCTCTCCAACGGCGACGCCGAGGAGAGCGGCATCCCGAGCGTCAAGTATTTTGCCGACAAGGTGGCCCTGTCGCCCAACTATTTCGGCGACCTCGTCAAGCGCGAGACAGGCGTGACAGCTCAGGACTTCATACAGCGCAAGGTGCTTGACCATGCCAAGGCGCGTCTGCTTCAGGGCGACGACAATGTGAGCCAGGTGGCCTACTCGCTCGGATTTCAATACCCCCAGCACTTCATCCGCTTCTTCAAGCGCAAAGTGGGCGTAACGCCACGCGAGTTCATCAACCTAAACTGACCTACCGAAGGGGGTTACCTCCCACTTGACCTTAAAATACCGACACAATATGAAAGGCATAATCCTCGCAGGCGGTAGCGGCACACGCCTCTACCCCATCACCAAAGGGGTGAGCAAACAGCTGCTCCCGGTCTTTGACAAGCCGATGATATATTATCCGCTTGCCACACTCATGCAGGCCGACATAAGGGATATACTCATCATCTCCACCCCTGCCGACCTCCCGTCGTTTCGCCGACTGCTCGGCGACGGCAGCGACTATGGCATCAGGCTCGAGTATGCCGAGCAACCCAGCCCCGACGGACTGGCCCAGGCATTCATAATCGGCGAGAAGTTCATAGGCGACGATGACGTGTGTCTCGTGCTCGGCGACAACATATTTCACGGCAACGGATTCAACGCCATACTCCGCGACGCGGTGCGCACAGTTACCGACGAGCGCAAGGCCACAATATTCGGCTACTGGGTCAGCGACCCCGAGCGTTACGGTGTGGCCGAGTTTGACCGGGAGGGCAACTGCATCAGCATCGAGGAGAAGCCTGAGAATCCCAAGTCAAAATATGCCGTCGTGGGCCTATACTTCTACCCCAACGATGTGGTGAAGGTGGCCAAGGAAATACGCCCGTCGGCACGCGGCGAACTGGAAATCACCTCGGTCAACCAACACTATCTCACCGCCCGTCAGCTGAAGGTCAAGACGCTGTCGCGCGGATTTGCCTGGCTCGACACCGGCACGCACGACTCGCTGTCGGAGGCTTCGACCTATATCGAGGTCATCGAGAAGCGTCAGGGACTTAAAGTGGCATGCATCGAGGGCATAGCATACCGCAAGGGGTGGATTACGCGTGAGAAACTCATCGAGGACGCCCGCCCGATGCTGAAGAATCCCTACGGACAGTATCTGATGAAAATAATTGACGAGATAGACTTCACAGGCAATCCCAACCTCGACTGACAACACCATACGTTTCAACGACTACATCACAACACATAATGAAATTCATAAACACTGACATTGAGGGTGTGATAATAATAGAGCCACGAGTGTTCAACGACGCGCGAGGCTATTTCTTCGAAAGTTTCGTGCAGAAGGAATTCGAGGCTGTGGCCGGGCCGGTGCATTTCGTGCAGGACAACGAGTCATGCTCGTCGCGCGGAGTGGTGCGCGGGCTGCACTTCCAGCTTCCCCCCTACACTCAGGCCAAGCTCGTGAGATGCACGCGCGGGCGGGTGCTCGACGTGGCCGTGGACCTGCGCACAGGCTCGCCCACCTATGGCAGGCACGTGTGCGTGGAGCTGTCGGAGGACAACCACCGCCAGCTATTCATACCGCAGGGTTTCGCCCACGGATTCTCGGTGCTGTCCGACACAGCCGTGTTCCAGTACAAGTGCGACAACTATTACGCGCCCGGGCATGAGGGGGGCATACATCCGCTTGACCCCGCACTCGGCATAGACTGGCGCATAGACACATCCGAAGCCATCATGAGCGACAAGGACCTCAACCGCGCCCTTTTCGCCGACTTCAAGTCGCCGTTCTGACAACCGATTTTTCACCGAATAATATAATACAACATAATAGTGAAAGAAGTAATAGATTTCATCATCACGGCCACCACGCGCTACAACGACATGTACACGCGTCTGACACTCGCCCCGGCTGACGGCTCGCTCCTCCCCGCCATCGCCCCGGGACAGTTCGTGCAGGTGGCTGCAGAGACTCCCGGAGTATTCCTCCGCCGTCCCATATCAATCAATGACGTGTCATTTGACCGCAACACCATCGACCTGCTCGTGCGCAAGGCCGGACGCGGCACCGAGGCACTCATCGCGCTCAAGGAGGGTGATAAGGTCAATATACTCCTCCCGCTCGGCAACGGATTCTCGCTCGAAGCTCCTGCCGGCTCGCGCCTCATGCTCATCGGCGGCGGCGTGGGTGTAGCCCCCCTGCTCTATCTCGGTCGCAAACTCAAGGAGGCCGGTTACGAGCCTGAGTTCCTGCTTGGCGCACGCTCGGCATCGGACGTGCTCGAGTATGACGACTTCGCCCGCATCGGCAAGGTGCATGTGTCTACCGAGGACGGCTCGATGGGCGAGAAGGGACTTGTGACACAGCACTCGGCACTCGACCAGAAGATTGACCGCATCTACTGCTGCGGCCCGGCTCCGATGATGAAGGCCGTGGCCCGCATAGCCAAGGAGGGCGACATCGAGTGTGAAGTTTCGCTCGAGAATATGATGGCTTGCGGCCTTGGCGCGTGCCTGTGCTGCGTAGAGAATACTGTCAAGGGCAACGTGTGCGTATGCACCGAAGGCCCGGTGTTTAACATAAACCTCCTCAACTGGTAACCGTCATGGCAAATCTTTCAGTAAACATAGGCTCGCTCTCACTCAAGAATCCCGTGCTCACAGCATCGGGCACATTCGGCTACGGCGAGGAGTTCGCTCCGTTCATCGACCTCAACCGCCTGGGCGGATATATCATCAAAGGCACCACCCTCGAACACCGCGAGGGCAACCCCTACCCCCGCATGGTCGAGACCCCCTCGGGCATGCTCAACGCCGTGGGTCTGCAAAACAAAGGTGTCGACTATTTCATCGAAAACATTTACCCCCGCATCAAGGGCTATGAGTCAGAACTGATAGTGAACGTGTCGGGTGCGAAGGTCGAGGATTATGTCGAGACAGCCCGCCGTCTGGCCGCGCTTGACAAGGTTAATGCCATCGAGGTCAACATCTCGTGCCCCAACGTCAAGGAGGGAGGCATGGCATTCGGCACCACCACAGCCGGAGCCGCCGAGGTCACCAAGGCTATCCGCGCCGTCTATCCCAAAACACTCATAGTAAAACTCTCGCCCAACGTCACTTCAATCGCCGACATCGCCAAGGCCGTGGAGGCCGAGGGTGCCGACTCGGTATCGCTCATCAACACACTCATGGGCATGTCAATTGACGTGGAGCGTCGCCGCCCTCACCTGTCTACCATCACAGGCGGTCTCTCAGGCCCCGCAGTTCGCCCCGTGGCAGTGCGTATGGTGTGGCAGGTAGCCAAGGCTGTTAAGATTCCCGTAATCGGTCTCGGAGGCATCATGAACGGACGTGACGCCATAGAGTTCATGCTCGCCGGTGCTACAGCTGTGGAAATCGGCACAGCCAACTTCATCGACCCGGCTGTGACAATGAAGGTAATCGACTTCATGGACGACTACTGCGCCCGCCACAACATCTCGGACATCAACGAGATTATAGGAGAGATATAGCCTATGGTCTAAAAAGTATTGAGTTAAAAAAGTTAATTCTCGTAGTCGTTCTTAGAGTCTATAGAGTATTTAGTTTAAAAAGTTAAGATAATAGATTTGAGGGTCGGTTTTGAACCATATATCCTCAAAATCTATTATCTTAACTTTTTCGACTTTAGACTTTTTCGACTATAAGGAAAAGACTATAGAGAAATGCTCCAATCGTCAGTGGCGACGTAGGCGGGGAAGCGGTTGCGGCCTTCGGTCAATGACTTGCGGTCAAGGAGGGCGTAATGGAAACCGTTGCGGCGCGTCTCCTGAATGGCCGTGCCGAGATTGTCGTATATGCCGGAGTCGGAATACTGGTATTCGCCGTATTTGTCACTGCCTGAGCGGTTGGCGGCCACGACGTAAATCTGATTCTCGACCGCACGTGCAGCAAGAAGTATCTTGAACTGCCCGGCACGCGAATGAGGCCAGTTGGCAGGTACGAGCAACACGTCATACATATTCTCGGGCCGATTGCGCGTCCACACAGGGAAACGCACATCAAAGCATAGCACCAGTCTGAACTCCCAGCCGCGATAACGTATGCGAGGGGGCAGTTCGCGTCCGGCTGTATAGACCTTGTCCTCGGTCGAGAGGGGGAAGAGGTGACGCTTGTCATAAAAAGTCACATCACCCGCCGGCTCAACGAAGAATCCGCGATTGTAATAGTGCCCCGCTCCATCGGTAGCCAGGAAACTTCCTGCGATGGCAAATCCGAAGAATTGCGCCCACCGCTTCAGAGCCGCGACCGTCTTGCCGTCATTGCGCTCGGCAAGGGTCTCGACACTCTTGATGTCAGGCACAAAGGCGGTGGTGAAAAGCTCGGGGAGCACCACCACGTCGGTGTCACTCTCCACCTCGCTCAACGCATGCGCGGCCGAGACGATATTATCCTCAGGCGAGGCATAGACTATGTCCAAGGGGATACTGCAAATCTTCATTCGGCTGAGAATTTTTCGGGACGTATGCCCTGAAACTGTCTGTAATAATTCTTGATGGCACGCATGTCGGCGTCGATGTCGCCCGTGGCCGTGAACGTCTTCTCGAGATGCACCAGCTTATTGGCCGCATCGATGGCTCCGAGGATTATGGGCACACGGGCCTCGTAGGCTATGTGCAGAAATCCCGTGCGCCAGTCGGTGACGCGTGCGCGTGTGCCCTCGGGGGTGATGGCCAGCTGCATGCGGTCGGTCTCATTGAACTTATGGATTATGACCTCGGTGAGCGACGAGCCGCGACGCCGCGCCACAGGTATGCCGCCAAGAGCGCGAAACAGGTATTTCATCGGGAAGAAAAACCATGCCTCCTTCATCAGAAATCCCGCCTTGCGACCGAGCGACCACCAGGCAAACTCACCAAGCACAAAGTCCCAGTTGGACGTGTGCGGTGCCACACATATTATGCACTTCGGATAGTCGGGCACCGTACACAGCACCCGCCACCCGAACAGCTTCAGCATGCTTTTGCAAAAGCCCATAGTGCAGATTATTTCTTACCGTTCTCCTTGGCCTCCTCGGCAAAACCGAGTTCGAGGAGATGTTTCATCTGAGCCTTGCGCTCCTCGGGGGTGTTGGCACCTGGCACGGTGGCGTTCATCTCCTTGAGTATCTCCTGCACGCGGGTGTTGAAATGCTCCTTCAGTTTGGCGAACGAAGCCTTGAAATATGCGCGGCGGGCATCGACATATTCCTTCTTTGTCGCGAATGACTTGGGGGTGCGGGGGAAATCCACACTCACGAGACGGAGTGCCGACTCCTGCAGTTCGGCAAGCTGATAGATAAGCTCGTTGAGTTTCTCACGGTCGATGCCGGGAATGGCAATCTTGGCTAACACACACTCGCCTGCGAGCGCGCCGCAGATGCGATGGATTTCTTTCTTGAGGAGTCGTTTGTTGGCTGCCATAATAAGTATATGTTTAGAATGGATGATTATTGATTACGCAAGCCACGTGAAAGTGGCCGCTTTATTTTTTAACACTCGGCATCAGCCGTTGGTTTCGTTGAGAAGAATCTTTTTCAGAGCCTCGTATGACACCGAGATGCGCGGATGCACCGTCCTGTGGTGAGCATCCTGACCGGCTCCGCGCTTGAGTTCAACCCCAGTCGCCTCATGCACGGCACGTGCAAACTTCGACGGATGGGCCGTCTCGAGGAATATGCCTGTCTCGCCCGGCTTGAGGTCGTCACGCAAGGCTGCGAATGCCGTCGCACCATGCGGGTCGAGCATATAGGAGTCGGCTGAATACACGAGCGACATGGTGCCCAGTATATCCTCGTCGGTATAGGAATAGCCGGTGAGCACATGCGACAGCGGGCCGTAATCGCCACCGAAGAGGTCGAGGATGCGCGAGATGTTGGAGGGATTGCCCACATCCATCGCACAAGCCACACTCTTGACCGCCCTGCGCGGGAGGAATTTGCCGGTGAGGAGATAGTTGACAGTCACGTCATTGACATTATTGGCCACCACGAAACGTTTAATCGGAAGCCCCATGCGCCACGCCAGGAGTCCGGCTGTGAGATTGCCGAGATTGCCCGAAGGCACCGACACGACTACATCGCGCGGAGCCTCGCCCCCCTTGCCCATCAGCGAGGCATAGGCATGGAAGAAGTAAAACATCTGAGGGAGCAGACGGCAGATGTTAATAGAGTTGGCCGACGTGATGTCGCACGCACGACGTATGTCGTCATCGGCAAAAGCCTCCTTGACCAGCCGCTGGCAGTCATCAAACGTGCCGAGTACCTCGATGGCATGAACCGTTCCGCCGGGCACGTCGAGCTGTTCGCGCTGCATGTGCGAGAGGCGGCCCGAGGGGTAGAGTATGTAGACCTCCACACCCGGTACATCCTTGAATCCCGCGGCCACGGCTCCGCCCGAATCGCCCGAGGTGGCCACAAGCACCCTGACCTTACGGCCTCGCGACTGCGACGAGTAATGGCTGATGACACGGGCGAGGAAACGCGCGCCCACATCCTTGAACGCAAGCGTCGGGCCGTGGAACAGTTCGAGGGAATATATATTGTCCTCAACCTTGACAAGCGGAATGTCAAAGGTGAAGGTGTCGTTGACAATCTGACGTATCTCGGCTGAATCGATGTCAGAGCCGAGTATGAGGTCGGCCACGACAAAGGCGATGTCGCGGACACTCATCTCATAGATATTGTTGAAGAACGCACGCGGAATCACCGGGATGCGTTCGGGCATATAGAGTCCGCCGTCAGGAGCGAGACCGTTCATCACGGCCTCTTTCAGTCCCACGGAAGGGCAACGGCGGTTGGTGCTATAGAAATTCATAACTGACAGGCTTTTCAGAACAATACTTTGGCCAACGAGTCATCTTTTTCCGTAATATAATCGACAAAACCGCGCTCATAGTCGGCAGCGGCCTGTGCGCCGAGGCGTGCGTTGATATTGGTCATGCGGGCACGCACATCGAGCAGGGCATCCTGAAGCGCAGGCTCATCGTCGCGCATGCCGATAATGCGGGCGGCATGCTCCTGACCGAGCGAATATGCCTTGCGGTCGCGCACATGCGAGCTGACCGAGTTACGGTCGCCGCCACACGACGTCACGGCAACGCCGGCTGTGAGGGCCGTCAAGACCAAGGCTGAGAATATGGCACGACGCTTCATGACCTGCGGGATATGTGGTCCATAACTGTGTCACGCACCTGCTCCATGAGCCAGCGGGGGGTTGAGGTCGCGCCGCATATGCCTATGGTCTTCGCACCGTCAATCCATGCAGGGTCAAAATCGCCCGACGACGAGACGAGATATGTGCGGCTGTTCACGTCCAGGCACTCCTTGAAGAGCACCTTGCCGTTGCTGCTCTTGACCCCGGCCACGAAAAGCACCACATCATGGCTTGCGGCGAAGTCGCGGAGATGGTTGACGCGGTTGGCCACCTGGCGGCAGATAGTGTCGTAATACCTGAACTCCACGCCGGGAGCTATGCGACGGTCAATCTCGCGGGTCATCTCGGCAAATCCGCTAAGCGACATGGTGGTCTGCGAGTAGAGCGCGATGTCACGCGAGAAATCGATGCGGTCAAGCTGCGAGACATTCTCAACGACGATAGCCTCGCCGGCGGTCTGACCCACGAGGCCGTTTACCTCGGCATGGCCGGCCTTGCCGTAAATGACTATCTGCGGGCGGGGCGACACCTTGTCATAGGTCTCCTTGATGCGCTGCTGCAGCCTGAGCACCACGGGGCATGTGGCATCGACAATCTCAATGCCCAGCTCCGAGGCCAGCGCGTAGGTGGACGGCGGCTCGCCGTGGGCGCGGAGGAGCACCCTCGCCCCGCGCAGACGCGGTAGGTCGGCATGCGTGATGGTGGAAAGTCCCTTCTTCTCAAGCCGCTCCACCTCGTCATTGTTGTGCACGATGTCACCGAGGCAATAGAGCGGCACATCGGTGCGTTCAAGCTCCTCCTCGGCCTTGCGTATCGCGCCCACCACACCGTGGCAGAAACCCGAGCTGGCATCAATCTCCACCACGGGCTGAGGCATATTCTGAATCTCGGGAGAAACGGTATTCTCCATAATCTATCGGTTTAGTTGGGCTATGCGGCTGTTGTAGAGGTCGAGGAGCCAGCGGTTCTGCTCGTCAATAGTCATGGCCGAGTTATCGAGGCGCACGGCATCGTCAGCACAGCGCAGAGGGCTTTCGTCGCGGGTCTCATCAATGTGGTCGCGGGTGCGCACATTGTCAAGCACCTCCTCATAAGTCACCTTTTCGCCCTTGTCGGTCAGCTCCTTGTAGCGGCGTTCGGCGCGGCGTTCGGCCGATGCGTCGCAGAACACTTTCATCTCGGCCTGCGGGAACACCACGGTGCCGATGTCGCGGCCATCCATGACTATACCCTTGCTCTCGCCCATAGCCTGCTGCATCCTTACGAGTGCGTGGCGCACCTGGGGGATGGCGGCGATGGGCGACACGCAGTTGCTCACTTCGAGCGAGCGTATCTCATCCTCGACCACCTCGCCGTTGAGCGTGGTGAGCTGGCGCGGGCCGTCGACCTTGAAATCAATCTTTATCCCGGGCAATGCAGCCTCGATTGCGACGACGTCGGGGGTGCCCCCCTGCGACATCAGGCCGTGGCGCATGGCCCAAAGGGTGACGGCGCGATACATGGCCCCGGAATCGATGTAGCGGTAACCTATGGTCGAGGCGAGCTGACGCGCCATTGTGCTTTTGCCTGACGATGAATAACCGTCAATGGCTATGATTATTTTCGGTTCAGAATTCATAAAGACGTGTGGAAATATTAAGCATGACTGTTGTGGCCCCGGTGTGAGGCTGGGAGAGCGCGAGACCGAGGGCAAAGTTGCGCACATTCAGGCCGAGACAGGCTGAGAATCCCGAGAGGAAACTGCGCTTGTAGGTCGACATGTCGGTGCGTGTGCGGTAATTATAGCCGAGGCCAATATGGAAATTGTCGGACGGGCGGAAATCCGCGCCAAACACGAGGTGGCGTAAAAGATTGCTCATGAACTTGTCCTTGACCTGCGGCTTGCTGTCCTCCGAGCCGTCACCGTTATCGTAATACGGCAGGTGCCATTTCGTGAGGTCATGGGCGGTAATCGAAAGGATGAGCGGCACACTGCTCAACCCCTTGCTGAGGCCGAGACGCAGGTCGATAGGCAACCGCTCGTAACGGCTGTCGAAACGCTTTATCTGGCCGCCGAGGTTGGCCACCATCGCCGAGAAGGAGAGGTCGCTGTCAGCATCGTAATAGTTGACGCCGAGGTCGGTGGCGAGTGCCATAGCCGAGAAGGAATCATAGGAGGAGTAGACATACTTCAGACTCGCACCTCCGCGCCATCGGTCAGTGATGTCGTGGGCATAGGTGGCGGTCATCACCATATCCTTGGGCGAGATGTCGCCGGTGAGCACTCCGTTGACATCGGCCCCCTTTATTTTGCCGTAGCCGAAATACTGCACGCCGGCAGCCCACGCGCCGTGGTCGCCGGCCCGGCGTCCGAACTTCACTCCGGCAAAATTGCTGTCACCCACATATCGCATGTAATTGACACCAAGCTGCATGTCAACCTCCGAGCCGAGCAGGCCCGGATTGCGGTCGGCGGCATTGATGTCATCGTCGATATTGGATATGTTAATTCCACCCAGGCCGTATGCGAGGGTGGAACTCGGGATATTCAGGAAGGAATAGAACGTGTCACCTCCGCCCTGCGCAAAGACTGTGCCGCCGCCTGACGCCAGGGCGCAAAGCAACGACACACATCCTCGAACGATATTTCTTGGACATATTCTCATACATATACTCAACGCTCGCACCCCGCCTGTTATTATGCGGAGAGGGCATAAAACGGGGGAATATATCGCGCGTTCAGAGGGCGTCTGATAACAAATGCTAAACGACCTCCTACTTAATGTGCTCGCGGGCCTGGGCGAGATAGGCCGACATAGCCTCGGAATCTCTGCGCTTCACGATGTCGAGAAGCTCGCTGAGCTTGCCGAGAATCCCTTCGAGCTGCGAGGGGGTGTGAGGGTTGAAGAGAATCTCGCTCACGAGATACTCGTCTTCGCTCATAAGTCCCTCGGCTATCTGCATATGACGCTTGAACGTGGTGCCGGGAGCCTCCTGATGCTTCATCACCGATGCAAACGCGAGTGTGGCCGCAAAGGGGATGGAGAGCGAGTAAGCGATAGTCTCGTCATGCTGCTCAAAGGTGTACTCCACGATGTTGAGTTTCAGGCGCGAATAGAGGTCGCGGAAAAAGACTTTGCCGAGATGGTCGCCCTCCGAGATGATGATGGCGTTCTCGCTACCGAGATTGCTCAGCGACGCGAATGTGGGGCCAAACATCGGGTGGGTGCTGACATATGGATGTCCGCACTGGGCATAGAACTCGGGCAGACCAGTCTTGACCGATGCTATATCGCTGATAATACAGTTTTTGGGCAGATGCGGGAGCACCTGACGGAAGGCGTCGAGAGTGTACTTGACAGTCGAGGCGTTGATGACAAGATGCGGCTCGAAAGCGTCAATCTCGTCAAGTTCGGAGAAACGCTGGGCGTTGAACGTGAAACGCAGACGGCGCGGGTCGGGGTCATAAACTGCCACCTCGTGGTCAAACGACAGCAGGTCGCAGAAAAATGACCCCATCTTGCCGGCTCCGAGAATCAGAATCTTCATCTCTTATTTGTTAAGTTCAACCTGAATACGCACTGACTCCTCGTGGATTGACGAGAGAACCGAGCGCATGAAGTCTTCGCTCATACCCATAGCCTTGGCGGCAAGTATGCGCGAGGTCATGATGTCGTCGAAACGGCCCGGCTGCACTACGGGCATATTGTGCTCCTTCTTGTATGTACCAATCTCACGCGAGATGTTCATACGCTTGCCGAGGATTTCAAGCAACTCGTTGTCAAGCTGGTCAATCTGACGGCGCAGGTGCACGAGATTCTCCGAGGGGACGGGAGCATCACGGAACACGAGGTTGTCAAGAATCACCCTCAGCACCTCGGGGGTAATCTGCTGGTTGCGGTCGCTCCAGGCACAGTCGGGGTCGCAGTGGCTCTCGATGATGAGACCGTCGAAACCCATGTCAAGAGCCTGCTGTGACAGCGAGGCTATAAGCTCGCGCTTGCCGCCGATGTGGCTGGGGTCGCAGATGATAGGGAGTTTCGGGTAACGCACGCGCAAGTCCAGAGGGATGCGCCACTGGGGATGGTTGCGGTAAATCTGCGGGCCGTAGGTCGAGAATCCGCGGTGTATCACGCCGAGACGGCGAATTCCGGCATTGTAGAGGCGTTCGAGCGCGCCAATCCACAGCTCGAGGTCGGGGTTGACGGGATTCTTTACGAGCACGGGGATATCCTTGCCGCTCTCGCGGAGCACATCGGCAATCTCCTGCATGGCAAAGGGGTTGGCCGTTGTGCGCGCACCAATCCAGAGAAGGTCCACGCCATACTCGAGTGCGGCCTCGACGTGTCCGCGGTTGGCAACCTCGGTGGACACCTTCATGCCAGTCTCCTCCTTCACCTTGTTGAGCCATGCGAGTCCGGGCACGCCCACACCCTCGAAGCCTCCGGGTTTGGTGCGGGGCTTCCAAATGCCGGCACGGAAAATCTTGATGCCGGCGCGGGCGAGGCCGCGTGCTGTTGACAATACTTGCTCCTCGGTCTCGGCACTGCACGGGCCTGAGATGATGATGGGGCGGTTGAGTTCCACGCCGTCGATTGCGAGCGGCAATAACTGGTCCATTTCCATATGATGTTATTTTTCTTATTTGTCAGATTGTTATTTATTGTTCTTTATGCGTTGCAGAGCCTCGGTGAGCTTGTCCTCGGGGGCGCAGAGCGAGATGCGTATGTAGCGGTCGCCGTTGTGGCCGAAGATGAATCCGGGGGTGATGAACACGCGGGCCTCGGCGAGTATGCGGTCGGCGAGCTGCTCTGATGTCACCTCGGGGTCGGTTATGCGTCCCCACAGGAAGAGACCCGACTGAGTGGGGTCGAACGTGCAGCCCAGTTCGGTCATAATCTCCTCGGCAATCTTGCGGCGCGAGGCATATGCCTCGTTGAGCGCGTCGTGCCATTCAGGGCCCTCCTCGAGAGCGCGGGCGGCGGCAAGCATGAGCGGCTTGAACTGGCCCGAGTCGATGTTGCTCTTGATGCGGAGTATCCATGAGAGGAATGTGGGGTTGCTGACGGCCACACCTACACGCCATCCGGGCATATTGTGACTCTTGCTGAGTGAGTTAAGTTCGATAGCTATATCCTTGGCACCGGGCATTGAGAGTATGCTCATAGGCTCGCGGTTGAGGATGAACGAGTAGGGATTGTCATGCACAATCACTATGCCGTGACGCTTGCCAAACTCGATGGCCTTCTCGAAAGTCTCGCGGCGGGCACGTGCGCCGGTGGGCATGTGGGGATAGTTGAGCCACATGAGCTTTACGCCGTCAAGGTCAAGACGCTCGATGGCGTCGAAATCGGGCTGCCAGCCGTTCTCCTCGGTGAGGTCGTAGGTGAGCACCTCGGCACCGGCCATGCGGCTGATGGATGAGTATGTGGGATAGCCGGGGTCAGGAATGAGCACCTTGTCGCCCGAGTTGATGAAGGCGAGCGAGATGTGTGTCACACCCTCCTTCGAACCGATGAGGGGTTGAATCTCGTTGCGCGGGTCAAGCTCCACGCCATACCACTTCTTGTACCAGCGGGCAAAGGCCTCGCGCAGTTCGGGCACACCCACATGCGGCTGGTAGCCGTGGTTTGAGGGGTTGTGTATCGCCTCGGTCATGGTCTCAATCACATTTGACGGCGGGGGCAGGTCGGGGCCTCCGATGCCGAGCGATATGATGTCGACCCCCTGGGCGCGCAGGGCGGCTATCTCTTTGAGCTTGGTCGAGAAGTAATACTCCTTAATCTGCTGTACTCTTTGTGACGGTTGTATATTCATGATGTGCGTGTAATTTTTATCATTAATGTGTCACCTTGGCCTCGGTGTACTCGCCGAGTATGCTGAGGTCGCGGATGAGCGGACGCACGGCATCTATGGCCTGGTGGAAACGGAGGACGCTGTCAAAAGTCAGGTCGACATAGAAACGGTATTCCCACTCACGCCCCACGATGGGGGTTGACTGTATCTTGGAGAGATTCACGTCGTAGAACGAGAGGATGGTGAGAATCTTCGACAGTGCGCCCTGGGTGTGCGGGAGGGTGAAGACGATTGACGCCTTGTCGACATCCTTCTCCTTCGGGCCGATTTCGGCGGCAACGAGCGGGTCGGCGAGAATGAGAAAACGGGTGAAGTTGCGTTTGTTGGTCTCGATGCCACGCTCAAGGATATGGAGGCCGTAAAGCTCGGCAGCATATTCGCCACACACGGCGGCATGGCCCGTAAGCCCGTCGCGGGCAATCTCCTCGGCACTTCCGGCAGTGTCAAACCGCTCTACCACCTTCATGTTGGGATGGCGGCGCAGATACTGCTCGCACTGCATGAGAGCCATGGGGTGGGAATTGACCTCGGTAAGTGACTCGATGGTCTGCCCCGGCAATGCGCACAGCACGTGCGAGATACGCATTTTCAATTCACCGATTATCCGCATATTGCTCTGGCGCAACAGCTCATGATTCTGGAGCAGCGGACCGGCTATAGTGTTCTCCACCGCCATGATGCCCAGGAGGGAGGCATCAGTGGCGAGAGTGTCAAACATCGCCGGGAAAGTCTCGCACGGCAACGTCTCAATCTCCTCGCCATCAAAATAGAGATGGGCCGCAGCATCGTGGAAACACCCTGCCACACCTTGGATTGTAATCTTCTTCATTTCTTTCGCGTCGTATAAAAAAGCATCCCGCCACCGTTATCGGGGAGCGGGATGATGTATTGTTGCTATAAGTCTTGTGTCGTTTGATTGTTCATTGGATTATGCACGCAATGTCCCGCTTCTTATTTCTCAGCAAAATAAAAATAATAAAAATAGGAATATGCGTAAAATCGTGAAGTCATCTTTCGATAGTGTTTGCTTTCAAATGCACCGCAAAGATAGGCCATATTTTACAATCCGCCAAATTTTCACAACAAAAATCAACAAAATTCCATCAACAAAATTTATCATCCTTATAAAATGCATTATTTTTTTGCGTATTCGGATAATCTTCACGAACTTTACACCCCTAAAATACATTTAAATAGAATTTTTCGCCCTAACACAGTAATGATACCAAAGAAATATGCGCTTGTCATTCCTCTTGCGAATGAATCGGACACATTTGAAAAATTTTCCTCTCTCGTTTCTGAAGTTTTCAACCGAATAGAACATGACAGCAACCTATGCGGGACGGCTTTTCTGATAGTGGACAATGTGTCCAAAGACAACACCCTTGACCTTTGCCGTCAACTTGAATCTCACGACTCCAGATTCAGGACGGTGTGGGCACCTGAAAATCGCAACGTGGTTGACGCATATTTACGAGGATATCGCGAAGCGTTGAAATCCGAAGATTTCGATTACATTCTTGAAATGGATGGAGGTCTCTCACATGACCCGGCAGCCATCCCGATGTTTCTCCGTCATTTGTCTGAGGGACATAAATGCGTATTCGGTTCAAGGTTTATAAATGGAGGTTCCATATATGATTCCAACTGGCGCAGGACGGTTCTGTCTCGTGGAGGGGGCATTTTAACCAACTTGTTATTGGGAACCAGCATGAAAGATATGACATCAGGATACATGGGTTTTCATTCTGATGTCGCCAAAAAATTTGTTGACTACGGATTGCTTTCCAAAGCACATTTCTATCAGACTGAGGTAAGATACTTGTTAAGAAAACAACGTTATATTGAGGCACCAATCCATTATATGGCTCCCTCGCCGAGTGTGTCATCAAAAGCCATCAAGAATTCTTTCAGCGTGCTGTTTCATTATTTCTTTCAAAGATTACGGGGCAACGGCGTATCGCTATGACCACCCACGAGCAAAAAACATATTGACGCAATACTACAATAACCATCACTTGTATCCAATCATCAGACAATGGATTTTATAAAGAGGCACCGTTATACATCTATAATCGCTTTAATATTTTTCGTGCAGTTTTTGACGAGATTTGTTGTACAAATGCACCCCTACATGCAGGTCAATTATGTCATTGATTACTCGTCAGGTTTTGGACCAAGGAAACTTATCGGCTCAATATTAAACCTATTAGTACCGGACGACAATGTTAATTTTGCACACGTAATAGTGTTTTTGATAGTCGCGAACGCCTTAATCATAGCGTTAGCCTCTTCAGTCATAGGGAATTTCATAAAATCGACGCTATCAATCGGCAATACCAAGATATATTATTTTGCATTGCTTATGTGTGCGGTATATATCGTAGGACCTTTCGGACTACAGTATTTATTTCATACTGAAAATTTCGGGCGCATGGATTTATTTATAATTGCATGTTGTTTCATTTTCATATCCATTACCCATACCAAACGTCCATTGTTTTATTTATCGTCAACCATTCTAATGGTTGCATCATGCCTTATTCATCAGATTTTTGTATGCGTATTTCTCCCATTATACTGCGCAGTGTACGTATACAGAATTTTTAAGGCCGACCACTGGAGAAAAGAGGCTACATATGGGGTGTTAAGTATGGGGGTGTTGACTATGATATTTATGTACATTCAGTTTTTCCCTCTAAATATATATTCGTTATCTGAAATTGTACCAATACTCCAATCCAAGACCAATCTCTCGATTGATAAAATGGCTGTATTCTATGAATATTACGCACCAATTTCACATCATCTGTTTGAATATGTCCCCATGTATATCGATAGATTAATAATATCATTTGTCACATCACTCCTGATTTTATCTCCGTTATTATACCTATTGGTCATCTTTTGGAAAGGAGTCATCAACTCCTCAGATAATAAAAAATATCGGCTCACAATCAGACTTATAAATGCTGCATTCCTACTATCGATACCTGCATTCATATGTACAGTCGACCACGGACGATGGATATCCGCCCTTATCACTTGCCAGTTCATGATTATCGGATGGCTTATATATAATAATGACAACAATGTCTTTGTGGCGACAAAAGATTTTATGGCCAAGGTAAAATCTCACCCATTTCTTTCAGTCATGTTCATTGTGTACATGGGCTCCGTTGACTGCTATGAGGCCGGACCATTCCTGCCATTAGGAAAAACTGTATATAATATCCTTACAACAATTTATTACGTCTCAATATAAATTGTTATCTACGGGTACAATATAAAGCACCTTAGTTAAAGTTCCATAAAGCACTTTGACCTGATTGCTATTGTGTGCGAAATTATGTATCTTTGTAAGTTAATAATTTCGACTTACGAATGACTTGCATACGCATATACGCATCGATTCTATACTTTATAATATGCATAACATGCTCTGCTATCATATGCATGATATGCTCCGTTTCCGCATATGCCGGGGTGGGGTTTACTTATGTTGCGCAGGGGGGTGAGGCGGTGATTGCCGTGGAGGCTCCAGCTTCGGCCGGGCTGAACGGGGGCGTGCATGTGGCCCCGACGATGGCCGGACTGCGCATGACTTTCACCTCCGACAACCCTTCGCAGGTGAAATGGTCGCGATACTCAAGCCTCGGAGCCGCGTATGCCGAGACCACTACTGCCTCAGGCCATGATGCGAACTCTTCGTGGATTGACTCGCCTCAGGGCGATATGGGATACGTAATCGAGGATGGCGGAACTCTGACTTACATCTGGCTTGTCGACTACGGCAAACATATGTTCTCGCCCGGCTCACTCTCGCTGTCGACCGAGCAGGAGTGCGGACGCACCGCCTTAGACTGCACAGGCTCGGGCGATGAGATTGCGTACTATTCCATCACAGGCCGACGCCTCACACTGTCGCGCGACATCACCCTCTCCTACTCCACTCTCGAGTGGAACGATGCGGCACAAAACTACACCGAGACACCGGCTGTCGAGACGCTTGAATATCTTTCGCCCATAATACATGTCAATGCCCCGCTGTGTCAGACCGCATTCACTCTCGAGGGTGACAGGTTTCTGCGCCAATGGGGACGGCCACTGTCATGCGAATCGGCATCATTCCCGCCCCGCTCCATCGCCGCACACACTTCGGCTGTGTCAGACAACACGCCGAGCGACAATGAGACTTCCGCAGGGCAGGTCGGTGGCCTGGGCGGTTCGGCCCCTTGCACCGTGAATTTCATTGCCAATGTGACCGATGCGGCAATATTCCATGAATGGCAGATGTCGAGGTATCGCGACTTCGACGACGTGTCGCTCCGCGCATCGGAACTCGACTTCACCCATACGTTCACCGAACAGGGCACCACTTATGTGCGTTTATACTGTGCGAACGACGACGCCTCGTGCGAATATTTCGGCGAGACGTATGAGATAACAATCGGCGAGTCGGTGCTTAAATGCCCCAACGCCTTCACTCCATTCAATCAGGACGGTGTGAATGACGTGTGGAAAGTGACATACTCTTCAATCATCGAATTTGAATGCCACATCTTCAACCGCTCTGGCCGGAAGATGACATCGTTCACCGACCCGTCACAAGGATGGGACGGACGCTATGGCGGCAAATTCGTGCCGGCCGGTGCATATTATTATGTGATAAAGGCACGTGGCGCAGACGGCAAGGAGTACAAGCTGTCGGGTGACATCAATATCGTGGATTATAAATAATCCCGCACCGCAATAATCATCAATAGAATAACACACAATATCTGAATCATCGTTTTAACACGCAAACAAAAATGAATCTTAATCGCATATCCTTTCTCGGCTCAGTCGCAGCCCTCACACTTTTGGCGGCATTCGCCCCGTCAGAGTCAGCCTCGGCGTCAACCTCGCAAGGCAATGCCGAACGCAATCATCACAACTCGTCGGCCGAATCATCAGTGGCTCTGACACCCGTAACCTCGCCTGTAATCCCTGAGTCGGTGACATTTGCCGGTAAAGAAATTTCACTCGACCCGATAGACATGTGGGAACGCCTCGACCGCGAACTGACGGCCATGAGCTACACCCACGGCAACACCCTCCTCGCGCTCAAGCGCGCCAACCGATATTTCCCCGTAATCGCACCTATATTAAAGGAGCAGGGTATCCCGGCCGACATGATATATCTCGCCGCGATAGAATCGACACTCAATCCGCGTGCCGTATCGCCCGCCAAGGCTGCCGGGTTATGGCAGTTCATGCCATCGACAGCCAAGGAATACGGGCTGGAGGTAAGCAATGATGTCGACGAGCGTTACGATGTGGAGAAGTCGACACGCGCCGCCTGCAAGTATCTCAAAAACGCCTATGCCAAATACGGCAACTGGGAGTCGGTGGCCGCAAGCTATAACGGAGGCATGGCACGCGTGGGCAACGAGCTTGCCGCCCAGCAAGCCACATCGGCCTATGACCTGTGGCTTGCCGAGGAGACGATGCGTTACATGTTTCGCCTCCTGGCCATGAAGATGATAATGGAGTCGCCCTCGCAATACGGCTTCAACCTCACGGCCTCGCAACTCTATCAGCCACTCGAATACACATCGGTCAAGGTGAACGGCCCGGTCAATGACTGGGCGCAATGGGCTATCGACCACGGCTCGGACTACATGACACTGCGTGAACACAACCCGTGGATACGCTCGAAATCGCTCACCAACAAGACCGGCAAGACATATACCGTAAAACTCCCCACCCCCGACTCACTGTCACGCTCAAAGCAAAAGACCAAAGTCTACAACCACAACTGGATTGCAGACTAATCATCTCATGCAATGAAAAATACCGATAATATCTCAAACAATACTTCAACGACAGCGACAGCCATGAGTGCCCCCACCCTTGAGGTGATGGGAGCACGTGTGCATAACCTAAAAAATATCGACGTCAGCATCCCGCACGGCACACTCACCGTAGTGACCGGCCTGAGCGGAAGCGGCAAGTCGTCACTCGCCTTTGACACCATCTATGCCGAGGGTCAGCGCAGATATATCGAGACATTCTCGGCCTACGCGCGCAATATGCTCGGCAACCTCGAGCGTCCCGACGTGGACAAAATCACCGGCCTATCGCCCGTGATTGCCATTGAGCAGAAGACCATCAACCGTAACCCGCGCTCGACCATCGGCACAGTCACCGAGGTCTATGACTTCCTGCGACTGCTCTACGCACGTGCCGGTACGGCGGTCAGCTACATCACGGGCGAACCGATGGTGAAGTACACGCGTGAGCAGATTGTCAACCTTATCCTCAGCCGATATGACGGAAAGAAGGTCTACATACTCGCCCCTGTGGTGCGCAACCGCAAGGGCCACTACAAGGAACTCTTCGAGCAGATGCGCAAGAAGGGATTCCTCACAGCCCGCGTGGACGGCCAGTTGCGCGAGCTTACGCTCGGCATGAAGGTGGACCGCTACCGCAACCATGACATCGAGCTTGTAATCGACCGCCTGAAAGTCTCGCCCAAAGACCTCACACGCCTTGAGGCCACTGTCACCGACGCGCTCCATCAGGGCGACAAGCAGGTGATGGTCTATGACGTGGATGCCGACAAGGCTTCATACTTCTCGCAGACGCTCATGGACCCCGCCGGGGGCCTTTCATACCGCGAGCCGGCTCCGCATAACTTCTCGTTCAACTCGCCGCTCGGCGCATGCCCCTGCTGCAAGGGACTCGGATATGTCAATATCATTGACCGTGAGAAGATTATTCCGGATGACTCGCTGTCAATCCACCAGGGTGGCATAGTGCCGCTTGGTAAGTATCGCAACTCAATGATATTCTGGCAGATTGACGCCATATGCAAAAAGTATGGCCACACCATCAAGACCCCTATCCGCGACCTGAGCGAGGAGGCTGTCAGCGACATACTCAACGGCACGACCGAACGCCTCGTTATAGACAACGACACAATGGCCACCCACAACTTCTTCCAGAGTTATGACGGTCTGGTGAAATATATAGAGATGCAGCAGAGCGAGGAGGCCACAGCCGCCGCAAAACGTTGGAGCGAGGGCTTCTTCACACGCGGCGTGTGCCCCGAATGTAACGGCGACCGCCTCAACAAAGAGGCCCTGCACTTCTTCGTAGACGGCAAAAACATCGCCGAGCTGTGCCGCATGGACATAGCCGAACTGTACGAATGGACACAGGGGCTCGAAGACCGTCTGCCCCCGACGTCGCGCGTCATAGCCACCGAAATCATGAAGGAGGTGCGCAGCCGACTGAAATTTCTCATCAACGTGGGCCTCGACTATCTGCAGCTGTCGCGCCCGTCGGCCACACTCTCGGGCGGCGAGAGCCAGCGCATACGCCTGGCCACACAGCTCGGCAGTCAGCTGGTCAATGTGCTGTACATACTCGACGAGCCTTCAATCGGTCTGCACCAGCGCGACAACCGCCGCCTCATTGACTCGCTCAAGAGTCTGCGCGACGCATCCAACTCCATACTCGTGGTTGAGCATGACAAGGACATCATGCTTGAGGCCGACCATATAGTGGACATCGGCCCCAAGGCAGGACGCAAGGGTGGCGAAGTGGTGTTCTCGGGCACACCGGCCGAAATGCTCGCCACATCGACCCTCACGGCTCAGTATCTCAACGGAGCGATGACCCTGCCGTTCAACACCAAGCCCCGCAAGGGCAACGGCAAGAAAATAGTGCTGCGCGGAGCCAAGGGCAACAATCTGCAGGACGTCACGCTGACTCTGCCGTTGGGCAAGCTGGTGTGCGTGTCGGGCGTGTCGGGCAGTGGCAAGTCAACGCTTGTCAACGCCACTCTGCAGCCCATACTCAGCCAAAAACTCTACCGTTCGCTCACACCGCCGCTCCCCTACGACTCAATCGAGGGGATAGAGAATATCGACAAGGCCGTGCGCGTGGACCAATCGCCGCTCGGCAAGTCGCCACGCTCCAACCCTGCCACATATACGGGCGTGTTCACCGCCATACGCGACCTCTTCGCATCACTCTCCGAGGCCAAGATACGCGGCTACCGTCCGGGGCGATTCTCGTTCAACGTGGCGGGCGGACGGTGCGAGACATGTATGGGCAACGGCTACAAGACCATAGAGATGAACTTCCTGCCCGATGTGCTCGTGCCGTGCGAGACTTGCGGCGGCAAACGATACAACCGCGAGACGCTCGAAGTGCGCTACAAGGGCAAATCCATTGCCGATGTCCTCGACATGACCATCAATCAGGCTGTGGAGTTCTTTCAGAACATCCCCTCGATACTCGGCAAAATCAAGGTGCTCCAGGACATCGGCCTCGGCTATATCAAGCTCGGCCAGCCGTCATCAACCCTCTCGGGCGGTGAGAACCAGCGCGTAAAGCTCGCAGCAGAGCTCTCGCGCCGCGATACGGGCAACACTCTCTTCATACTCGACGAGCCTACCACCGGCCTGCACTTCGACGACATCCGTGTGCTGCTCGGGGTGCTCAACCGTCTCGTAGACAAGGGGAACACCGTGCTCGTCATCGAGCATAACGTTGACGTGATATGCGCGGCCGACCATGTGATTGACATGGGCCCGGGCGGAGGAAAGAACGGCGGACATATCCTCGTCACAGGCACTCCCGCCCAAATAGCAAAGACTGACTCACCCACTGCCCCCTTCATCAGGGAGCAGATGAACGCGGCCAAATCAGAATGATTATCAAGTCTGAGCAGATACCAAATCTGAATAGACGGAATAAGTGCTAAATTCCAATAAACGCCCTGTCCATTTATGCTCTATCTGATTGCGGCCACGGCTGTGAGCAGGGCGGCTATCGTGTCGTACTCGTGACCGTCGAGCGTGTAGACCGAGTCCGTGACCTCAATAAGATGCTCTGACACGGCATCCTCTCCGGCATACACTCCACAACGTGCGAGAGCCTTGCGCACCATATTCCTGCGCGGGCCGTGTCCGACGATACGGATGCGGGCGTCAAAACTGTTGTCAATCCTGAACAGGCCGGTCTCCATATCAAACGCCACCCCGTCACGCTCGAAATAAAGCCCCAGCTCACCACTCAGCGCAAGGTCCTCGGGCGTGCCGATGCGCACACCGTGGCTCTTGTCGATGAGCCATATCATATCGGCAATCTGCAGAGCCAGCTCGAGGTCGTGGGTTGACATAAACACCGTCTTACCCTCCTCATGAGCCAGACGATGGAGCAGCTGCATTATCTCAACCTTGCTCGGGTAGTCGAGAAATGCACTCGGCTCATCGAGAAAAATAATCGGCGTCTCCTGGGCAAGAGCCTTGGCTATCATCACCTTCTGACGCTCTCCATCGCTCAGAGTGTGCACATGCCGACTGCGAAGCTGCTCTATCCCCACGAGCCTGACAGCATGGTCAACAATCTCGCTGTCATGGGCTGACAGTCTGCCCCAGAAACCTGTGTAAGGGCTTCGGCCAAGCCCTACAAGCTCATCCACGGTCATATTATCGAGACTGACGCGCTCGGTCAGCACGACACCTATGAGCCGCGACAGTTCTGAGCGTGAATACTCTGCAACCGACCTTCCCCCTATCTCTATCCTACCCCCAATCGCAGGCTGAAATGCGGCCAAAGTGCGCAAAAGCGTCGACTTACCCGCTCCGTTAGGGCCTAACAGGCATGTAAGCTCACCCCCACTGAGTGTGGCGTCAGACAGCTCGGACACCCTCGTGATTGCCGACCGATTCTTATAGCCGGTCACAAGGTCGCGCACCCTTATCGTGTCGTGTTGTTTATTATCCGTCATCATCATCTCGACCTATGTTTAAACAGCACCCATATCACTACCGGCGCGCCTATCAACGGGGTAACGGCATTGAGCGGTATGACCGAGTTGGAGGGGAGCACGCACAGCAGATTGCACGCCAATGCCACCGCTGAGCCGGTCATGAGAGTGCCAGGCATCAGTATGCGGTGATTGTCAGTGCGGAATATCAGACGCGCTATGTGCGGGACCGACAATCCTATGAAAGCCACCGGCCCGCAATAGGCCGTAATCACAGCCGTCAGAACGCCTGTGGCAAGCAACAGCAGATTACGCACACGGCGCAGGTCCACGCCGAGATTCTGCGCATAGCTGTCGCCAAGCAGGAGCAGGTTAAGGGGCTTCATCAGCAAAAGCGACAGCAGGAGTCCGGCCACAGTGACCGAGGAGAACAGTGGCAGTTGCTGCAACGACACGCCGTTGAAACTGCTCATTCCCCACATTACGTAACTCTGCACCCCCTCGGCTGTCGACATAAAGTTGAGCAGCATAATGACCGACGATGTAAGGTAGCCAATCATTATGCCTGTGATTAGAAGCATCAGAGTGTTTTTCAACGCCGTGGACAGGAACAGCAGCAATCCCATAATCATGATGCTACCGGCAAACGCGCCCACCATCACGGCGGCGTATCCACCCAACGTATATGCCCCGGCTGAAATCGAGCCGCCAAACAGCAGCATCACCAATGCAACACCGAGACTCGCCCCGGAGTTGATACCCAACACCGACGGCCCGGCCAAAGGATTGCGGAACGCAGTCTGCAACATCAGGCCCGACACGGCAAGTCCCGCACCGGCGAGCAAAGCGGTGACGGCCATAGGCAGACGGCTACCCGTCACTATGAATCCGGCAGCACCGTGCTCACCCACGCCGAGGAGTATGTCGATGACCTGTGACGCGGGTATCTCCACCGAACCGAAAAAGATGTTCAGCAGAAACAACGTCACTATCAGGAATGTCACTCCTAAGAATTTCACTGCTCAAAATGTGTGAAATAATTCTTCTCACCTCTCACCGCCGACAGCTCGGGATGGAATATCGAAATCATATCCCTCAGCAGCCAGTGAGGATGAAAAGGTACATCTTCATAAAAAAACACACGTGAGGTATTGCACCCGTACACTTTATTTTCCTTAAACGCTTTGAATTGCGGGTATATTGCATTGTCGGCGGCCAATTCGCGCATGGTCTTGTCTGATGCCTGCGAGTAGCGTATCAGCCAGATGTCGGCATCGCCGGCTGTAAAGAGCACCTGTTCGCCCGTAAGCCCCACGCTTCCGCTCCTGTCGTATGTGTCAAACGGATTCCTGCCACCCGCGTCCTTGATGAATATGCCCATCGTGGAATTGGCTGCGGGGACATACCATACCTGACCATAGAGACGGTCCATCAGCACTCGCGGCTTGTCACCTACATTCGCCACGAGTTGCTTCAGACGGTTGTACTCACTCTCGGTGGCGGCAAACATGCGGGCTGCCTCATCCTCCTTGCCGAACAGCATGCCGTAGAATTTCATCCACTCCGCACGGGCCAGGGGGGAGGTCTCCATATAGTCGGCACACTCGATAATGGGGATTCCCAACTGTCCGAGTTTGCCGTAGCTCCCCGAGTCCTCATAGGGCGACAGCATCACGCCGTCGGGATTGAGACTGATGATTCTCTCGATGTTGGGCGAAGTGCCCACGCCGCAGTCGGCCACCCGCCCGTCGGCTATCCTGTCGGCAAGGCTCTTCTGATGTATGTACTGAGCATCGCACACGCCTGAGATTGCATCAATCGCCCCAAGCTCCGTCACCAGGCTGTTGTGGACCGACGAGTATATCAACGCCGAGCGCAGCGGTGTGCGCACCACCGTCCCCTCGGGCAGAGAGGCGGGAAGGTCGATGCTGTCAGGCACAAGCAGATAGGTATGCAGCACCGCCGCCGTGTCCCACGGATTGCGCACCGTGGCCTTGACATAACCGGGGTATCTGACGAGCGAAAGGTTGTCGGCATACGTGAGATGCAGCGTGTCGCCCTCCCCGGCCGAAACAAGAGCGTTGCCGCCCTTGCATGACACAAGTAACGGCAACACTATCGGCAGAAATAGACTGAAAAAAGATTTGATTGTCATTGAAAAAATGCAGCTTAGTCAAAGAAAACCGCAGCCTTTGGATTCTGACCTCCGCAGTCAAACTTCTCTACGAAAGTTCCATCCTTCTTGAAGCGGTACATATCGCCGTTGCTGTCGGAATAGTGTGTGACACCGATATATATGTCACCCGACTCGTCGTCGACAGCCATCGTATAGATGCTTGCATTAGCCAGCTCGGCGGGTGCGTTCTTCAGGAACGAAGTGCTGTTTAGTCGGCCCGACTTGATGTCGTAGGAGCTGAATGTGTTCACAGTCACCCATGTTGACCAGTCGGTGCGTGAGTCCACGAGATAGAGTATGCCGTCGCCGGCAGCCATCTTGGTGGCATAGCCGAGCTCTTTCACACTGTTTCCGGCGGCGGGGTCGATAAGCTGGAGCACATAGCTCTCACGGCTGTAGTCGTGCGAGATGAGGAACACCTTGTCGTCAGCCTCCACGAGGTCGTTGGGGTTGGTAACGACATTAAGCGTCTCCTTGACCTGAAATGTGGCCAGGTCAATCACGAACACTTCGTTATGATAAACGTAATTACCGTCGACCTGCGAGTAAGAGTTTGCCACGTACAGGTTGTCGCCCTCGATGGCGACGCCTTCGAGATTTGAGCCGTTGGTGCGGAGTTTAGCCTCGACCTTGAAAGTCTTGGCATTGATTTTTGCAATCATGCTGCCGTGGAACGAGGCGTAGATGTATCCGTCCTCGGCTGCAAGATAGCGGATGCCTCCGTTAAAGTCGGCGTCACCTGCAAACGAGATGCGTGACTCCTCGACACATGCGGCACTGAGCTTGGCGATATAATTCGAGCCGTAGACCGAGACATATGTATTGCCGTCGTAGGCTAAGATGTCCTGGCCCGTGTCGCCGAGACGCACACCGTTCTGCTGATAAAAGATGTCGGGGATAGCGGCCACATCGCTGTTGTCAGGGGCAAAGAAGCTGATACCGGCGTTGTTAAGGTTGAACGAACCCTCGTTGAGAATAAACATCCTGTGGGCGGGCAGACCGTCGTTAGGGACCTGCTCGTCAATCTGAGGGTCATCGTCGTCACTACATGACACTGCCGAGAAGCCGACAGCCAGCACAAACATCCAGTTGAAAAGATTCCTGATTTTCATGATTCAATTCGTTTATATATATTGTGTAGGTTATTAGAATTTCACGTTAGCCACCACGCGCCATGAGCGGCCCGGCATGGGATAGTATTTTATGACGTCATACTGCTTGTCGGCAAGATTTATCAGCTCGCCGCGCAGTCCCAGTCTGCACCCTCTCAGCCTGAACTCGTGGCCGAGGGTGAGGGTCTGCTCGACATAGCCGTCAATCTCGTTGACGGGGATGTTCTGGGCTATGAAATAGCGTTTGCCCACACCTACGAGCGAATAGCCGAGCGTGCACCACGGGGTCTTGACCGTGACGGCCATGTTGCCGCTGTGCTCAGGGGTGTAGGGCAACTGGGCCTTATAGTTTTTCGAGTCGGGGTCGGTCAGGTCGATGGCCTTTTGCCAGGTATAGGCGGCCGAGAGAGAGAGATTGATGCCTCGGGGCAAGGAGAAGGCTGTTGCCAAGGTGAAGTCCAGCCCCTTGACATGCACCTTGCCGAAGTTGGCCATCTTCCAGGCATAGGTGGTCGGGAAGGCGACTATCTTGTCATTGACATCGTTGAAGTAGCCGTCGACCGTAATGGAAAAATAATCCATCGCGGGGCAGAACGACCGGCTCCAAGTCACGCCGAGGTCATACTCGTTGGCGCGCTCGGGGCGGAGCGAGCGGTTGCCCAGGCGGTCATAGTATAGGTCGTTGAACGTGGGGGTACGGAATGTGGACTTGTACACGCCACGGAAAAAGAGCATCTCCCCCTTCCACGGCTGAACGCTTACCGACGCTCCGGGCGACAGTCTCTTGACATCCTCGGGGGGATTGCCCGCCTTCACCCTCTCGGTTATATATGTGCCCACGAGGGTGCCGTTGACCGTGAGCCATCCGCGCCGCCAGCGTGCGCTGAGAGCGGTGAGCGATGTGTAGCGTGTGGGGAAGGGACATTCGCCCATAGTGCTGTTGAGCTTGTTGACTATCCAGTCCTGAGCAAGAGCCACCGACAGTCCGGCCACAGGGCGATACTCGGCTGTCGCCGAAAGATAATACTCATGCTGAGTGTGCTCGGCCTGATATACGCCTCCGGCAAACTGGTTGCCCAGCTCGCGGTCGCGGTTCCAGCCGTAATTGTATTTGCCCAATGCCTGAAACTGCCATTTGGGTGTGAGCTCCTTGTTGTATTTCACCTGCACGAAACCGTTCCTGTCCCAAAGTGTCTCGGTGGAAATGGGATTGTAGAGCGTCACGGCTCCCGGCAGACCGCGCTTGGAATAATAGTAGTAGCCCTTGACCTGCATGTCGCCTCCTCCGGGCATGTCATAATACACGTTGGCCTCGCCGTGCCATGAGTCGATGGCCGAGTTGGAGCGACGCTCGCGGCTGACATGTTTGCCGTTGACGAGCGTGAAGGGGTAGTTGCCGTCGGCACGCATGAAGCTGCCGTCGAGCGATGTCCTGACACGGCTACCCACCCTATGCCACCATCTCAGCATGGGGCTTACGTAGCCAAACGAGCCACCTTTGAGCTGTACGTCGAAAGCCGAGCTGCGTCCGGCGTCAAACGTCGGGGTATTCGTCACGATGTTGAGCACAGCCGCCGAGGCATAAAGCCGTGCGGGCTGAAGCAGATTCTCCTCCTGCCCTACAGCCAGCGAGAGCATCGACACATTATCGAGCGAGAAACGTCCTATGTCCACCTGCCCGGCCTGACAGTTGCTCACCGGAGCACCGTCATAGCTCACTCCCGTGTGCGCCGCGCCCATATTGCGCACTGACACGGTCTTCAGTCCTCCGATGCCTCCGTAGTCCCTGACATTGGTTCCGGCAAAACGTCGCACGGCGTCGGCCACGTTCTGAATGCCAAGCTCGGCGATGGCCTGACCGCTCAGCGACTGCACGGGTGTCCCGGCCGACACTCTGACAGGCGACCTTTTGGCCGTGACAGTCACCTCGTCAACCCTCTGCTCGGTGCCTGTAGTCACACTGTCGGGCAACTCGGGGCGGCACCACCCCGCCAAGGGGAGCAGTGCTGAGGCTGCAAACAGCAATACTGATATGTGAATGCGATTTTCCATCGGCGATTGAGTCATTATCCTGGTCGGTGCTTCACAGCAACGCAACAACTCATCGCTCCACCTGCAGGCCGCAACGACCGTGCCTGCGGCACATGGCGACCCTGTCGGAAAGGGGGTGGAATGGTGTTGTTTTGTCGCTTTATGTCCCGAAAACTTCAAAACTTCTACACGTCCCGGCAGGTCTTCTGACTTATCCCCTCGTCGATTGCCTTCCCGTGAGCTATAGCTCCAGTGGCTGAGAAACCGACGAGTTGTAATGGGAATTACAGCAGCGGGTCTGTCCGGGATTCTCACCCGGTTCCCTTTTCACCGCACGCCCCCACCGCAACGGATGGACACGCACGAAACCAAAACGTGGCGCAAAGTTAGGCAAAATATCCCATCCGTGCAAGCGTGCGAAACGGTTTATGACCCGAGCGTGGAAATGAGATGTGGCAATGGCTATGTGATGTCGGGTAGAACAATCTGAGGGTGTCGGGGGTTAATACTGTATGAAAAAGTTTTGGATATTCTCATCACTGGTGTTGCTCTTCGCCATGACGGTGTGGATGTTTGCAGGGCGTGTGGACAGGCAGAACCCCGACGGGCATCACCCTCCGCAGGTGGTCGAGGCGGCCAACAGGGCCACTTCGCTCTCGGCCTCGGACCTCAAGGGCAAGTATGTGCTGGTCAACTTCTGGGACTCGCACAATGCCGTGTCGCGCATCGCGGCGGGTGAGTATGACCGCTATTTCCGCACCCACCGCAACGCCAATCTGAGGCTGCTGTCGGTCAACACCGACAACAACCGACGGCTGTTTGACGAGATAGTGCGCCGCGACGGCCTCGACTCGCTGACGCAGTTTCACATAGCCGACGTCAAGGCGCGGGGCATCTCGCCGGGCTATCACCCCGAGGGGGGCTACTCGTCATATCTGCTCAACCCCTCGGGCAAGGTGATTGCCGTCAACCCTACCGTGCAGGCTGTCAACAGGATTGTGGCCTCGGGCGGAAAAAAGTGATAAAGTTTTTAAGAAATTATTTGGCAGTTACAATCTTTTAGCATAATTTTGCCACGAAAAGCAGAAAATATGAGAAATATGCTCAACAATCAGAATTATTGGTGGCGCATCGGTAGACAATATCGATGGCAACGAGTCCTGCGCAGGAATCTCGACTAATAATTGAGCGATTGCACGACAGCATCCTCTCATCAGCAAAATATAACGGAGGCCATCGATACTGAATCGATGGCTTCCGCTTTTTTGTACCCCTACCCCACGACAAACAATCATCACTACACACACAAAAGATATGAAAGCATTTCATTCAATCCTGCCCGTAGACAGCGAGGGATACTACGGACGTTTCGGAGGAGCCTATATCCCCGAGATACTCCACGGCAACGTGAAACGCCTCAGCGAGGCATTCTACCGCTATGCCGCCGACGAGGATTTCAACCGCGAGCTTGACCGCCTGCTCCGCGACTATGTGGGCCGCCCCTCGCCGCTCTACCGTGCCGACCGCCTGAGCGAGCTTTACGGCACGAACATCTATCTAAAGCGCGAGGACCTCAACCACACGGGGGCGCACAAAATCAACAACGCCCTGGCCTCGGTGCTCCTGGCCAAGCGTATGGGCAAGACCCACATAATAGCCGAGACCGGCGCGGGACAGCACGGAGTGGCCACGGCCACGGCATGCGCGCTGATGGGTCTGGACTGCACGGTGTTCATGGGCGCGACCGACGTGGCCCGTCAGAAGCCCAACGTTGACCGCATGCTCTTGCTCGGGGCAAAGGTCGAGCCGGTGCATAGCGGCAACAAGACGCTCAAGGATGCCACCAACGAGGCCATACGCTACTGGTGCTGCAACCCCGACAGCTTCTATGTCATAGGCTCGACCGTGGGACCTCACCCCTATCCCGAGATGGTGGCCTATTTCCAGTCGGTAATCTCGCGTGAGATACGCTCGCAGCTGCTCTCGCTCACCGGCTCGGAACTGCCTGACTATGTGGTGGCGTGCATAGGCGGCGGAAGCAATGCCGCAGGAGCGTTCTACCACTTCATCAACGAGCCTACGGTTGGGCTGATTGCCGCCGAGGCCGCCGGACTGGGCACTGACACCGACATGACCGCCGCCACGATGAAGGTAGGCTCGGAGGGGATAATACACGGTGCGCGTACGATGGTGATGCAGACCGATGACGGGCAGATTATAGAGCCTTACTCCATATCTGCCGGACTCGACTATCCCGGCGTAGGCCCTCTGCACTCCTATCTGGCCACATCGGGCCGCAGCGAGGTGCTCGCCATAACCGACCGTCAGGCACTCGACGCGGCCTACAGGCTGACACGCATCGAGGGCATCATACCGGCCCTGGAGTCGGCCCACGCGCTCGGCGTGCTCGACGTGAGGAAGTTTGCCCCCGACGATACGGTGGTCATCAACCTCTCGGGCCGTGGCGACAAGGACATGGAGACATATATGAAGTATCTGAACCCCGAACAGTAAATCTCACTTGTCTCATTTTCTCATCTCACGGGGATGCCGTGAGGATGAGAACAGTGAGACAAACCTGACACAACGAATAATCTCAAAGAAATGCACAAGCTAAACGTTATATCACGCGTAATCCCCGCCGACCTGGAGACACCGGTGGGCATCTATCTCAAGATTCGCGACCTCTACCCCCAGTCGGCCCTGCTCGAAAGCTCGGACTACCATACGTCGCAAAACTCGGTCAGCCTCATCGGCGTGGAGCCGATAGGCAGCTTCACGGTCAACAACGAGACCATCGAGCTGGCATATCCCGACTCCCCCACCCGCCTCATCCCCGTCACAGCGGGGGTAGATGTGGTGGCCGAGCTGAAAAAATATGTCGAGTCATATACCATCGAGGGTGACACCGACGGCAGCGCCAACGGCCTGCTGGGCTACACGGCCTATGACGCCGTACGATACTTCGAGCGCGTGAATGTGCAGCGCAAGGAGGAGCGGTTTGCATCGGTGCCCGACATGAAGTATATCCTCTACCGCTACATAATCAAGGTCAACCACTACAAGAACCAGATGACCATATTCGAGCACACCGTGCCGGGACAGCAGTCAGGCATCGACGAAATCATCAGCGTGGTGCATAACAACAATGTGGCGCAATACTCGTTTGCGGTGACCTCCGAGCCTACCTCGACCGTGACCGACGAGGAGTATAAGGAGATGGTGGGCCGAGGCATCCGCCATGCTCTGCGCGGCGATGTGTTTCAGATAGTGCTGTCGAGACGGTTTGCCCAGAGGTTCAAGGGCGATGAGTTCAACGTCTACCGTGCCCTGCGTTGCGTCAACCCCTCGCCCTATCTCTTCTACTTTGATTTCAGCGACTTCCGCATCTTCGGCTCGTCGCCCGAGACCCACCTGCGCGTGGAGGAGCGCAATGCCTATATCGACCCCATTGCCGGAACGTTCAAGCGCACGGGCGATGATGCCCGCGACCACGAGCTGGCCCGCGCACTGCTGGAGGATGAGAAGGAGAATGCCGAACACATCATGCTCGTCGACCTGGCCCGCAACGACCTGAGCCGAGGCGGAGGAAAGGTGAGCATAGAGTTTCTGAAGCAGATACAGTATTACTCGCACGTAATCCACATGGTGTCGCGCGTCAAGGGCGAACTGCCCGAGGGGGCGGATGTCTACCGCCTGTTTGCCGACACATTCCCCGCGGGCACCCTGAGCGGTGCGCCCAAGGTTAGAGCCATGCAGCTCATCGACGAAATCGAGCCGCACTCGCGCATGACCTACGGAGGCTGCATAGGGTTCATCGGTTTTAACGGCAACCTCAATCAGGCCATCACCATACGCTCGTTTCTCAGCCATGACAACAGCCTCTACTTTCAGGCCGGCGCAGGCATCGTGGCCCGCTCGGTGCCCGAAAACGAACTGCAGGAGACCAACAACAAGCTCGGCGCACTCGTAAGAGCCCTCCGCGTAGCCGAATCGTTCGGAAACTGATATGTGAAAGTTGCGCTTTCAAGTTGAAAGTTGAGAAATTACTAATTACTAATTGCTAATTACTAATTAAATTATGCGTTTACTCATTCTCGATAATTACGACTCGTTCACATATAATATAGTACACGCCGTGCGGTCGCTGGGCGTGGAGCCTGACGTGAGGCGTAACGACTGCATCACACTTGACGAGGTGGATGCCTACAACAAAATCATCATCTCCCCCGGTCCCGGCATACCCTCCGAAGCGGGCATACTCCCGCAGCTGCTCGAGCGTTATGCCACGCAGAAGCCTATACTCGGCGTGTGTCTCGGCCATCAGGCCATAGGCGAACGTTTCGGTGCGCGTCTGCGCAACCTGCCCGAGGTCTACCACGGTATCAAATCGGTAATCACTGTAACCCGTCCCGACGACTACATCTTCGATGGACTGCCCACCGACCTTGAAGTGGGGCGTTACCACTCATGGGTGGTGGACAAGGAGGGTTTGCCCGACTGTCTCGAAGTGACCGCCGTAAGCCCCGACGGCGAAATCATGGCCATACGCCACCGCACCCTCGACGTGCGCGGAGTGCAATTTCATCCTGAATCAATCCTCACCCCGCAGGGCCTCCGACTGATAGGGAATTGGTTGACTCATTGTTTAAAAAGTTAATGAGTTAAAAGAGTTAAGATAAATGATTGGTTATCCTTATATTACACTTAAACGGATTCCCAGAATTTACTAATTGCTAATTACTAATTACTAATTACTAATTTCTAATTGAAGAAGTGAAGACCTTATTATATAAAATGTTCGAGCACAAGAGCCTCACGCGCGATGAGTCTCACCAGGTGCTGCTCAATATAGCCGACGGGCGATATAACGACGCCCAGCTGTCGGCATTCATGACCGTATATCTCATGCGCTCCATCACGCTCGACGAGCTGACAGGATTTCGCGACGCAATCCTTGAGCGACGCAACCCCGTGGACTTCGGCGACATCAAGGCCATCGACATCGTAGGCACAGGAGGCGACGGCAAAAACACGTTTAACATCTCCACAGCCTCATGCTTCGTCGTGGCCGGCACAGGACGCAAGGTGGTCAAGCACGGCAACTACGGTGCGAGCTCCATCTCTGGAGCGTCAAACGTGCTCGAGCAGCACGGCGTGCGCTTCACCGCCGACATGGCCCGCCTCGACCGCTCGCTCGCCGACAGCGGTGTGTGCTATCTGCACGCCCCCTTCTTCAGCCCCGCCCTCAAGAGCGTAGGCCCGGTGAGAAAAGCCTTGGGCGTGCGCACGTTCTTCAACATGCTCGGCCCGCTGGTCAACCCCTTCATGCCCCGCTATCGGTTGCTCGGTGTCTACAACCTCAAGCTCCTGCGCCTCTACGGCTACATAGCCCAGCAGGAGGGGATAGACTGCACCGTGGTCCACTCGCTCGACGGCTATGACGAGATTTCGCTCACATCACCCTTCAAAGTGTCGTCATCCGAGGGGGAGAGGCTGTATATGCCCGAGCAGTTAGGCTTTGAGACGGCCACGCAGAAGTCGCTGTCGGGTGGCGAGAGCGTGGAGGATGCAGCGCGGATTTTCGACAACGTGCTGGCCGGAACAGCCACACGCGAGCAGACCGACTGCGTAGTGGCTAACTCGGCATTTGCCATCCACACGCTCGACCCGCAAGTGTCGCTCACCGATGCCATCGCCCAGGCACGCGAGTCGATAGCCTCAGGCGCGGCACTCGGAGCATTCCGAAAGTTTGTGGAAATAAATTCATGAAATCCCCCCACGATAAAATCACCCACTGAAATGTCTGACAACATACTGACACGCATCATAGCCAACAAGCGTCGCGAGGTCGAGGCCATGATGGCCCTTCGCCCTATCGAGGCCTCCGCGCTCGCCGAGGCCGTGCAACGCCGCCGCATGAGCCGCCGCTCGTTCTCACGCACGCTCGCCGCAAGCCCCACAGGCATCATCGCCGAGTTCAAGCGTCGCTCCCCATCCAAGGGCGACATCCACCCCTCGGCCCTCGTGAGCGACGTAATCCCCGCCTATGCCCGCGCCGGTGCATCGGCCTGCTCGGTGCTCACCGACACCCCCTACTTCGGCGGAGCACTCACCGACCTCACCCTTGCCCGCACAATCACCGACATTCCCCTACTGCGCAAAGACTTCACCGTGAGCGACTATCAGATACAGGAGGCCGCCCTGTGCGGTGCCGACGCCATACTGCTCATAGCCTCGGCCCTCACGCGCGAGGAGATAGAGCGGTTCACCGCCACAGCCCACTCGCTCAGCCTCGAAGTGCTGCTCGAACTCCACTCGCTCGACGAGCTTGACCGCTTCTGCCCCGAGGTAGACATGGTGGGGGTCAACAACCGCAACCTCTCGACCTTTCACACCGACCCCACACTCTCGCTCACCCTCGCCCGCCAACTGCCCGACACGACGGTCAAAGTGGCCGAAAGCGGGCTCACATCCATGACCGAAGTGACGAGACTGCGCAATGTCGGCTACCGAGGCTTCCTCATCGGCGAGACATTCATGCGCCACCCCTCACCCGGCGATGCGCTTGCAAAATTCCTAAAGGAATTTTGAATTTAAAATGGAGAATGGAAAATGGAAAATTCCCCCCTCCACACCGCGCAGCCATGAATTGAATGGAGAATGGAGAATGGAGAATGGAAAATTTTTCCCACCCATACCGCGTAGCCATTTTAAATTTTAAATTTTAAATTTTAAATTCTTCCCCCCGTGATTACCAAGATTTGTGGGTTTTCCGACCCTGAAAGCATACGGCAGATTGCCCTGCTCAAGCCCTCGATGATGGGCTTTATCTTCTACGCCCCCTCGCCGCGCAACGCGTGCGCGCTCCTCCCCTCGGTGGTGGCCGAGCTGCCCGCCGACATCGACAGAACAGGCGTATTTGTCGACGCACCCGTCGACCATATCCTCCACACAGCCTCGCGCTACGGACTCTCCACCGTCCAGCTCCACGGCAAAGAGTCGCCCGAGACATGTCGCGCACTGCGCGATGCCGGACTCCGCGTCATGAAAGCCATAGGCATAGACCCCGACATCGACTGGTCCACACTCACCCCCTACGAAGGGAGTGTCGACCTCTTCGTATTCGACACCCTCACAGCCATCCACGGAGGCTCGGGGCGCAAATATGACTGGAGCATACTGCGCGACTACCCCCTCACCACCCCCTATCTGCTGAGCGGAGGCATCACCCCCGACGACGCCGAGGCCGTAGCCCGCGCCGCCGCCACCTTCCCCCATATGGCAGGTGTGGACATCAACAGCCGCTTCGAGACCCGCCCCGGATGCAAAGACCCGCAGCTCGTCAGGCAATTCCTCTCAGCCCTATAGGAGCGACGGCTATAGCCGTCGATATGAGGCTACGTATCAAAAGATTACCCATATAGCACCATATAGCCACTTATCAAAAAGCTACCCTATTCGTGCCATATCGACGGCTAAAGCCGTCGCTCCTACCGTTTCAACAAGTATTAGAATTGATAAATCATAATTTTCCATTTTAAATTTTTAATTTTTAATTTTTCATTCATATGTCTCGTCTTCAGACCCTTTTCGAGCGCAAGCCCGCCGACATACTCTCAGTCTTCCTCACCGCAGGATTCCCCACCCCCGACTCCACCGCCGACATCATCCAAGCCCTTGCCGAGCAGGGAGCAAACATGGTAGAGATAGGCGTACCCTTCTCCGACCCTATGGCCGACGGCACCGTCATACAGCATAGCTCCACCGTAGCCCTGCGCGGAGGCATGACCCTCGCCCGCCTCTTCGACCAAGTGGCCGACGCCCGCAAGCGCGTGCCCGACATGCCCTTCGTACTCATGGGCTACCTCAACCCCATGCTCCGCTACGGCATAGAGCGCGTGTTCCGGCGTTGCACCGAGGTAGGCATCGACGCCATCATCATCCCCGACCTCCCCTTCGGTGAATACATGCGTCAGTACAAACCCCTGTGCGAGCGTTACGGCATAGACCTCATCATGCTCATCACCCCCGAGACCTCCGACGAGCGCATACGCCTCATCGACGAGCACTGCTCGGGATTCATCTACATGGTGTCCACAGCCTCGACCACCGGCACCAAAGACCGCTTCACCCCCGAGCAGACCGCCTACTTCCGCCGCATAGCCTCGATGGGGCTGAGCCACCCGCGCCTCATAGGCTTCGGCATCTCCAACCCCTCGACCCTCGCCGACGCCTGTGCCAACTCCTCGGGAGCCATCATAGGCTCGCTCTTCATCAAATGCCTCGAGCGCAACCCCACCCCCGCCCTCGCCGTCACCGACCTCATGCACACCCTCGGCCTCAAGGCATAGCCCCGCCGACTGACACAAGTTACATCCCGCATCCTCACCACCTGACAGCCAAGTGTCTCATTTTCTCATCTCATGGCCAAGCCCAAGAGCATGAGAAAGTGAGACGCTGCTGTCTCATCATTCTCCCCCTGTACCCCGCTCCTATTTCATGAGAAAATGAGACAAATGAGACAAACTTTTTTATAGGCATCGCGACATTATCGCACCTTTTAGCCCCTCGGCCACCCGTAACTTTGTGGTGTAAAAAATTAATAATAAATATATATAGTATATAAGTAGTATAGTATTATTTAAACAAAAAACCACAAAGAATTATGAGTATGTATGCAACCCCCTATTCAGGTTATAGCTCAGGCTATGACCCTGACCGTGAGATGTATCAGAGTATTGACCGTGCCATGAAAGAGGCACAGGCACGAGAGGCCCGACCACGCATCACCAAGGCCATGACCGGCAATGAGTGGATGAAACTCGGCACTATAATAGGCTCGCAGAAACAGCTGTGCGGACCTCTATGGTATGAAGGAGAGCTATGCGTATTGTTTGCCGATACAAATATAGGCAAATCTCTGCTGGCAGTGCAGATAGCCGACATGATAGCCAGCGGAGGATATGCCGACAAATCACTGCCCGAACTGATGCCTCAGACACTCGCCAAGAAGGTGCTGTATGCCGACTTCGAGCTGTCCACATCACAGTTTGCCCGACGATACAGCTCGGTCTACAACAATGACGAGGAGGAGGACTTACGAATACCCTACAGGTTCTCCAATAACTTCGTGCGCATCGAGCTTAACTATCAGGACATCGACGGAGACCATCCCGACCTGTCGGGACCCTCGGCTAAACCACTGTCAGAGATACTGCTCGACGACATCGAGAAGCACATCAACGAGCATCTGACTGACGTGCTGATAATCGACAACATAACATTCATGGCCGAGGGCACCGAACAGGCAGCCGAAGCACTGCCCCTGATGAAGAAACTGTTGTCGCTCAAGCGCAAGCACGGCCTAAGCATACTCATCCTCGCCCACACGCCAAAACGCAACCTCACCAACCCTCTCACACGCAACGACCTGCAAGGCTCAAAGATGATTATCAACTTCGTAGACTCAGCCTTTGCCATAGGCGAGAGCGTACTGTCGAAAGACTTGCGATACATCAAGCAAATCAAGCAACGCAACACCGAGGTGGTCTACGGGCCCGACAACGTGCTCGACTGCGTAATCGGACGCACGACACCCGAATTCGTAGGGTTCAAATCCGTAGGCACAGGCCCTGAGAAACGCCACCTCGTGGAACGCAACGACAGCGCATCCCGACGAGAGAGAGCCGAACAGCTATCCTCGCAGGGCTACACCCGTCAGGAGATAGCCGAAAAACTCGGAGTAAGCCGCGCACAGGTCTACCGCTATCTGCCGTCAGCCGTCAAGCCCACACAAGACACCACCCCGACCGACGACCCCGACACCACACCAACTGACGAAGCCGACACGATACCTTTCCCCGACGAAGCTGCCTGACGCGACACACCGTCTCATTTGTCTCATTTTCTCATGAAATAGGAGCGGGGTACAATATGAGATAATGAGACACCCGCCGAGGCAAAAACAGGCGTCTCACTTTCTCATCGCCACGGGCACCCCGTGAGATGAGAAAATGAGACGCTTTTAACGTTGGCTAAACTCTAAGCTTTAAACTCTAAATCTTAAACTTTAACCTTTAAACTCTAAACTTTATCACCCGTACTGGATGGTGCCGTCGGGGTTGCGGTAGAGGTCAAAGCTCTTCTCGTACTGGTCCATAGCACGGAGGCTCATGCCCATGCTCGAGAAGCCGCCATCGTGGAAGAGGTTCTGCATCGTCACCTTGCGGGTGAGGTCAGAGAACATCATGATGCAGTAGTCGGCACATTCGTCGGCTGTGGCATTGCCAAGGGGCGACATGCGGTTGGCAAAGTCCATGAGCGAGTCCATGCCCTTGACACCGCTGCCGGCGGTGGTGGGAGTGGGCGACTGCGAGATGGTGTTGATGCGCACGTGCTTCTCGCGACCGTAGATGTAGCCGAAGCTGCGCGCAATCGACTCGAGCAGAGCCTTGGCGTCGGCCATGTCATTGTAGCCGAACATGGTGCGCTGCGCTGCGATATAGCTCAGTGCCACGATGCTGCCATACTCGTTGATGGCGTCGAGCTTCTTGGCGGCCTGAATCATCTTGTGGAACGACACTGCCGAGATGTCGAGGGTCTTGTTGAGCAGGTCATAGTCGATGTCGTCATAGAGACGTTTCTTTCTCACGTTGGGCGACATGCCTATGGAGTGGAGCACGAAGTCAATCTTGCCTCCGAGCACCTCCATCGACTTCTCAAACACCATCTCGAGGTCCTCGACATTGGTGGCGTCGGCGGGGATTACCTCTGCGCCGAGCTTCTCGCCGAGCTTGGATACGTCGCCCATGCGCACTGCCACGGGGGTGTTGCTCAACGTGATGATTGCGCCCTCCTCTACGGCCTTCTCGGCCACCTTCCAGGCGATACTCTTGTCGTTAAGCGCGCCGAATATCACACCGCGCTTACCCTTCAAAAGGTTGTAACTCATAATATCTTTAGAAAATAGTGAATTTTGCTGTAGCTTGCGCGGGCTCACGTACACGTCAGCCCAACGCGCATGCAAAGGTACGAAAAAATCCATAACCCGACAAACAGCCCCCTCTCACCGTTTGGCTCAAGGGGGCTGCACTCACGTCGAGGCACGTAAGAATTATTTCCTTACGACCTTTCCATCAATAATATAGAATCCTGAAGGAAGGTCTTCATAACGTGTGGTCGAGGGATAGCGGAAACCTCTGATGTTATAAATGCCGTCCGCGCGATTTTTCAAAGGTCGCTCATCGTCAATAATCCGGTCTATAGCACTTGTATGGTCAATTCCGCCAAGACCCTTTACAATACCGGCATAAGCATGCTTGCGGTAGAACGTGTTGAGAGTCCAGATTCCGACAGGTGTATTAGCACGCCATCCGCTGTTGACGGGTGAATCGGTCGGACACCAGAAACAAATTCCCCACTGCTGGTCTTTAGGAATCAAGCGGAAATACTCTTTCAGTATCCACTCATAGTAGTCTGCCATGTTCTGATGCTGGGCGTCGGTCATTTCTGACGTGGGGATATCCTTGCCGCTTGCATTGACATATCCCATGTCGAATTCGCTGACACGAACCAGTTTCCCGGATGCAGCCATCAGCTTGAACATATTGGTAATGGCATTTTTCTTACTTGCCAACGTCCCGCCGTTCTCATAGTAAGAAATGTGCATCTGAGTGCCTATTCCGTCAATATAAGTCTCGCCGTCCGACTCCCATTTCTTTATCCAGTTTATAAGGGATTTTAATTTCTTATTTCCATCCCAGTCGCTCTCAAGGTTATAGTCATTGATAAAGAGCACGATGTCATCAGGCCCGTATTGACGCGCATAACGCACGGCAGTACGCACATATTCAAGGTCGCCCATATGGTCCTGCCAATAGAATGAGTCGCCTCCGACATCCCATGTGGCATCGCCGTTGTATTCATTGGAATGCTGCAAAGAGTAATTGCCATTGCCGTCATTGCCGCCCCCAGAGATTGCCTCGTTGACAACATCCCAGGCTTTTACTTTGCCATTACATGCGTTCATCATTCCTTTTATCCATTTCTCCATCGCACCACTTAGAATCTCGAGCTTTTCGGCCTTGGTCAGAGGGGTGCTTTGGGGTAACTTCAGATAAAAACCGTTCTTCTCCATCTTTGGAGCTGTCAGATTTCCGCCACTTTTCTTCATCTTAAACGACGAAAGTTCATCGTTGTCAATGCTGCCGTTTACAATTCTCTCCACTCCGGCTATTTTCAAGCTGATATTGTCGAAGTAGTAGACATTAGCATCCGCAAATTCACTAAGATTAAAAGCAACCGACTTACCACCTTTGGCAAACTTTCCCGAAACCTTTACCGATTTCCATTCCGTATCGAAATCAATGTTGCCAAAAGCGTTGTAATCAACATAATTGCCGGGGTCGTTATGTACCTGGGTGGATGCCTTGGCCTTTTTGTCGGCACGGACATCAGCTGTGAATTCAAAACTCTGACCGGCAGTGAACGGCGCAGAGGTGATAATCCAGAACTGGTTGTCCCAAACCTCTGACTTTTTGGATGAAGCCTCTACCTTGAGATAACGACGGTTCTCTTCTATCTTCATCGCGCCCACCGACTCCTCGACTTTTATATTGCGGATAAATATGTCACCCACAAAGTCGCCACATTGAAGCAGGAGGAAAGGATTGTTGACAGGACAGGCATACTCAACCGAAATCTCCTGCCAGTCTGCGGTGAAGGAAAAGTCCTTATTGCTTCCCGAGCCCCAGTCGCCAAGCTTGGAATGCATCACACCGTTCTTGGAGCCTTTTATTTCGTATGTGATTTTGTATGTCTTGCCTGCCTCAGAAGCAATGTTGTCATATGCAATAAACTGTACATCCCAGGAATTCAGACTCTTGGTAGTATGTATTTTAAGACCGTCAGCAGAGGAAAAGCTAAGAGAAAATCCGAACTTTGACTGGTCTGCGGTCCAGCCGACATTCTGCTGCGTGCGAAAATCCTTTGAACAGGCTATGACATTCACTATCGTGTCAGGATGCTCAAACTGTTCGGGAGCCTTGTCCTTTATAAGCTCTCTCAGCCAACCGTTAGGCTGCTGTGAATGCCACGCAAGGGTATGACCGAATACGTTTATGCCGGCCTCTTCCGCAGCATTTACATACTTAGTCACTCTTGAAAAATCCATATTGCCATTGTTGTTTACACAACTTGACATTTTCATAGCATTTCCCGCAACAGTTTCAGTAAAATACCCGTTGGTGATTTCCTTGACGGTGGGATTGCTGAGATAGTCACTCACAGTGGTGCCTATTCCTAATTTAAAATTAGGATACTTTTCATAGTCAATATAATTCTTAAGAGGGGCAAATTCTTTTAAGTAATCATATTTCGGGTCATTCGGATTCCCTTGTTCATGATTCTTCAGAGTCTGTGATGATGCAAAGAAAACGGGAAGTATAGCGATTGCGGTAAAAATCGTTCTTCTCATGAATAATGTAAGTTTTAATATAAGTTTTAATGTGAGTTCTGCAAAGATAATGAATTATCTCATAAGAACCTAAACATGAAATATAAATCATTCCCCCACCGTCGGCTCATATCGCCATCCCGCTCTCACGCACCATCCGCCCCGAACTGCTCAGACGGCTCGGAGAAGGGGCGTCATGACAGCCGACGGGGGGTCACTCTACCTCGATGATTTCGCCTGTGTCGAGGTAGTAGAGGAAGCCTTGCACCTGGGGGTAGCCGATGGAACGGAAGAACTGCATGTAGTCGCGCACCTGACGCTTGTAGCGGCGCGGGTCCTGACTGCCCGACTTGTAGTCGATGACATGAATCTCGCCCGAGGCTGTCCACACCACGCGGTCGACTCGCCGCAACTCGCCCGAGGCCATGAGCACCTCGCGCTCGATGTAGACCTTGCGGAATCCCTCAAACCATTCCCTCGCCCTCGGGTCGCTCACTCGCGCATCCACCACCTCGCGCAGCGCGACGAAGTCCTCGGGCGTGAGTCGCCTCGCGTCAGGAGTGGCGCGCAACAGCGTGAAAGCCCTGTCGACATCTGCGACCGTGCGCACGTGCGACATCAGCTCGTGAAGTATCAGGCCACGCTCTCGTGCCACCTCGATGCGGTTGAGGCGGTGAGTGTCGACATTGGTGTTCTCCCACACCGACTCGGTCGTGGTCGACTCATAGGCGGGCATCCTGACCGACGTGGAGGGTCGCATGGCCGTTCCCTTCTCCTTTTTCTCCTCACCCTTGCGAGTAGGACTGCCCACGGTCAGGGTAAGCGTATCGTCAAACCGCAGCGGCAACAGTTCGGAATGCTCGGCCCCGACAACTCCCTCATAGATGGTGCGGGCCACCGTGGGCATGTCACCATCCTTGAGCGCGCCTTCGCGCACCGACTTATAGAGCTTGACGCCCACTATCAGCTCGTCGACAGCTCGGGTGAAGGCCACGTAGAGCAGATTGGTCTGGTCGAGCACACGCTCGCGCCTGATTTCCTCAAACTGCTCGGCCAGCGGGGTCGAGGCGAGTGCCCTGCTCACCGTCAGCGGCATCATCGGGGGCATGATGTCCTCGGGGATACCTTCTATATATGGCAGCTCAAACCAAGCCATGTCACCCTTGGTGGTGGCTGTGAACTCGGCAAACGGGATATGTACGCAGTGAAACTCCAGACCCTTGGACTTGTGGACGGTGAGAATGTTGAGCGCACGCGAGTCAGAACCGCCCGAGATTGAGGTGCGCGAACCGCTCTCATCCCACCACTGCAGGAACGAGCGGATGTCGGCATGCCCCTGGCCGATATATTTGGCGACGAGGTCGACAAACGCCGTGATATACACGCTGTCGGTGTCGCGCAACGGTGCGGGCACATGGGTGCTGATTATCGACTCGACGAGCGACATCAGGTCGACCCCGTGGAGCGACACGCTCTCCTCCTCTTCAGCATTCACCGCCGCAACCTCTGGGGCGGTCTGAGCGGAGGCCTCCCTATCCTCCTCACGCTTTCTCATCAGCCCTATGGCATGGATGAGAGCGTCAGAGGGGGTTGCGCCCGACGTGTAGGCCGTCTCGTAGTCATTGAGTATCCTCGCCACCTCGCGACTGCTCTTGTGGCGGCTGTCGCTGCGCACCTCGATGCTCGAGAGCATGCGCAGACGGCTGATGACGGCGGCCACGGCATCGGAGTGCGATATGAGCAGTGACTTGTCGGAAATGATGTCAAACGACGGGTATGTGGGGTCCTGCTTGCGCAGTTCGTCAAGATATTTTATCACCTTCTCCCCCTCGCGGCTCTGACGCACGAGTATGGCGATGTCGCCGGGGCTGTAGCCCGACTCAAGCTGACGCCTCATCTCGCGGGCCATTTGTGCAAGGGCCTCCTCCTCGGGCGACTCCGAGGCATCAAAGCATCTCATCAGCACATAGCCGTGATGTGACTGGTGCTTGGCCGACACCTGCTGCACCACGTTGGTGTAGACGTCGTCAAGCCCGTACTGACGCGCTATGGAGGTGAACAGCGAGTTGTTGAACCTCACCACCTCGGCCGACGAACGCCAGTTGGTGTTCTCGCTCACGCTGTCCCCCCTCACCTCGGTGCGCCCTTCGGCCCAAGGCTCGCGGTGCAAATTGTGGAGCAGCGAGGGGTCGCTGTTGCGGAAACGGTAGATGCACTGCTTCTCGTCGCCGATGACAAGGTTGTCGTAATCATAAGCCAGGCTCTCGCGGAGCAGGGGGCGCATGTTGGCCCACTGGCTGTGCGAGGTGTCCTGAAACTCATCTATAAGATAATGGTGATACCTCACGCCTAACTTCTCGTATAGAAACGGCGAGTCCTCGCCGCCTATAATCTTGGCCAGGAGCGAATTGGTGTCACTCAGCAGCAGCGTGGAGTTCTCGCGGCGAAAACGGTCGATAAGCTCCATGAGCGCACTGAGCAGTCCGAGCTGATAGAGGTTGCCCTTGACAATGTTGAGCAGCGTCACCGACTCGACACACCGCACTATGGCATTCATGGCCATAATGACAGCCGTCTCGACAGCCGGGTCGGTCAGCCCCCTCTTTATGGCCGGGGCCTTCCACATCTTCGAGGTGTCGTCAAGCAACTTGGTGACAGCCGCAGGCAGGCCGGGCGAGGTGTACTTCTTCCACCCCTTCTCGCTCCAGTCGTTCAGCACGGTAATTACCGACTTCTGCATCAGGGCTGAAGCGTCGCTAAGGCCGTTGACCGAGGCCATTGCCCCGGCACATACACGGGCTGTCTCGCCCTTGACCTCGGCCACACGCGAGAACACGGCGTCGCGAAACGCCGGAAACTTCTCCGGGTCGGTGAGATACTCCATTATGAGCCGCTCATTGTCCTTGAACGTGTCGTTATGGATGCGTGCCACAAACTTTATGAGGTCAGACTGCACGTTGCCTCCACGGTTGAAGAGCGTAAACTGACTCCCCTCGTCGATGAGGCTCTTCATGTAGCCCGTAATCCAGGTCTCAATCTCGTGCGACTTGCGGGTAGGCTTGCCGTGGTTGAGCGACTGCAACAGCTGGTCGACGCTCATGGTTATCACCTCCTCGTCGTCAAGCTCGAGGGCATAGTTGCTTGACACGTCGGCCTCATGGGCAAACGCGCGGAGGACAGTCTGGAAGAACGAGTCGATGGTCGACACGCTGAAACGGCTGAAATCATACAGCAGACCGCGCAGAGCGTCACCCGCAGCCTCGGCAAGCCTCTCGGCCGAGCATCCGAACGCCGCACACAGGTCGGCCTCATAGGGGCTGCTGTCATCCCACCCCTTCTCGCATCCCGCGAGCACGGCAAGCTCGTGGATGATGCGCGACTTCATCTCCTCGGTGGCCTTGTTGGTAAAGGTCATGGCCAGCACGGCCCGATGGCCCGACTGCGAGCCGGGGCGGTTGAGCACATAGCGTCCCTCCTCGTTCTTGTGTCCGAGTATCAGCTTGATGTATTCCCTTGCCAGGGTGAACGTCTTGCCCGAGCCGGCCGATGCCTTGTAGATGTTAATCATTTCACCCGATAGCCCATCTCAACGAGTATAGCCTTCACCTTTTCGAGGGCATCACCCTGAATCAGTATCTCCCCTCCGCGGGCCGAGCCGCCTGTGCCAAGCCGTCCCTTGATGCGGGCGGCAATCTCAAGCAGCTCCTCGTCGGGGCATGTGAACCCCTCGACGATGGTGGCCGTCTTGCCCTTGCGCCCCTTGCGGTCGATGCTCACGTGCAGAGTGTCGCGACGTTTCACGTCAGCCACCTTCTCCTCGGCCACAAACTCCTCGCGCTCGAGGGTGCCGTCATTCACTTTGCTTGCCAGCAGGTCTTTCCAGTCCATATCGGGGTCTATCGCTTTATCGTGTCAGTCTCATTTTTCTCATATGTCTCATCGCCGTCGGCATTCTCATCCCCCTCATCTCCCTCTTGAGATGAGAAATGAGAATCCGAGATGTCGGCGGGATTGTCCATCGACTGCACCAAAATAGCCAGCGACATGGCATACTTGTCCTGCTCGACAGGCAGATGGGAATAGAAATAGGCGGCCGAGTCGGCATTCTCCTCATAGGCCGAGCGATAGCATTTCGTGGCCAGGTCGAGGGCATCGGCATCGTCGGTGCGGTCAAAGAGCTGCATATACAGTATGGACATGCGGCCAAGCTCGGTGGCGGCAATCTCGCCGTCCTCGTTGTGCTCGCCCACTATCTCGTCGCATATGCGGCGTGCCGAGGCCACATCCTCGCCGGCAAAGGCTATCTCGGCCGACGATACGCGCTCGGAAATCGTAGAGTTGCCACAGCCCGCCATCACCACGGCGAGCAGGGCATACAGGACGTATAAAAGATAACGCATGACGTGTGGGGGCTATAACTTCTTATAATAATACACTATGCCGTCACTCTCGAGCTGGAGGTTGAAGTCGTTGTGCTCAACCACCTTGCGGGCAGAGCGCACGGGTATCTGCCCCACGAGCGAGGCATCGCCGTCAACCTTGACCGTCGAGGGGTCGAGAAGCATCACGAGCGAGTCATTCTCGACATTCCACGTCCCTTCCACGGCATAGGTCAGCACTCCGGGCTTTATGGCACGCACCACGCATGTGGCGTCACGGTTAAGCTCCATCACAGGCTCGGTCTGCGACACCTCGGGTATCACATAGTTGCCCGCTATCTCCTTAGCCTCACTGCTCAGGCGGCTGCACGACTGTGTCATGGCCATTCCGGCCACCGCGAGCATGAGTGTCAGTGTCTTTTTCATATCATAAAAAGTTAGTTCGGTTCTCATTGTATCATCCGCAGCGCGAATTGCCGCACGATGTGCATATCAGGCAGCCCTCCTGATAGATGAGGGTCTCCTGACCGCAGTGCGGGCACTTCTGACCGTTGGCGGGGGTGCCTGACGGCAGATAACGCTTGAGGGCACGCTCCACGCCCATCTTCCACGTGTTGATGCTCTGCGAGTCAAGCTCGAGGCCGTTGACCAGCTTGAGCACCTGGTCGATAGGCATGCCGTAACGCAGCACACCCGAGATGAGCTTGGCATAGTTCCAGTACTCAGGGTTGAACTTGTCGGAAAGCCCCTCGATGGTGGTCTTCAGACCGCGCTTGTTGATAAACTGGAAGTCGTAACGCTTCACGCCGTTCTCGCCCACCGACTTGATAATCTTGCCCTTGTTGACCGACTTGGGGCAGAATATGCCATCCTCGTCATCGGCAAGGCCGGTGAATATCTCATAGGGACGTCCGTCGACAAGGCCGACAAACGCAATCCACTTCTCCTTGTTGTTCTGGAAACGCACCACATCGGCCTCAAGCTCGGTGGGACGCTTCAGCATCAGCGGATGGCCCGAAGTGCCTACAGGCTCGGTGCCGTCAAGCTCGGCCTTCTTCTCATCCTTTTTCTTCTTGTCGTTCTCGGCGGCAATCAGCACACCCGAGCGGCAACCGTCGCGATAGATGGTACACCCCTTGCATCCTGCCTTCCAAGCCTCGAGATACAGGCGGTTGACCAGCTCAACATCCACGTCGGCGGGCAGGTTGATGGTCACAGAGATTGAGTGGTCAACCCACTTCTGCACGGCTCCCTGCATCCTCACCTTCTCCATCCAGTCGATGTCGTTGGCGGTGGCTTTATAATAAGGTGACTTGGCCACAAGCTCGTCAATCTCGGCCTGTGAATAGTCGTCACGCACCTCTATGCCTTTGACCTTCATCCAGTCGACAAACTTGGGATGGTACACCACGTACTCCTCAAACTTGTCGCCCGACTCGTCGACATAGTCCACGCGTGCCTCCACGTCGTTGGCATTGATTTTGCGGCGACGCTTGTAGACAGGCATGAACACCGGCTCGATACCCGACGATGTGCGGGTCATGAGCGAGGTGGTGCCTGTGGGCGCGATGGTCAGACAGGCGATGTTGCGGCGTCCGCTCTTCTCCATGTCGGCCACAAGCTCGGGCGCGAATTCGCGCAGACGCGAAATGTAGGGATTGTTGCGCTCACGCTCGGCGTCATAGACCTCAAACGCTCCGCGCTCCTTGGCCATCTGAACCGACGAGCTGAAAGCGGCCACGGCAAGCGCGCGGTGCACGTTGACCGACATGCGGGTGGCCTCCTCGGTGCCGTAGCGCAGACCGAGAGCGGCTATCATGTCACCCTCGGCTGTGGTGCCGAGTCCCGTGCGGCGACCCTTGAGGGTCTTGGCGCGTATCTTCTTCCAGAGGTTCAGCTCGGTCTCCTTCACCTCGGCTGTCTCCGGGTCATTCTCAATCTTGGCGATGATGGTGTCAATCTTCTCCATCTCCAGGTCGATGATGTCGTCCATGATGCGCTGGGCCTTGGCAACGTGCGAGGCGAACAGCTCGTAGTCAAACTCGGCATTCTCCGTAAACGGATTCTTCACATAGGCATAGAGATTGATGGCCACCAGTCGGCAGCTGTCATAGGGGCAGAGGGGAATCTCGCCGCAGGGATTGGTCGACACAGTCTGGAATCCGAGGTCGGCATAGCAGTCGGGCACCGACTCGCGTGTGATTGTGTCCCAGAACAGCACGCCCGGCTCGGCCGACTTCCATGCGTTGTACACAATCTTGCCCCACAAGGCGCGGGCATCGGTGTCGATGCTCACCTCGGGCTTGTCGCTCCACACCGGGAACTGGCGGCGATAGACCTCGCCGCTCTCAACGCAGCGCATGAACTCGTCGTCAATCTTGACCGACACGTTGGCACCCGTAATCTTGCCCTGCTCGAGCTTGGCGTCGATGAAACGCTCCGAGTCGGGATGCTTGATTGACACGGTGAGCATCAGCGCGCCACGGCGTCCGTCCTGCGCCACCTCGCGGGTGGAGTTGGAGTATCGCTCCATGAACGGCACGAGGCCGGTGGATGTGAGGGCCGAGTTCTTGACGGGCGTACCCTTGGGGCGGAGGTCGCTCAGGTCATGGCCAACGCCGCCGCGACGCTTCATCAGCTGCACCTGCTCCTCGTCAATCTTGGCTATGCCGCCATACGAGTCGGGATGTCCGTCCAGACCGATTACGAAGCAGTTGCTCAGCGAGCCTACCTGATAGTTGTTGCCGATTCCGGCCATAGGGCTACCCTGAGGCACGATGTAGCGAAACTTGTCAAGCAGCCCCATCACCTCATCCTCGGTCATGGGGTTGGGATAGTTGCGCTCTATACGCACTATCTCCGACGCAATGCGCCGGTGCATATCCTCGGGGGTCTTCTCATAGATATTTCCGTCCGAATCCTTCAGTGCATATTTGCTTACCCACACACGGGCAGCGAGTTCGTCACCGTCAAAGTATTTCACCGAGGCCTCATACGCCTCATCGTAAGTATATGTAATGCGTTCCATTTTCTCTATCGGTAGAGTATTGTCACAAGTGTTTTCCCGGTTATAGCCGCTTTGGTTTTTAGCGACTGCAAAGATGACGAATTTTCCGTGATGTACCAAAAAATATCCGCCCAATTTATTAACATTTGAATAATTTGTCGTAACTTGCAGTGTAATTGCGCCGGCATGAAATCCGCCGCGCATTCTCACACCAAAAGCTGTCAAGAAAACAATTATGGACCATCAGTTCGACACCACCTACTTCACCACACGGCGCACCATCCGCGCCTATGACCCCGAGCGAGACATCGACCCCGCGCTCATACGCTCGCTCATCGCTCAAGCCGCACATGCCCCCAACACGGGCAACATGCAGCTCTACAGCGTAATACTCACCACCGACCCCGCCGGCATACAGGCCCTCGCACCGGCCCACTTCTCACAGCCCGCCATCACCTCGGCCAAGGCCGTGCTCACCTTCTGCCTCGACCTCAGGCGTTATCACGCATGGTGCGTGCAGGGCGGAGCCGAGCCGGGGCTCAACAACCTCCAGGGCTACACATGGGCCGTGATGGACACAGCCATCTTCGCCCAGCAGTTCGTGACGCTGGCCGAGCTTAACGGCCTCGGCACATGCTATCTCGGCACCACCACCTACAACGCCCCCATGATAGCCGAGCAGCTGCACCTGCCCCAAGGCGTCGTGCCCCTGCTCACCGTCACCCTCGGCTATCCCGCCGAAAGCCCCGAAGTGCCCGAGCGTCTTGACGTCGACGCCATCCTCCACCACGGCACGTATGCCGACCCCTCGGCCTCGCGTATCGACGAGATTTACGCCGAGAAGGAGTCGATGGAGTCATATCGCCGCTTCGTCACCGAAAACGGCAAGCAGAACCTCGCACAGGTCTATGCCGACGTGCGCTATCCGCGTGCGGCCAACGAGCATTTCTCGGCCGTGCTGAAGGAATTTCTCAAAAATCAAGGCATAGAGATATAACGCAAGGATATTTTTTATTACCTTTGCATCTTGAATTACCTTAATTTAGATGACAGCGATAGCATTTAGATGACAGCGATAGCCTCAAAGACACGTGAACGGCTTCTTGATGTGGCCCGTCAGCTCTTCGCCTCCAACGGCGTGGAGCGCACCACCATGAACGACATCGCCACCGCCTCCGACAAAGGGCGACGCACCATATACACCTATTTTAAGAATAAGAAGGAGATATATGATGCCGTAATCGAACGCGAAGCCGACGCCATAGTCAAGCGGTTTCGCGACATCGTGTGCTCTGACCTCGAGCCTGTGGAGATGCTGCAGACCTACATACGCGCCCGCTTCGACGTGGTCGACGAGACCATCAAGGCATCGACCACCAGCCAGCTCATATCATACATCACCCTCGACTACAAGAGGCTCGAGCGCATACGCCGCCTGGCCGTCGAGAAGGAGCGCGGACTATTCCGCACGATGATTGACAACGGCATAGCCCGCGGAGTCTTCGACCCCGAGCAGGGCGCGCTCGTCCCCGCCATACACCAGATGATGTTTCAGGGCGTGGACTTCTGCCACATCTACGACAACTATGACGACATCGGCGTAGACCCCTCGACATTCCGCGAGGAGGCCGTCGAGTTCTTCACCCGCACGCTGGTAATCAAGGACAAAAAGAATCAATTCTAAACAATCTCACCATTAATAACTATTCTTGAAATGAAACTACTTGAAGGAAAAGTTGCTCTCATCACCGGTGCCTCACGCGGCATCGGCAAAGGCATAGCCCTTAAATTCGCCTCAGAAGGTGCCGACATAGCATTCACCGACCTTTTCGACGACGAGAACATGGCCGCCACCGTTAAGGAAATCGAGGCCCTCGGAGTCAAGGCCAAAGGCTATGCCTCCAACGCCGCCGACTTCGCCCAGACCGAGGAGGTCGTGGCTAAGGTCAAGGAAGACTTCGGCCACATCGACGTGCTCGTCAACAACGCCGGCATCACCAAGGACGGCCTCATGCTCAAGATGAGCGAGGCTCAGTGGGACGCCGTAATCGCCGTCAACCTCAAGAGCGCGTTCAACTTCATCCACGCCATGATCCCCGTCATGATGCGTCAGCGTCACGGCTCAATCATCAACATGGCATCCGTAGTGGGCGTACACGGCAACGCCGGTCAGGCCAACTACGCAGCATCCAAGGCCGGCCTCATCGCCCTGGCCAAGAGCATCGCTCAGGAGGTAGGCTCACGCGGCATCCGCGCCAACGCCATCGCCCCCGGCTTCATCGAGACAGCCATGACCGCAGCTCTCCCCGACGACGTGCGCAAGGAGTGGGCCCAGAAGATTCCCCTCCGTCGTGCCGGTCAGGTCGAGGACATCGCCAACGTCGCCACATTCCTCGCCTCCGACATGTCAAGCTACGTGTCAGGCCAGGTCATCGAGGTGGACGGCGGCATGAACATGTAATCCATCCCCCCTTTACACATATTAAATTGCCCGCCGTGAGAGAATGGCGGGCAATTTGAATCACTCACCGACACTGAATGTTAACATACAACACACATCGTCCGCGTCTCATCCTACCCGAATACGGCAGGGCCGTGCAGCGCATGGTCGACCACTGCGTCAGCATCCCTGACCGCGAGGAGCGCACACGCTGCGCCTACTCCATCATCAGCACGATGGCCCGCATACAGCCCAAGGTCAAGGAGCAGGAGGACTGGAAGCAGATACTCTGGGACCATCTTGCCTACATGAGCGGCTTCAAGCTCGACATCGACTATCCCGTCGAAGTGTCGGCCCCCGACAAGTACTCGTCGCGTCCCGAGAAGGTGCCATATCCCGGCCGTCACATCCGCTACCGCCACTACGGCAAGGATGTCGAGCTGATTATAGCCAAGGCTATGGAGATGCCCGAAGGCCCCGAGCGTGACGAGCTGGTCAACCTCGTGGCCAACCACATGAAGAAACTCCTCCTCGCCGTCAACAAGGACAGCGTGGACGACGCCAAAATCTTCAAGGACCTCGCCGAGTATTCCCACGGCATGCTCCGCATCGACCCCGAGACCACCCGTCTGCACGAGTTCAAGATTATAGCACCGCCCCCCACAGGCAAGAAAAAGAAGAAACGCTGATGATACTGCGCACTGACATCACCGAGGCCGGAGTGTTCAACAAGCCTCACGGCATCAAGGGAGAAATCTCGGCCACGCTCGACTTTGACGTAGACCTGTCTGCGGTCAAGTGCATCGTCATGGAGATTGACGGCATCTTCGTGCCGTTCTTCATCTCGTCAGTGCGTCCCAAGACCGCCGAGACATGTCTCATCACCATCGACGGCATCGACTCCGAGCCTAAGGCGCGCACGCTCACAGGCCGTCCCTTCTATCTGCTCGACAGCGACATTCCCGACGATGACGAGGATGGCGAGGACGGATTCTACATCTCCGACCTCATCGGCTACACCCTCGTCGACTCCGAGGCCGGCACAGTGGGCGAGATTACCGACTACAACGACTCGACCGCCAATCTGCTCCTCATCGTGACCACCCCGTCAGGCGAGGAGGTCTACATCCCCGTGGCCGACGAGTATATCGACGAGGTCGACGCCGACAGCCACACCCTCCACACCTCGCTCCCCGAAGGCATTATCGACTTAAATTCCCGACCCGAAGAATGAAAGAATTTGATGAAAAAGAGGCCGTCAAGGCCATGCGCGCGGCACTGTCGCCCGAGGCTTCGGCCCGATGCAACGACGACGAGCTGCTCAATGTCATCGACATAATATGGGACTGGTATGACGAAAGCGGACTGCTCGACATCGACTCCGAGGCCGACGACGAGGATGTCAACGTCGACGCCCTCACCGCCCATGTGCGCAAAATGCTCGCCAAGGACAAGCTCTCGCCCATCCGCCCCGACGAGGTGGAGCCGCTCGTAGCAGCCGAGCTCCGCTACGAACAGTCGCTCGACCCGTTTGCCGACTGACCCCTTCATACCCCCGACAAATAACGACAAAGAATGAAACGCATCCTATTACTCCTCACTCTCGCGGCTCTCATGCTCCCCGGCGCGTTCACCGTGTCGGCCAAGAAAGACTACACCGACCCCTACAAGGGCTACGAAGAGTCGGCCTTCATGGACATGGACCTTGAGCAGAACCTCCTCACCCCCGCCGTAGGCTCGGGCGAACACGTGGCCGTGAGCAACTACATGAAGCGTGTGGGCCACAACCTGGCCAAACGCGGATATATCGTCGACATGATGCGTGACGACGAAGTGGTGCTCGTCACGCTCCCGTCCGACGACCTCTTTCTCCCCAACGACACACTCCTCTCCCCCTCGGCACCCGGCAAGTTCGGCCCAATCATCTCGCTTCTGCGCGACCCTGAGATGTACAAGGTGGTCTATGCCGTCCACACCGACAACACCGGCTCGGCGAAATACAACATGTATCTCTCGCACGAGCGCAACAACTCGGTCTACGACTGGCTGCTCTCGCAGGTCAGCGAAGACCTCATCGTAATCCCCTACGAGATGGGCGACACTGACCCCATCGAGCCTAACGACTCACGCAAGGGACGTGCGGCCAACCGCCGTGTGGAGATATATCTCATCCCCGGCCCAAAGATGATAACCAACGCCCACAAAGGGCTTCTCAGATAAAAAAATAATCAAGCATTATAATAAGCAATGGCTAAAGAACTCAAAGACCTCACAAAGCGTAGCGAAAACTACTCGCAGTGGTATAACGACCTCGTGGTCAAGGCTGACCTCGCCGAGCAGTCGGCGGTAAGAGGATGTATGGTAATCAAACCCTATGGCTATGCCATTTGGGAGAAGATGCAGCGCACCCTTGACGAAATGTTCAAGCAGACAGGCGTGCAGAACGCCTACTTCCCCCTGCTCATACCCAAGTCATTCCTGTGCCGTGAGGCCGAGCATGTCGAGGGCTTTGCCAAGGAGTGTGCCGTCGTGACACACTACCGTCTCAAGAACGACCCCAACGGCACCGGCGTAGTCGTCGACCCCGACGCACGTCTCGAGGAGGAGCTTATCATCCGCCCCACATCCGAGACCATCATCTGGGGCACCTACAAGAACTGGATTCACTCCTATCGCGACCTGCCTGTGCTCTGCAACCAGTGGGCCAACGTGATGCGCTGGGAGATGCGCACACGCATGTTCCTCCGCACCGCCGAATTCCTCTGGCAGGAGGGCCACTGCGCCCACGCCACAGCCGAGGAGTCAGAGGCCCGCACCGTGCAGATGATTAACCTCTATGCCGACTTTGCCGAGAAATACATGGCCATGCCCGTAATCAAGGGCGTCAAGAGTGCCAACGAGCGTTTCGCCGGCGCACTCAACACCTACACCATCGAGGCCATGATGCAGGACGGCAAGGCCCTGCAGTCAGGCACATCGCACAACCTCGGCCAGAACTTCGCCAAGGCGTTCGACGTGACATTCGTCAACAAGGAGAACAAGCCCGAATACGTATGGGCCAACTCATGGGGCGTGTCGACCCGCCTGATGGGCGCACTCATCATGACCCACTCCGACGACAACGGCCTCGTGCTCCCTCCCCACCTCGCACCCATCCAGGTGGTCATCGTGCCCATCTACAAGAACGACGACCAGAAGTCGCTCATAGCCGACGCCGTCGCCCCCATCGTCAACGACCTCCGCGCACTCGGCGTGAGCGTGAAGTTTGACGACGCCGACAACAAGCGACCCGGCTTCAAGTTTGCCGACTACGAGCTCAAGGGTGTGCCCGTGCGTCTCGCCATCGGCGCACGCGACATCGAGAACGGCACAGTCGAGGTAATGCGCCGCGACACCCTCGAGAAGCATGTAGCCCCCCTCGAAGGCATCGCACAGTATTGCAAGGACCTCCTCGAAGAGATTCAGGCCAATATCTATCAGAAGGCCCTCGCTCACCGCGACTCGATGACCCGCACCGTCGAGACCTATGACGAGTTCAAGGTCGAAATCGAGAAGGGCGGCTTCATCCTCGCCCACTGGGACGGTACTCCCGAGACCGAGGAGAAAATCAAGGAAGAGACCAAGGCCACAATCCGCTGCATCCCCCTCGAGGGCGACAAGACCCCCGGCGTATGTATGGTGACAGGCCGTCCGTCAGCCCAGCGCGTAATCTTCGCCCGCAACTATTAATCTACAATCCCAGGATTGCCAATGAAGCTGTGTCATAATTAAGACACAATTATGACACAGCTTCATGAATCAACAATCTGCTAATTATCAATAAGTGGACAGTAAAACCTTCAACACCCGACTGGCCAAGATGCTGAGACGCTCGCCCGAAGAGACAGCCACTCTCACCGACGCGTTCAGCAAACTCATGGCCGAGACCGGCACCGAGCTTGACTCGGTAGCCGTTCCCGGATTCGGCACATTCTCAACAGTCAAGACCGACGAGAGCATTGTCACCGACGCCGCCACAGGACGTCGCACCCTCCTCCCGCCGAGCATCAGGATGAGTTTTCAGCCAAGTGTAGTACTGCGTAAAAAAATGTCGCGATGAACCGCAAGATACCTTTTCACGAACTGGCCGCCCTCCTGGCTGCCAACTGCAACATCACGCCTGAAGAGGCCGAGGAGTTTATCAAAAACTTCTTTGACCTCATAGCGCAGACACTCACCGAGGGTGAAACTGTCAAAATCAAGGGCATAGGCACATTCTCACCGTCAGGCGACGCCACCAACCCGGTGGACTTCACACCTGATGCCGAGATTGCCGACACCATCAACGCACCATTCGCCCTTTTTGAGCCTGAGACGCTTTCCGACACGCTCACTGACGAAGAGCTATCCACCATCACAGCCCCCGTCGAACCCGATGAAGATGTTAAGGCTGAGGCCATTGAGCCGAAATCCGAAGTCACTGCGTCTGAAGTCACCAACCCCAATGTCGCAGAGCCTGATGCCATCGAAGCAACGGATAACGTTGCCACTGTTGATGACGACAAGGCTGAGGCTGTCGTGGAGACAAATGTTGATGAAAACACCGCTGTCGAAGTCACTGAGCCTATAGCCGAGCAAGAGACTGCAACTGAGCCTGTCGCAATGGCTGAACCTGCCGTAAAACCAGCCGCTAAACAGGAGCCTGTCACTGAGCAAAAGACTGTAGCAGAAGCCGAGGCTGAGACCAAACCTGTCGAAACCCCGACTACAGCCAAGCCTGTCGAAACCCCGACTGCGACCGTGGCCGAGAATAAACCTGTGACACCTCCCGCTGTCAAGCCGCCGGTGGCACCCGTCAAGCCTGCTCCATCGTTCCCCGAAGAGGAGCCTGAGGAGTATTACCACGAGCCGGACACCCATCGTGGCGGCCCCGGATTCGGATGGGGATTCCTGATAGGCATCCTCGTGGGACTTGCACTCGGAGCATGCGGAGTATATCTTGCCATAGATTACATCTTCCCGACCATGCCCGCTCAGACAGTCGTGACCGAAAGTGAGACCGACGACGCCGACAGCCTCGAAGCCATCATGGCCGAAGCCGCCGCATTGACCGCCGCCGAGCCGAAGGCCGACACCACAGCCACAGCGGCACCTGCCGCCGAGCAGACCGCTCAGGCTGTCCAGGCCCCCGCAGCCACCCCTGCACCTGCTCCCGAGCATGAAAGCAAGCCCGAACCCAAGGCCGTGGTGAAAGACACCGTGCGCCCCGGCTACCTGCTCAATGACATGGCCAAGAAGCACTACGGCAACAAATGTTTCTGGGTCTACATCTATGAGGAAAACAAGGCCAAAATCGCCAATCCCAACCGCGTAGGTCCCGGTCTCGTTCTCGTAATTCCCCCCGCCGAAAAATACGGCATAAACGCCTCCAGCCAGGCGAGCATCAAGGCCGCCAACGAAAAGGCAGGAAAGATACTCGCCAAGTACCCGCGCTGATTCAGCCCCCGTATCTGACATTCTTTACCACAACACAGGGTGTGTCTTTATATCCGTTACCCGGAGCTGAGACACACCCTCGTTTTATTTATAAAACTTACGTAATTAAAGGAAAAATAGCTAAAATTAACACAGCGTTTTCACATATTATTTGTTATAATTTATAACTTTGTATTCCGAATACTCGACTTAAACAACTATAAATACCATATCTATCCACACCACACTATGAGCGAAACTGTTAACATAAGAGAGCTCAACGACCTCGTTGCAAGCAAGAGCAACTTTATCAATCTGGTCACTCAAGGGATGGACCAGACAATCGTTGGTCAGAAACATCTTGTCGACTCCCTGCTCATCGCACTCCTCTCCAACGGCCACATACTTCTCGAGGGTGTGCCCGGTCTGGCAAAGACCCTCGCCATCAAGACCCTCGCACAGGTGATTGACGCCAAATACAGCCGTATCCAGTTTACCCCCGACCTCCTTCCCGCCGACGTGACCGGCACAATGATTTACAGCATCCAGAAGGAGCAGTTCCAGATAAAGAAAGGCCCCATCTTCGCCAACTTCGTCCTCGCCGACGAGATTAACCGTGCTCCCGCCAAGGTGCAGAGCGCGCTTCTCGAGGCCATGCAGGAGCGTCAGGTCACCATCGGCGACGAGACCTTCACCCTCCAGGAGCCCTTCCTCGTAATGGCCACTCAGAACCCCATCGAGCAGGAAGGCACCTATCCCCTCCCCGAGGCGCAGGTAGACCGTTTCCTTCTCAAAGTCATCATCGGCTACCCCACCAAGGAGGAGGAGAAGATAATCATCCGTCAGAACATCAGCGGCGAGCGCAAGCACGTCCAGCCTCTGCTCCGCCCCTCGGAAATCACCGAGGTGCAGAAGATTGTCGAGAAGATTTATCTCGACGAGAAGATTGAGCGTTACATCGTTGACATCGTCTTCGCCACACGTAATCCGTCAGACTACGGTCTCAAGGACCTCGCCGGCATGATAAGCTTCGGAGCATCGCCCCGTGCATCCATCGGCATGGCCCGCGCCGCACGCGCCTACGCATTCCTCCGCTCGCGCGGCTACGTCATCCCCGAGGATGTGCGCGCCGTCTGCCACGATGTGCTCCGCCACCGCATCGGACTCACCTACGAGGCCGAGGCCAACAACATCACTACCGACCAGATTATCTCGGAGATTCTCGACAAGGTCGAAGTGCCCTAATCACACCAACCCCTCTACCGACACAAGCGTTTCGCATAAATCATGGAAGCCAACGAACTCCTTAAGAAAGTACGCAAAATCGACATAAAGACTCGCGGACTCTCGCAGAACATCTTTGCCGGAGAGTACCACACAGCCTTTAAGGGCCGAGGCATGACCTTTGCCGAGGTCAGGGAGTACCAGTATGGCGACGATGTACGCGACATCGACTGGAATGTCACCGCACGCCACAACCGCCCTTACGTCAAGGTCTACGAGGAGGAGCGTGAGCTTACCGTCATGCTGCTTGTCGACATGTCGCGGAGCCGCCTCTTCGGAGCCGTCGGCGAGGACAAGCGTGAGATGATAGCCGAGATTGCCGCCACGATAGCCTACTCGGCCATCACCAACAATGACAAAATCGGTGTCATCTTCTTCTCCGACAAAATCGAGAAGTTCATCCCCCCGAAGAAGGGCAAGAAGCACATCCTGCTCATCATACGCGAACTCATCGACTTCACCCCCGAGAATCCCGGCACCGACATCGGCGTGGCACTCCGCTACATGACCGACGCGCTCAAGAAGCGGTGCACGACATTCCTCATATCCGACTTCATCGACCGCCACGACTACTCGCGCCAGCTGCAGGTAGCCTCCAACAAGCATGACATCATCGCCATCCAGGTCTATGACAAGCGCGACACATCGCTCCCCGACATCGGCCTGATGCGCGTCACCGACCTCGAGACCGGCAGCACCGGCTGGATTGACACCTCGTCGCGCTCCACCCGCCAGGCCTACAGCAAGTGGTGGTACGAGCGTCAGCAGGCCATGACCGAGGCTCTCAGCAAGAGCAGGGTCGACCTCGCGTCAATCGCCACCGACGAGGACTTTGCCCGCGCACTGATGGCACTGTTCAAAAACCGTGGTGTAAGATAAACCGTTACTAAAGTATGACCCGACACATACGCACATTATTACTCATCCTCACGCTCATCACCGGCGCATCGGCCCAGGTGGCGCGGTCGCAGACCTCGCTCAAGGTTTCGCTTGACTCGGCCTACCTGCTCATGGGCAAGGCCACTCCGCTGCACGTCGAGCTTATCACATCGGCATCGTCTGACGGCTCGCTCGTGATTCCGGCTGACACCATGTCGGCCAAGGTCGAGGTGCTCCGCGCACTCAAGGCCGACACCACCGACATCAAGAACGGTCGCATCCAGGTCAATCAGGACATAATGCTACAGTCGTTTGACTCCGGCACCTACATCCTCAACCCCATCCTGTATGTGCAGGGGGGCGAGACCATCGCGTCCAACCGCCCCGTGCTCAAGGTGCTCCCCGTCCCTGTCGACTCACTCACCACCATCAATGACTATGCCGACGTGGTTGATGTCAACCGCAAGCTCGTCGATTACCTCCCCGACTTCCTTGCCGATTACGGCCTGTGGATACTCGCCGTAATCATCCTGCTCGTGCTGGGCTACTTCACCTTCCGCCGTCTCACCTCGCGCAAGAACATCGCCAAAGAGAAAGTCATCGTCATCCCGCCCTACGAACTCGCCATGCGCGAACTCGACTCGCTGCGCTCCGACAAGCTGTGCGAGCAGGGCCGCGAGAAAGAGTTCTATACCCGCCTCACCGACATCCTGCGCCAGTATCTGCAAGGCCGCTTCGGCATCAACGCTATGGAGATGACCTCGACGCAAATACGCCACACCCTTCAGGCCAATGACGAGACCCGCCTCTCGAAAGGCTATATGGACCGCGTGCTCGAGACAGCCGACTTTGTCAAGTTTGCCAAGGTGCGCCCGCTGCCTGACGACAACACCCGCGCCTTCAACTCGGCCATGCAGTTTGTCGAGGACACCAAGCCGCAGCCCCCGGCACCCGACGCCGAAAGCGACGGCGACGAGGCCAAGCCATCCGACTCAAAAGACACACCCACCACCCCAACCTCCGAAAAATAACACGTAACATATGCAACTGGCTCATCCCCATTACCTATGGCTGCTTCTTGTGTTGGTGCCCCTTATAGCGTGGTATCTCTATAAGCACCGCTCGTTGCATCCTTCGCTCGAAATATCATCCACCAAGCCGTTTGCCAAGCTCGGCACGCCCTGGCGCGCATGGCTCATGCACTTCATCTTTCTTCTCCGGCTCGGAGCCATAGCATGCGTGATAGTCATCCTCGCCCGTCCGCAGACCCGCGACTCTTGGAACACCTCGAGTGTCGAAGGCACCGACATTGTGCTTGCCCTCGACATCTCCACCTCGATGCTCGCCCGCGACTTCAAGCCTGACCGCTTCGAGGCCGCCAAGGATGTCGCCGCCAAGTTCGTTGCCGGACGCGAGGGCGACAATATCGGACTCGTAATCTTCGCCGCCGAGAGCTTCACCTCGCTCCCCATGACCACTGACCGCTCGATGATAGCCAACTACATCAGCGACATCAAGATGGGCATGCTCCAGGACGGCACAGCCATCGGCGACGGCCTCGCCACATCAATCAACCGCATCAAGGAGGGCAAGGCCAAGTCAAAGAGCATCATCCTGCTCACCGACGGCTCCAACAACACCGGCACCGTGGCCCCCATCACAGCATCCGAGATAGCCAAACAGCTCGGCATCAAGGTCTACACCATCGGCATCGGCACCAACGGCACCGCCCCCTATCCGCAGGAGAACGAGTTTGGCCGCATCGTCTACACCCCGCTCCCCGTGGTGATTGACGAGGCCACACTCCGCACCATCGCCGACAACACCGGCGGCAAATACTTCCGCGCCACCGGCAACAACGTCCTCAAGGACATCTTCGCCGAAATCGACCGTCTTGAGAAGACCAAGATGGACCTGCGCAACTTCTCATCCACCGAGGATGACTACATGCCGTGGGCCATCGCCGCACTCTCGCTCTTCGGCCTCGCAGTGCTCCTGCGTTACACCGTCCTTCGTACCACACCATAAGTTTCTATCGTAAAGGTATGATTACATTCGCCTATCCTCATCTGCTATATCTCCTGTTACTGCTTCCCGCGGTGGCAGGACTCTTCCTGTGGTCGCGCTACACCCGCCAGCGTCGGCTCCGCCGCTTCGGCAACCCCGAGACGCTCGCCGCACTCATGCCCGAGGTGTCACGCTACATGCCGTGGGTCAAGCTGACATTCTCGCTCCTAATAATCGCCGTGCTCGTCATCATCCTCGCCCGTCCGCGCGCCACCTCAGGGCTTGACGCGGATGCCGCCGAGACCGAGACTTCTCAGGGCATCGAGGTCATGATATGCCTCGACGTGTCCAACTCCATGCTCGCCTCTTCGACCGACGACGAGGCCGGAGTGAGCCGTCTGCAGCGCGCCAAGTTCATACTCGAGAAACTCATCGACAAAATGAACAATGACAAGGTGGGCCTCATCGTCTTTGCCGGCGATGCCTACACACAGCTGCCCATCACGTCAGACTACATCTCGGCCAAAATGTTTGTCAACTCCATCACCACCGACATGGTGCCCACCCAGGGCACGGCCATCGGTGCCGCACTCGAGATGGCGATGAACTCGTTCACCCCTACCGACGACATGGGCAAGGCCATCGTGCTACTGACCGACGCCGAGAACTTTGAGGACAATGCCGTGGATGCCGCCAAGCGCGCAGCCGGAGCCGGCATACAGGTCGATGTGATTGGACTCGGCACATCGCGTGGCGCACGCATCCCCGTGGGCAACGGACGCTACATGATTAACCCCATGACCGGCGAAGAGGTGGTGACCCGCCACGATGAATCGACCGGCGCGGAGATTGCCAAGGCCGGCAAGGGCATATATGTCAACGGCGCGTCGACATCGGCCATCAACGCCGTCGACACCAAGATGGACGAGCTTGAGCAGAAGGAGTTCGAGCGCAAGTCCTTCTCACCGCAGAGCGAGCAGTTCCCCATCGTGGCATGGATAGCACTCATACTCCTTGTGGCCGACATCTTCGTGGTGACACGCAAGATTTCATGGCTCAAGAAATATCGTTTCTTCACCAAAGAGGAAGGAGGCGAAAAATGAAATCACTCTTCACAGCACTGATACTCGTCACGGCCGCAGCCGTCCCTATGACCTCAATGGCCGCTGATGACAACTCCACCCGTCGCGAACGCAATTACATCGTCGACGGCAACAAACTCTACCGCGCCGAGCGTTATGCCGACGCCGAGGTAGCCTATCGCAAGGCCCTCGAGATTGACGCGATGAACGAGATTGCCCAGTTCAACCTCGCCGCGTCGCTTCTGCGCCAGGGCACATCCACCGGCGAGAACGAGAAGCAGGCCTCGCAGATACTCGGCAAACTCGCCACCGACGCCGAGGACACAGCCATCTCGGAACTCGCCTACTACAACCTCGGCAACATAGCCTTCAACGGTCAGGATTATGCCAAGAGCATCGAGCTTTACAAGAACGCCCTCCGCCGCAACCCTGACAACGACAAGGCCCGCGAGAATCTGCGCCTGGCACAAAAACGTCTTGAGGAACAGCAGAATCAGGACCAGAACAAGGATAAAAACCAGGACCAACAGCAGGACCAGAACAAGGACCAGCAGAATCAGAATAAAGACCAGAACAAGGACCAGAATCAGGACCAGAACAAAGACCAGAATCAGGATAAAGACAAGGACAAGCAGCAACAGCCCCAACAGCCTCAGGAACAACAGCAACAACAGCCTCAGCAGCAACGCCAATCAGGCATAAGCAAGGAGAATGCCGACAAAATCCTCAAGGCTATGGAGAATGAGGAGAACGCCACCCGCCAGCGCGTAAATGCCGAGCGCAACAAGAGCGGCGCACCGAGCCGCCGCCCGGTCACCAACCCCTGGTAACAGGCGTGGACATCCCCTGCAAGTTTTCGCAAAACATATTCCCGACATGCTATAAACACTCCCATCCACAAGCATGAAACGTTTCTCTATATTATTTATAATCTCACTTCTAATCACCGCGACCATCAGTGCCGCCGGTGGCGTCAGCTTCACCGTCAAGGCACCCGGGCGCGTATATGAAGGGGACAAATTCCCGGTCACATTCCGTCTGACCAACGCCGACGGTTCTGACCTCAAGGTTTCGGCCATCGACGGATGCACGCTCCTCTTCGGCCCCTCCACATCACAGTCGCAGAGCTACAGTGTGGTCAACGGACGTGCCGAATCGTCATCGGCCATAGAGTACACATATTATTACCGTGCCGACAAGGCCGGCAACTTCACAATACCGGCCGCCTCAATCCTTGCCGACGGCAAGCGCATGGCCACCAAGGCCACGCCCTTCACCGTGCACGAGCGCGCCGAGCGTGACACCCCCGGCTCACAGCGACCCGTAGCGGTCGACGATGTGGACACCCAGACGGCGGGACGCAAGGTGAACGCCGACGACGTGTTTGTGCGCATCATTCTCTCGCGCTCTTCGGCCTACGAGCAGGAGGCCATCGGATGCACCATCAAGCTCTACACCAAATACTCCATCTCGTCGTTCATGCCAACACGCCAGCCGTCGTTTGACGGATTCCTTATCCAGGAACTCGACGTGCAGCCCGCCCTCAACGAGATTGAGAACTATCGCGGCCAGGACTACATGACCGCCATACTCAAACGCTGCATCATATTCCCGCAGAAGAGCGGCAAGCTCACCATCAACTCGGGCAACTACGACATTTCGGTGGTGCAGTATGACAATGTGAACATGGGCATGTTCCAGGTGCGTCAGCCGCGCGAGACCAAAATCAAGGTCAGCTCCAACTCGGGCACAATCGACATCCTGCCGCTCCCCTCGCCCAAGCCTGACGGATTCAACGGAGCCGTGGGCAAATTCTCGATTGACTCGCGCCTCGTGGGCAACAGCTTCCGCACCAACGACCCTGCCACCCTCATCTACACAATCTCCGGCACAGGCAACGTGAAGTATCTCAAGGAGCCGCAGATTGACTTCCCCACCGAGTTTGAGCAGTACACCCCCAAGAGTGACATCCAGACCACCGTGTCGGGCAACGAGGTGTCAGGCACAATGACCGTCGAATACACCTTCGTGCCTCAGAGCGTGGGCGACTTCACCATCGGCAGCGACAAGTTTGTCTACTTTGACCCCTCGCGCCGCGAATACGTCACCCTCACCACCCCCTCCTATCCCATCAAGGTGGCCAAGGGCCTGTCAGCCCCCGCCCCTACCGAGGACCAGAAGGCCATCGAAAACAAGAACTCTGACATCCGCCACATCTATCTCGGCGAAAAGAACCCCTCGCAGACCCACACTCTCGTAGTGACCACAACGCTCTACTGGGTTCTCTATATCGGTCTGCTCATAATCGCCATCGCCGTCGTCATCGCCAACCGCGCACGTGCACGCCGCAATGCCGACGTGTCAGGCATGCGCACAGCCAAGGCAAGCAAAGTCGCCTCCAAGCGACTCAAGACTGCCGGCAAATATCTCTCGGCGGGTGACACCGACAAGTTCTACGAAGAGATGCTCCGCGCACTCTGGGGCTACCTCTCCGACAAACTCGCCATCCCCGTCTCGCAGCTCACGCGCCAGAACATAGTGGACCGCCTGACCGAAAAAGGCTACTCCTCCGAGGCCACCGCATCAATCGTCAGCGTGCTTGACGAATGCGAAATGGCACGTTACACCCCCGAAAGCTCCTCGCGCATGGACGCAGTCTACAGCGAAGGAGCCAAGGCAATCAACAATCTTGAAAAGCGATGATACAGCGATGAAGAAACTCATCTTTACCACCATAATCCTACTCTTAGGCGTCCTCTCGCTCCGTGCAGGTTCGCCGCTCGTAGCCCAGGCCGACTCGGCCTACAACGCCGACGATTTCCGCCAGGCCGCCGACATGTATCTCAACGTCATCCAGACCGAAGGCCCCTCGGCCAAACTCTACTACAACCTCGGCAACGCCTACTACCGCCTCGGCGAGATGGGTAACGCCATAATCTCATATGAGCGCGCCCTGCGCCTCGACCCGTCTGACAAGGACGCCCGTAACAACCTCGCGTTTGTCAACGGTCGCATCACCGACCGCCCGGGCGAGCGGGGAACATTCCTCGCCAACGCTCTCGACGCCATCTCGGCATACGCCCACTCCAACGCCTGGGCGTGGATAGCCTTTGCTTGCTTCGTGCTGACCCTTGCCGGAGTGCTTGCCTACATCTTCTCGCAGACTGTGGCCGTGCGCAAGGTAGGATTTTTCGGAGGCATACTCACATTTATCGGCTGCTGCGTCTGCCTCTTCTTCTCGTTCCGCTCGGCAGCCATCGCGCTTGCCGACAACGTGGCCATCATCACAGTCCCCTCCACCATTCTCAGCACCACCCCGCGTGTTCCGCAGGACCGCTCGCAGGAGGCCATGCTGCTGCATGAGGGCACCAAGGTGACCATACTCGACTCCGTGCGCTCCACAACCGACTCAATCAACTCGCTGTGGTATGACGTGGAGGTCGACAATGCCCACCGCGCATGGATTAACGCCGCCGCCGTGCAGAAAATCTGACCGGCGAAAAAAGGCCGCCATCAGCACATCAGCATATTCTTATCTCATATATAATCAAAGGGTTAACCATAAAGATGTTTTAAAACATCTTTATTTCGATGACAAATATTTGCTTTTGTCGTTATATAATCATAACTTAGTGACGCGATAAGGAAACAACAGCTTCCCCACCGCACTAAAACAAACTTTTTACAAACCATATTACTCTAACCCCCCAAACCCGATACTAAATCATGACTAAAACTATCACCTTCAACGACCTCCGCCGCATCAAAGACAGTCTGCCCGACGGCTCAATCCGTCAGATTGCCGACCGCCTCAACGTCACCCCCCAGACAGTACGCAACTACTTCGGCGGCACCAACTATGAGTTTGGCAAAAACTGCGGAGTGCATATCGAGCCGGGTCCCGACGGAGGCATCGTGGTACTCGACGACACCACAATTTATGACATGGCTGTGGAAATTATCCAGGGCCTTGAGAAAGAGGCGTAACCCCCATTGCGGGCCATTACGTCTTTGTTAGTTTATTAACCCCTTACAGGAGGACAAAAGTGGCATCCCGCCCAACTTTTAGTCCTCCTGACCGTTTTAATATTGATTGGCAACAGCTATGACTCATATGCTCCAGCCAATCACCAGCCCCGAATTATTAATCGCAATTGCTAATTGCTAATTACTTAACCGGCTTGCCGCTTAGCTTGCTAAGAATTACTAATTGCTAATTACTAATTGCTAATTGAAAATAAATGTTGTCAGACCGCCTCATCACCGTAGCCATTCACACTTACGACCGTGCCCATAGCCTTAAAGCCCTACTCGAAAGCGAAGGCATCCCGGTCGTGCTCCACAACGTCAATCTCACCAACCCCTCCATTTCGGCCGGCATACGTGTGAGAATCAAGGAGTGTGACCTCCCGCAGGCACTGCGCGTAATCGAAAACATCGAGATACTCTCGCCCGAAGCCACACGCACGCTCCGCAATACTGCCGACTCGGTGATACTCGTGCCTGTCGACTTCTCCGACAACTCCCTTCAGGCCACACTCGTGGCATTCCGCATAGCCTCGCTGCTCGGCGCGCACATCCATCTGCTCCACTCGTATGTCGACCCCGCCTATGGCCAGTCGGTGATGCAGCTGTCTGACTCAATGACATTTGACGACACCGGCATTGACCCCGTCGAAGAGGTAAAGCTCGACAAAGACCTGCACCACATCGCGCGTGAGTCAATGACTGAATTTGAGGAGAAACTGCGCGACAAGATACGCACCGGCGTCATCCCCGGCGTCCGCTTCACTTCTGATGTTATCGAAGGACTGCCCGAAGAGGCCATCGACGACTACTATTCAGCCAACAAGAACATACTCACCGTGATGGGCACACACGGCTCGGACAGCAGCAACCGCAACCTCGTGGGGAGCGTGGCCGCCGAGGTGCTCGACAGTTGCCGCACATCAGTGCTAACCGTCCCCGTGGCTACCCCCTGGGCCGCATCCGGCATGCCCTCGTCGGCGGTATTCTTCACCACGGCCTCGCAGGACGATATTCTCGCCCTCGACACCCTCTACCGCCTCTTCCCCGAGACATCGCTTGCCGTCACCCTCATAGCCATTCCCCCGAGCCGCTTCGCCAAGGCCGACCACGCCTCGCTCGAATCGCTCCTGAAATACTGTCGCACCAACTATCCGGCCTACTCGTTCAAGACGTCACCCCTCTCACTCTCCAACCCCATCGACGACTTTGACCACATAATCGCCGACCATCCCGTCGACCTGATAGTGGTAGGCAGCCGCCGCAAGAACATATTCTCGCGTCTATTCAACCCGTCGCTCGCCCATCGGTTGCTGTTCCACTCCGACATCCCTCTCCTCTCCATCCCGGTCAAAGCATAAGAGGTCGTTTAAAAACAACTAAAATCGCATGGCTATTACCATATTTCGGATAAAAATGCGTAAATTTGCCACTCAGTTTCAACAACAATAAATAATATCATTCCATATTATCCATGAGCGACCGTCGTTACAACCTGCGTGGAGTATCAGCCTCAAAGGAGGACGTGCATAACGCAATCAAGAATGTCGACAAAGGCATCTTCCCCCAAGCTTTCTGCAAAATCATTCCCGATATACTCGGTGGCGACCCCGAGTGGTGCAACATCATGCACGCCGACGGTGCCGGCACCAAGTCATCGCTCGCCTACGCCTACTGGCGCGAGACCGGCGACCTCTCAGTGTGGCGCGGCATTGCGCAGGACGCGCTCATCATGAACATCGACGACCTCCTCTGCGTGGGTGCCACCGACAACATCCTCGTGTCATCCACCATAGGCCGTAACAAAAATCTCATACCCGGCGAGGTCATCTCGGCCATCATCAACGGCACCGAGGAACTCCTGGCCCGTCTGCGCGAGCTGGGCGTGGGCATCTACTCTACCGGCGGCGAGACTGCCGATGTCGGCGACCTCGTGCGCACTATCATCGTCGACTCCACCGTCACCTGCCGCATGCGCCGCGCCGATGTGGTCAACAACGCCAACATCCATGCCGGCGACGTAATCGTGGGCCTCGCATCGTTCGGCCAGGCCACCTATGAGGACCGCTACAACGGCGGCATGGGCAGCAACGGCCTCACCTCGGCCCGTCACGACGTATTCGCAAAATATCTCGCCGAGAAATACCCCGAGACATTCGATGCCGCCGTGCCCGACGACCTCGTCTACTCCGGCTCAAAGCATCTCACCGACCCCGTGGACGGCGCGCCCGTCAATGCCGGTCAGCTCGTGCTCTCCCCCACCCGCACCTACGCCCCCGTCATCAAGCGTCTGCTATCCGAGATGCGTCCCGCCATCGACGGCATGATTCACTGCACAGGCGGCGCGCAGACCAAGGTGATGCACTTCGTCAACAACAAGCATGTCATCAAGGACAATCTCTTCCCCATCCCCCCGCTCTTCGACCTCATCCAGAAAGAGAGCGGCACACCCTGGAGCGAGATGTTCAAGGTGTTCAACATGGGGCACCGCATGGAGATATACGTCGAGCCGGCCCACGCACAGCAGGTCATCGACATCGCCAAGAGCTTCGGCATCGACGCCCGCATCATAGGCCGTGTCGAGGACGCTCCCGCCAACCGCCTCACCATCACCACCGAGGCCGGCACGTTTGAATACTAATCCGTAAGCCCACACTGATAAAATGCGACTCTCTCTTCTCCCGGCATTTATCGCCACACTCATCGCCTCAGCCTCAGCCGTGTCATGCGGCTCGGGGCAGACAGGCGAGACTGCCCAAAAGGCCTCAGGCCCCTACGATTTCCCCGACACTCTCAGAGTGGTCACGCTCTACAGCCCCGCCTCCTACTTCATATACCGAGGTCAGGAGATGGGCTATGACTACGAGCTGGTCACAGCGATGGCCGTTGACAAGGGGCTGACCCTCAAAGTCGACATCGCCCCCTCGCTGTCACGAGCCGTGGAGATGCTTGACTCGGGCAAAGTGGACCTGATAGCCTACGAGGTGCCGATTACAGCCGAGTATAAGGAGAAAGTCGTGGCATGCGGGCCCGAGAACATCACCACCCAGGTGCTTGTCCAGCCCAAACGTGGCGAGGAGGAGCTGATTACTGATGTCACCGACCTTGTAGGCAAGGATGTTTATGTCGAGGCCGAGTCGAAATACGAGGCCCGCATGAACAACCTCAATCAGGAGCTGGGCGGAGGCATACGCATCCACCCCGTCAACCGCGACACCATGATTACCGAAGACCTCATAGCAATGGTGAGCGAGGGCAAGATACCCCTGACTGTGGTGGACAGTGACATAGCCCACATCAACAAGACATACTACAACGACCTCGACATCACCATGCCGCTGAGTTTCGAGCAACGCTCAGGCTGGGCCGTGGCCCCCGATAAGAAGTGGCTCGGCGACAGCATAAACGCATGGCTCAACACCGATGTCCACCGCTCGGAACAGGCCCGTCTGCTCAAACGCTACTTCGAGTTGAGCAAAAACGAGCCGGGCAACGGATTCGTGTCGACGGCCGGACGTGTCTCGCCGTTTGACGACCTGTTCAAGAAGTATGCCGGACAGTATGACTGGGACTGGAAACTGCTCGCCTCGCAGGCCTATGTCGAGAGCAAATTCGACTCCACCGCAGTCTCATGGGCCGGAGCGCGCGGACTCATGCAGATAATGCCGCGCACAGCCAAAGGCTACGGCCAGACCGCCAAGAGCGTGATGAAAAACGATATTGCCGTGGAGACCTCGCTCAAACTCCTGCGCGACCTCGACAAGCAGCTCGCCTCGCGTGTCCCAGACCCCGACGAGCGCAAGAAGTTTGTCATCGCCTCCTACAACTCCGGCCTCGCCCATGTGCTCGACGCCATAGCCCTCGCCGACAAATACGGGCTCGACCCGCAGAAGTGGGACAACAACGTGGCCAAGGCTATTCTCTGGAAGTCCAACCCACGATACTACAAAGACCCGGTGGTGAGATTCGGCTACTCGCGAGGGCGCGAGACGTTTGACTATGTCAACCGCGTCTATGCCTACTACGCCAAGTCGAAGGTACACGGCTGACGGTTAGCTCTACAGCCCTCCCGGCCGCTCCATATCATCAAAATTAATCACGATTTCAACCGAACATAATCTCAAAATTCCACATTCTAAAAACACAATTCATGAAGAAGCGTCTTATTCCTGTGGCCCTCGTAGCCGCAATCTCAATCCCCGTGTTCACATCCTGCATCGGCAGCTTCGCACTCACCAACAAGCTCCTCACCTGGAACCGCTCAATCGGCAGCAAGATTGTCAACGAGCTTGTGTTCATCGGTTTCTGGATTCTCCCCGTATATGAGGTTTCGGCCCTCGCCGACGTCCTCGTCATCAACTCCATCGAATTTTGGAGCGGCACCAATCCCATGGCTTGCGGCAAGACTATGATTGACGGCCACGACGGACGCTATCTCGTAGAGTGCGACGGCAAAGGCTATACCATCACCTCAGAGAATGACGGCTCGCAGGTGCGCCTCGACTTCGACGTTGCCCAGCAGACCTGGTCAGTGGCCATGCCTGACGGTCAGAGCCTCGACTTCATGACATTCGTTGACGACAGCCATGTCAAGATGCCTACCGCCGACGGCAAGGGTATGATTGTCGACCTCACCGAAGAGGGCCTCCTCGCCTATCGCGCTCAAGCCGACAACTCACTGTGGGCAGCAAGATAATAGAAATCATCAACAGGATACCGCCCTATCAGCCTACCGTAGCGGTGCTGATAGCAATCCTTTACCTCACCCTCCTTCCCAAGCCTCTTGGGGAGGAGGAAATTCATTTGTTTGAGGGGGCTGACAAGATGGTGCACTTTATAATGTTTGGAGGGCTGACAGGCACAGCCATCTTCGACCGCTTCCGCATATCCCGCCCGTTGACCATCCGCACGGCTCTGCTTGTGGCACTCGCCTCGGCCCTCTTGGGCGCGACTGTCGAATATCTCCAGTATGCCATGCACATGGGTCGCGCCGGCAATGACATTTATGATGCCCTCGCCAACACTCTCGGCGCATTCACGGCTGTCCCCGTCTGCCACATGCTCCGATGGCTTAAATAGCCTGCTGGAAATCTGAGCCCTCTACATCGGGTCGACGTCATAATAGACGGTCGTGCCTGAGAGCTTACCCTGATTTGTCATCTCGATGCGCAGGTCGTTGAGTATCGACTTGACCTTGGAAATCGAGGCATTGGTCTCCACTTTTAGCATTATCCGTCGTATATACCACGTCTGCACACGCCCCACAGCCGGCTCCTCCGGGCCTGATACGCGTGTGCCTAACAGCACCCTCAGCCGGGCGGCCAGGTCATTGGCCACAGTGCCTACCGCCACAGGGTCTTTGTGCTTGACATAGACATACACCACCCTCACAAACGGCGGATAGCCATACTTCATCCTCTCCTCAAGCTCATACTCATAGAATCCCTTATAGTCATGCGCGAGCAGGAAGGGAAACAGCGGATGCTCGGGGCTATAGGTCTGGATGGCCACCTTACCCTCGGCATTCTTACGTCCGGCACGTCCGGCCACCTGCTCTATCATATTGAACGCCCGCTCGGCCGAACGGAAATCGGGGAAGTTGATAATGGCGTCGGCATTGACCACCCCCACCACACTCACATTGCCGAAATCCAGCCCTTTGGTCACCATCTGCGTGCCCACGAGTATCTGCGACTTTCCGGCCGAGAAATCCTCGATTATCGACTCATAGCTGTCCTTGTTGCGCGTCGTGTCAAGGTCCATGCGGGCTATTTTCGTATCGGGGAAACAAGCGTCAACCTCCTCCTCTATGCGCTCAGTGCCATAACCCAGCACTTCTATGCCCGGCTCCTTGCACGCGGGGCACACCTCAGGCACAGCATATGGCGTGCCGCAATAGTGACACAGCAGTTTGTCGATACGCCTGTGATAGGTCAGCGACACATCGCAGTGGTCACACTTGGGCACGTAGCCACACTGTTTGCACCGCGCTATCGGCGCATAACCGCGACGGTTGAGAAAAAGTATCGACTGCAACCCCTGGCTCAGTGCGTCACGCACGTCACCGCGCAGTTCGTCAGAGAAAATCCCCTGCACCTGCCCCTTTTTGCGAGCCGTGGTCATATCCACGAGCTTCATCTCAGGCATGCATCCCCCCTCATAACGCTCGGTCAACTCCACGAGGCCGTATCTGCCGTTCTGCGCCTTCCAGTAGGTCTCTACGCCTGGCGTTGCACTGCCAAGGAGTGTCTTCGCCCCGTGCATCTTTGCCAGCACTATCGCTGCATCGCGCGCGTTATAGCGCGGGGCGGGGTCTTGCTGCTTGTAGGCCGACTCATGCTCTTCGTCGACGATTACCAGCCCGAGGGTCGAGAATGGCAGAAACACCGATGAGCGCGCACCGATGACCACTCGCGGCGAGCCGTCATCGAGCAGACGGTTCCATATCTCCACGCGCTCGTTGTCGGAAAACTTGGAGTGATATATCAGCACCCTGTCGCCAAACACCCTTTGCAGTCGGGTGGTCAGCTGAGTGGTCAACGCGATTTCAGGCACGAGATACAGCACCTGCCGCCCCTGCCTGATTACATAGTCTATGAGATGTATGTACAGTTCGGTCTTTCCGCTCGAGGTCACGCCGTGGAGCAGGGTGACATCCTTTTCGAGCCACGAGCGGTGAATGCCGCGCAGGGCCTCGGCCTGATGCTCGGAGAGCGAGGGCAGTTCGGCCACAGGCTTGCCCGTATAGGAAAATCGGCTCACCTTGCGCGTGTACACCTCGACAATCCCCTTCTTGGCCATCGCGGCAATGATGGTCGAGGTCACTCCGGCACGGTCCATAAGGGCGGCACGAGTCACCTCTATAGGTTCAGCCACGCTCTGACGCATGAAGCCCGACAGCTCTATGAGCGTCAGCAGGGCCGTCTCCTGTTTCGTGCCCTTCTTCACCGCGTCAAATGCCTTGTGCAAAGCCTCGTTGTCACCCTTCTCAGCCGTCAGACGCACATACGTCTCCTTGCGCGCATGATAGCGTTCCACAAGGTTCTCTGAAATCATCACTGCGTTACGCGCCAACAGCGAGTTGACCACCGGGCCCACCGCCGAAATGCCTGTCTTTTTCGACAGCTCGTCGAGTCTCACGCGCTTCTCCCCCATAGCCAGGAGACCTTCGAGCAGGGCGAGTTCCTTGGTCGACAGCCTGTTGTCAGGGTTCTCCTCATAGCCGGGGACAGGCGAGATGAATGTCTCGCTCTCAATCTTCAGTCCGGCGGGCACTGCGGCCTTATAGACCTCGCCCGGAGTGCATAGATAATAGTCGGCAATCCAATGCCAGTGCTTGAGCTGGGGATGGCGCACGATGGGTCGCTCGTCAATGCGCATGGTAATCTCCTTTACCTCATAGCCCTTAGGCTCTATCGGCGTGAGTGCGCTGACTATGCCGGTATATGACTTCCTGCGGCCGAACGGCACAATTACCCTGTGGCCCACAGCGATAGACCCTTCCATCTCGGCAGGCACACGGTAAGTAAATGTCCCGGCTATAGGCACAGGGAGCAAAACCTCGGCAAAAATCATAATCTAAAACTGGTGACAAGTGTAGCTCAAAAGTACCAAAAATCCCCCACTCCACCAAAAATCAGCACGGAGATTTGTGGAGAAGGAGGTAACCATTATACAAGAAAGGGACAAAAAGACATAAGGGACAAAAGCGACATAAGAAATATATCATCCTGATAATCAGCTATTATCAAAAAAACAATAAACTTATGTCGCTTTTGTCCCTTATGTCTTTTTGTCCCTTTCTTGGACTATGACACAGCGTCTTTTAATTGTGCTCCTGTGCTCCTGTCTCTAAATAATGAAGCCGTGCTCAGTTATCGGATAAAGAGCAGTTCGCGATATTTGGGAAGAGGCCACATCTCGTTATCCACGAGCAGCTCGAGCTTGTCGATGTGATAACGGACAGTCTCAAGGCAGGGTGCCACGTTGAGCGAATAGGCCAGAGCCTTGTCGCGCTCATTTTCAATCTTGTTGGCAGCCTTGCGGGCGTTGACCATCTTGGCCACCTCCTCCTTGATTACCGAGCAGTGACCCATAATCTTTTCGACGGTTACTGAATCCTGCGATGAAAGCTCGATGCCCTTGTTGCCGGGGAAGAGCTCGCGGATTTTCACCATATTGTCGAGGAGAATCGAGAGATAGCGAGTGGCCACGGGGATGATATGGTTGATGGCGAGGTCGCCGAGCACGCGGGCCTCAATCTGAATCTTCTTGGTGTACATCTCCCACTTCACCTCGTTGCGGGCCTCAAGCTCTACGTGGTTCATCACGCCGGTCTTGCGGAACATCTCTACCGACGAAGGCTTGAGATAAACGTCAAAGATAAGTGCGGGATTGGTCTCGCAGTCCAGTCCGCGGCGCGCAGCCTCCTCCTTCCATTCGTCGGAATATCCGTTGCCGTCGAAATGGATAGGCTCGGAGTAAAGGAGCAGAGCCTTGATTTCGGCGAGCAGGGCATGCTGCAGCTCCTCTCCGGCCTCCAGGCGCGAGTCAACCTTCTGCTTGAAGTCGGCAAGCTGCTCGGCCACGGCGGCGTTAAGCGCAATCATGGCCGATGCACAGTTGGCACTCGAGCCGACGGCACGGAACTCGAAGCGGTTGCCGGTGAAGGCGAAGGGCGATGTGCGGTTGCGGTCGGTGTTGTCAATCATCAGCTCGGGTATCTGAGTCACGCCGAGATTGATTTCCTCCTTGCCTGACAGCTCGATAAGCTCGTCCTTGTCAGAGTTCATAATCTTGTTGAGTACCTCGGCAAGCTGCGAGCCGGTGAAGATTGAGATAATGGCAGGGGGTGCCTCGTTCGCTCCGAGACGGTGGCAGTTGGTAGCCGACATGATTGATGCCTTGAGCAGACCGTTGTGACGGTGCACGGCTGCCATGACGTTGGCCACGAAAGTGATGAACTGCAGATTGCCCTTGGGAGTCTTGCCCGGGGCGAAGAGCAGGGTGCCGGTGTCGGTGCCGAGACTCCAGTTGTTATGCTTGCCCGAGCCGTTGATGCCGGCAAAAGGCTTCTCATGGAGCAGCACGCGGAAGTTGTGACGGCGGGCCACCTCGTTCATCACCGACATGAGCAGCATGTTGTGGTCATTGGCAAGGTTGGTCTCCTCAAAGATAGGCGCAAGCTCAAACTGGTTGGGCGCAACCTCGTTGTGGCGGGTCTTGCAGGGTATGCCGAGCTTGTGGGCCTCAATCTCAAGGTCGAGCATGAAAGCCTCGACGCGCTTGGGAATAGCACCGAAATAGTGGTCCTCGAGCTGCTGGTTCTTGGCCGACTCATGACCCATGAGGGTGCGGCCAGTGAGCACGAGGTCGGGACGGGCCGAGTAGAGGGCCTCGTCTACAAGGAAATACTCCTGCTCCCAGCCCAGGTTGGAGATTACATGCTTGACGTTGGGGTCAAAATAGCGTGCCACGGCTGTACCGGCCTTGTCGACAGCCGAGAGGGCGCGCAGAAGCGGTGTCTTATAGTCAAGCGACTCACCCGTGTATGAGATGAAGATGGTGGGGATACACAGGGTGTTGTCGATGATGAATGCAGGCGACGAGATGTCCCATGCCGAGTAACCGCGGGCCTCGAACGTGTTGCGTATGCCTCCGTTGGGGAAGCTCGATGCGTCAGGCTCCTGCTGGACAAGCAGCTTGCCGGAAAACTCCTCGACCATGCCACCCTTGCCGTCATGCTCGACAAATCCGTCATGCTTCTCGGCTGTGGTCTCGGTGAGGGGCTGGAACCAGTGAGTGTAGTGGCGTGCGCCATTGTCGATGGCCCACTGTTTCATACCCTCGGCTACGCTGTCGGCAATGCTGCGCGAGAGCGGCTCCTTGTTGTCAATAGCGTTGATGAGCGCATTGTAAGTGGCCAGGGGAAGATACTCAAACATCTTGGCGCGGTTAAACACCTTGCTGGCATAATAAGCCTGCGGACGCTCCTTGGGAATCTCTACGGCTACCGGCTTACGGTTGAAAGCCTCTTCAACGACTTTGAATCTTAAACTTGACATAAAGACGTAAGTTTGGTTAATTGAAATGTATGAATAGCTTTATTTTTTCTTTCTTTATTTCTTCAGGCGGCTCATGGCCTTGACTGTGTTTTCGAGGGTATTGAACGCCGTGAGACGGAAATATCCCTCGCCCGACGGGCCGAAACCGCTGCCGGGGGTACCGACGATGTGATAATCCTCGAGCAGACGGTCAAAGGATTCCCACGACGTCATGCCCTTGGGAGTCTTAACCCACACATAGGGTGAATTGACTCCGCCCACACACTCGTATCCGGCCTCGCTCAGCCCCTTGCGCATCACGGCGGCATTGGCCAGGTAATAGTCGATAGTCTCCCTGACCTGACGCTGCCCCTCCTCGCTGTAGAGGGCCTCGGCCCCGCGCTGAGTCAGATAGCTCGCACCGTTAAACTTGGTGGTCTGCCTCCTGCGCCACAGCGGATTGAGAGCCACGAGGTTGCCCTCGGCGTCACGCCCTTTCAGCTCCTTGGGCACTACGGTGTAGCCCAAACGTATGCCGGTAAACCCGGCCGTCTTGGAGTAACTGCGGAACTCTATGCTCACCTCACGCGCACCCTCAATCTCATAGATGGAGTGTGGCACGTCATCCTCGCGTATAAATGCCTCATATGCGGCATCGAAAAGCAGGAGTGAACCATGTTTGCGGCAATAGTCCACCCATCCTTTCAGCTCGTTGCGGGTGAGCGTGGTGCCTGTGGGATTGTTGGGATAACAAAGATATATGACATCAGGCTCGCCAGTCGGGAACAAAGGTACAAAACCATTTTCAGCCGTGCAAGGAAGATACTCAATATTGCTCCATCTTCCGTCAGGCTGAAGCTCGCCCGCACGCCCGGCCATGACGTTGGTGTCGACATACACGGGATAGACAGGGTCGGTGACAGCAATGCGGTTGGCCCTCGAGAGGATGTCGCCGATATTGCCTGTGTCACTCTTGGCCCCATCGCTCACAAACACTTCATCCTCAGCCACATTTATACCGTGGCGACGGTAATCGTACTCAACGATTTTGCTTATGAGAAATCCGTAGCCCTGCTCAGGCCCGTAGCCGTGAAACGTCTCGCCACGCGCCTCGTCATCGACCGCCCTGTGGAGAGCGTCGATGACAGCCGGGCAGAGCGGACGCGTGACGTCACCTATGCCCATGCGTATCACCTCGGCCTCGGGGTGCGCCTCAGTATAGGCTCTGACCCTGCGTGCAACCTCGCTGAAAAGGTATGACGAGGGCAGTTTCGTGAAATTATCGTTTACCTTAAACATTATCTTTTTTATGTATTGTACCTGTATATCTGAAACTGTTACCCCTGCCGGTGATATGTGCCCTGAAACACTTCGGTGGCCGGGCCTGTCATGAGCACATGGCCATTGTCAGCCCACTCTATCTGCAGGTCGCCGCCACGGAGGCAGAGTGTCACCTTACGGCCGGTGCGCTTTGTGAGAGCCGCAGCCACAGCCGTGGCACATGCCCCTGTGCCGCACGCGAGGGTCTCACCCGTTCCGCGCTCCCATACTCGCATCCTGATGGTGTGCGGGTCAATCACCTGGGCAAACTCTATATTGGCACGGTCAGGCCACATCCCGTGCCGTTCCATATATGGCCCGAGCGCGTCAAAGGGTATGTCGGGAATACTGTCTACGAATATCACGCCATGCGGATTGCCCATAGATACGGCTGTCACGCTGACCCGTCCGTAGGGGGTGTCGACACACTTCTCCACCACCCTGTCCTCATGGGCTATCACCGGGATTGCCTCCTTCTCAAGCGACGGCTCCCCCATATCCACCGTCACCGACACCACTTCATCACCCTCCATATTAAGCGACAAAACCTTGATACCCGAGAGGGTTTCAAGGCTTATGGGGTTGTTGCGAGTGAGATTGTGGTCGTGGAGATAGCGGGCGATACATCTGGAGGCGTTGCCACACATGCGGGCTTCCGACCCGTCGTTGTTAAACATCCTCATCCTGAAGTCGGCGACATCCGAGGGGCAGATGAGTACGATGCCGTCGCCTCCTACACCCATGTGGCGGTCGCTCATCTCCCGGGCCAGTTCCGGGAGCCGTTCGGGCGTCGACTCCATACAGTTGATATAGATGTAGTCGTTGCCGATTCCGTGCATCTTGGTGAAGTGTATCACCTCGGGGCACGATGCTGTGACCGCAGTCACCTCTCTATCTTTGGCAGTTGTTGTCATTTTGTCCAATTTTGCCGTTAGAAATAGATTATTTGACCTTAATACTCCGCAAAGGTAAGCATTTTGCCATATTCCACCAACAAAATCAAGTATTTTTTCAAGAAAAATTTATTTTTCATTACATTTTATCACTGCCACAGGATATTATGCCATCCTCCCCACAAAAAATGAAGCTGTGAAATTATCCAAGAAAGGGACAAAACAACATAAGATACAAAAGCTTATGCCGCTTTTGTATCTTATGTCCTTTTGTCTATTTCTTGAATTATGTCTGAGTATTTATCTCAGGCGGTTGTAGGAGTTGAGCAGCTTGATGTCGTGCATGATGCCCTTGATGCCGAGCAGCTCAAAGAGAGCGGCCACGGGCAGGAGTATATCCCACACGCTGAAATGAGCGTCCATACCCTCGGCACGGGCCTCCTTGAAGAGCGCAAAGCACACCGTGATTATCACCGCGAGGGTAATCATCAAACTAATCACCAGCACCGTGCGCTGAAGCGGCATGTTGCGGAAGAGGAAGAGGTCAGTGAGAAGCAGGATGATTACAGCAGCCACCGGGATGAGTATGCCATACTCAGCCATCGTGTAAAGAGGCTCGGTCACCACGGGATTCTCGTTGAGAAACACCACTTCGCCGTAAGGCACGATGAGAAATACTGCCATCGCCACAATCGCCAGGAAGATGTAAACTGACTGGATACGTTGAATCTGCATAATGATTATCTTGTTTTAGAAGTTGAACATCGTGAGTTTTCTATGCCAAAAGTACTAAAATTTTAACAATCGAATGCAATTAATGGTTGAAATTCATTTCAGAAATCCGTCAATTCCCTTGGCGGCATCGCGCCCTGCGGCTATGCAGCGCACCACGAGCGACGCGCCCGAGGCCACATCGCCTGCGGCAAACACCTTGCCAACGCTTGTGGCGCGGGTGGCGGGGTCGACCTTCACGTTGCCTCGCGCATCCTTCTCCACGCCGAGGTCGTCAAGCAGCCCCTCGGCTACAGGATTGGTGAAACCCATCGCGAGAAGCACCAGCTCGGCCTTGATTACCGACTTGCGCCCGGTGTGGATGAGGTTCATTCGGCCTGTGTCGGGGTCTTTCTCCCACTCCACCTCCTCGACCTCAACCTCCTTGACATGCCCCTTGTCATCGGCCACGAAACGGCGCGTGTCGAGCAGCCAGCGGCGGTCACACCCCTCCTCGTGACTGCTCGATGTCTTGAGCACCACGGGCCAGTAGGGCCAGGGGGTGTCGGGATTGTCGCCCACCGGGGGCTTGGGCATAATCTCAATCTGCGTCACCGAGAGTGCGCCCTGACGGTGTGAGGTGCCGACACAGTCACTGCCGGTGTCGCCGCCGCCTATCACGAGCACATTCTTTCCCTTGGCCGTTATGCGGTCTTTTTCGGCTATCTTCTTTCCTGCGTTTACGCGGTTCTGCTGCTGAAGCAGCTCGAGTGCGAAATGCACCCCTTTCAGCTCGCGCCCCTCCACCTTGAGGTCACGCGGCACCTCGGCACCCATAGCCAGGCACACGGCGTCATACTCCTTCAGCAGGTCGGCGGCCTTGACATCGACCCCCACCTTTACGCCGCATCTGAACTCTATCCCCTCGGCCTCCATCAGGGCTATGCGCCGGTCAATAACACCCTTGTCGAGCTTGAAATCGGGGATGCCGAAACGGAGCAGTCCGCCGGGGGCCTCGTTTTTCTCAAACACCGTCACCGTATGTCCGCGACGGTTGAGCTGGTTGGCACACGCGAGTCCGGCAGGGCCGGAGCCGATTACCGCAACTGTCTTGCCGGTGCGACGCTTGGGCGGCTGTGGCTTGACACGCCCTTCGGCAAACGCTCTCTCCACGATGGCAAGCTCGTTCTCACGCACGGTCACAGCCTGATGCTGCTTGTTGAGCACACACCCCTTCTCACACAGCGCGGGACACACGCGGCCTGTGAATTCAGGAAAATCATCGGTCATCGTCAGGAGCGTATAGGCTCCTTCGATGTCATCTTTGTACAGGCGGTCCTGCCATTCGGGTTGACGGTTGCCCAGCGGACAGCTCCAGTGGCAGAAGGGCACGCCACACTCCATGCAGCGCGATGCCTGCTCGCGACGCTCCACGGCGTTAAGCCTCACCTCCACCTCGTTATAATCATTCACGCGCTCATCCTTCGGGCGATAGCCACCCTCCTTGCGCGATATATTAAGGAATGCTTTGGGGTTTCCCATGATTCTTATTTTAGTGAGTTTTTTGATTAAGCAACTCTTGTGATTTATAAGGGTCACTTATGATAACACTGTCTCTGACTTTACCGACTTAGCCTTGCGGGCTGCCTCCTTCTCGGCCTCGAGTACCTTTTTATACTCGATGGGGATTACCTTTAGGAACTGGCCCACATACATGTCCCAGTCGTCAAGCATACGGGCCGCCAATGGCGAGCGGGTGTGCTTGAAGTGGGCCGAGATGAGGCGGTGCAGCTCGCGGTTGTCAGCCACATCCTCTATGAGCGAAAGCTCCACAAGCTCCATGTTGCAGAAGTAGTCGAAGTCGCCCTGCGGATTCCATACGTAGGCTATACCGCCACTCATACCGGCGGCAAAGTTGCGGCCTGTCGGGCCGAGCACCACAGTGCGTCCGCCTGTCATGTACTCGCAACAGTGGTCGCCCACTCCCTCCACAACGGCAGTCGCGCCCGAGTTGCGCACGCAGAAACGCTCGCCAACACGTCCGTTGATATAAATCTCGCCCGATGTGGCACCGTAGAGCAGCGTATTGCCCGCGATGATATTATTCTCGGGGGCGAATGACGAACCGGCCGGGGGCACTATCACAATCTTGCCGCCCGAGAGTGCCTTGCCCACATAGTCGTTGGCATCCCCCTCGAGTCGGAACGATACGCCGTGGGCGAGGAACGCGCCGAAGCTCTGGCCCGCCGAACCCTTGAAGGTGCAGCGGATAGTGTCGTCAGGCAGTCCGGCCTCGCCATACTTCTTGGCCACGAGGCCCGACAGCATCGCGCCGACCGAGCGGTCGGTGTTGCAGATGGGGAACTCCAGCTCGACGGGCATGCCCGAGGTGATGGCGGGGAACGAGCGTGAAATAATCTCGCGGTCGAGCACATGCTCTATCTCGTGGTGCTGTACGGTGGTGTTGATTATGGCATTGCATCCGGCCTCGGCGGGCACGTAGAGCAGACGGCTCAGGTCGAGACCCGGCGCGATGGTGCGGCGCATCTCCTCGTTGACCTGTAGCATGTCGGTGCGTCCTATCACATCGTCGAGCTTGCGCACACCCAGCTGTGCCATCGTTTCGCGGATGTCGCGGGCAAGGAAGCGGAAGAAGTTGATGACATATTCCGAACGGCCCACGAAACGCTTGCGCAGCTCCTCGTTCTGAGTGGCCACGCCCACGGGGCAGGTGTTCATATGGCACTTGCGCATCATCACACAGCCGAGCACGATGAGCGCGCTGGTGGCAAATCCGTACTCCTCCGCGCCGAGCATGGCCATGATGAGCACATCGCGGCCCGTCTTGAGCTGACCGTCGGCCTGGAGCTTGACCTGACCGCGCAGATTGTTGATTACGAGGGTCTGCTGGGTCTCGGCAAGTCCGATTTCCACAGGCACTCCGGCATAGCGTATCGAGCTTGCGGGCGACGCACCCGTGCCGCCGTCACTGCCGCTGATGGTGATGAGGTCGCTCTTGGCCTTGGCCACACCGGCGGCTATAGTGCCCACTCCGCTCTCCGACACGAGCTTGACACTCACCTTGGCCTCGGGATTGACATTCTTGAGGTCGAATATGAGCTGGGCAAGGTCTTCGATTGAATATATATCATGGTGAGGGGGAGGAGAAATGAGTGTAAGACCGGGTATGGAGTGGCGGGTCTTGGCGATAATCTTGTCCACCTTGAATCCCGGCAGCTGTCCCCCCTCGCCCGGCTTGGCACCCTGGGCTATCTTAATCTGAATCTCATCGGCATTGACCAGATACTCGGCTGTGACGCCGAAACGTCCCGAGGCCACCTGCTTGATTGCCGAGCGGGCCGACGAGCCGTCAGCTCTCGGGGCGAATCGGGCCGCATCCTCGCCACCCTCGCCCGTGTTGGAGCGCGCCCCGATGGCATTCATGGCTATGGCCATTGCCTCGTGGGCCTCGCGGCTGATGGAGCCGAACGACATCGCACCCGTCACAAACCGGCGCATGATATTCTCCTCCGGCTCAACCTCGTCAAGAGGGATAGGTGTGCCGGGGCGGAACTCGAGGAAGTCGCGGATGAATATGGGCGCGGGCTTGTTGTCGACAAGCGCGGTGTACTCCTTGAATTTCTTGTATGACCCGAGGCGTGTAGCCAGCTGGAGCGTGGCGATGGTCTCGGGATTCCAGGCATGCTCCTCGCCATCCTTGCGGAATGAATACTGGCCGATAAACGGCAGGGGCGCGGCTGTATTGAACTCGTCGCCGTAAGCCTCGGCATGTGCCGTGAGTATATCCTTGGTCATGGCCTCGAGACCTATGCCGCCTACCTTGCTCACCGTGTCGCCGAAATATTTGCGGCACAGCGCGTCCGACAGGCCGATGGCCTCGAAGAGTTGCGCACCCTTGTAGGAGGTGAGCGTGGATATGCCCATCTTTGACATCACCTTGAGCAGCCCCTTGTCCACCGCCTTGATGAAGTTGTGGCAAGCCGTGGTGAAGTCAAGCTGTATCTCCTTGCGCTGCACCAGGTCGTCAAGCACGGCAAATGCGAGATATGGATTGATGGCCGATGCTCCGTAGCCCACGAGCAGGGCGAAGTGCATCACCTCGCGTGCGTCGGCAGTCTCTATCACGAGTGCGGTCTGCACACGCTTTTTCTTGTCGATAAGGTGATGGTGCACGGCCGAAGTTGCAAGCAGGGCGGGTATCGGCGCATTGTCGGCATCCACGCCACGGTCGGATAGGATAACATAGTTGCACCCCTCGTCAACGGCCCTTTCGGCATCCTCGCACAAGCGTTCTATCCCCTTGGCCATACCCTCAGCACCTTCGCTGACGGGGAATGTCATAGCGAGTTTGCGAGTGTTGAAGCCCTTGTAGCGGAGGTTGCACAGCAGGTCAAGCTCGCGATTGGTGATGATGGGTCGTTTCAGCAGCACCATCTTGCACAGCTCGGGCGACAGTTCCATGAGCGAGAGCTTCACGGCTCCGATATAGCTGTCGAGGCTCATCACAAGCTCCTCGCGCAGCGGGTCAATCGGGGGATTGGTCACCTGGGCGAAATGCTGGCGGAAATAGTTATACATCAGTTGTGGCTGCTCGGAGAGCACCGCTATAGGCGTGTCCTTGCCCATCGAGTTGACCGGCTCCTTGGCATCGACAGCCATCGGAGTCATTATCTTCTCGACCTCCTCGCGGTTGTAGAAGAACGCGCGCTTGAGCCTTGCGAAATCCTCCACCGAATTGGGCACCTTGCGTCCCGAGGTGATATTGTCGAGGCTGATACGGTTGCGCGACAGCCAGTCACGATAAGGGAACTGCGAGGCCAGATGCTCCTTGAGTTCGTCGTCATGATAAATCTTCCCCTCCTGCATGTCCACCATCATCATCTTGCCGGGACGCAGACGCCCTTTCTCGCGGATTTCCGACGGGTCAAAGGGCAGTACACCGGTCTCTGACGCAAGCACCACCGTGTCATTATTGGTGATGAGATAGCGGGCCGGGCGCAGACCGTTGCGGTCGAGCATACCTCCGGCATAGCGTCCGTCGCTGAACAGGAGTGCCGCCGGGCCGTCCCACGCCTCCATGAGGATGGAATGATACTCGTAGAACGCCTTCAGCTCGGGCGAAATAGGATTCTTGTCGTTGAACGATTCCGGCACGAGCATGGCCAGGGCGTGAGGCAGACTCATACCGGCCATGACGAAATACTCGAGCACATTGTCGAGCGAGGCCGAGTCGCTCATACCCGGCTGCACGATGGGCGTCACGTCATGGCCGTCAAACGGGGCGGCCTTGAGCACAGCCTCGCGGGCCTTCATCCACAGGCGGTTGCCCTGGATGGTATTGATTTCGCCGTTGTGTCCGAGCATGCGGAACGGCTGGGCCAGCGACCATGTGGGGAACGTATTGGTCGAGAATCGCGAATGCACCAAAGCCATCGCCGTGGTGAAACGCGGATTCATTAAGTCAGGATAATAATAGCGCAGCTGCAGACTCGAGAGCATACCCTTGTACACGATGATGCGCGACGAGAGCGACACTATGTAAAACTCCTCATTGCCGGCAATCTCGGTCGAAGCGGCAATCTTCTTCTCCACAGCCTTGCGCAGCAGGTAGAGACGTATCTCTATCGGCTCGTCGGTCTCTTCATCCGACACGAAAATCTGCTTGATGGCAGGCTCGGCCGAGCGTGCCACCGAGCCGAGCTGCTCGTTGTTGGTAGGCACGTCACGCACAGCCATAAGCTTGAGGCCGAGGTGCAGAGCCTCGCGCTCTATCACGTCGAGAATCATCTGCTGTGACTCCTCATCCTTGGGCATGAACACAAGGCCGGTGCCATAGCGTCCCTTCTCGGGCACCGGGATGCCCTGCAGAAGTATGAACTCATGGGGCACCTGCACCATTATACCGGCACCGTCGCCGGTCTTCGGGTCGGCACCCTCGGCACCGCGGTGCACCATATGCTCGAGCACCTGCAGGCCCTGCTCCACCAGACGGTGGCTCTTGATACCTTTAACATTGACGAGAAGACCCACGCCGCAAGCATCATGCTCGTAGCGCGGCTCATAAAGTCCACGGGGTTGATTGTGGGGGATTTGCATATTATAAGTATAAATTCAAATTACTAATTTCTTAACCGGCTTGCCATTCGGCCCGCCCAAAATTACTGATTGCTTAACCGGCTTTAGCCGCTCAGTTTACTGAGAATTACTAATTGCTAATTACTAATTGCTAATTGTTCTCAGTTTTCTTCCACGCCTTTAAACCAGTCGGCCTCGGTTGGAAGCTCGAGCGACGCGCCCGTCTCATACTCCTCATTATGCTGCGAGGCATCCAGGCCCACACGCTCGTTCCAGCGGCTCACGCGCATAGGTATCATCTTGTCAGTAAGCCAGTAGAGCGCATAGCTCATGGCAAAAGTATAGACAAATACCATACCTAATACTATCAGGTGGTTGAGGAAGAACTCACCGCGCGAAATCATCTCAGGGTCAGACGCCGCAAAATAATCGTAAGCAAAGATGCCGGTAAGCACCGTGCCGATGATACCGCCCAGACCGTGAGTGGGGAACACATCGAGCGCATCGTCGAGCACACGGCTATAGCTTTTCCACGACACAGCCATATTGCAGCACACCGTGATAAAGAACGCTATGAAGATACTCTCGCCCGTGGTCACCCATCCGGCGCAGGGGGTGATGGCCACGAGACCAACCACAGCACCGATGGCCGCACCCATTGCCGACGGCTTGCGGCCGCGGAGGGCATCGAGTGTAATCCAGCCTACCATCGCCACGGCGGCAGCAGTGTTGGTGTTGAGAAACGCCGAGATAGCTATGCCGTCGGCTGCAAGCGACGAGCCGCCGTTAAAGCCAAACCATCCCAGCCAAAGCAGAGCCGCGCCGAGCAGCACGAAAGGCACATTGGCCGGCTTGTTGTCACCCCCCGCATCGCGACGCTTGCCGAGAAACATCGCACCTGCAAGCGCGGCTATGCCCGAGGCGGCGTGTACCACAATGCCACCGGCAAAGTCATGCACATGCATCATGCCGAACAGCCCCTCGGGATGCCAGGTGCAATGCGCAAGCGGACAGTAAACAACGACCGTCCACAGTATCATGAACAGTAGATAGCCCGAGAAATGCACCCTCTCGGCAAATGCGCCTGTCATGAGCGAGGGTGTGATGATGGCAAACTTCATCTGAAACAGCGCGAAGAGAGCCAGCGGTATAGTAGTGGTGACAAGACCAATCTGCGACATCTCGCTTGACGGGTCAGTGACATTCTTTACACCCACATTCTTCATAAGGAAAAAATCGGTAGGGTCGCCTATGACATGCGCAATATCGTCACCGAACGCCAGGCCGAAACCGAACACTACCCATATCACACTGACAAACCCCATCACAATAAAACTCTGCAACATCGTGGAGATGACATTCTTCTTCCTGACCATACCGCCGTAGAAAAATGACAGTCCCGGCGTCATCATCAGCACAAAGATTGTGGCAGTAATCATCCACGCCACATTGGCCCATAGATGGTCGCCCGGCAGGTCAAACTGCCCATCCTGAGCGTCGGCCCGCAGACCCGCAACGCTCATCACGAGGAGGCTCACTAACACCAAGAGCCAACCGATGTTGATTTTCTTACCTAAAACTTTCATGACTTAAGTAGATGTTGAAAATTAGTTTATATCGAAATTTTTACGTATCTTTGTG
>CAJUCI010000007.1 GCA_910584825.1 uncultured Duncaniella sp. | reverse complement strand
TAATTAAAAATCAACAATATAACCGACAAAATTCATTTTTTGTCATCTACTAAAGCTAAATTGATAAAAAAGCGATTTACAGGGATGAAACTGAATAAGCCTGCTTACATTTTGATAATATTATTATGTATAGCAGAAATGCTTGTAGAAATGACATGTGTCACATATCCAAAATTCCAGGATACATGGTCATACTATGGTGCGATAGATTGTATTTTGCAGGGTTCCATTAATGAATTTAGGACCCCAGTGTATCCGATATTCTTGGCTTTATGTCACCTGCCGTTCAGGGATATGGAGATGTCATGGGTCGTGATAGCGGTAGTCCAATGGGCTATTTTTATGGTGTCGGTTATAGCATTTGGACAACTATGCAAGAGAGTGGTTGGTGATAATGCAGTTTCGCTATGGCTCACAGTATTTTACTCATTATGGCCTGGCATAACGTTGAGTAATAATGTCATATTGACAGAATCGTTGGCTGTGTCAGGTGTTACATTTTTTATGTACTGTATGGTCAAGGCTTTTCAGGATAACAGTGTTAAGTATATGCTGGCCTCAGTGTTATTGGTTTTCTTATTGATATTTTTACGTCCTATATTTGTATATATAGTATTGGCTGTGGTATTATTTGCATTATGTATTATGTTTATAAACTACACTAAATATAGGCGTTTAGCTTGGTGCGCCATTGCTGGTGGCATTATATGTACAGGTTTCGTGACCTTGTATATGGCAGAGATGAAGCATCGATATAATGTATTTTCGATATCAACTGTTACCACTCATAATAATTTCTTCTTTATTGCTGAGATGACACCACCTGACAGTGAGTATGCAGGTAGTGACAGTCTTCGTGTTGAACTCAAAGAGTTTATGGAGTCAAAAGAGACGAATTTTGATATTATATGGAACCGTCTTTATAAAATGCTCGATAAGTATGGAGAAGCAAGAATGGGGCACGAGGTAAATGCTTTAATGGCTGATAGACGTGATGAAATGGCAGTGTTAGTAATGAAACGATTCATGGATGCGGCTACTTCTCCGATTTTCTTTAATATGGAGTTCGGGGTGCTTGATAAATTTACTCCAAGAATGTGGGTTGTATATTTGATATTCTTTGCGTCGAGTATTCTGATACTTTCAGGATTCGTTAAAAGAAGAGTAGATATACCTATGGCATTTCTTTGTTGGTTGGTGTTTTCAGGAGGAGTTTTGACTGGTATTGCAGGAGGACAGGATGGTTGGGATAGACTTACTTTGCCGGCTATACCTGCTATGTTGGTATTAATCGGGTATATAATCTGCAGTGTGCATAGGTTAAAAAACGGGATGACGCTACAAGATTGAAAGTTTGAGGTTGTGGACGCGGTGGGCGATGGCGGTGTTGTCGTAGACTACGAGCCATCGCTCGGAGGTGAGGCGGTTGTCGGCGTACGGGAGTGTGATTATGTCGTAAGAGTTTGTGTCGAGGCTGTCAATGGACATGCTTGCGAAGAAACGCGTGAAGGGGCGTTGCCAGATGGGGAGGGTTGACTTGTCGAGGAGGGAGAGTAGGAATGTGACTTGTTGGATGTCGACGTCTTCGTTAGGAAGTTTTATCCAGCTCATGCCCCAGTCCGGCAGGTATATTCGTGTCCAATCGGGCACATTGGAATAGTCCGATGCAATGTCGGATGGTATTATTACGGCCTGTGGATTTGCATTGTAATAACTCATAACTTGGTTTGCGGCATCAATCAGGTTGGGATACACGGCCTTGCTGACAGGAATTATAAATCGGGATTCGTATTCTGACAGCTTCGTGTTTTCGGGCGTTATGATGCTTTTACCGGCTTCAATCTGATTCTGCATGTCGAGATAGCTACGATTATTCTCAATGGCTTTAGGAATAATAATTGCAATGCCCACGACTTGTAATGCCGCAGCTGTAATCCCGGTAAAACTTATGTACCGAATATTTACATTGGCTATAATTGACATGACGAGCATGAGGGAGTAGAACTCCATAGGGAAACGTGAGTTGGCACTTGTGTGACGGCTCAGGATGAGGAAGGCGAGGGAGGTGAGGAGGGCGGTGATGAGGATGATGTTTTGACGGGTGAAGCGGGCTACTGTCCCCCCCCTCAGTGAGTTGCGGAAGAAGAGGCATAGGATGATGACGAGGGCGAGGAGAAGGAAGGTGATGCGGATGTCGGTGAGGGCGATGACTGACTGGGCTATGGTTATGAGTGTGCCCATGATGCTGAAGGGTTCGCTATGGCCTTCGATGAACCGGCTGATGTTGAGGGGGGAGAGGCAGAGGGGGATGGCTCCGCACAGGAGGCCGCCGTAGAGAAAGACTCTGCGTCCGCGGAATTCGTGGCGGTTGAGCAGGAGGTAGAGGGTGCAGCCGGCTGCGAGTCCGACGATGAAGCCTTCGTTGGTCCAGCCGGTGATGAAGCCGAGGAGAAACCACAGGGGGCCTGCCCACCATCGCACCGACTTCTGATTGGCCGAGGTGAAGAGGCGGTAGTAGACGAGCACGATGATGGCTACAAGCAGGTAGTTGCATGCTCCGCTCATCCACATGACGGCCTGGAAGAAGCCGGGGATGACAAACCACAGCAGGGCGGCGGAGATGGCCATGAGGGGAAGGCGGCGCGTGCGGTCGTCGCTGACGGTGCGGGCTATGAGCCAGCATAGCAGGATGTAGCCGAGGGTGGAGAGTATGTTGAAGAGCCATTTGCCCGTGAGCACCGTGAATGAGGCTACGGCAAGATGGGGGATGAAGCGTGACACTCCGGCAAAGTGGTCGGTGTAGAATGAGAACGGCTCGTAGCCGGGGAGGTTCTTGAGGTTGTCAGGCGCGGCGAAGAAGTCGAAGAAGTAGTCATCAACGTAAAGCGGTGTGTTGCATGAGAGGATGTAGAATGCGACGGCTGTGAGGAGTCCGAGGATGAGGATTGCTGTGTCGGATGTGGTGAATCGTTTCATTTTGCGTAGGTGAGGGTGGTGCCGGTGATGGTGAGGGGGCGGGCTGAGGCGAGACGGGGGAGGATGTCGGCGGCGTCGGCGAGATGGTAGCGGAGCGCGGCCGAGGTGGGGTAGCGGTCAAAGTAGGGGTCGTCGTGCAGGTAGAGGTCTACCCGCTCGACCTGCGGGGCGGTGCTTACGCGCCGATGGTACATGATGACTTTTTCGACTGTCCGCGGCAGGACTTTGACGCCAATCGTTCCCGAGTTGCTGCCGGTGGTTGCCGATATACCCGAGCCAGTGGATGTCGATGTATGGTTACCGCCGGGGCGTGAGGGGGTGGTGCGGAGGTGGAGGATGGCGATGACGTGCCAGGTGCGGCGGGGGGTGATGCCGGTGTGCTCGTCGGGGGTGGATTTGTGGGAGATTGTGAGATGGCGGCCGTGGACGGTGTTGATGCTCTGCATGATGGAGCGGAATATGGGGCCGTGGGCCGAGGTGTCGGACAGTCCGTTGTAGTGGATGAAGTAGTGAATCATCTCGTGGATGAGGGTGTCGTCTACCGTGGCCTGCGCGAGGTCGAGGCGTGTGCTGATGCGCAGCTCGAAGTCGGTGTGCCGTCTCAGTCCGTCGGTGTCGGTGACTATGCGCGATACGCATTGCCCGAGATAGGTGCGCGCCTCGGTGAGCCTCACAGGTATGCGCGGCAACCGTCCGCCAAACATGAGGCGGTTGTAATGGTCAAACTGTCGGGTTATGTAGTCAACTGTCGGGCGCATATGTGATGGGGACGGGCGGGCCGCATAAGCCGTAATAAATGAAATAACGGGCCTGTCACTATGGGTTAACGTTAGCGACAGGCCCGTTATTGTATTTAAGTGACTCTTAGAGTAAGTTTACTTTTAACATAAGCCAAAAGTAAACATACTCTAAAAACTGTTGAGGATGAAATCCGTGGGGGATAGGCCCGGAAATCGGGTCGGAGCCGCCGGCGGATGTGTCCCGGCAGTCTTAGGTCTGTAGCTGAGTCACTTGGGTGAAATTGACGTTATGCTTCGGGAGTGGCTTCGGGTGCGGGAGCCTCGGCCTTCACCTCTTTCTTGGCTGACTTTTTTGCGGGAGCTTTCTTCTCGGCCTTGGGGGCTGACTCCTTCTTGGCCTTGGGGGCACACTTGCGTGCGGGCTTCTTTTCGGCTTTCTTTTCGGCTTTCTTTTCGGCCTCCTGCTGCTCGCGGAGGAGGTGCTCTTCGTTGAAGTGCTCGATGTTCTTGCGCATCGATTCGGCCTCCTTGTTGAGGGTCTCAATCTCGCGCTCCTGGTTGCGGATGGTGGTTAGGAGTGATGAGAGCTCTTCGTTGTCGATGCTCATGGGATACTGCTCCTCGACGCGCACGATGAAGTCGGCAAGGACGTTCATGTAGTTGGTGAATGCCTCGAAGGGGGTATCGTAGGGTGAGAACTGGGAGTGTACCGAGCCGTCATGCATGTTCTTGGTGGACATGTAGAAGAAGTGGTCGGCGGCCTGGAGGTAGTACCAGTCCTGCTTGAGGCGGCGGTCCTCGCAGAGGCGCACGCGCTCGCTGACGCTATAGAGCTTGTTGAAGGCCTCGTTCTGGAGCTTGTTGCCGAGCCATGCCGAGGTGTCGCGGGCCTCGTCGGCCCAGCTGATGGGGTGAAGCACGGGGAGGATGTCGACGGCCTTGAGCTTGCTAACGGCTGTTGTCGGGGTCCAGAACTCGATGCCCTTCTCGGCGGCGAAGCGGGGGAGTGCCTCGAGGAACTGGAAGATGCCGGTCTCGCGGGGCTGGAAGTCGCCGAACACTTCGAGGTTCATGAACAGGTTGATAATCTGCTCCTCGGCGGGAGTGGATGCAATCCAGTTGATGTACTTGTCGGCGGTGAGGGGATACTCGTCCCACGAGGTGTTGGAGAAGCGGTCAGAGATGTCGTCAGAGAACTTGTCGTTCTTGAGCAGTATCTTGAGCTTGGGGGCTGATGCTGCGGAGTAGACATAGTTGGGTGACTTCCATCCGAGGATGTGCTTGGCACCTTCGGTAATCACGCCCTTGTAGCCCATCTCGAGAATCTGGGGTGCGAGGTCGTCGCAGTAGATAAGCTCGGTGTTGCGGAGCACTTTGGGCGACTGGCCGAAGAGTTCCTTGATTTTCTCGTCGTGCACCTTGACCTGGTTGGCAAACTCGTCGGGGTCGGCGAGCGATGCGAGCGAGTGGGCATAGGTCTCGGCGAGGAATTCGACACAGCCTGTGTCGGAGAGCTTCTTGAGGAGGTCGATGAATTCGGGCACGTACTGCTCGAACTGCTCGAGGGCGGTGCCGGTGATGGAGATGGCACACTTGAAGGCTCCCTTGGATTCCTCAATCATCTTGAGGAGGCTCTGGGCAGCGGGGATGTAGCTGCGCTCGGCTATGCGGGTGATGATGTCGTCGTTGGCGAAGTCATCATAATAATAGTGGTCGTTGCCTATGTCGAAGAAACGGTATCTTTTCAGACGGAACGGCTGGTGAATCTGAAAGTAGAAGCAGATTGCTTTCATATCTCTTAGTGTATGTTTTAGCCCTGTAGGGGGCTGAGTGGGGGTTAATGATTGTGTGTGGGTTAATGTTTAGCTCCTGCCGAGCACTTTGTTGTAGATGTCGATGACCTTGCGTCCGGCCTTGTCCCAGGTAATCTGGTTGACCTCGGCCAGTCCGTCCTCGCGCAGCTGGTTGTACATGGCGGGATAGGTGACGATTGAGTTGATGGCGTCGGCCATAGCGTCGATGTCCCAGTAGTCGGTCTTGATGACGTTGGTGAGAATCTCGGCACATCCGCTCTGCTTGGAGATGATGGAGGGCACTCCCATCTGCATGGCCTCGAGGGGCGAGATGCCGAACGGCTCTGACACCGAGGGCATGATGTAGACGTCAGACGCCTTGAGCATCTCGTAGACCTGGTTGCCCTTCTGGAATCCGGGGAAGTGGAAGCGGTCAGAGATGCCGCGCTCGGCGGCGAGGAGTATCATCTTGTCCATCATGTCGCCGCTACCGGCCATGACGAAACGCACGTTGGGGTTGTTCTTTAGCACCTTGGCTGCGGCCTCGACGAAGTATTCGGGGCCTTTCTGCATGGTGATGCGTCCGAGGAAGGTCACGACCTTGTCCTTCGACTTGTGCTCGGGCACGTTGAGCTGCTCGGGGGTGAGCGGGGTCACGGCGTTGTGCACGGTGGTCACCTTGGAGGGGTCGATGCCGTAGTTGTGGATTACGGTGTCGCGGGTGAGGTTGCTGACACACATGATGTGGTCGGCGTTGTTCATGCCGTCCTTCTCGATGCCGTAGACGGTGGGGTTGGGTTTGCCGCGCGAGCGGTCAAACTCGGTGGCGTGGACGTGAATCACGAGCGGCTTGCCCGACACCTGCTTGGCGTGGATGCCTGCGGGATAGGTGAGCCAGTCGTGTGAGTGGATTATGTCAAAGTCGACGGTGCGTGCGATGACTCCGGCGCATATCGAGTAGTTGTTGATTTCCTCGACGAGATTCTCGGGATAGCGGCCAGAGAACTCGATGCAGCCCAAGTCGTTGGTGCGCATGTAGTTGAAGTCGGCATAGATATGGTCACGCAGACGGAAGTAGAGGTCGGGGTCCATGACGTTGCCGATGCGGTCCTGAACGTATTCGCGTGACACGTCGCGCCAGCACACGGGCACCTGTGACATGCCTATGATGTTGGCGAAGTGGCGTTCTTCGTCGCCGAAGGGTTTAGGTATGACAAAGGTAATGTCCATGTCGCCACACTCCCACATACCCTTAGTGAGACCGTAGCTGGCGGTGCCGAGACCGCCGAGGATGTGAGGTGGGAATTCCCACCCGAACATTAAAGCTTTCATGGGTGTGAGAAGGGGGTTAGTCCATTATGAATTTCTTGAGTGTAGTGAGCGTGCGCAGCACTTCGGCCACATTGGTGACGTGGCTGATGGCACCGCGGCCCACGTAGGGGGGATTGGCGTCGTAGAGCTGAGAGAGCGAGCCGATGCAGCCCTGGGTCATCTCGTCCTCAAAGCCGATGAGCATGCGGTCAACGTAGCTCACGCCGCTCATGCCGAACACCTTGAGATAGGCGTCGGAGTAGAATCCCATGAGCCAGGGGCGTGCGGGGCCGTTGTGGAGGGCCATCTCGCGGTCCTCGGGCGAGCCGAGGTAGTTGGGGCGATAGCCGAAGCTCTTGGGCGAGAGTGTGCGCAGACCCTTGGGGGTGAGGAGCTCGCGTGTGACGATGTCGAGCACGCGCTTGCGCTGACGGCGGTCGAGCGGCGAGTAGTCGAGACCGATGGCGATGGCCATGTTGGGGCGCACGGAGGGGTCGGCATAGGTGCCGTTGACGTAGTCGTAGAGATAGCCGTAGTCGTTGAGGAAGGTGTCGACAAACGGTTTGGCCATCTTGTCGGCGGCAGCCTGGTATTTGGCCTGGACGTCGCCGGTGGTGAGGCGTGTGGCGAAGACGAGGGCGTTGTACCACAGCGCGTTGAACTCAACGAGATAGCCCGAGCGGGGCACGATGGGGCGTCCGCCGAGCGAGGCGTTCATCCACGACATCGGTTTGTCGGAGCCGTTGGTGCCGACCATGCCTGTCTCGGCGTCGACCTTGAGATAGGGGTGCTTGCCGGCGAGGATGAAGTCGAGGATGGCGCGGATGTCGCCGAGATATTTTTCGGCTGTCTCCTCGCGTGAATATGCCTTGGCATACTGCTGGAGCGACCATATGGCCCACAGGGGGATGTCGGGGAGGTCGATGCCGAGGATGCGCCGGTCGAGATTGCCGGTCTTCATGAAGGCGCGCAGCGATGTGAGTGCCGTGGCGGCGATGCGCTCGAAGTCTTCGCGGTGGTTGATGGCGATGGTGGCTCCGGGGAGTGCCATGAAGGTGTTGCGTGCGATTACCTTGCCCCAGGGATAGCCCGAGAGGAGGTACATGTTATCGCCGTCGCGGAGATAGCACTGCTTGACGGCGTTCTTCAGACAGTTGAAGAACGAGGTGCGGCATGTGCGGTGGGCAATCTCCTTCTCATACATCTTGGCGAGCGAGCGGGGCGACACCTCGCTGAGTCCGGCCGAGAAGATGATGCTCTCGCCCTTCTTGATGGGCACGTCGAAGTAGCCGGGCACCCAGAGGTCCTCGGTGTAGGGCACGCCGCGCTCGAGGTCCTTGACATACTCGAATCCGTTGTACCAGTGCGGGTCGTAGGTCCAGGTGGGCTTGTGGGAGAACTGCATGAACAGTCTCGGATAGCCCTGATAAAGACAAGCCGAGACACCGTTGTCAATCTCGGGTATCTCGGTGTTGATTACGTCGTTGGCGATGCACAGCTCGTTGGCGTCACGGAAGGCGAGCACGGGGCGGAAGCGCAGAGTGGTGGCCGAGTGAGCCTCGACGAGGGTGTAGCGGATGAGGATGCGGTTTTCGTTGGAGATGAAGATTTTTTCCTTGGTGAGGATTACGCCGCCCACACGATAGGTGGTGCGGGGCACGCTCTCGCAGTCAAACTCGCGGATGTACTTGTGGCCGTTAGGGCTCATGACGCCTCCGCTGTAGCGGTGGAGCCCCAGGTTGAACGGCGCGCCGTGCTGATACACGGTCTCATCGAGCGACGACAGCATCACATGCCACGAATTGCCCAGCTCGGGCACGGGCACCACGAGCAAGCCGTGCTGCTTGCGGGTGTTGCAGTCAACTATCGTCGTGCAGTGATAGGCACCTGACTGATTGGTGCGGAGCATCTCCTTTGGCAAGGACTGCTCCAGGTTAATCATGAGGTTCTTATCAAATTTTAGATAGCTCATTGATATATATGAATTTATAGTTAGATTCCGGGTAGAATAGATGATTGATTCGGTGATAGGTTTGAGAAGAGGTTTGAGAAGAGTGTGGGGGCGTCATGGCGGCACCTCCGTTTTTTAAATTCACGAATTTAGAGGTTTTTGTTGATAAAAACAAAGAATGAGCCGATTTTTTGCGCGTGTTTAATAAAACGTTCCATAAACAATGTTGTGAAACATATAATATTTCTTGCCCATTTGCCGGGGAAATTGTAAGCGGCATGCGCCACTTATTGTAAAAACCGATGCCGGGCGGGAGGGATTAAAACTACCGCGTGAATAATTTGGAACATATGAAAAATGATACTATATTTGCAGAACTTTATCAAATCTGACCCCGGGGGAGACACATCATATCAGTTTATATTAATGTAGAGACGATACCGATTGTACGGTATCAAGTGTTTTTTTATCATACTTACTAATTAATCATTATCACTAAGATGAAAAGAAAGATTTTCAGCGTCATGCTGATGTCGTGTCTTGCCGTGCCCGCAATGTATGCAGCGGGCCCCTACGGTCTGCCCGACGGTATCCAGGAGGGTAACATCCTGCACTGTTTCAACTGGAAGATGTCGGATGTCAGGGCCGAACTAAAGACCATCGCCGAGGCCGGATTCGGCGCGGTGCAACTGTCGCCGCTACAGCGCAACGTGAGTGTCGGCACGGTGTGGGCCGATGCCTACCGCCCTTATGATTTCAGGTTCATAGCCTCGGGGCTGGGCGATGCCGCCGAGCTGCGTGAGCTGTGTGACGAGGCCGAGGGTTACGGTATAAAAATCATTGTCGATGTTGTAGCCAACCACGTCGACGGCCACGGTGCGGGCGACCATACGCTCTATCATGACCCGTGGTGGAACGCCAATAACCGCCTGCGCTGGAACGGCAGCATAAACAATTACGGCAACCGTTACGAGATTACGCACAATCAGCTCGGCGGCGGTGACGGATACCCCGATGTGGATTCGGAGAATGTCGAGGTGGCCGAGCGCGCCAAGGCTTATGTGGAGGAGCTGAAGAGCTACGGCGTGAAGGGAATACGCTGGGATGCTGCCAAGCATATAGCCCTGCCCTCGGAGGATTGCGGATTCTGGGCTACGGTGACTTCGGTGCCCGACATGTATCACTACGGCGAGATTCTTGACGGTCCCGGCGGGGAGGGCAATACCGCACACATGAAGGAATATACAAGCTATATGTCGGTGACCGATGACAATTACGGTAACGGCGCGCGTAAAAACGACGGTGTGCCGGCAAGTTACGGCGGCTGGGCCGCGGGCACGCTGGCTGACGACAAGGTGGTGTATTGGGGTGAAAGCCATGACACGTATGCCAACAATGACGGTGCGTCAAAATGGGTGAGCCAGGCCACGGTAGACCGTGCGTATGCCATCGTGGCGTGCCGAATGAGTGCGGCCGCGCTCTACTTTTCGCGACCGGGCGCAACAGACTTCAGCGGCATCAAAATCGGCGCGAAGGGCAGCATGAATTTCGCTTCCAAGCCGGTGGCCGAGGTCAATAAGTTCCGCAACGTGATGGCGGGCCGTCCTGACTATTACTATAACGGTGGCGACGCGGCATCGGTGACCCGCAAGGATGGCGGTGCGGTAATCGTGAAGAAGGGTGGCGGCGGATATGTGTCGCTGGCCAACGGCGGACAGTATTGCCCCGCCGGAGAGTACACTGACCGTGTGTCGGGCGGAAAATTTACCGTGACTGCCGACAAAATCAGCGGAAATGTGGGCGACAGCGGCATTGCCGTAATCTATGCCGATGCACTCGACCCGATTGAGCCGGTTGACCCCGTAGGGCCTGACGAGCCTACCGACCCTGATTTAGATAATCTGACGGTGTATTATGACAATTCGATAACCCGCTGGCCGAGCGTGAATATCCATTATTGGAGCAGTCCCGCGACCACATGGCCGGGCGTGGCTATGGAGCAGGTCGACGACACGACCTGGAAATACACTTTCCCCTCCAATGTGGCCAAGCTCAACGGTTTCCTGTTCTGCGACTCGAATCCCAATAATGACCCTTACAAGCAGACCGCCGACTTCGTGGGTCTGCCCACGCACAGCCATATATATAAAGGTGAGGGTGGCAACAAGGGTGCGGTGTCGCACTTAGGCGAGTATTTCGAGACCACCACAGGCATTGCCGACGTTGCGGCTGACGGCGATTGGAATGTCACGGCGTCGGCCGGTGTGCTGTGCGTGGCCGGATTGGAAGGCGCAAAGGTCGTGATAGCCGGTGTGGACGGGCGTGTGTATTATGCCGCGCAGTGTGACGGCGGCGTGCAGATGCCTCTCGCATCGGGCCTTTACATCGTCAGTGTCAACGGGAAAAGCAGGAAGATAGCTGTGAAATAAAGGATACCGACCCCGAAAAGGGGACATAAGGACATAAGAGACAAAAGCGACATAAGTCTTTTAAAATTAAGAATTTAAAATTAAAAATTCACTTATTCAAAGACTTATGTCGCTTTTGTCTCTTATGTTCTTATGTACCTTTTCGGAATTTTGGACGGTCAGTCGGATGAGACGAGCATCCAGCGGGTGTTCAGGGGGGTGTCGTTGCCGTCGGATGTGTTGTCGTCGGCATCGTCATCATGTGGGTAATAGATTTTGGTGTAGCTGCCGTCTCCGTTGGGGTAGATGTAGTCAGGCTCGCGCTCGGTGCATGAGCTTTGTAGCTTTCTGCCCCTGCTTTTGGTCCTGTTTTTTGTGCGGGTCTGATTCTCGGGATTGCCGTAAATCGAGGTCTTTACCGAGTAAATCCATTTCTTGTGGTATTCGTAGTAGATTATGGAGTAGGATGACCATTCACCCTTCTTGCTCTCAAACTCAATCTGATAGAAGCGTGTGCCCTGTCGGCCGGTGGAGTTGTCAACGCTGTAGGATATGGCATTATGACGCTCTTTTCTGAAAGCCTCGATGATGCGGTTGACTAACTTTTCGTCAGAGAGGTAGACGACAAGCTCTGACGAGATGACCTTGCGGGTCTCGGGGTCGCGCTTTTCGCGGTAGATTGATGTCTCGCATTTGGGGTTATCCTCGACCGTCTGCGTTATCTTTTCAAGTGAGCTTTGGGCACGGGCTATCGCCGGGAGCATGAGGATGACCAGCAGTGACAGGATGATGGGGCGGATATTGTGATTCATGATGCTGAAGGGGTGGTGTGGTGGAGTTATTGGCTGTGAATTGTCGGGCGGGCGGGGCGGCTATAATTCCAGTGCCGACCATACGAGCTCGCGTATCTCGGGGTCGTCGATGTCAAACGATGCGGCTATCTCTTTGTGAGCCTGTTCGCTGTATGAGTCGATGTGGCTGTCCATTGCGGCGAGATGTCCGGCGATGTCGCGGTCCACGCGGTCAAACTCGGCCGAGATGAGCGTGGGGTCGGTGATTTTCTTGCCGTCACGCATGATGTAGCCCGAGTAGATGTAGCCGTCGTCGCCGATATGGCCGAGGTCAGACGATGTGTGGCGCAGGTTGATGCCGACAGTGACGAGGAGTGCGACAGCGGCGGCGATGCCGGCCCACTGCCAGGGGCGGAGAGGGAGAATGCGCAGGGGGGATGATGAGGGGGCAGTGGCTGTCGGAGTTTGGGCCGGGGTGGTGGTAGCGGCAGGCGCGGATGAGGGGGCGAGGGAGTCATACCATCCAAACATGCGGCGGTATCGCTCGGCCTCGGCGGGGAGGTCGGGGCGGGAGAAGTAGGCGTAGAGTTCGCGCTCCTGCTCCAGCGTGGTCTCGGCGTCAAGGAATCGCTCGACCCATTCGTTGTAGTTATTGTCGTTGATAGTGTTCATTTTCGTTCATGCGTCTTGTTGAGAGAAGAGTTCTTTGATGTGCCGTCGGGTGCGGGAGAGGGCTACACGTATGGAGTTTTCCGACGAGCCTGTGGCCGCGGCTATCTCGCCGATTTCCATTCCCTCGATGTGGCGCATCCGTATGAGGGCCTGTTGCGACGAGGGGAGCGAGGCGAGGATGTTGCGCAGGGTGCTGTCGGCCTCGTCGGCCTCGAGCGACTCGTGGGGCGAGGGGCCGGAGTCGGGGGAGTCGAAGCCGTCGAGACTCATGTGCCGGTCGGGGTGCTCGGCGCGCAGAATGTCGACGGCCCTGTTGCGGGCCATTACCATAGCCAGGGCCTCGACGCTGCGGTAGGAGTCGAGGCTGTCGCGGCGGGTCCACAGGCGCAGGAGGGTGTCCTGGGCCACATCCTCAGGCAGGCCGGATGCCTCGCTGCCGGGAGCGAGACGTCGCACCATTCTGACGATGCCGTCCCTTATCGCGGGGGCTATCGATTCAAACTCTTTGCGGTCCATTCTATTATGTAGACGTGGGAAGGGGCGATTTGTTACATGAAATTCATCAAAATTTTTCAATTTTTAAATATTGCCCAACATTTTTTAATCCGCAGTTGTTATCAATTCATAACAAGTCTTATCAATAACTCGCATCAACTACACAGCGAACTCACAAAATTCCTTACATTATGGACACTATCTCACGTCGTTTATTAGGATTGACCCTGGGTGCAGCCGCCCTTAGTGTGTCAGCGGCATCGCCTACCGTCAGGCAGGAGGCTCAGGATTCACTCGTGGCCGACCATCATGTGATGATAATCGGCGGCAACGAGGCTCAGAAGCCATCGTCGGACTCTATACGCTCGCTTATCGAGAATTTCTATATCGACCAGTTCCGCAACTATCAGGACCCTGCCGCCCCTTACTTCCTGTTCATGAGCCATGACGCCAATATGGCGATGGGCGTGGGCGGCGTAGTGAGGATGCGCGCTTACTATGACCCGGGCAACTCGATGCCGGGGGCGTCGTTCACGCCGTATAATGTGCCGATGGGCGACACTCCGCTCAACCGCAATCATTTCGGCACCACGCCGTCGGGCACGTCGCTGTTTCTGCGCGTGCTGGGGCGCAACAGCCGCATTGGGTCATATCAGCTGTATATCCAGGCCAAGTTTAACGGCTATCAGGGGCGCGACTTCAAGCTGTCAAAGGCTTATGCCACAATCAATGACTGGACTGTGGGCTATGCCACATCGACATTCTCTGACGGTTCGGCCATTGCTCCGACGGTAGATGCCAACGGGTCGACCATGAGCATGGATTTCTCGGCCCTGCTTGTGAGATGGATGCACCAGTTCAAGTCGGGCGTGACGCTGGCGGCCTCGGTCGAGACTCCCGAGATGACCATTCAGAGCGACGGCACAACCGTGGCCGGACGCTCGGCGACTGTCCCCAACTTTGCCGCTATGGTGCAGTATCAGTGGGCTAAGGACCAGCATGTGCGCCTGTCGGCCATCACGCGAGTGCTCCCTTACCGCGACCTTGTCAACGGCACTAACCATTCGCCTATGGGCTACGGCCTGCAGCTCTCGACGGTGTTCAATCCCGTCAGCCCGCTGACCGTCTATGCCATCGGAAATATCGGCCGCTCTTACTCCAATGTCGGGGGGGATTTCCTGATGGGGCAGTATGACCTCGTTGAGAATCTTGACTCTCCGGGCCGTCTGCGCACGGTGCCTTCGTGGAGCTATTTCCTCGGTCTCGGCTACCATTTCTCGCATAAGGTGTCGGCTTCGGTGACATTCGGCCAGGCGCGTAACATGACCTCGGCCCCGCGCGCGGCTGACGGTTACAAGTACGGACTCTATGGCGCGGCAAACGTGTTCTACAATATCACCCCGCGTATCACCGTGGGCGCGGAGGCTAACTTCGGCCGACGTCAGAACTTTGACGGTGACCACGCCTGGGCCCGCCGAGTGGGTGCCATGTGCCAGTTTTCTTTCTAATTGCGTTTGTTAGAAGGGTACATAAGGACATAAGAGACACAAGCGACATAAGTTTTTTATTTTCAGCATCTGATGTGGTGCTAAATGATAAAAACTTATGTCGCTTGTGTCTCTTATGTCCTTATGTATCTTTCTTTAGATGAGTATTCCTCACTAAAAATTATCAGTTCTGAAAGGTATCATGGGGAGGTAGTTGCCGCCGTAGAGGGTGCCGGGGAGGAAGTCGCGGAAGCAGTAGCGCACGGCTACGGGCTGAGGAACTTTCTTGCTCGACACGACCATCTCGTTGGTCTGCCAGTGGAATGTGACGTCGTCGGCGGGGTAGAAGACCTTGTCGGCTCCGGCCACCTCAAACCCTATCACGTCATAGTTGCGGCACACACCGTCATTGGGCGAGTCGATGGCTACCCACACCTTGTTGCCCTCGATGCGATGGCTCTTGTAGCGGGGGCTGCCGGCGAGGAACTGCTTCTTGCCGTAGGTCTTGTTGAGCGCGAGGTCGCACAGGCGGCGTCCTACCGACTCCTTGTCGGCGGGATGGATGTTGTAACGCTCGTAAGGCTCGACGAGGTCGTTGATGCATATCATGTCGGCGTTGGGCACCATGCTGACGGCTTTCCACTGGGCTTCGCGCAACAGGGGTGCAGCCTCGGGCGCGCCCTGGTTGCTCGGGTCGTTGTACTCATAGGGGGCAATCTCGACAGCGTAGAAGGGGATGTCGCCGAGGCCGATGTCGTCGCGCCAGCGGGTAATCATGCGGGCGAGACGGTCGGCATAGGTGTCATGTTGGCCTACGTTTGAACAGCCCTGATACCAGATTATGCCCTTGTAGGTGTAGGGCTTGACGGGGTTGAACATGGCGTTGTACATCAGAAGGGGACGCAGGTAGTGGGTCTCCTTTTCGATGTCCTTGGGGTCGAGCGACACGTCGGAGTAGGTCTCGAGTATGTCGCGCGGTGTCCAGCTCTCGACCTTCGCGCCGCCGTAGGCCGCGCTCACAATGCCCACGGGGAGGTTGAGCACGTCAGACATCTGCTTGGCATAATGCCAGGCCACTGCGCTGAATTCAGGCGCGGTCTCGGGCGAGGGGACTGCCCATGAGGCGTTGACGGTGTCGAGGGGGGTGTAGCTCTGGGTGAGGGGTACGGTGAAGAAACGCACCTTGTCGGCCCATTCGCGCGAGCCGGCTATCTCTTTGTAGCCGTTCTTGAGGCAGCAGCCGGGAAATCCCTTGAGCGGCATCTGCATGTTGGACTGGCCCGATGCGAGCCATACCTCGCCGATGAGCACGTTGCTGATGGTGATGGGGTCGCCGTCGGTGATGGTGATGGTCTGGGGGGTGAACGATGCGGCGGGTGTTGCCACGGCTATGCTCCAGTCGCCGCAACGGTCGGCTGATGTGGAGTAGGTCTTGCCGTCCCACGATGTGGTCACTTTGATGTTTGAGCCGGGGTCGGCTGTGCCCCACAGGCGGGCGTTGCTGAGCTGCTGGAGCACCATGTTGTCGCCAATCATGGCTGACGGACGCACCTTGGCCTCGGATGTGAGTGTGCCTAAGGCGAGGAGTGCCGCCAGGAGTGTGGTCTTTTTCATGGAGAAATGTGTGATGATTGTGAATATATTATCAGGTAATTAGAAACTGCGTTATAATAAGGACGGGATACATAAGGACAAAAGTTTCAAAAGAAACATAAGAAATATATTCTTCTGATAATCAAGTGCTATTCTATGATAAAAAACATATGTTTCTTATGTGGCTTTTGTCTTTATATATCTTATGACTTACGTTCATTTATCAGAACGGTCGGCAGGGCGGTTTTATTATTAATACGCTCTCTTAATCGCAGTCGCAGTCGTAGTGCACGAGATGGTGTTGCGAGTGGCATTCGTGCAGGGTGTGGTCGATGATGAGGTGGCGGTTGGCCATGCCGGCGATGGTAGACATCTCGTGCGAGACGAGCAGGATGGTGGTGGTATGGGAGAGTTCGGCCACGAGGTCGTAGATGTAGTGCTCAAACTGCTTGTCGACATAGCTCAGAGGCTCGTCGAGCACGAGCAGGCGGGGGCGCGAGATGATGGCGCGGCCCAGGAGGGCGCGCTGCAGCTGTCCGCCCGAGAGAGAGCCGATGCTCTTGGCGGCATGCTCTTCGAGACCCATGAGGCGGACGGTCTCGCGGGTAAGCTCGGCGGCGGTGGATTTGTCGGTCTTGCCCCCTATCAGGCCCGAGGCCACAACCTCCTCGACGGTGATGGGAAAGCGCGAGTCAATCATATTTTTCTGCGGCAGGTAGCCGACCGAGAGGTTGTTGGTGGGCTGTCCGTCGCGCAGATAGGTCACTGTGCCCGAGGTGGGGCGCAGGAGTCGCAGGATGATGCGCAGGAGTGTGGTCTTGCCGCCGCCGTTGGGGCCGGTGATGGCGATGAAGTCGCCACGGTTGACATCAAAGTTGATGTCGCTGAGCACGGTGCGGCGGTCCCAGCTCTGGTTGATGTCACGGAGTGATATGATGGTCTCGGGTGTCATGGGGGATAACGTGTTGAGCCGTGGTGTCACTCGGTCTTGTCCTGACCGTCATGCGGGGCGACCGCTTTCGATGCTATGGAGTCGGCAATCTTTATAATCTCGTCCTCCCACTGATAGGTGAGTGGGTTGATGCTCACCTCGCATGCCTCAAGCTCGGCGTTGATGGCCGACACCTGACGGCTGTCGAAGTCTTTCTGGAAAAAGAATATGCCGGCTCCGTGGCTGCGGGCGTCGTCGATGGCACCGCGCAGGTCGGCAATGGAGCTTTCCTTGTGGTCGGCGTTGCCCACGACTATCTGGTTGAGGCCGTAGTCGCGTGCGAAATAGCTGAGTGAGGGGTGCCACACCATAAACGATGCGCCCTTGACCGGGGCGAGGCGCACGGTGATGAGCGAGTCGATGGAGTCGAGCCGTGTGGCAAAGGTCTCGTAGTTGCGGCGGTAGTAGCTGCTGTTGGAGGGGTCGATTATCTCCATCGCCTCGAGCATGTTGGAGGCGATGACCTTGACATTCTTGACGGATGTCCATGTGTGGGGGTCTACGGTCTCGTGCTCGTGTCCGTCGCCGTGGGAGTGGGTGCCGGTGATGGGCACCACTCCGGCCGATGTGTCGAATATCTTCAGGTCGGGGTTGGCCTCGCGGATTTTGTCGATGAGTGCGACCTCAAATCCGATGTTGCCCATGCGCAGGTAGCCGAGCGAGTTGCCGAGATTGTGCATGTGGGTCACCGAGGGGTCGTAGGTCTCTGGGTTGGCACCCTCGGTGAGCAGACTGCGCACCTGCACGCGGTCGCCGGTAATCTGCTCGAGGATGTAACGCTGAGGCTCGATGCTCACGGTCACGATGGGCTGCTCGGAGGGCGCGCCGGCACATCCGGTGGCCACCCACGCGGCTACCATCGTGAGGATGGTGAGTATGTATATGCAGTTATGTGATTTCATATTGTGTATTTTTGTGCTGTGGAGATGAGTGAAACTGTACAATGGATTGTGAGGGTTGCCGGTGCAGAGCCTCACGGTGTGCGTTGTAAAATTTTTGCAAATGTAAGGAATTTTTAGCATATTTCCTACATTTTCATAAATAAATTTTAGCTTACAAGGCTTGAAGTGTTAAATAATACTAATGCAATGATGTTTTTTAGCATAAAAATTTGCCATGAACGAAAGAGTGCCTACCTTTGCATCAGTTTTTCATGGTATTAGATTTAAGGTAAGAAGATTATTCGTCGGGATGACGGATAATTTTTTTGTGCCTTGATTTTACCACTCCATGCAGCTATATTTTATGTATATTTATAGTTGTGGTACGGTCGAATTGTGTTAAATTTGCACCTATGAAACTGAGATTACCGATATTTATCGCCGTCATACTGTCAGTCCTCGGCATCCGCCAGGCGCGAGCTGTCGACCCGGAGGTTGAGCCGAGCTATGCCTGGGGCATACTCCAGCCGCTCGGACTGCACTACACCGCCACGATTGACACCCTTCTCTATAATTATTACCTCACCGCCGTGCCCTCGGCCATGTCGTCGGCGTTTGCCACCACGGGCAATCAGGCCTCGGCCGGAAAAAACATGATATTCATGGAGCAGGAGCCTATAAGCCCGTTCTTCCTCAAGGATGCAAAACGCTTCTGGCTCCCCTCGGAGAAGGACCAGCGGTTCTATAACACCCGCATACCCATGTCGTTAGTGGGTTACAACACGGGCGGCGGACGTGAAATCGCTCAGGATTATTTCCGTTTTCTCTTCTCGGGCAACTTCAGCCCCAAAGGGCAGATAGGCCTGAAGGTGGATTATCCCTACTCGAAAGGCTCGTACAGCAATCAGGCGGCCAAGTCGTTTTCGTGGAACCTCTTCGGCTCCTACATGGGTGACCGATATGAGTTTCAGGGCTATGTCAACACCTACAACGCTCTCAACCAGGAGAACGGCGGCATTACCGACGACCTCTACATCCTCGACCCGGCCGTGCTGCAGGGCGGTATGTCGAAAATCAATCCCAAGAACATACCCACGAATCTCACCGAGTCGCGCAGCCGACTGTTAGGCAAGCAGATATATATGAACCACCGCTACAAGGTGGGATTCTGGAAGGAGACGTATGACTCGGTGTATGAGGACTCGATTGTGGCGCGCGAGTATGTGCCGGTGTCGAGCTTCATCTGGACAATGTCATATGAGGATGACCGCCACAGGTTTTACAACACCAACCCTTCGGAGGAGGATTTCTGGACCAACCATTACATCTCGGCCAACGGCACTGAGGAGCAGACCTCCTACACCTCGCTGCGCAACACGCTCGGCGTGGCCCTGCTGGAGGGATTCAACAAGTATGCCAAGGCCGGCCTGGCGGCGTTTATCACTCACGAGATGCGCACCTACAAGCAGGCTGTGGACACTATACCCATCTCGGGGCCTGACCGACCCGAGGGGCTAACCCCTTATCCGTTTGAGGAAAGGATGGCGCATAAGACCCGTCAGAACCTCGTGTATGTGGGCGCGCAGCTCACCAAGCGTCAGGGCACGCTGCTCAATTACGAGGGCACGGTGAAATTCGGCCTCGTCGGCCCCGCCGCAGGTGAGATTCATGCCGACGGCAATGTGTCGACCCATATCAAACTGCTCGGCGACACCGTGAGTCTCAAGGGCTACGGGCATTTCAGCAACACGACAGCCCCGTTCCTGATGAACAATTTCGTGTCAAACCATTTCATGTGGCAGAACGATTTCGGCAAGGTGCGCCGTCTGCGTTTCGGCGGCATTCTCGATGTGCCCCAGACCAAGACGAATATAAATGTGGGGGTCGAGAATATCCAGAACATGATTTATTTCAACGACCAGTGTCTGCCGGCGCAGAACGGCGGAAGTGTGCAGGTGCTGAGTGTGAGACTTCAGCAGGATTTCAAGTGGAGGGCTCTGAACTGGCGCAACACCGTGACCTATCAGAAGTCGTCAAACGAGGATGTGCTGCCGCTGCCCCAGCTGGCCATATATTCCAACCTGTTTCTCAGCTTCAAGGTGGCCAAGGTGCTTGACGTGCAGATGGGCGTTGACCTCGACTATTATTCGCGCTACTATGCCCCGGCCTATCAGCCGTCGACGATGACGTTCTACAATCAGAAGGAGATAGAGTGCGGAAATTATCCCTACATGAATGCCTACGTCAACATGAAGCTGTCGAGGGCGCGCTTTTTCGTGCTGTTCTCGCATGTCAACCAGGGCGTATTCGGAGGGTCGGACTATTTCTCGATACCTCACTATCCCCTCAACCCGCGCCGTTTCCTGATGGGCGTGTCGGTCAACTTCCTTAACTAACCATTCGGCTCGGATGTGTGTTATATATACTGTATATAAGTATATATGACATATGGAGGATAAACACACCGGTCTTTTCACCCCGCGCCGCATAATGCTGATAGCCCTCGCTATACTTGCGGTGGGGGTTATCGTCACAGTCAGACATATGCACACGTCAGGCTCAGGCTCGGGCTACGAGTATCAGCGCGGGCGTGATGACACCATCAATGTGGCCATAGCATATTCGCCGATGTCGCTCTACCGCTATGCCGACACGCTCGGAGGTTTCAACTACGAGATGCTGCGCGACATGGGGGCGATGTATGGCGACAAGTTCAAGTATTATCCCGTGGCATCGGTGAGCGAGTCGCTCGACAAGCTCAGCCGAGGCGTGTATGACATACTCGTGGCTGACATCCCCGTGACGGCTTCGCTCAAGGAGCGGTTTCGTTTCAGTGTGCCTGTCTATACCGACAGGATGGTGCTCGTGAGCCGCGACACCACTATAACCTCGCCGCTCGGGCTTGCCGGCAAGAGCGTGTGGGTGGTGGCGGGCGCGCCGTCGGTCGAAAGGCTTGAGAACCTGTCGCGCGAGATTGGCGACAGCATACACATCCATGACTCGCACGAGTACACGGCCGAACAGCTGGTGATGCTTGTGGATGCGGGCGACATACCGCGTGCGGTGGTCAATCAGGAGGTGGCTCAGAAGATGCAGTCGGAGTTTCCCGACGTCCATATCTCCACCCACATCTCATTCAGCCAGTTCCAGTCATGGATTATGAATAAGGACAGCAGCCGACTTGCCGACACAATTGACGCACAAATCGAGCGGTTCAAACTGACCCCCGACTACACACAGCTCGTGGAGAAATGGACGGAGAAGAATTGAAAATTTAAAATTGAAAATTTAAAATTTAAAATTGGGCTTCGCGCCGCTCAATTCCATATACCCAAAAGGGACATAAAGACATGAGGGACAAAAGCGATATAAGGATTTATTTTTTTTTGACAATCGTTGATTATCAATGACTTTCAAAAGGTTATCAAAGTTTAAAAAACTTATGTCGCTTTTGTCCCTTATGTCTTTATGTACCTTTTTGGAATATGGCGTTGTGCGAATTTTTGGAATATGGCGTTGTGCGCCTTTGGGGGGTATAGCGTTGTGCGTCAGCCTCGATGTCGCGAAGCTCAATTTTCCATTTTAAATTTTAAATTTTCAATTTGTATAGAGGTTCATTCCGCAGCGGGTGCAGTCAAATTCGACGCGGAGGCGGATGTTTCCGTTGGTGAGATACATGGGGCCGTCGGGCCATGATTTGCCTTGGGGGGTGAGCAGACAGCGGCCAAGCTCGCGGCGCAGACAGTAGCGCGTGGTCATGACCATGCTGTCGTCTTCGGGTCGCGAAACTTCGACGGCGGGGGTGATGTCGGTGACGCCATGCGAGCGGTAAAACTCTTCGGCGAGACGGTTGGCCACGTTGTCATGGATGGTGAGCGCGGTGCGGGGGAATTGCGCATCGCGGTTTTCGACAAGCCGACGGCCGTAGCGGTAGGTCATGGCGTGGGCGCGGTCAAATGACGCAAGAGCCTCGCGGCGCAGCGTGGCAAGGCGCGAGGCCGGGATGAATACCTGACCCGCGAGGTCGACAATCTTACCGGCCTGATAAATGGTGCCGCCGAGCTTGTTGAGTATCTGACGGCGGGGGGATTCCTGCGGAGTCACGGCCTCGGTGAGCGGTGCGTCGAGGGTCATGGCGTATGTGGCCGAGGTGCCGCGCTCGTCGGTCAGTTCAAGCACAACGCAGTCAGTGCCCACGGTGCGAAGCACCATGTCGACGCGTATGGTGCGCGAGGTCTTGGCCGAGGTGATGGCGTCGTCCCACTCCTTGTCGCGGTTGCGGTAGAGGATGGTTCCGGCAGGGATGGCGCGGGGTGTGGCGGGGTAGAGGCGGTTGCCCTCGGCGCGGTTGAGGCGGAAGCCCTGAAAGCGGCCTGTGATGTCGAAATACCCGAGTCCGTCGCCGTTGGCGAGGGGTGCGGTGAGGTCGGCAATGATGGTCTTGCCGTCGCAACGCTTGACCTTGCCGACGGGGGTGCCGGTGGCCTTGGGGGTGTCGAGCGAGGCGAGACCCTTGGCAGGGGCGCGGCCCGATAGGAAGTAGGTGGTGAAGCCACGGTTGAATGACTTGTCGGGCGACGGGTTGAAGCCCGCACGTGATTGTCCGGCCGACAGGCGGCGATAGCGTCCGCCGCTCTCACTGACGATGCGGTCGAGGATGCGCGAATACCATGCCACGGTGTTACGCACGTAGCCCTCCTCCTTGAGTCGCCCCTCGATTTTGAATGAGCAGATGCCGGCATCGGCCATCGCGCCGATTGAGTCGGAGCGGTTGAGGTCGCGGAGCGAGAGCAGGTGTTTGTCCTCGACCAGTACGCGGCCCCGTGAGTCGGTGAGGGTGTAGGGGAGGCGGCATATCTGGGCGCACTCGCCTCGGTTGGCACTGCGTCCGCCGGTCATGCAGCTGGCGCGGCAGTCGCCGCTGTAGCTGACGCACAGTGCGCCGTGGATGAATGCCTCGAGTTCGGTCGAGGGCACGGCGCGGTGTATCTCCTCTATCTCGCTCAGCGACAGTTCGCGGGCGAGTACGAGGCGGGTAAAGCCCACGTCGGCGAGAAACCGTGCCTTTTCGGGGGTGCGGATGTCGCATTGCGTGCTTGCATGCAGCTCGATAGGTGGGATAGGCATGCGGAGTATGCCCATGTCCTGCACTATCAGCGCGTCGACTCCGGCGTGGTAGAGTTCGGTAATCAGCCGCTCGACCCCGGCGAGCTCGCTATCATATATTATGGTGTTGACCGTGGCATAGACTTTGGCGTTGTAGGGGTGGGCAAAGTCGACCACCCGCCTGATGTCGTCGATGGAGTTGGCGGCCTCCTTGCGCGCGCCGTGGCTCGACGCGCCCATATACACGGCGTCGGCACCGGCAAGTATGGCACTGATAGCTGTGTCGGCGTTACGTGCGGGGGCAAGGAGTTCGAGCGGTTTCATTGTTTTGTGGGGGGATAGTATAGAGGTTAAAGTATAGAGTATAGAGCTTTTTAGTATAGAGGGGAAAGTATAGAGTATAGAGAGGGGGACGTAAGGACATAAGAGACAAAAGCGACATATGTTTTTTGATTATCAAAAAAATAATTCCTTATGTCGCTTTTGTCTCTTATGTCCTTATGTTCCCTTCTATATTCTTATTCAAATATGTGGCGGAGTTTTGAGAAGATGCGGTTTTTGGTTGACTCGTCGGGGGTCACGCCGGGCTTGCCTCGGAGTGATTCGATGGCGTCACGCTCCTGCTGGTTGAGGTTTTCGGGGATGTAGACCATCACGTTGACCAGCTCGTCGCCTGTGCCGTAGCCGTCGGTCGAGGGGAGGCCCTTGCCGCGCATACGCAACACTTTGCCCGGTTGTGTGCCGGCGGGTATCTTCATGCGGGCGCGTCCGTTGATGGTGGGCACCTCCACCGAGCCGCCGAGGGTGGCGGTGGGCAGGTCGAGCATGAGGTTGTAGACGATGTCGTTGCCGTCGCGTATCAGCTCGGGGTGCTTGACCTCCTCGATGACTATGAGCAGGTCGCCGTTGGCACCGCCGTGGGGTGCGGCGTTGCCCTTGCCGCGGAGGGTGAGGGTCTGGCCGTCCTGCACGCCGGCGGGGATGGAGAACGATACGGTCTCCTCCTTGCGCACCACGCCTTCGCCGTTGCAGTAGGAGCACTTCTCCTGTATGATTTTGCCTTCGCCGTGACACTGCGGACACTCCACAGCCGACTGCGAGATGCCAAACATGGTCTGCTGCTGGCGTATCACCGTGCCCTGGCCGTTACAGGTGGGGCAGGTGTGGAATGCCGTGCCGTCCTTCGCGCCCGTGCCGTGGCAGTGGGTGTCGGGCACGAGGGTGGGGATTTTGAGGGTCTTGGTCACGCCGGTGGCTATCTCGGCGAGGGTCATCTTGATTTTGATGCGCAGGTCGGTGCCTTTGCGCTGGCGGCGGCGTGTGCGTCCGCCGGCCGACTCGAAGCCGCCCATGTTGCCGAACGCTCCGCCGAAGATGTCGCCGAACTGCGAGAAGATGTCCTCCATCGAGAATCCTCCGGCATGGAAACCTCCACCGCCGCCGGGGAATCCCTGCGGGCCCATGTCGTGGCCAAACTGGTCATACTTGGCACGCTTCTCGGGGTTGGAGAGCACGTCGTAGGCTTCGGCAGCCTCCTTGAACTTCTCCTCAGCCTCCTTGTCGCCGGGGTTCTTGTCGGGGTGATACTGTATGGCCTTCTTGCGATAGGCACTCTTGATGGTCTTTTCGTCGGCGTTCCTGTCGACTCCAAGCACCTCGTAATAATCTCGTTTAGTTGCCATGAGGGGTGAGTTTTTACTGGCCTACTACCACTTTGGCGTGGCGGAGCACTTTGTCGTTGAGAGTATAACCCTTGGTGGGGGTGTCAATCACCAGTCCCTTCTGAGTCTCGTCGGGGACGGGGACCATAGCTATAGCCTCGTGCAGCTCAGCGTCAAAGGGCTTGCCGGTAGATTCGATGGCCTTCACGCCGTTCTGCTCGAGATATTTGACAAACTTCTGATAGATAAGCTCCATGCCTTTGCGCACATCGGCGGCATCCTCGACCTTCGCGCTTGCCTCAAGGCCGCGCTCGAAGTCGTCGACGATGGGGAGCAGACCCTTGAGCACATTCTCGGAGGCGTTCTTGATAAGCTCGCCCTTCTCCTTGACGGTGCGCTTGCGGAAGTTGTCAAACTCGGCCATGAGGAAGAGGTATTCCTTCTTCTCCTTCTCCACCTGGGCCTGAGCGTCGAGAAGCTGCTTGTTGAGCGTGTCGATGTCGGCCAGTTCCTGATTGATTACGTCGTTGGCCTCGTCGACCTGCGACTCGGTCTCTTCGGCGGCCTCCTGAACGTCGTCAAGGGCCTCGGTGTCGGGAGCTTCGCGGTGAAGTTTCTCCTCTTCGGGCTTACCTGCGTTGCTGTTATGTGATTCTTTGGACATGACTGTGTATCTAATTTTTTTAACTTAATATCTATGCAAAAATGCTGCCAAACTCCCCGCGAGGGCACTAAAAGTTACATGCGTACGGGGGGACGGCTGTAAATGTAGAACAAAGAACGGGGGATAACGTTCACTGTATCAAGAGAAAATATTGTCGGTCAGAGCGTTGCAACGAGCGTGTCACAGTCGGCGAACAGCTCGGCGGCCGAGGGTGACAATTTGTCACTCGCGAAGAGGCCGAATACCGACGCGCCTGACCCCGACATGGCGGTGTAGAGGGGGGCGAGCCGGGCGATGCGTTCCTTGACCTCGGCGATGGCGGGGTAGGCGGGGAACACCGATGCCTCGAAGTCGTTCTTGAGCACGCCCTGCCAGTCGGCCACGGGGCGGCTGATGATGTCGCTGATGCGCGTGGCGGGGATGGCCGGAGTGGTGCGCGAGTAGGCGGCGGCTGTGGGCACGCTCACGCGGGGCTTGGCTATGAGTATCGTCAGTCCGCTCAGGTCAAGGTCAATCGGCTCCATGTCGGTGCCAGTGCCGGTGCAGAGCATCGGCCTGTTGTAGATGAAGAAGGGGCAGTCGGCTCCGAGTCCCGAGGCCACGCGGGCCAGCTCTGCGTCGGAGTAACCGAGGGCAAACAGCTCGTTGAGGCCGCGGAGGGTGAATGCCGCGTCGGCCGAGCCTCCGCCGAGTCCCGCGCCGTCGGGGACAATCTTGCGCAGATATATGTCGACCGGCGGGAGCGACACCTCGCGCTCGAGGGCACGGTAGGCCTTCATGACCAGATTTTTTTCAGTGGGGCAGTCCACATGCCGGCCTGTGACGGTCAGGGTGGTGGATTCGCCCTGCGCGGGCACTATCTCGAGCACGTCGCGCCAGGGCACCGGCACCATGACGGTCTCGATGTCGTGGTATCCGTCGTCGCGCTTGCGCAGTATGTCGAGGCCGAGGTTAATCTTGGCGTTGGGGAATAGCAGCATTGTAGGGTTTTGAATGGTTGAGGGTTTACCTCCTGCAAAGTTAGCTGATTTTTACGGTATGGCAAAATCAGAGAGGTCCCGGCGCATCGCGCGTCGGGACCTCCCGCTTTCTACCAATTAAATATGAGTGTTTCTTTGGTTATCTTACCACTACCTTCTCAACTTTGACGTTGCCGGCTGAGTCGGTGCGCTTGATGATGTTGACGCCCGGGATGAGGGCGGCGTGGCGCATGCCGCGCACGTCATAAATCTCAACGGTCACGTCGGCACTGTCGGTGATGATGCTGTCGATGCCCGACTGGTCGTCGTTGGCGATGCCCTTGGCACTGAGTCCGCCAAACTCGTTGACAGCCTGCACGCAGTATGCGTCATCGGTCTCGGCGGCGGTGAGTGCGGTGAGCGAGTAGGAGGTCTCCTTGATGATGTCGATTACCTCGTCGCCACGGGTTATGACGTAGCAGATGGCGTAGGGCACGGCATCCCAGCTCAGTTCGCCGTTCTCAAGTGTCACCACGGGAGCGTCGCATGACTCGGTCTTGATGACCGGCTCCCAGTTGTCAGAGCCTGAGAGCACGTTCTTGACGGTGTACTGCGCGGCCTCCTCGTCGGTGAGGAAGTTCTTGGCCTTGCCGTAGACCTTCTCGCCGTCGACAGTCTTATAATATGTGTCGCGACGCTGTGACAGGTCTACAGGGTTGCCGTCGGCGTCGACGGTGTTCCAGTCGGCCCAAAGAGCGGGGAGTCCCCCCATTGTCTCATACCAGCCTGTTGCGGGAATGGTGACTTCGGCGCGGGTGTTGAGGAACACGGTCTTGGGCGAATTGTGCCAGGGGCGGCCGAGCCATACCGAGGTCTGCGAGGGCACGCCGGGGGCGGTGATGGTGCAGTTGTTGAACACGTAGCCCCATTCGACGTCGGCTGCGTGGGAGGGTGCTACGATGTAGCCGCCGCTTTCACGGTTGATGTAGAGGGTGGTGTTGTCGATGTAGATGTTTCCGCTGTTGTAGATGAAGTCGACGGCTCCCTCGATGAACGAGTTGCGCACATAGGCACGGTAGTTGGATGTCGAGGGGGTAATCCAGGTGTCCTGATAGGAGAGCATGGCCACGTTATTGAACACTGTGCGGTCGCCGGTGGTGTTGAGGGCGAGAGCCTGCGGACCGGCCTGCTTCTCGTGGCCGTAGGAGTTTTCGAGTGTGAGGTTCTCGAAGAGGCAGTCGTTGGAGTTGACAACCACTGTCGCGCCGACGCTCACGTGGAGGGCGTTGTCGCCGCCGCAGAGCTTGTCGTCAAGTATCACTGTCTTGTCGCGGTCCTGGCCGATGAAGTGGAGGAACGGCTTGGTCTTGGGCACATCGACATGCTCGTTGTAGTTGCCGTTCTTGATGAAGATGAGATAGGGCTTGATGCACGATGCGGGTGCGGCGTCGATGGCGGCCTGTACAGAGGTGAAGTCGCCCGAGCCGTCCTTAGCCACAATCACGTCATAGAGGCGTGCCTCGGGCTGGGTGCGCTCCATAGTGGTGAATGTCAGCTCGGTGCCTCCGAAGCTGTTGCCGTTGCGGTCGGTGACGGCTCCGGCGGGGAGGATGAAGGTATAGGCGGTGTTATAGTCGAGTCCGGCATAGCTGTAGACTATGTTCTTGCCGCTCTCCTTGCCGGTGAGGGGCTCGCCGTTGAGGGTGGCGTTGCCTGTGCCGAGCTTGACCTTCTCGTCAAATGTGAGGATGATTGAGCCTGTGGCCGATGCGCCCTCCGACTTGTCGGCGGGGATGGAGCCGATGAGCACGGGGGGAACGTCATCGTTGGCACTCTCCTTGTCGGCGAGGATGAAGAGCTCGGCTATGCAGAGGCCGTCATAGTCAGATGTGCTGCCGTCGTTGAGTCCTGACTCCTTGTCGGGCATGAAGCGGATTTTCACCATCTTTTGGTTGGCGGCGTCGGCGGGCAGAGGGGTCTCGTAGGATGACCAGCCCTTGATTACGTCATAGACGGCAAACGGGGTGTAGTTCTCGCCGTCGGTGGTGTATTCGATGTTGAACTTGTTGTAGGTGTTGTATGAGCTGCCGAGGGCGACGCTGAGGGTGAGGTTGGTGTAGCCTTCCGACTTGAACGACACCTCGAAATAGTTGTTGTCGTTGCGGTTTTTCCAGACGCGTGCGCCCCACTTGCCGTTCTCGTCGCCGTTGGTGACGCCTCGGGTGAGCCAAGTGGTGGTCTTGCCCTCGGGGTTGTGGAGGCTGAGGAGTCCGGCGTTGTCGCTCTCGTCCTTAAAGTCGGCGGCGCGCTCGGAGTTGGGCTGGTCAAAGTAGAAGTCCCAGCCTACGATGTAGTCGACAGCCGAGAATGTGGCGGTCACGTCCATATTGCTGCCCATCTTGATTACGCGGGTGGGGGTGGTGGTATTGTCCTCCCAGTTGGTGAACGAGAGGACGCGGTTGTCAACGGTGGTGAGCATCACCTCGGTGCCCTCCTCATAATAGTGCACGCCGTCCACGACGTTGCCCTGGGGCTGGTAGAGCACCTGGTTGACATTGGCACCGCCGTCAATGGTGAGGTTGAGGGCGTAGACGTTGTTCTTCTCGTAGTTGGCGGTGAGGCGGGTGTTGGCGGTGAGGGGGAACGTGTAGGGGTTGGCTGTCGATACCACCTTGCCGCTCTCGTCGGTCCACGATGAGAAGTGGTAGCCGAAATTCTCGGTGGCTGCTACGGTGAGGGTGGTACCTTCATCAAACTCGGCACCTGCGGGCGAGCATGAGAGCGCACCTGCGCCCTCGGTGCCCTGGATGAGCGAGAGGGTGTAGACGGGCACGGGTTCAACCTCGCCGTTGGCCACGCCTGAAAGCACGAAGTCGGCAAGACCTACCTCCTTGCCTGAGGCGAGCGAGTAGACGTAGAGGATTACGGTCAGAGGCTCGGATGAGGCTGTGGCGGAAATCTTTTCGTCAAAATCAGTGAAGTTTGTGCCTGTGCCGTTGCGGGCGTAGTCTTTGAGCGGGGTAGGCTCCATGACGGTCTTGTCGCCCTGACGTATCTCGAGGGCGAGCTTGCCGCCGCCGGTACCATGCTTGCTGGCCTGGAAGGCAAACGAGGTGGGGAGGAATGTCACGCCTTTCTTGGGCACTACAGTCCATACGATGGCATCCTCGGCCTTGAACTCGGCTGAGTTGCTGTTGGATGGCTTGTAGAGGGTCTGGGTGGCGGCTCCGGTGATTGTGGCCTCGCGGGTCGCGGTGAGGCCCGAGCCTACGGCCATCTCATAGACCGAGAATACGGCTGAGTTGGAGGCGGTGGCAGTGGTGGCCGGTGAGGTCGTGCCCATAGGCCAAGTGAATGTCACGTTCTCGTTGTCGGCACTCGCGGCCTTCTCCATCTCGGTGCCTGTGATTGAGAGGTTGCGCATGTTCCAGTTGGTGGTGCCGGCGGTGGGGAGGAGTCGCACCAGCACGTTGTCTTTGTTGTTGACCGAGAGGTCGACCGTTGCGTCGGCATACTGGAACCATACGGCTGACGTGGAGGTTGTGGCTCCCGCATCAATCCATGACCGGCCGCCGTCGGTCGACACGACCACCTCGACAGGGGTCTGGGTGTTGTTGCCGGGGGCGATGGCATAGGTCAGCGAGATGCCTTTGTAACCGGTAGTGGGGAAGCTCACCTGATAGTATGCCTTGTGGTTGGCGGGGTCGGTGTAGTCGGTGGATGGGTTCTCGACGTTGTTTTCGATGCGGTAGACGCGTGTCTGATAGCCGGCGCACAGCTGGTGGTAGCGGTTTTCGCTGAACGAGCTGAGCACGTAGACCGAAGCGTCGCCCGCGCTGCTCTCGGGGAGGATGTTTATCGTCCCGTCTTTGTACCATACGGAACCCGTGTCCTCGGCACTGCCGCCGTTGGGGGTGTAGAGGCTGTTGCCGCCGTCAAGTGCGGTGACTGTGTAGCCTGTCTCAAATGTCCATGATGCGAGCGTCACGGGGTCCTGGGCTGCGAGGCCCAGGCCGCATGCGGCCGCACATAGGCATGTGGTCAGTGTTTTCTTTAACATGTCTTGTCGATTGGTTTTATGGTATTAGTTGATTCAGTAGATTCTCTTTGAGGTCTTTACCTCGCCGTTGCTGTAGGTGTCGCGCACGATGTAGAGGGTGCCGGCCGAGGGGTTGACGGTGCGGATGCCCTGTAGGGTATAATAGGCGGTGTCGGTGACGGTGCTGTCGGCGAGGGTGTCGATGATGGCCGACTGGTCAGCCGAGGTCACGTAGCCGTGAAATTTGATGTCGGAGAGGCAGAGGGTCTTGCCGTTGGCGGCTCCGTTATACCAGGGGTAGAAGCGCAGACGCAGTGACTTGCCCCCTTCGAGCTTGATGACGGGTGTCACCTTGCCGTCGAGCATATTGTTGGCGGGCATTTTCTTCTGCTCGTAGATGTTGACGGGGTTGGCAAAATCATCGTCGGTGGAGTAGTACACCTTGACACACATGCCGTTGCCTCCGCAACCGCACATGTAGTAGCTGATTTCGTCGATGTTGAAAGTGGTCTCGGGCATGGCTGTGACGCCAAACTCGATGTAGCGTGTCGACACCTCGTCAATCTCCCCGTCGGGCCAGTTGTCGCCTGTGATGAGGGTGCGCTGGGTCTTGCGCGAGGCGTCAAAGCCGGTCGACTCGGGCCATATGGTCTTGGCGTTGGGGCTGGCGTAACGCTGCACGTACATCCCTTCAAAACGTTCGGGAATGGCGGTGACAGGGCCTTCCACCACGTAGGATTCATCCTTTTCGAGACGCCAGTACACCGAGGCCTCGGTGCCTCCGGCCAGGTTTACGGCTGAGGCGGTTACGGGTATCACGGTGCTCTTGTCGCCAGCCTTTACGGTAATCGAGCCGGTGAAGTCCCCCTCATCGGCGAGAGTGACGCAGGCGTTGAAACGCTGTATGAGTGTGCCGCCGTCATAGGGGAGCGAGATGGTCGATGTCCATTCCTTGCCGTCGGCCGAGAGGGTGAGCCCTTCGGTGGCCGAGACGATGACATTGCCCGTCGCGGGGGTGAGGTCAAAGCCTGTCACCATAAACTCCTTTTTGAGCGACTGTCCCTTGTAGGCCTGGCCCATGTGGCCGTCGCCTGGGGTAACGCCAAGGTCGCCGGTGAGGTTGGCGTATTCGGTGAAGAGTCCCTGGGTCTGGCAGAGCTGTACGAAGCGGCGTGCGATGAGGGCCGCGCCGGTCGCGCTCAGGTGGGTGGAGCCGTCGCCGTCACCGAGAATGTCGTGGCAGTCCTTGTCGCCATAGCTCAGATAGAGGTCGGCGGTGCCGGTGGTGAGGTCGACAAAAGGCACGTCCATCTCCTTGGCCACCTCCTGCATCTGATATACGTAGTCCATCGACTTGTCACCGGCGGGCACGCTCTGCTTCTCCACCACGCCGTTGGAAGTCAGGAGCGAGAAATTGTCGCCGAGGTCGTGGCGGCCGTTGCGGCGGATGGTGTTGCCCGAGAAATACATGCGGCAGATGGGGCCGACGAGTATGGGGGTGCATCCGGCCTCGCGGGTCTCGTTGACATACTTGCGGAGATATTCCTTGTAGGTGGTCGAGGGGTTGGTGCCGCGATAGTCGGTGGAGTTGGCCTTGTCGGTGTCGCCGATTGAGGTGTAATAGGCCTTGACCTCGTCGCCGTCGGTGCCGCCGGTCTTCTCGTCATTGTGGGCAAACTGTATCACCACATAGTCGCCCGGCTCCATCTGCTTCTTTACGGATGTCCAGAATGCGGCCTCCTTGTAGAAGCTCTTGCTCGATGAGCCGCTCTTGCCTCGGTTGTTGACCTCGATGCCGGTGAGGAACTGCTGGAGATACTGGCACCATCCGCGGGTGACGGTGGCCGACTCGTCATAGTTGGCCATGGTGCTGTCGCCGATGGTGTGGACTTTTTTCGCATCGGCCTGCGAGGGGCACAGGGCAATGGCTGATGCGATGAGTGATGTGAGTAATTTTTTCATGATATTTATGGTAGTTGTTTTCCGGCTGTCATATAACCGCGCGGGTTATAGTCATGGTGATGTGACTGTGCAAATTTAGCCATGATGCGGGGCGATTGATGGTGAAATCGGGTAATTTAATGGTAAAATCAGCTCAAACTTGCAGGTTGGGCGGATTTTACCTATTTTTGCTTTAGAAAAACACTTGTCACAATCATCCGTGTCTGATGCCATGCCACGTCACTTAAAAACTCTTGCAATTCTCTTCATATTATTATTGTGCGCCCCTGCGGTCAGGGGCGGCGAGCCGTACTGCTCGGTGCGCAGCTATGACGAGCGCGACGGACTGTCGCAACATCTTGTCAAGCAGGTGGTGCAGGATGACAACGGTGTGCTGTGGGTGGCGACGTGGAACGGCCTGAACCGATTTGACGGAAATGAGTTCAGATGTATCCGCCCCGGCATCAATGACGATGTGCGCCGATATTCGTCGCGAGTAAGTGACATAAGGCTCGGCCCGCACGGAGCATTGTGGTGCAGGATTGACGGCCGGGTGGTGAGACTCGATGTGGACACATATACGTTTCATGATTCGCATGCGCGCATAGAGGAGGCTGTCGGACGGAAGTTTTCAGTAAAGTCGGTAGCCGCCACTGTCGACGGCGAGGTGGTGCTCACTCTTGACGGCGGGGGATTCATCGTGCTCCCGGCCGTGCAGTCGCCCGAGGATGCGGCTGTGATGACCGATGACATCAGCGGAAAGAAACTGCGGTCGACCGGCAACCGCAAGCTCGGTTCGGTAGGCCCTTACAAATCGGAGTCGCTCGTGCTGTCGCGGCGCGACGATGCGGGCACGGTATGGCTCGTCACCCGTGACGGCGAGGTGGTGAGCGCGCCCGGCGTGGACGGCCCCTTTACCGTCATGGCCGACCTTGGCACGCGTAATCAGTCATTGCGCTATTGCACCACCGACGCGCAGGGCAATGTGTGGCTATGCAGCAAGAAAGGGCTGCATTGTCTCACGCTTGGCTCCGCGCCTTATGATATTGATACGTCTATCGGGGCAGGTTCGATGCTCCGCACCTCGTATTATAACGCCATGCGCGGTGAGCTGTGGCAGTCGTGGAGCGATGCTGAAATGCTGACCGTCACGGCGGAGGATGACAGCACCCGCACCTTTTATGTAAGGCCCGACGGCAGTTTCAGCCGTGGAAAGGCTCGGTTTGGAGCTTCGGTCTACAGTATTATACCCACATCCTATACCGACGTGTGGCTTGGCACCAAGCCTGACGGCCTGTATCGTTTTGCCTCGGAGGGGGAGTTCGGGCCATATGTGGTGAGCCATTTCGAGCATGATGCCGACAATCCGTCTTCACCGTCGGGAACGTCCTACTATGACGGGACGCTCGACGCGCATGGCCGGCTGTGGCTGGCGTCGATGGGCACAGGCATAGATGTGGTGGTCAGCCCCAATGAGGTCAGCCCCGGGTTCACGCGTCTCGGTGAGCTGAAGGGTTATCCTGAAGATGCATCCAAAGTGAGGCGTCTGATGATTATAGGTGACACTCTCGGAGTGGCCGCCACGACCGGCGGACTGCTCAGTTTTAATATCCCCGAGCCGTTTGTGCCCGACTCCATACATTTCACTCTCCATGTCAGCGAGCCTGGGCGCGCGTCGTCGCTGGGCAATGTGGCCACGATGGATGTGTGCATGGGCGATGACGGCGGGCTGTATGTGGCCACTGAGAGCGGCGGTGTGGCGCGCGTCACCTCGCCCCTGACATGCCGTGGTGGCGACCGATGGGAGTTCCGCAGCTATCACCCCGGCGGATGTTACAGCCCCGATGTGGCCCTGTCGGTGTCGCCGTGGGGCGAGGGTGACACTCTGCTCGTCACAAGTGGCAGGGAGCTGTATCTGCTTGACCCCTCGACGGGTGTCTCCAAGGTGTTCGGGCGGTCGTTCTGGCACGGGGAGATGAGTTTCAGCGACGCCCGCCCGGTGAGGAACGGCTGCGGCGACTGGATTGTGGGATTGAACGACGGTGCCCTGAGGGTGACGCTCGATGCCGACATGACCCCCACCGAGCATTTCCCGATAGTGTTTACCTCCGTCTCAATAGCCGGACAGCCCGACTCGCTGCTAACACCGCTGACCGACAGGATAGTGCTCCGCCCGTCGGAACGTAATGTCACGTTGCGCTTCTCGGCCTTGTGCTATACCGATGCGCCGTCGGTGCGCTATGCGTTCAGGGTGGGCGACGGCGAGTGGACCGAACTTGAAGGCTCGCGCACGGTGACATTTGCCGACCTCGCACCTGGCACCTATACCGTGACCGTGCGCTCCACCGACACCTACGGGCGGTGGCTTGACAATGACAGGTCGGTATTGCTCGACGTGCTCCCGACGTTCTGGGAGACGGGTTGGGCAAAGGCTCTATATATTCTGCTGTTGCTCGGAGTTGTAGCCGTGGTGGCGTGGACGGTGATGTACGTGCGCCGCATCAAGCAGCTGCAGCGCGAGACCCTTGAGGAGCATCTGCGCCTGCTCGAGTCGCGTGCCGCCGCCCAGGATGTAAGGCAGCATGATGTGGAGAGTGTGGCGGCTGTCCCCGAGGCCGCTCCGCAGGCGGATGACAACCGTGCGTCGCGCCTCTCGCCCGATGACCGCCAGCTGATGGACTCGTTGCTTGAATATATCGAGGCTCACCTGTCAGACTCGTCGGTGTCGGTCGACGATATGGCCGCCGCAGTGGCCGTGAGTCGCAGCGGACTTACACGCAAGATGAAGAGCCTGATGGGCGTGACCCCGGCTGAATTTCTCCGCGAGACACGTCTGACACGTGCGTCGACCCTCCTGTCCACTACCAATATACCCATAAAGGAGATAGCCGTGGACTGCGGATTTTCCGACATGAATTATTTCGGCAAGTGCTTCAAGGCGTCGCGCGGAGTCACTCCCGGGGCCTATCGCAAGGGGGCGGCGGAGTAGGTGGCCCTCAGGGACACGTTGCTAAAATTTGTTATTAAACGCGCCGCTCAGTTTCAAGAGTGGGGTGAAACGCGTAACTTTGTAATCACAAAACCAATCCAGATGCCACAGGATAACAATACATATAATAATTCCTATAACGGACGTGTGTCCAAGCCCCAGCATGTGTCGCAGTTTGACCACGGCGGGCGCATACCTCCGCGCGACAACGACCTCGAGGAGGCCGTGCTCGGCGCGCTGATGCTCGAGAAGGACGCCTACACGGTGGTGTGCGATATTCTGAAGCCCGAGTCGTTCTATGACCCCGGCAATCAGAAAATCTATGCCGCCATCCAGAGCCTCGGCGCGGCCCAGCAGAGCATAGATATGCTCACCGTGACGGAAAAGCTGCGTCTGCAGGGCGAGCTCGAGGGTGCGGGCGGAGCGTTGCGCATATCCGAGCTGACATCACGCGTGGCCTCGGGCGCGCACGTGGAGTTTCACGCCCGCATCGTGGCGCAGAAGTATCTCGCACGCGAGCTGATACGCTTCGCCTCGCAGATTGAGGCGCAGGCGTTTGACGAGAGTTATGACGTGGACGACCTTCTGCAGGAGGCCGAGGGCAAGCTCTTTGAAATCTCGCAGCGCAACGTCAAGAAGGATGTGACGCAGATTGACCCCGTAATCAACTCGGCCATCGAGCAGATTCAGATTTCGGCCAACCGTGCGTCGGGCCTCTCGGGTCTGGAGTCGGGATTCCACGAGCTTGACAAGCTCACGTCGGGATGGCAGAGGAGCGACCTCATCATCATCGCAGCCCGTCCTGCGATGGGCAAGACTGCGTTTGTGCTCTCGATGGCCAAGAATATGGCTGTCAACTATAACATACCCGTGGCCATCTTCTCGCTTGAGATGTCCAACCTCCAGCTCGTGAACCGTCTCATCCAGAACACCTGTGAGATTGAGGGTGAGAAAATCAAGAGCGGACAGCTCTCGCAGATGGAGTGGGACCAGCTGATGTCGCGCGTCAAGAACCTCTACAGCGCGCCGCTGTATATCGACGACACCGCATCGCTCTCAATCTTCGAGCTGCGCACCAAGGCGCGCCGACTCGTCAGGGAGCATAACGTATCGTTCATCATCATCGACTACCTGCAGCTCATGAACGCGTCGGGCATGAAGTTTGGCTCTCGCGAGCAGGAGGTGTCCATGATTTCGCGCTCGCTCAAGCAGCTGGCCAAGGAGCTTAACATACCTATCGTGGCCCTGTCGCAGCTCAACCGTTCGGTGGAGTCGCGCGGAGCCGACTCGAAGGACGGCAAGCGTCCGCAGCTCAGTGACCTCCGTGAGTCGGGAGCCATCGAGCAGGATGCCGACATCGTCTGCTTCATCCACCGCCCTGAGTATTATCTGCGTTCGGGCGTGGACGGTGCGGGCAATGACATACGCGGTCTGGCCGAGTTTATCGTGGCCAAGCACCGTTCGGGTCGTGTGGATGACGTGAAGATGAGGTTCAAGTCGAAATACGCACGTTTTGAGAATTGGGACGGCGAGGTGTCGGTGGGCAGCGGACAGCGCGAGTCGCGCCTCAACGCGCCCGACGGCGGAGCGATGGCCGGCGGTGACCCGCTCGGCGGCGGAGTGCCTGCATTTCAGGGCGGCACGGCCGACATAATGCCGTCGTCGGCCGACGAGCCGGCACCCTTCTGACGGAGGTGTTCATATAGACATACGCGTGCGCACCCGAGGGGAGCGCGTGCATGAAAAAATTTTTTTGACCGGGCAATCGCCACGTGAGATACGTGTAGCGGTGCCCGGTCAATGTTTTTAGTAAAAATTTTTAAAATTCATCCGACAAAGTCGCGCGGTCATAAAACCTTTTTTCGGTCGTCAGTGTTAGATAAGTAAAAATTAACACAACCAACAACTATTGTTTTATGAAAAAAGCGTTATTAATCATTGCAGTTGTGCTTGGAAGTATGACCGCATTTGCTCAGAATCTTGACAAGAACGAGGCAAAGCAGCTTAAAGCTTTCCTTGCTGAGCCTACCGCCGAGGGAACCAATGCTACCGCACTCAGGGTAGCTGACCCCAATGCCATAGCATCCATCGAGGGTGTGAAAGTCGAGAACGGTCACGTCACCGCAATCGAATGGAAAGACAAGAAGCTTTCCGGCACTCTTAATCTTGCAGGCTTCAAGGCACTTACCAAAGTTGACGTGTCGCGTAACAACCTCTCCGCTCTTAGCGTGGCTAATTGCCCGGCACTTACCGAACTCAACGCAGGACGTAACAAAATCACTGAAGTCCAGCTCGACGGATGTGCTGCCCTGCAGACTCTCTCAATCTATAAGAACCGCCTTACTGACATCAACCTCAGCAACGCGCCCCTTCTTAAGAAACTGAACGTATCCAACAACCTCTTTGTAGAGCTCAGCCTCGAGAACTCTTACAACCTCGAGACTCTCAACTGCCAGGGTTGCCACCTCGAGTCACTCAACGTGTCGGGTTGCACCGGATTGAAGAACCTCTATTGCGGCTACAATAAGCTGACCACTCTCACCCTCGCCGGTGTTGAGGGCCTCCAGAACCTTAATGTGGACGACAATGAGATTACCAACCTCCTCATCTCAGGTCTCCCCTCGCTGTCAACTCTCATCTGCTCTGACAACAACATGGTATCGCTCGGCGTCCGTGAGTGCAACGCTCTTCTTGACATCGTTTGCTCTTACAACGACCTTACCACTTTCAGCGTAGAAGGTTGCCCCAACCTCCAGTATGTTGACTGCTCTTACAACGACCTTACCCAGCTTACTCTCTCTAACCAGACTTTCCTCCAGCGTCTTATCTGTAACAACAACCAGCTGACCATGCTTGATGTATCATTTGACCAGGCTCTTACTTACGTCAACTGCCGCTTCAACCAGATAACCGACTTCCGCACCATCGCTTGTAACAATCTCCGAATGGTGGCCTGCCAGTGGAACTATTAATGACGCCTAAATAATTAACCGCCTCCGGGCCGTCCTCCCAAAGGGAAGACCCGGAGGCGGTTTTTTGTGTGGTTAGATGACTCGAAAAGGGGACATAAGGACATATGAGCCGAAAGTGTCAAAAGTGATTTGATGCAGGACTGTAGGAGCGACGGCTTCAGCCGTCGCTCCTACAGTCCTGCCATAAAAAATCCGCCCCTTCAGGCTGATGCCTGAAGGGGCGGAATGGTGTAAAAAAGTTACGTTAATGTTTATTCGTCAAAATCGTTGTTGCGGGGGTTGTTGTTGAGGTCGCGGGTCTCGTCTCTTACCATCTTCTCCGAGACTTTATCTTTATCGGCCTTATTTACATCTGCGCCGGGAAACTGCTGCTCGGCCTGTGCTGAAGTGTAATCGTGTTTCTTTTCCATAATAGTTGAGGTGTTAAGAATTATATTATAAAAACACCTTCCCGCCTACTATGGTTCACTCTTGAGGGGTGTCTTCTTCCGGCTCGGTGGGGGAGAGGGGGAGACGGTTGAGCTGCTCGATGTAGTCGAGGAGTTCCTGGCGGCCGCGGCCGTCTTCGCTCGATGTGAGGAATACGGGGGGAAGTTCTTCCCAGGTCTCGAGCAGCTTGTTGCAGTAACGCTGCACGTTGCGGCGTCCGGCGTCGTTGCCGAGCTTGTCGAGCTTGGTGAACACGATGGAGAAGGGCACGCCGTTTTCGCCGAGCCAGTTGAAGAACTCGAGGTCGATTTTCATAGGCTCGTGCCGCGAGTCGATGAGCACGAAGAGGTTGGTCATCTGCTCGCGCCCGAGTATGTAGCCCTGTATCATACGCTCGAGTTGTTCGCGCTGCTGCTTGCCGCGCATGGCAAATCCGTAGCCGGGGAGGTCGACGATATACCATTCGTCATTGACGAGGAAATGGTTGATGAGAAGTGTCTTTCCCGGGGTGGATGAGGTCTTGGCGAGCTTGCTGTGGCCGGTGAGCATGTTGATGAGCGATGATTTGCCCACATTGCTTCGGCCTATGAAGGCATATTCGTGCCGTTCGCCGGCCGGGCAGCGTGTATAAGTGGAGTTGGAGATGGCAAATCGGGCGGAGTTGATAATCACAACGAAGAGAATTTAAAATTTAAAATGTAAAATTGAGAATTAAGAATTATATTGCCGTCACGCAATTTTTAATTCTTAATTTTCAATTTTTAATTATTCATTTTGTCAGTCGAGCATGAGGCTTATCATGGGGCGGAGGGAGGGGAAGCGCATGACTTCGCCGATTTCGGTCGACGAGAAGGCGATGTCGGCGAGCACGTCGATGGGTATGTCGAGGTCGAGGCGTCCGGCATAGCTGTCGTCGATGTCACATTCGCCACCTTTTATAATATAGGTGTGGGCGTTGACTTCGGGCAGCAGCGGGTCGGCGACACGTATGCGTGACTCCCATTTGGGGTTGGTCGCGGCCATAGCCTGAAGGAGCAATCCGGCGTTGACCACACGGGCCATGCCGCGCGGCATGAGTCGTCCGCCCATAGTGTCGGCGGGGCGTCCGTAGAGCAGGAAGGGTACCCCGGCATAACGGTTGCGCAGGGCGCGCAGTGCGGCGGTGCGGGCGTCGACGCTCTCGCCCATCACATCGGTTACGAGCAGAAGGTCATCGCGCTTGACGGCCCATGCCATCGACACGATGCGGGGGCCGCGGTCCTCGTCGTCGACAGCCATCACCACAAAGTCGCCCCCGTCGCTTTCGAGGTCGGCCTGGATGTTATCAAGGTCACGGCGGGTGTGGAGTATGTAGCACTCGCGCTCGTGCTGGAAGCGGTCAAACGCCTCCCATACATCATCGGCGGCCGGATGCTCCATCTCGTGATACTCCCCCTCGACGGGAAACGAGTGCAGTGCGGTGAAGCGTTGCTCCTTGGTGAAGAACACCGTGGAGAATCCGAAGCGGCTGTAGAAGTAGTAGAGCGCGCTGCGGGCAGGAATGAGGGCGCAGAGCATGTCGCCACGCTCGGCCGATGCGCGCAGGGCTGTGCGCATGAGTTCCGACATGTAGCCCTTGCCGCGTTGCGAACGCCGCGTTGCGGCTCCGGCTATGTAGCTCACGGGGCATTCCACGCCGCGCAGCGACATGTCGAAGTGCTGCAGCAACAGGCTGCTCACGGTGGCTCCCTGCGTGTCGGTGAGGGTGAGGGCCTCGTCGTCGCGATACACGCGCTCAAAGTACATGCTTACGTATTCGCGCGAGTCGTTGAAACTCTCCTGCCATATTTTTATGATATCATCTCTTTTGCTCATTTGGAGTCTTTGGGGGGTAGGGGGTACTTTGAATGGAAATGTTGAATTTTGAGAGTATTGACTCTTCAAAATTCAACATTCCGGGTTCAAAATTAGTTCTGATGTGCGGGACGCAGCAGGTCGTTGACAGTCTTGACGGGGTTGAATGTCGAGATGGGCACTTCGACAAATACGGTGTTCCAGTCGCTCATTGCGCCGTTCCAGAGTCCGGGCAGCTCCATAGCGCGGAGCTCCTTGCCGTGGCTCGACTTGGATGAGATGAAGCCGGTGGCGGGGTCGACGTAGGAGGGGAGGTCAAACTTCTTGCCGTGAACGTCCTTGATGTAGCATACGAGGTCGACGGGATTGAAGTGGGTGGCCGTTGCCATCATCTTCTTGTACTCCTCGTTGGCGGGGTCTACCTGGTTGCTCTCGAGAATCTGGGGCGAAGCCGAGCCGTCGGGGTTGACAGCGATGAACGGGCCGCCGCCGGGTTCACCCTCGTTGCGCACCATGCCGCACACGCGCAGGGGGCGGTTGAGTTTGTTCTTGAGATATTCCACGAGTGCGTCGTCATCCATGTCGTCGAGGCGCGGGTCGTCGATGTTGAGCACGGTGCGTGCATACTCCACCATACCCTTGAGGTCGGCGGGGGTGTAGACTTTCTCTTCGAGTGCTATGAGGTCTTCCTCAATCTGGTCATGCACCTCGAGCAGCAGACCGCCGAGAATCTCCTTATATTTAATGGTGTCCTCGCGCTTGGCGTCGGGCACGACGTTGTCGATGTTCTTGATGAACACCACTGCGCTTTCGATGTCGTTGAGGTTCTGGATGAGCGCGCCGTGGCCGCCGGGACGGAACAGCAGATGGCCGTCCTCGCGGAAGGGGGTGTTGTCAGGGTTGGCGGCGATGGTGTCGGTCGAGGGCTTCTGCTCGCTCATGGTCACGAAGAATTTCTTGCCGGTGCGGGCCTCGGCCTGGGGTATCACCTCGTCGAGCTTGGCCTGGAAGAGGGTGCGGTGGTTGGCCGACACGGTGAAGTGCAGATGCACCTCGCCTTTGGAGTTGGCGGCAGTCTGCGCGCCCTCGGTCAGGTGCTCCTCGACGGGAGTGCGTGAGCCTTCGGGATAGCTGTGGAATTTGAGCAGACCCTTGGGCAGACCTCCGTAGTTCATGCCCTCGGCGTTGACGATGGCTGCGATGATGTCGCGGTTGCGTCCCTCGGCAAGCATCTCGTCGAGGCCCTTGCCGTAGAGTTTCTGACATGCCTCGCGAAGCTCGGGGAGGAAGGGAAGCTTGTCGATATTGGCGATGAGCTGGGCCACGGGGCTGCCATCCTTGAGCTCGTCGGTACCGCCGTCGACATACTCGAACAGGGCCTTGAACATGCGCGACGCCGCGCCTGAGGCGGGCACAAACTTGCACACCTCGCCTCCGTGAGCCAGGTATTCGTGCCAGCGGTCGAGGGCTGCGGCGGCCTCGTCGTCAGAGAGGCGGAAGATGCCGGCGTCAACGCGGGCAGTATCCTTGATTTTCAGATAGGGGAATCCGGTCTTGAAACGTGCGAGCTGGGCTTCGGCCTCGGCCTCGCTGATGCCTTTCGAGGCAAGCAGCTCTTTGTCTTCAGGTAGTAACATGGTGTATAGATTAGTTTTGTGTGTTGTTGGGGTTAGAATTGAGTGTTAATGAATAGTGTTGTTTGTGTTCTTAGCCTCAAATTTAAGCATAATTTCCGAATATACCATACTGTGGCGGTGTTTAATTATTTTTAAGTTAATGATTGCTAATTCGGCGCGAGGCGTGTCAGATAATGGGGGCGAATGCGATGCAGTGACGAAAAAAATCACTACCTTTGCACCGCTTTTTAGCATCCCCCCGTGTGATGGGAAATTAAGGAGCAACAGGAAAACACTTAATTTTGAGTAACACAACCAATTAAAACCCCAACTGAAGAATGAAGACATTTCAGCTGACAGCCGAGCCCCGTACTGACCTCGGCAAGAAGGCAGCCAAGGAGCTGCGCAAGTCCAACCTCATCCCCGTTGTGCTCAACGGCGGCAATGTTATCGACCTCCCCTTCGCCGGCACTCTCAAGCCCGGTGAGAAGATTGTGGAAATCGGCAACAACAAGGGCCTCATCACCACCGACCTCACCGTCAAGGCTGATGACGTGCGCAAGCTCATCTATACCCCCGACATCTTTGCTATCGAGCTTAGCGTAAACGGCGAGACCCGCAACGCTGTTGTAAAGGACATCCAGTTCCACCCCGTTAAGGACAACATCCTCCACATCGACCTCCTCGAGGTAACCGACAAGAAGCCCGTAACCATCGAGGTTCCCGTCAAGCTCGAAGGCCACGCCGAGGGTGTGAAGGCCGGTGGTAAGCTCAACCTCTCGATGAAGAAAATCAAGGTTCGCGCCATCTACACCGAGATTCCCGAGCGCGTTGTCATCAACGTTGACTCACTCGGCCTCGGCAAGACCCTCCAGATTGGCGACCTCCACTTCGACGGTCTCGAGCTCGTCAACGCCAAGAACGCCGTTGTCTGCGCCGTTGCCCTCACCCGTGCCGCACGTGGTGCCCAGGCCAACGCACAGTAATCATCATCCGACGACGTCGCGTCTTGACGCTCATGAGCGCGTAAGTGCACCGGCAGTCACGCTGCTGCGCCGCGCCTCATGACCGCGATTACGATAACAGCAAAAGTCTCAAAAGATAAATGCAGGATTAAAACACTTGTAATTCTTTTGAGACTTTTGATATTATATATATCTTTGTACACTCACTTTCGATTATGAAATATCTTATAGTCGGACTCGGAAACATCGGTCCTGAATATGTAGGCACCCGCCACAATGCCGGATTCATGATAGCTGACGCCCTCGTGGAGGGTGGCGGCGCGTCGTTCTCGACCGAACGCTACGGCGACGTGGCCCACATGAGAGTCAAGAACGCCCAGCTCACCGTGCTCAAGCCATCGACCTACATGAACCTCTCGGGCAATGCCGTCCGCTACTGGAAGGACAAGGAGGGGATTGAGCTTGAGAACATACTGATACTCGTCGACGACTGCGCCCTGCCATTCGGGGCCATACGCCTCAAGCCGTCGGGGAGCGATGCCGGACACAACGGCCTGAAGAACATAGCCCAGATGCTCGGCACCCAGGCCTATGCCCGTCTGCGGTTCGGAATAGGCAACGATTTCCCCCGCGGCACGCAGATTGACTATGTGCTCGGCCATTTCACCCCCGAGCAGCTCACGGCCATGCGTGACGAGCGCATACCGCTGGCGGTCGACGCCATCAAGACGTTCTGCCTGGCCGGAATGCAGCGCGCGATGTGTGACTACAATAATAAGTAACCCCTATGGCAGAAGTAAGAGTAGACAAATGGCTGTGGGCCATGCGCATATTCAAGACCCGCACCATCGCCACCGAGGCCTGCAAGAAGGGGCGCGTGATGATGGACGGCGTGTCGGTCAAGCCCTCGCGCACCATCAAGGTGGGCGACGTCATCAGTGTGCGCAAGCCGCCGGTCACATATTCGTTCCGCGTGAAGGCACTCGCTCAGAACCGTCTCGGAGCCAAGCTCGTGCCCGAATATATGGAGAATATCACCCCCAAAAGCGAGCTTGATTTGCTCGACGTGGTGCGCATATCGGGCTTCATCGACCGCCGCAAGGGTCTCGGCCGCCCCACCAAGCGCGAGGGGCGCGACCTGGCCGAGTTTACCGAGTCGATGTCCGACGGATGGGATTTCGATTTTCTCGACGATGACGATGACGAGCAGTAGACCGTAAAAAAGTGCAGTTAACCAACCCTTAAATTCAAATATAACAACATGAAATTGAACAGACTTTTTACCGCTTTATTTGCGGCGGTGGCATGCACACTGTCGGCCGGTGCGCAAGGTATTGAATTCATGCCCGAAGGCTCGCTCCTGAAGGATGCCGTGGCCAAGGCAAAGGAGGAGGGCAAGATGGTGTTCCTCGACTGCTACACCTCATGGTGCGGCCCGTGCAGGATGATGGCCACCAAGATTTTCCCCACACAGGAGGTCGGTGACTTCATGAACCCCAAGTTCGTGTCAATCAAGATTGACATGGAGAAGGGCGAGGGCCCTGAGCTGGGTAAGAATCTTCAGATTAACGCCTATCCGACCTTTGTGATATTCAACAATGACGGCTCGGAGGCCGCGCGCTTCGTTGGCGGAGGCGATGTGCAGGGTTTCATAAAGCGTGTCAACGAGAATCTTGCCGATGACGGCCCTGCCGCTCTTGAGGCCCGTTTCAAGTCGGGCGACCGTGACCGCCAGTTCCTGCTCGACTATCTCGCTTATCTCGGCAAGGTGTATCGCCGTCAGCAGTGCGATGTGGTGGCCGGAGCACTCCTTGAGGGCAATCTTGAGACATTTGCAGCCGACACCACGCTGCGTAAGGTGTTCCTTAACAATGTCATCGACCCGTTCAACCCCGCATTTGTCTATGTGGTCAAGAATCGTGCCGCTGTTGAGCCTGTGCTGGGCGAGGATGTGTATGCCAATAAAATCAAGAACGTGCTTGACCGCAGTGCCCGTTCGCTGATAGATACTGATGCGAACGGCGGCGTTACGCTCAACCAGAAGAAGTTTGACGACTACATGGCTCTTATCAAGGACTGTAATATCGACAAGGCTGAGCACTACCGCCTCAGCACACTCATGACCTATGCCGAGCGCAAGCAGGATTGGGGCACATATATGGATTTGATGGAAAGCTATCTTGCTGACAAAGACCTCGACATGGTGGATATGTCATTGTGCAGTAATGCAACGAATATTGCTTACAAATGTGAGGATGCTCAGGTGCGTGAACGTATGAAGAAGGTGGCTGCCACTCGTCTTGATGACATCAAGTCGGGTCATCGTGCCGCTCAGACATTCCCCGAGAACCGTCAGCCCAGGAAGATGCCCGTCGATATACTTGAGGAGCTTGTCAAGACTCTTGACGGCGAGAAACCCAATTTATGATAACAGTTGAAATATAAATAACTTAGAATATGAAACTGCGTAAATTTTTCGCTCTCGCAATCATGCTCGTGAGCGCGCTGTCACTCTCGGCCCAGGGTATGGAGTTCATGCCCGAAGGCTCGCTTCTGAAAGATGCCGTAGCCAAGGCCAAGGCGGAGGGCAAGATGGTGTTCCTCGACTGCTATACCTCATGGTGCGGCCCCTGCAAGATGATGGCCACCAAGATGTTCCCCACCAAGGAGGCCGGCGACTTCATGAACCCCAAATTCGTGTCAATCAAGATTGACATGGAGAAGGGTGATGGTCCCGAACTGACCGAGCGTCTTAAAGTGTATGCCTTCCCCACATTCATCATCTTTGACGGTGAGGGCAATGAGGTAGGCCGTTTCCTCGGCGGCAGCAAGACGGTAGAAGAATTCATCGAGCGCGTGAAGACAAACAGCGTGCCGAAGGAATAGGGCTCTTTTCAGTATAGAGTATAGAGTATAGAGGACTCTTAGTATAGAGCTTTTTAGTATAGAGTATAAAGTATAGAGTATAGTGATTAGCTTTTGAGGCGGTTTGCATCGTATTGCATCCTCAGGGCTAATCACTATACTCTATACTTTATACTCTATACTGAAATGCTCTATACTAAAAGACGCTAAGATTGTGAATATGCGGAAAAATCACTAACTTTGCATTCCAATTTATCATCCTCAAGATATGGGACTATTTGACCTGTTTTCGCGCAAGAAAGAGAAGCAGGAGACCCTCGACAAGGGGCTCGAGAAGACTCAGCGCGGATTTTTTGACCGCATTTCGCACGCCATCGCCGGTAAGTCGACCGTCGATGACGATGTGCTCGACAATCTCGAAGAGGTTTTCGTGACCTCTGACGTCGGTGTCGACACCACCCTCCGTATCATCGACCGTCTGCAGGCCCGTGTGGCCCGCGACAAATATGTCGGTGCCTCGGAGCTTAACCGTCTGCTGTGCGAGGAGATTTCCGAGATGCTTGCCGAGAACGGCGAGAGTTCGTCGCTTGAGGATTTCACCCTCCCTCCCGGCAACCGTCCGCATGTGATAATGGTGGTCGGAGTGAACGGAGCCGGCAAGACCACGACCATCGGCAAGATGGCCGCACAGTTCAAGCGTGCCGGCAACAAGGTGATGCTCGGCGCGGCCGATACGTTCCGTGCGGCTGCCATAGAGCAGCTTGAGGAGTGGGGCCGACGCGCTGACGTGCCTGTGGTGAAGCAGAAAATCGGTGCCGACCCTGCATCGGTGGCCTTCGACACTCTCCAGAGTGCCATTGCCAATGATGTGGATGTGGTGATTATCGACACCGCCGGACGTCTGCACAACAAGAAGGGACTCATGGACGAGCTGACCAAGGTGAAGAGCGTGATGCAGAAGCTCGTGCCCGACGCGCCGCATGAGGTGCTGCTCGTGCTTGACGGCTCGACGGGCCAGAACGCCTTCGAACAGGCCAAGCAGTTTGTGGCCGCTACTCAGGTCAACGAGCTCGCCATCACCAAACTCGACGGCACAGCCAAGGGCGGTGTGGTAATCGGCATCAGCGACCAGTTCAAGATACCCGTGAAGTATATAGGCCTGGGCGAGAAGATTGACGACCTGCAGGTGTTTGACAAGCGCGCCTTTGTGGAATCGCTTTTCGGCGAAAAGAAATAACGAATAAACGGATGTCCGCTGATATATCCATCGTATCGCTGGGATGCTCCAAGAATCTTGTGGATTCGGAGCGTCTCATGAAAATGCTCGACAGCGTGGGAATGAACGTTGTCGAGCCTGATGTGTTATTGGACGGGCCTGAAAGCCGCGAGCGTCACGTGGTAATCAACACGTGCGGATTCATCGGCGATGCCAAGGAGGAGTCAATCAACGAGATACTCTCGTGGGGCGAGCTGCGCCGCGAGGGCAGGATTGACGGCCTCTACGTGATGGGCTGCCTGTCGCAACGCTATGCGTCAGAGCTTCCCGCCGAGCTTCCCGAGGTGGACCGCTGGTATGGAAAGACCGACTGGCCCGCGCTCGCCGTCGACCTGTCGCGCCGTCATCCCGGCTCGGTGCCCTATGACCGCATACTCACCACCCCGCGCCATCATGCCTACTTGAAGATAGCCGAGGGGTGTGACCGTTTCTGCGCCTTCTGCGCCATCCCGCTCATCACGGGGCGTTACAAGTCGCGCCCGGTCGAGGAGATTGTCGACGAGGTGAAGATGCTCGTGGCCCGCGGTGTCAGGGAGTTCAATGTCATAGCCCAGGACCTCACGTCATACGGACGCGACCTCTACGGCAAGGCCGACATTGCCCGCCTCGTGGGGGCGATAGCCGATGTCGAAGGGGTGGAGTGGATACGTCTGCACTATGCCTATCCCAACGAGTTCCCGATGGAGCTGCTCGACGTGATGGCCTCGCGCCCCAACGTCTGCCGCTATCTCGACATCGCGCTCCAGCACATTTCCGACAAGGTGCTTGCCAATATGCGCCGCCACATCACCGGCGCGGAGACCCGCGCCCTGCTGGCCGAGATACGCCGCCGCGTGCCGGGCATACATATCCGCACCACGCTCATGGTCGGTTTTCCCGGCGAGGGCGAGGAGGAGTTTGCCGAGCTGATGGACTTTGTGCGCGAGCAACGCTTCGAGCGCATGGGCGCGTTTGCCTATTGCGAGGAGGATGACACCTATGCCGCCCGCCATTACGAGGACTCCATACCCGAGGATGTCAAGCAGGACCGCCTGTCGCGCCTGATGGCTCTGCAGGAGGAGATTTCGCAGGAGATTCAGGATGCCAAGGTTGGCACCGTGCAGCGTGTGATTATCGACCGCGAGGAGGCTGACTGCTACGTGGGCCGCACGCAGTATGACTCTCCCGAGGTGGACCCCGAAGTGCTGATAGAAAAGACCTCTCCCCTACAAAAAGGTACATTCACGAACGTAAGAATCAAGACGGCTTACCCCTTTGAACTCGCAGGTGAGCCATGCTGAAAAGAGCGGTTTTTTAAGATAAATGCTGATAACAATGCTTCAAGCCGAGGGTGCCGGAGAGTGTCTGAGGCGCAACATACCGTTTGTCATCTACGCGCTGCCCGGCGATGAGGAGTGTCGCTTCATGGCGTCGCTACCTGATGCCGGGGGGGAGTCGCATGCCCGCATGGAGGGGGAGGGAGACTGCTTTTTCATAAGCCGGTTTGCCTCCGACGAGCCTTATATGGCCGGTGTGACCGACGAGATGGATGAGGAGGCACTTGTGGACTTTCTTGCCGAGCACCCCGACACGATGTATGACGGGTGTGACGAGCGTCCCTACCTGACATCGACAAGGCGTGTCAGTTATGACGAGGCGTTTCACATGATGACGCGACGGCTGAAAAAGGACGGCGGCAAGGTGGTGCTCTCGCGCCACGAGGCCCTGTTTGGCACGGCTGACATCATCGACACCGCCCGCAGTTATTTCTCACTGTCGCCCAACACCCTGCGCTATCTCTGCTTCACGCCCGAGAACGGCGTGTGGCTCGGTGCCACCCCCGAGTTGCTGCTCGAGGCTGTGCCAGGCAGCGGTGAGCTGCACACGATGGCTCTTGCCGGGACACGTCCTGCCGGGGTCAGCGGCGTGGAGTGGGACGACAAGAATATGCTCGAGCATGAGGTGGTAGTCAGATTTATCACCGATGTGCTCCGCTCACACGACCTTGAGGTGACGACCGACCCGATTACCGAACTTGAGGCGGGAATCGTCACCCACCTCTGCACCCCCATCACGGCCCGGGGGGAGATAAAGAGCGCAGGCCGCATCATCAACGACCTTAACCCCACGCCCGCTGTGGCCGGATGGCCGCGACAGCTCGCCATAGCCGAGATTGATGCCTATGAGACCCACCAGCGCAGATGCTACAGCGGCATCACAGGCGTAAGGCAGGGCGGGGTGCTCATGGTGTTTGTGAATCTGCGATGCGCCTTTGCCGCCCAAGCCCGCATAGACGAGGTCACGGGATGGGTCTACAACCTCTATGCAGGAGGGGGGCTGATGCCTGACTCCGTGCTTGACGAGGAGTGGGCCGAGACCGAGCGCAAGCTGGCCGCACTCTACGCATGCATTGAGTCGCCGGTGACATCTTCGCCCGGCACATCGCCCGGGCCGGTGACGGTCAACCCTACCGAAGCCCGATTCCTGTACTGACAAATAACCGATACTGAGATATAACACACCAAATATCACCGATATTCAGCAATGAAAAAAGGACGCCCCACACTCATCATACTCCTCGCCATAGCATTCATCGCCATACTGTCGTTTCTCCCGCTCTCGAAGTGGAGCGGCGGACGCATCAAGGACTTCTCGCTCATTAGCGACATACTCAAGGAGGTGACCGGCATCGACCACACCAACCCAGAGCAGGAGCAGATAGACCCCGAACTGCTCAAGGCCATGAAGGAGGCCGAGGAGCGCAATCCGCTCACGGCGAGCGACTCGGTGCTTTCGCTCCCCATCGACACCATAATCCATTCAGTCAAGGCTCCGCGTGAGGGCGACCTCGTGATTCTCGAGGACTATACCACCGACCAGGTAGGGCTTGTCCAGCTCAAGAACGCGCTCGAGAAGGGGGGTATGGCCCGCATAGCCGTCGTGGGTGACAGCTATATCGAGGGCGACATCTTCACTCAGGACCTGCGCGAGCTAATGCAGTCAGCCTATGGCGGCGAGGGTGTGGGCTATGTGAGCATGCACTCCGACTTCCCCGGATTCCGCCGCTCGGTCAAGCAGGGGGGCTCGGGATGGAAGACGTTTATGGCCAACAAGAAGGCTGACGCGCACTATCTCGACCTCTCGGAGCAATATGCCATCCCCACGGGACAGGCCAAGTCGACCTACGAGGGCACGAAGGCATTTTCCCACACCGGCCAGTGGTCGCGGTCGAGGTTCATGTTCATCGCTCCTGAAAATTCTATAATCTCTGTTAAAACAGGCGACTTGGAATGGGAGGAGCGCAATATCGCCGCCTCAGACTCCGTTCAGTGCATAGAGATTGCGGGCACCACGTCGCGGTTTGAGCTGAAGACCTCGTCGCCCAAGCTGATAGGGCTGGGCGTGTGGCTCGACGGCGAGAGCGGTGTGAGCCTCGACTGCATGTCGTCGCGAGGGTTCTCGGGCATCACGCTCACCAAAATCAGCCCCACACTGTGCCGCGAGATGGCCGCCGAAATCGACTACAACCTAATAATCCTTGAGTTCGGCATCAATGCCATGAGCTCGACTCAGAAGGACTATTCCATATATTCCAACCGCATGGTCGAGGTAATCAACCATGTGCGCAAGTGCTATCCGCGCGCCGACATCCTCGTGATGGGTGTGGGCGACCGTGGCGAGAAGCGCGGCGGCGTCGTGAAGTCGATGGCCACCGCCCCGGCCATGATAAGCGCGCAGCGCGATGCCGCCCGCCGTGCCCACTGCCTCTTCTGGGACACACGCGAGGCTATGGGCGGCGAGGATGCGGTAGTGGAATGGTGCAATGCCGGGCTAATCAACAAGGATTACATCCACATGACCCACAAGGGGGGCGCACGGCTGGCCGACGCCCTCTATAAAGCTATCCGCCACAGCTTGCAATGAAACGTAATGTAACCCGAATATTTCTGACATCTCTCCTGCTTGCGTCCGCCTCATGGGTGTGCGCGCAGGATGTAGTGACCGAGGACGATGCTACCGAGCTGCTCTCGGGCACTGTGATTATACCTGACGAGGCCGATGATATTGACATACCCATCCCCTCGTTCATCCATAAGAACGCCAACCACATCATATATAACGGGGCCGACTGGTCGAAGCTGCGCAAGGCTTTCCTTGCGAGCGATGCCACGCCGGTGTCGATAGTGCATATCGGTGACTCGCATGTGCAGGCCGACATAAGCACCGGCATCACGCGCGAACTCCTGCAATATGACTTCGGCAACGCCGGGCGCGGACTGGTGTCGCCGCTTAAGATGAGCAGCACCAATCAGCCGTCAGACTACACTTTCCAGAGCCGCAACTCATGGACCCCCGTCAAGCTGATGAGCCCGTCGTGGCGTCAGACGGTAGGATTCACCGGCGCGTCGATACGCCCTGTGGCAAGCTCGTCGGAGCTGACCATAGGCACATCAGAGCGCGATGACTATAATCCGTTCCGCTCGCTCACGATATTCCACAACGGCAAGTTTACCGTCAAGAGTGTCACCGGCGAGGACGGCGCGAAGCTCGATTTCCGTGCCATCCCCTCGCGTGACTATACGCAGATAATGCTGCCGTCACAGCAGACCAAGGTGACTGTGGATTTTGCATCGTCGGGCGACCTTACGGTGTTCGGTGCCGCGCTCTCGGGCGACCGCCCCGGCCTCTTCTACCACGCCATCGGCAACAACGGTGCCGCCTACGAGACCTATAACCGCATCGGCAATGTCGGCGCGGGCATACGTCCGCTCGAGCCTAACCTGGTGATAATATCGCTGGGCACCAACGAGGCGTTTGGCCGTCAGCCCAACGTCACGGCTTTCAAGAACTCAATCGACCGTCTTGTCAAGAACATACGCACGGCCAACCCCGACGCGCTCATACTGCTCACCACCCCAATGGAGTGTCACCGCAGCGTGACCACCACCAAAAAGGTCAGGGTTAAGGGCAAACGTGGCCGTCGCCGCACCGTCAACCGCACATCGCGCTCCTACACCGTCAACGCCAACATCGCACCCTTGCGCACAGCCATCCTCGAGTATGGCAAGGACAACGGCATAGCGGTCTATGACTGGTATGAGGTGGCCGGAGGGCGCGGGGCAAGCTCGTCATGGATAAGCCAAAACCTCTTTGCCAAAGACCGCGTGCACCACACCCACAAGGGCTACAACCTCGAGGGCCGTCTGCTCTACGAGGCTCTGATGGACGCTCTCCGCACCAATGACTGATGCTGTCGGTTACCGGCGGCGGTGACCGATGCTGTAGTTTAGAAACACAACCTCTTTATTCCCTATATCACAAGTGGAATTGATAATATCGCGGCTCGTAGAGCTGTATAATATAATTCTGATGCATCTCGACAGCATGGGGGTTGACCTCTCACGGCTGGCCGACCTGCTTGTGTATGACAGCCGACAGCCGCTGCTGTTCAACACAGGGCTGTTCCTTATACTCTTCACGCTGTTTGTGATAGTGTATCGCGCGTTGCGTCCGTGGCGTGTGGCGAGGATGATTTTCGTCATACTCTTCTCGATATACTTTTACTACAAGGCTTCGGGCGAGTGTTGCCTGATACTGCTCGGCGTGGCGGTGAGCGATTATGTGCTGGGCATGTGCATGCAGGGTGCGCGCTCGCTCACGCGCGGACGCACGGCGGTGATGAAACTTATCGTCGTGCTCAATGTCACGGTCAACGTCGGATTGCTGGCCTACTTCAAGTATTTCGGCCTGCTGATTGATACGGTCAACAGCTTCTTCACAACACACATCGACCCCATCAATGTCATCCTTCCCGCCGGCATATCGTTCTTCACCTTCCGCTCCATAAGCTATATCGTCGACATCTACCGCGGGCACACTGACGCATGCCGCAATCCGCTCGACTATCTCTTCTTCCTTACGTTCTTCCCTCCGCTGCTTGCCGGCCCGGTGGTGCGTGCCAAGGATATGCTTCCGCAGATTAAGGCCAATCCTGTGGCCACGCATGAGATGACGTCCGAGGGCATATACCTCATAATTCTCGGCATAATCAAGAAGATGGTGATTGCCGATTTCATCTCGGGCAACTTTGTCGACCGTGTGTTTGACAATCCCGCGCTTTATAGCGGATTTGAGAATATGATGGCCACCTTCGGCTTTACCATCCAGCTCTACTGCGACTTCTCGGGCTACAGCGACATTGCCATAGGCATAGCCCTGCTGCTCGGCTACCGCTTCAAAGAAAACTTCAATTCTCCATTCAAGGCGGCCAACCCCACCGAGTTTTGGCACCGCTGGCACATATCGCTCTCCACATGGCTCAGGGATTATGTCTACATCCCGCTGGGCGGTAACCGCTGCTCCAAGCCGAGGGCTTATTTCAACCAGTTTGCCACGATGGTCATCGGCGGTTTCTGGCATGGGGCATCGTGGATGTATGTGATATGGGGTGCGACGCACGGCGCGCTCTTGGTGGTGCATAAGATGACGCGCGGCTTCCTCCCCTCGGCCACCGAGACCGAGACTATCGTTACTGACAATGGCGAAGTGGAGATGGTGACTGTGCCATCGCGTTTCGCGCCCGTCATTAAGGGATTCAATATGATTGTGACATTTCTGCTCGTGTCGGCCGCCTTCATGCTGTTCAGGGCGCGCTCGATGGAGGATGTCGGCATGATGTGGCATCAGATATTCCACGACTTCCACCTCTCGGTGGCACCGCAGTTTATCGAGAGCTACATGACCATAGTGCTCGCCATGACCGTAGGCTATTTCGTGCATATCCTCCCCTCGCGTGTCACCTCGCCGCTCAAGCGCGGATTCATGGCCTCGCCGGTCATAGTCCAGGCCATCGCCCTCGCGCTCATCCTCCTCGTAGCCATCCAGGTCCGTTCAAGCGACATCGTCCCATTCATCTATCTGCAGTATTAGGATAGGATTATAATATAGAATAGAGTTAAAAATGACATCTATCACATCTGACATTGTTGACCAAAAACCGCGATTGTATTATATCGATAATCTGAGGGTATTGGCTTGCTTCCTGGTCTTGTTGACGCACTCCACGATGCATACCGACCAACCTGAGATTGATGGCTTCTGGATGTTTTCGATATCGTTCTTGGGCACTCCGAGCTCAGAATTGTTTCTCGCATTATCGGGCACCGTGTTGCTTCCCGTAAAAACCGGCTTCAGGACATTTTATCACAGGCGTTTTAAAAAGCTGCTCCCGCCATTATTCATATGGTCAATTCTTGGTATGCTCTTATATACATATACGAGAGCACTCCCGATTGACTCTGCGATAAACGCGATTCTGCGTATCCCCTTCCAGCCTGCTATCGGGGTCTATTGGTTTGTCTACGCTATGGCCGGACTGTATTTGTTTGCACCATATATTTCACCGTGGCTCAGACAGGCAAGCCGTCGCCAAATTGAGTTCTTCATAGGGCTATGGCTTATAAATCTTACACTTCCGTGGATTTTACACTTTTTCCCGCATTTCATCGGCATCTTTTCTGCCGGCGGTAATTATTATTGGACTCTGGTGTATTTTGGCGGATTTTTGGGGTATTGGCTGATGGGTTACTATCTGAACAAATATCCTATAGCCATAGGCTTGAATGCACGTTGGATTGCGCTGGTGTCACTTTTTATCATGTATCCGTTGGCGATACTGATACTGAAACTTAGAGATGATGATGTCAGTCCGCTGTTAGACGACCTGCAGTTGGGTAGTGCCGTGTTTGTGGCTATGCTATACACATTGGTGCAGAAGGTGTCAGTTCGTCCTTGGCTGCAAAAGATGATTACAGCTGTAGCTAAATATTCTTTCGGAATATATCTGACCCATATATACATAGCACGAGAGTTATACTGGGGCCTGTTTGACGGGTCTACAATACATATTTTCCCAAGGACAGTGTTGATTGCCGTATTGACTTTGTTTACCGGCTATTTGTTGACCTGGCTGTTAAGCCGGTTGCCTCATGGAAAATATATAACAGGAGCCTGACGACGCTTTGTTGAATACATAATACAAGAAATCCCAATTGACCGTCATTGTCTGAATCGTTTCAGGCAATCAGGCTGATTGGGATTTATTGTATTATGCTGTGTGGTTGTCAGCACAGAGGGGATTAGTCGACTGAGTCGGCGATGGTTGCGTCAGGCACGTCGGTGCCGCCGCCTTCGTCACCGGGCTGGTCCTCAGGTGCGGGCACAATGACCATCTTGTACTGGAACACGCCCCAACCTAACGACTTGTCGACCTGGAGAATCTGGGTGTTGACCGACAGTGTGTAGGTGCCTTCCTCCATGTCAGAGGTGCCGATTTCCACACCGAAGGGTGCTATGCCTGTGGTATAGAAGGGGAAGCCGTCGATGAAGTACGTGGTGTTGCCGAGGGTAGCCTTGCCGGTGCCGGGTGCGGGGGTCACGACGAGACCGTTGATTTTGAAGGTCTCACCCTTGACCACATAGAATGCGCCGTCCTTAAGCGTGGCTGTCGATGCGTCATAGTCGACAGAGATGCTCACGTCGGGAATCTTGTTGTCATCATCGTCACATGCCGATATCAGTGCGAACAGCGGCAATGCTAAAAGTAGATAGAAGAATTTTTTCATAATTATAGTTTTTTAGAGAGATAATTGAAAAGAGAGGATTAAAAAGAGAGTGAATCAGGTAGAGTGCCTGACGGCACGTGTTCAGTTCTTGAATACTATGTCGCCATCGACGTAATCGATGATGATGGGATGTTCGCGGTCGACCTTTTGGGCGAGGATGTCCTTGCTGAGCTGGTTGAGCACCATGCGGTGGATGACTCGCTTGACGGGTCGGGCACCGAACTCGGGGTCGTAGCCCTCCTCGGCGAGGAATCGGAGCGCGGCCGGGGTCACCTCGAGCGTGATGCCGTTGGTGGCGAGCATGCGCTGTATCGACTTAATCTGCAGACCCACAATCTCTTCGATTTCAGCCTCGTTGAGCGGGGTGAACATGATGATTTCGTCAATACGGTTGAGGAACTCGGGGCGGATGGTCTGCTTGAGCAGCTCAATCACTTCATTCTTGGTCGTCTCGATGGTCTCCTCGCGGTTGTCAGCCGTCATCTTGGCAAAGTTGTCGCGGATGAGGTGCGAGCCCATGTTGGAGGTCATGATGATGATGGTGTTCTTGAAGTTGACCATACGGCCCTTGTTGTCGGTCAGACGTCCGTCGTCGAGCACCTGGAGCAGTATGTTGAACACATCGGGATGGGCCTTCTCAATCTCGTCGAAGAGCACTACCGAGTAGGGCTTGCGCCTTACGGCCTCGGTGAGCTGTCCGCCCTCGTCATATCCGACGTATCCCGGAGGCGCGCCTACGAGTCGGCTCACGGAGTGCTTCTCCTGATACTCGCTCATGTCGATACGCGTCATCATGTTTTCGTCGTCGAAGAGGTATTCGGCCAGGGCCTTGGCCAGCTCGGTCTTGCCGACACCCGTGGTGCCGAGGAAGATGAACGAGCCGATGGGTCGGCGCGGGTCGTTAAGTCCGGCACGCGAGCGGCGCACAGCGTCGGCGATGGCGCGGATGGCATCGTTCTGACCCACCACGCGGTGGTGAAGCTCGGTCTCGAGGTGAAGCAGTTTCTCCTTCTCGGTCTGCACCATCTTGTTGACGGGGATGCCTGTCCAGCGTGACACGACGTCGGCGATGTCCTCTGAGTCGACCTCTTCCTTTATGAGGGCCTTTTCGCCCTGCATCGAGTGGAGGCGGGTCTGGATTTCGTCGTTCTCCTCCTCCTTCTGACGGATTTTGGAGTAGCGTATCTCGGCCACCTTGGCATAGTCGCCCTCGCGCTCGGCGCGCTCGGCGTCAAAGGCCAGCTGCTCGATGTCAATCTTGTTTTGCTGAATCTTGTTGATTAGCTCCTTCTCGGCCTTCCACTTGGCGGTGAATTCCTTCTCGCGGTCGCGCAGGTCGGCAAGCTCCTTTTCGATTTCCTTGACCTTTGGCTCGTCCCCCTCGCGCTTGATGGCCTCGCGCTCAATCTCCTTTTGGGCTATGAGACGCGAAATCTCATCGAGTGCCTGGGGCACTGAGTCAATCTCGAGGCGCAGCTTTGAGGCGGCCTCGTCGACGAGGTCGATGGCCTTGTCGGGGAGGAAACGGTCAGTGATGTAACGCTCCGAGAGGGTCACGGCGGCGATAATCGCCTCATCACGGATACGCACCTTGTGGTGGTTCTCGTAGCGTTCCTTCAGACCGCGGAGGATGGCGATGGCGGCAGCCTCGTCAGGCTCGTTGACCATGACTTTCTGGAATCGGCGTTCGAGGGCCTTGTCCTTCTCGAAATACTTCTGATACTCGTCGAGCGTGGTCGCGCCTATCGAGCGCAGTTCGCCTCGGGCGAGCGCAGGCTTTAGGATGTTGGCAGCGTCCATCGCACCTTCACCCTTGCCGGCACCGACGAGGGTGTGAATCTCGTCGATGAAGAGGATAATCTCGCCGTCGGCCCCGGTCACTTCGTTGACGATGGCCTTGAGGCGTTCCTCAAACTCACCTTTGTACTTCGCGCCGGCTACGAGCGCACCCATGTCGAGCGAATAAATCTGCTTGGTGCGGAGGTTTTCGGGCACGTCGCCGCGCACGATTCTTTGGGCCAGTCCCTCGGCGATGGCGGTCTTGCCGGTGCCAGGCTCGCCGATGAGCATGGGGTTGTTTTTGGTGCGCCGTGACAGTATCTGGAGCACGCGGCGTATCTCGTCGTCACGCCCTATCACCGGGTCGAGCTTGCCTTCGCGGGCACGCTCGTTGAGGTTGATGGCATACTTCGAGAGGGCCTGATAGGTGTCCTCGGCACTCTGGTCGGTTGCTTTCTTTCCTTTGCGAAGCTCGGCCACTGCGGCTTCCATTTCACGTTGGCTCAATCCGGCATCCTTGAGGATTGTTGCGGCCGGAGAGTTGACCGTGAAGATGGCCATGAGCAGAGCCTCGAGTGTTACATACTCGTCGCCCTGTTTCTTGGCAATGTCGAGAGCTTTCTGAAGGACGTCGTTGGAGGTGCGGCTGAGATAAGGTTCGCCTCCCGAAACGCGTGGTTCGGAAGCAATTTTGTCATCAACCTGACGCATCAAGGTGGCCGCATTGGCTCCGACCTTGGAGAAAATGAAGTTGATGAGCGATTCCCCCTCAGTCATCACTCCCTTAAGCAGATGGACGGGCTCGATAGCCTGATTGCCGGCTCCTCGAGCAATCTCTATCGCCTTCTGTATCGCCTCTTGAGACTTTATGGTGAAATTATTGAAGTTCATAAGTCGTATGTAGTAAGTTGAAGGTTCGTGATTATGTTTTTCGTACTTATAACTTATTAACAAAAATCATGCCAATTAGTTTATCGGGCGCGCCCCTTTATATAAATAGGTGTATGTGCGCGGCCTCGCCGATATGACACGCTGTCATATGGCGGTATTTATGTCATTTATGCCTGAATTTAGATTGTTTTAAATGTGTTGGGCAGTTATGTTGCCCATATCGGGATGTAAATTTGTAGTATAAAACTAACAAACACTTAATGTTATGGCATCGATACATCGCACCGACCTCATCCAAGTCACAGCCCAGTCATGTGGCATAGTTCTCCTCTCGCTCACCATGAGCGGAGCGTCGACGCTCACCGATGTGTTCCGTCAGGTCAGGGAGTCAGCCCCCAAGGACGCCGGCATCGTCACAGTGCGTCTGCGCAACCGCACCCAGGGCTGGACCCGGCAGCACAACCTCGTGTTCCGCACCACCTCCCCCGCATCATCGCCTGCACCCTCACAATACCCCTCGCTGTTTGCGTGAGGGGGAGGTAGGAGCGACGGCTTTAGCCGTCGAAATGAAGCTACGTATTAGCGAATGGTTCAGAGAATAAAAGTTAGTTTAGTCGTGCCATATCGACGGCTAAAGCCGTCGCTCCTACATGGTTGCAAAAAAATCGCCCGGGGAGCGGGCTCCTCGGGCGGTGTTGGGTTTATGCTCTCGGCTGTGATGAATCCCTCAAATGACGGAGTATCACGTGTGATGAATGGAGAGCGCGGGATATTGGTGTGGATGATTACTTAACGAGAATCTTCTCAACCTTGTTGCCCTGACGACGGATGTAAAGGCCGTTCTCGGGGTTGGCTACGCGGATGCCCTGGAGGTTGAAGTACTCAACGGGTGCGTTCTCGTCAACTGTGATGTCAGCGATGCCTGACTGGTCATCAGCGGGGATGAGCTTGATGTAGATACAGGGCTGCTTGCCACCGTTCTTGAACCAAAGCTTACCTGATACGGGCTTGGTGAGCTTGCAGGTGATTTTGGGCATCTGGTCAAGAGTGAAAGGAGCCCAAAATTCGTCGTCTTTCTTTGTGCCGTCGGGTACAAACTCGTCATAACCGGGGAGGGCGGCGATACGGGGAAGGGTTTCACCGGCCTCGGTGCCTTCGTATACGGTTTCGCCTGCTTCGTTGAGGATGCTTGCGATATAAGCGACTTTACCGGCGGTCTTGTCGTTGCAGTATCCATAGAACTCGATGGTGCCTACAGTGAATCCTTCGGGGAGATTGAGGACGTTGGGTGCACTGTTTGAGAGCTTGATTGACTTGCCGTTCTCGGTGTTGGTGATAGCTCCGGAATAGGCCTTGTCCGCCTTGACGAGGAACATAGTCACATCATTGTTAACCCACTTGAGGCCGTCGCAACCCTGCACTTCAGTGCCGGTGTAGATGTCGGTGTAGTCACCGCTGATTGATGAGTAGTTGGGTTTGGTTTTGGGCTTGCCGTCAGTGCCGAGTTCGGGCTGGCCTTCTGCGTCAAGAACAGGTACTGTACCCATGTTAAGGAAAATAGGCTCAGCTGCATAAGCTGTGAAGGCCATTGCGGCCACTGCGATGAGAGTAAAAATTTTCTTCATAAGCATTTGCTTGATTAAAGGTTAATATTGTGTTGATTTTTGGTAACGGTGTCGCTTATGCGTGACTACTTCAGGACGGTGTGCATCGGTGATGCATGACTGTGAAATAAAGCGTATTTACCCCAAAGTTTTCATGATAAGTGTGGCAAATGTACGAAGATTGTCGGGCGGGGACAAATGCGGTTAACGGTCGTTAACATGTAGATGCACCAATACCCGGGGAGCAAGTGCTCCTCGGGTATGATACTTTTTTATCCGATTTTTAAGCCTTTCTCAGGCCGAAAATCTTATGTGAATTGGTCAGTTTTACTTTATGTAAACTTTCTCAACCTTGTTGCCCTGACGACGGATGTAGAGGCCGTTCTCGGGGTTGGCTACGCGGATGCCCTGGAGGTTGAAATACTCAACGGGTGCGTTCTCGTCAACGGTGATGTCAGCGATGCCTGACTGGCTGGGAGTGTCGGTGTAATCAACTACAAGTACAGTGAAAGGCTGCTCGCCGGTGTTGGCGAATGTGAATGAGTTAAGGCAGGGAACGTCGAATGACTGAACGTTGGGCTCCTCGTAATTCTTATAAGAGTCGATAATGCCCTTGTTGTCATCAGCTGTGTATTCCACACCTGCTACTTCCTTCCAGAAGCAGGGACGGTTGGTTGCTGCATCCTTGTTGATAGTGGCATAGAATGTCACTTTGGTTGCATAGAGACCTTCGGGAAGAGTCAAAGTGTTCTGAGCTCCATTTGAGAGTTTGATGGCGCGATAAGCATTGCCTTCGATGGTAAATTCGTTACCGGACTCGAGGTTTTTAGCTTCATTCATGCACTGGAGTTTCCATCCGGCGGTAGCTCCGAGTGCTTCACCTTCGAGAACGTTTTCCTTGAGCTTGTTAGGATTGGCAAGGTACTGGGTGCCGGTGGTTTCGGCCATAGCTGTGAAGGCCATAGCGGCCACTGCGAAAAGAGTAAAGATTTTCTTCATAAGCGATTGTTAAAAACAGGTGTTATTTGGTATTAAAATTTGCCGAAATTGGTCAGTTTTTACATGGTGACAGCGTGCCCCTAATATTTGTACTATTTTAGGCGCAGAATTCTATTTCGGAGCAAATGTACTAATAAAAAATTACCCCCCAATTTTTAACTAAGTTTAACCAAATGTGCCCAAATTCATGTCAAAATTGATGTCATTCCATTCGGCCTCAGGGGCTTATTTTGTGGCGGAGTCGGGGAAGAGTCGGGCGCGGTCGCGGGCGATGGCGGGGGCTACGAGGGTGTCGGGGATGAATCGCCAGTTGTGGGTGACGGTGGGGCGGATTGTGCCCTTGCGCTCAATGGCTTTCATGAGGTAATAGCGCAGGTCGAGCGGGGTGGAGCGGACTATGCGCGCGCTCAACTCGTCGTTAGGTATGCCCGCGCCACGGGTGAGGAGTTCGCCCCCGCCGTTGGCGCGATAGGTGTTGACAGCCACCTCATACTCGCTGTCGAGGTCGAAGGGGGTGCCGTCGGAAAGGGTGGAAATCTCTATCTTCGAGCCTTGCGGGCGGGTGACATCCACGGTGTAATTGATGCCGTAGGCCGAGTCGAAATTGTAGGTGGGGTTTATGAGATGCGCGTAGTCGCCCTTCACAGGGTTGCCTGACGCGAATTTAAGCAGAGGGTCGGAGGGGGAGTGCATGACGGCGGTCCAGAGGTTGTAGCTCATCTCGAGGTGGTTCTTGATTTCGCGCCCTGTCATGCGCAGGGTGCAGAGCTGGTTTTCGTAGCGGTAGAGCGTGAACATGTCGCTCATGCGCAGGGGGCCGCGGCGGAGGGTGGCGTCGAAGGATGTGGGGGAGGCGAGTGAAATCTGCGCTCCCGACACTTCGAGCTGTAGGGTGTGGATGAGTTCCATGAATGCCGAGGGGCCGAAGTAGGAGTCGCGTATGGAGAAGTCGCCCTCGGCCTGACCGATTACGCGCTCCACGAGTTGGAGCGAACGGGCGCGCTCAGGCTCGAACTCGGCGAGAAACCGGGCGTCAGGCTCGATGTCGGCCACGGATACGAGGTCACCGTCGACATCGAGAATGGCCACGCGCCCGTCAGGGGCGATGTCGACGGTGACGGTGGCCTCGGCCACGAGACGGGCATGCGCGCCGGGATTGAGCAGGAGTACGCCCGACGATTCGCGCCGTACGGCGCGCAGATGGTCATGGCCCATGAATATGAGGTCGATTCCCTCGACCTCGCGCGCCACGAGTCCCGAGGCGTTTTCGAGCCACCGCCATGTCAGATGGGTGCTCTCGTAGCCTGAGTGGAAGAGGCCGATTATCATGTCGGGATGCTCGGTGTGGCGTATATGCTCCACCCACCGTCGCGCGCTCTCGACCATCGGCTCAACGTCGAGCCCTGACCACAGCGGGGCGGGGAGCCATGCGGGGATGGCGGGGGTAAGGAGGCCGAGCACTGCAAACCTCACCCCCTCGCGCTCGATGATGGTGTAGGGGGTGAAATAGGGGCGGCCTGTGGAGGTGTCGGTGACGTTGGCACCGAGCAGCGGGATGGGGGAGAGGTCGGCGCGGTAGCGGTCATAGACGGGGTGGCCGGTCTCGATGTCGTGATTGCCGACGGTCTGCGCGTCATAGCGCATGTAGCGGAGCATGCGTGCCACGGGGTGGGTGACTGTGGTGTCGAGAAAGTTGTAGAAGTAGACCGGGGGCTGGCCCTGGAGTATGTCGCCGTTGTCGAGGAGCAGCACGCGGCTGTCGCCGAGGCGCGAGCGGAGCGATGACACATAAGCCGACACCCGCGCCAGCGAGCCGGACGCGGGTGTGAGCGATGTGAAATCGTAGGGATACAGCATGCCGTGGACATCGCCCGTGGCTACTATCTTGAATATCTTTCTCATGGGTTGGGGCCGGTGTAGATGGCACGTACCTTGCCGACGGGGAGCTGGCCCTCGACCTTGAGGGGGATGCGGTGGCTGTCGGCTGAAATCCATCCCGATATCGGGGCTGACGACATCTTGCCGTTGCGGGTGAAGTTAAAGTTGATGTAGAATGTGGCGAGTTTCTCGCCGTTGACGGTGACATTCTGTCGGCCCATGTAGGTGATGGTGAGCAGCTCCTTCTTGGAGCCTGAGAAGATGTTGACCGTCACGCTGTGCCCCTTGTCCATGTTGGGGAAATCGAGCGTGCGCAGGTAGAAGAACGCGCTGAGCATGTCGACGGTCATGCCCTGGGCCTCGAGCTGTATGGTCGACGAGGTGACGGGGCCGCCCCCCTTGGGCTGCTTGTAGCGCACGGCTTCGGCGGTGAAGGTGTTGCCCGAGTGATGAAACGTCAGCACATCCTTCTTGTACTTCCCCGCCTCGTGTGCGATGTAGACATACTTCATCGGGTAAAGCCCCTCCTTGGTCATGGTGGTGTAGAGGGTGTCGCGGAGCATGTAGATGCTGTTGGCCCACGGAGCATTCTCGGCAAAGACCGAGGCGCGGTAGCAGTCGCCGTCGTTGCGCAGGCTCATGCTGGCATATCCCGCCACCTTGTTGATGAATCCCCACTTGTAGATTACGTCATAGGTGAGGGTCTCGTCGACAAGCGATATGGGGTTCTGCGCCTTGATGGCCGCGGGGCAGAGGAGCAATGTCAGCAACGTGAGAAGGAAGAAGCGTTTCATAATCGTGAGGTTTTTGTCACGGTCGGACGGGTGGGAGCCGTCAGACCAGCGTAAAGGGTAATGCCGAGCGGTAGCTCTGCTCGATGCGCTTGTTGCGCCAGCACTTGCGGCACACGGCGATGTAGCGTTCGTCGCCGCCGATTTCCACCTGTGCGCCCTCCTCGACAAAGTCGCCGTTGGAGTCCATGCGGGCGTTGATGATGGTCTTGCGGCCGCATGTGCAGGTCGACTTGATTTCGTCAATCGTGTCGGCGATTTCAAAGAGGCGTCGCGAGCCTTCGAAGAGACAGCTGCGGAAGTCGGTGCGCAGACCGTAGCAGATGATGTTGCTGCCGAAATCGTCGACGATGCGGGCGAGCTGGTCGACCTGGGCGGCGGTGAGAAACTGGGCCTCGTCGACGAGAATCCAGTCGATTACCGCCTCGGCCTCGTCAAACATCTGCCGGGCCATGTCATAGAGGTCGCTCTCGTGGTATATCCACCGGCACTCGCGCTCGATGCCTATGCGCGAGCGTATTACGTTTGACGACTCGCGGGTGTCAATCACGGGCTTGAGACACACGTATCTCATGCCGCGCTCCTCAAAGTTGTAGGCCGTGGTGAGGAGGAGTGCCGTCTTGGCCGAGCCCATTGTGCCGTAACGGAAATATAGTTTGCCTTTTCTGTACATCGGGGTGAAATGATTGTTTCGACAGGCAAAGGTAACGATATTTTTCCGATAGTCGGCGTTGAAGCGTGAGATTTTAGGTAATCGGGCCGGGCGGCTATTCGCTCTGGCGTGTGAGGACGAAGTCCTCGTGGTTGATTTCATATTTGAGCAACGCGCCCTTGATTTTCACATCGTCCATGTGGCGCAGCGCGGCATAGCGGGCTGTGAGGGCCATGCGTATGCTGTGCTCGAGGGTCTTGCACAGCTTGGGGGTGATGGAGTCGATGGCTGGGGTGCCGATGCTGAGGGGAGCGTTGTTGGCCACAACGCCGTCGGGGTCTACCTCGACCACGAGTGACTGGGTGTCAAACGACAGCGAAATCTCGTCGTCGTCAATTACGGTCCACGTGCCCGAGATGGTTGTGCGGGCCGAAGCCGAGAGGCTCAGAGGCTCGATGAGCGCGCTGTCGCCCACAATCTGGGTGGTGGTGTTGACCATGCCCGTGACGGTCACGGGGCCTGAGAGGGTCTCGTTGGCGGTCATCTCTGCGGGCGAGAATTCGTAGGTGTCGATGATGGTGGCTGTGACGGCCGAGTTGTCAGAAAACATTTCGGGCGTGCCCTGCCATATGCCGGGCACCTCCTTGGCAAAACGGGCCTCGCTGTTGCTGCATGACACGACTACGGCACTGATGGCCAGTAACTCAAATAGTGGAACGAGAGATAGTAATGATTTCATATACGGGCAAAATTTACCTTAAAAACACATAAATGCAAAAAGATGTTTAGAAAGACCGTGAAAAATCATTATTTTTGCATGGACAACAACCGAATATTCACCCCACTTCTTCATCCCACCCATGAGCGTAAACAAAGTGATACTGCTCGGCAATGTAGGCCGCGACCCCGAGATACGATATGTCGAGACACGCCCCATAGCGTCGTTTCCTCTCGCCACCGACGAGCGTCCCGTCAAGATGCCCGACGGCACCGAACGGCCCGGCCGCACGGAGTGGCACAATATTATAATGTGGGACGGGGCGGCCGAGATGGCCGAGCGTTACATACGCAAGGGCACGCGGATGTATATCGAGGGGCGGCTGCGTTACCGCACGTGGGAGGACCGCAACGCCATCAAGCGAACGGTGACGGAAATATATGTGGACACATTCGAGCTGCTGAAAATGTAACCGCCCCGGGATATAGCGTAGGTTAAGAAGGGGACATAAGGACATAAGAAACACAAGCGACATAAGGTTTTTATTAATCTGACAGTTATTGGTTGTCAGACGAATAAATCTCTTATGTCGCTTGTGTTTCTTATGTCCTTATGTCCCTTTCTGACTTATGCCATTCTTCGGATTATATCACGAGCAGGGCGGCGCGGTAGACGATGAAGGCGAAGAGCCAGGCCACGAGGGTGTTGTAGACGATGGTGAAGAGGCCGTAGCGGGGATTGCCGGTCTCGCGCACGACGGCTGTAACCGTGGCTATGCACGGACAGTAGAGCAGAATGAATATCATGAAGCTCAGGGCTATGGCCGGATTGAAGTCGGGGCGGCCCGTCACCTTGTTAGGCTCGGTGAGACGTGACGAGAGTGTCGAGTTAGCGGCCTCCTCGTCACCTGTGTATAGCACACTGAGCGTCGACACCACAATCTCCTTAGCCGGGATTCCGGCAAGGGCGGCCACGGTGGCGCGCCAGTGAAATCCGAGCGGCTCCATGAGGGGGTTGATGGCCTTGCCCACCATCTGCAGATAGGAGTCTGACGACGGGTCGATGGCCGAGTCATCGGCGACGGCGACGGTGTCGGGGGTGACAGCCGGAGCGTCGTCATGGCGGGGGAAGTAATTGAGTGCCCACACGGCTATGCTCGCCACGAGTATTATGCCGCCCATCTTGCGCAGATATTGCTCGCCTTTGCCCCACATATGGCGCATGGTGGCGCGGAATGTCGGCACGCGGTAGGGGGGCAGCTCCATCACAAAGGGGGTCTCGTCCTCGCCAAACCAGAAGCGGCGCAACAGTCGGGCCGTGAGTCCGGCCACGAGTATGCCGAAGAGGTATAGGCTCAGAAACACCAGCGTGGCATGGCCGGGGAAAAATGTGCCAATGAGCAGCACGTAGATGGGCAGACGGGCCGAACAGCTCACGAAGGGGTTGATGAGTATGGTGATGATGCGGCTCGACCGGCTCTCAATCGAGCGCGTGGCCATGATGGAGGGCACGGTGCAGCCGAATCCCATGACCAGCGGTATGAACGACTTGCCGTGCAGGCCGAGGCGGTGCATGAGTTTGTCCATGATGAATGCCGCGCGGGCCATGTAGCCCGAATCCTCCATAAACGATATGCAGGCATAGAGGATTAGGATGTTGGGTAGGAAGACGATGACCCCGCCCACGCCTCCGATTATGCCGTCGGCCACGAGGTCTTTGACCCATCCGTCGGGCAGATACTCGCGCGCGGCGTCGCCGAGCCATCCCACAAGGCTCTCAATCCACTCCATCGGGAACGCGCCGATATAGAACGTGGCCCAGAATATGAAGGTCATGATGGCCAGGAATATCGGGAAGCCGAAGAGCTTGTTGGTGACGATGGTGTCGATGATGTGGGTCGAGCTTGTGCCGATGCTCTCCTCCTTGACCATAGTCTCAGCGAGTGCTCCGGCTATGAATCCGTATTTTTCGTCGGCGATGGCCGATGTGATGTCGAGGCCGGGGTTGACGCGGTTAAACTCGGCCACGCTCCTGTCACGCATCTCCAGCAGATGGGCGGCGTCGGGGAGCGAGAGCACCTGGTGCTGCACCTCCGAGTCCCCCTCGAGCAGCTTGATGGCGAGATAGCGGGGCGAGAAGTGACGCCCCACCGAGGGGTGGGCCTTCAGCTCGTCCTTGATGCCGGTGAGGGCCTGTTCGAGCTGCGCGCCGAGCGACACGTGCACGTGGCGCACCGACGGCTCGGTGCCCTCGTAGATGCGTATGACAGTGTCAAAAAGTTCGTCTATGCCGCGCCCGCTCTTGGCGGCGGTGGGCACGATGGGCACGCCTATCATTTTGCCGAGGGTGCCGTAGTCGAGTTTCGTGCCGGCACGCTCCAGTTCGTCATACATGTTGAGGGCTATGACCATCGAGCGGTCCATGTCGATAAGCTCGGTGGTCAGGTAGAGGTTGCGCTCGAGGTTGGAGCCGTCGACCACGTTGATAATCACGTCGGGGGTCTCGTCGCGCAGATATTTGCGCACATACAGCTCCTCTGGCGAATAGGATGCCAGCGAGTAGGTGCCGGGGAGGTCGACGATGTTAAACCTGTAGCCATTGTGGGTGAATGTACCCTTCTTGGCGTCGACGGTCACGCCGCTGTAGTTGCCTACGTGTTCGCGGGCACCTGAGGCGACATTAAATAGCGAGGTCTTTCCGCAGTTGGGGTTGCCGATGAGCGCGACGTTGATTATGTTGTGCCTGTGGTGGCGGATTGGGGCGTCGGGAGTGCCTTCGGTCAGCAGCGGGGTAGCCGCATCGTCGACAGTGTTGGTGTGGGCCGTGGGGCCGGGAGCCGATTCGCCTCCTATAGGCTCGACCTCGACAAGGTCGGCCTCGGCGCGGCGCAGTGACACCTCGTAGCCCATGATTTCATATTTCACGGGGTCGCGCAATGGTGCCGCCATGAGCACTTTTATCTCATGTCCGCGCACGAATCCCATTTCTATCATTCGTTTGCGGAAAGCACCGTGTCCGAGTATTTTTATGATGACGCCGGTGTCACCGGTGGCGAGTTGTGAAAGTCTCATAGTCGATATGTATTATCCGACTACAAAATTATGCATAATATTCCTAAACGTGAATACCTGATAATAGTGATTTTTCACATCTCCGGGATATTTTTATGATGGTAGTAAGCCGAAGAAGGGGACAAAAGGACACAAGAGACAAAAGCGACATAAGAGATTTATTCTTCTGATAACTAATAATTGTCAGATTAATAAAACTTATGTCGCTTTTGTCTCTTGTGTCCTTTTGTCCCCTTCTTGGAGCTTCTAAGGACTATTCATGTCGCATTACTTTGACGGGATGGCGTCGTAGGCGGCAAGGGCCTCCTCAAAACGGTCCTCGAGGTCGGCGAGCTTGTAGAGGCCGTCGGAGTTCTTTTCAAGGCCCTTGAGGGTGAGGGGGTAAATCATTGGGGGATTGTCGAGCGAGAGCAGTTCCATGTTGCGGAGCTGGTCGATGCTCTGATATACGATGTTGATGTCGGCATACTCCTGACCGTCGGCACCCTCAAACTTCTCGATTACAATCTTCGAGCCGATGGGGGTCTTCTTCTCGATGGCGTTGGGCAGCTCGTACTCCTCCACGCCGAGGGCTGTGGCTACTGACGAGAGGTTGCTGTCGTGACCCACAAGGAATGTGAACTTGCGGTCGGGCGAGCGGAGTTCGTCATACATGTACTGGATAAGCGGATTGGCCACATTGACCGCCACGATGGGGGCGGTGAAGAGCACATCCTGATATACATCCTTGATGTGGGCGAGTTGGCTCCACTGCTCGCGGGTGAGGTTTTTGCCGAAGGCGGCCTTCACGCTGTCAGGCTCCTCGTAATACTGGAGTATGAACGCGTCAGATGCGGCGTTGAGGTCCTTGAGGGCGCATCCGGCCTTCATGCCCGGCTCCTTGAATTTCTCAAGCACGATTTCGGTGTTATAGTTGTCAAAGTCCTTGAGTTTGGGGTCGTTTGCCTTGGCCATAGGTGAGTCCTTGGTGTCCATGACCTCCTGAATGAAAGCATAGTTGGGTGCGATGGCCTCGTTGATGCCTACTATACCTTTCTTGCCCCCCATAGCGTTAATCTGCTCCATTGCCGTGGCCACGAACTCGGGGCTGACCTTGGTGAGCTGGGGGTTGAAGAGGGGGTCCATCTTGCTGGGGGTGTAGCGGTGGTTGACACGCACTCCGCCTACCGGCATGAAGCCCGACGAGAAATACTGGGCTGTAGCTATGCAGCGTTGCATGGAGTTGGCGATGACGTTGAGGTCGTCGGCCGTGGGCTCGTAGTTTTCGGGGAACATCCCGGCGTCAACGGCCCATTTGCGGAAGTATTGACCCATCATGGTCTCGAGTGCGCCGCCTCGCGAGGTCAGCTCGCTCTTGCCTGCGCTCCATTTGGTCCATTCGTGCGGGGTCATGCGTCCGAGGTCGCTCTTGCTGTCGCTGAGCGGCGAGCGGATGTTGTGGCGGCTGAGCACGACGGCCTCTTTCAGTTTATATTTGTCCTTGAATTCCTGACTGCGTTGTGACTGCGCATCGACTGTGGCAGCTGCTCCGAAGCATAGGAGTGCTACGACTGATGTGATAAATGCTCTCATATAGACGTGTGATTTGTGGGGGTTAGTTTTTCGTGAGTTGAAAGGTGAGTCTTAGGAAAATTTCATGTCGGTTTGCATTACGCCATTATTAACACATGACGGCCCATAAGGTTCAGCGAAAAGGAAAAATTCACAATAATGCAACTTTTTCACAACGATTGTGAACATTTCTTAACCGGCACGTGTTATGATTGCGAGTTCACGAAACATTCATCAGAGATTGCATCTACACATCTGCACGATTCTTTCCAGCACAAACCGTATTCACTATTTATTTCATCACCCCACGACGGTGCACACCTCCATTCTCATCACGGCGCGCACTTCATAAAACAAAATCATCATGAGAAGCCTCGTACTGACCGCTATTTCAGCAGCCGCACTCATCGGTGCCGCAACAGCCAACGCACAATATGAAGATAAACTCGTAGTCAAACCCACCGGCCGCATACTTCTCGACGGTGCCGTGTATTCACCCGACGGCGCGCTCTATGAGGACCGCGACGCCGACGGCAACATCATCTCCGAGGGGCCTCACTTCTCCGACGGTGTGGCTGTCCCCGACATACGCATGGGTGCCAAGGCCAGCTATGGCCACTGGCAGGCAAAGATTGATGTGGGTTACGGCTATCAGAAACTCGGATTCAAGGATGTGTATATCCAGTATAATTTCAATCCCGAAAACTATCTGCGCGGCGGATATTTCGTGCACCAGTTCGGCCTCAACGCCGCCACGTCAAGCTCGATGAAGCCCGCAATGGAGGCCCCCACCACCGATGACTTCTTCAAGGCCACGGGGCGTAACGTGGGCATCGAGTATGTCCATGACAAGGATGACTTCTTTGCAGGCGTGAGTGCCATCATCGACGGCACTTCGATGTCCAAGCCGGCCAACGAGCAGGGCAAGGTGAGCGTAGGCGGACTGACACGACTCGTGTACCGTCCGTTACATAAGGAGGGAGCCGTGGCCCAGGTGGGCATGTCGCTCTGGTATCAGTCGGCCCTCCACAGCATCGAGGATGACGGCGAGACATCGCAGGGCTATTTCAACTATTCGGCCAATTTCCCCACACGTGTCAACAAGATAGGCATGCTTGACGCCCATGTCGGCGATGCCAAGGGTGTGTTCAAGATGTCGCCTGAGATACTCTTTGCCTACGAGCGTTTTGCCGTAGAGGGGCAGTATTACTACATGAACATCTCGCGCCGCAGCGGCCTGGCCAACTATCGCGCACAGGGCGGCTACGCATTCCTCCGCGGCATACTCATCGGCGGCAATTACGGCTACTCGCACGGCGATGCCGGCCTGGCCACCCCCGGCCCCAAGTCGCTCGAGATGATTGTGGGCTACAATTACACTGACGCATCGTGCAGCAAGGCCGATGTGTTCGGCGGCCGCTCCAACGACTATTCCGTCACGCTCAACTATTATATCAACAAGTATATGCTGGCCCGTCTGCGCTACTCCTACACCGATGTGCGTGACAGTGAGGTGCTTGGCTTCCATAAATGCCATGTCAACACCATCCAGGCCCGTCTGCAGATACTCTTCTGACAACCGCCGGAAAACGGTTGCGTAATTCCCCGAAAAGGGGACATAAGGACAAAAGAGACAAAAGCGACATAAGAAATATATTCCTCATGTTTTCAGGAATTATATAATAAAACTTATGTCGCCTTTGGCTCTTTTGTCCTTATGTCCCCTTTTCGGTGAACTGTGACTTGGCATGATTATTGGGGTGTCATGCAATATTTTCGCGGATATTGAGTTTATATTATTGTATAACAATATCCGAAAATGACCCTTTATAACCGTATAGTTCTTGTGGTTGCCGTCGTGGCCGGTGTTGCCGTGTCGCTGCGGGCCGAAATCAAGAACGATGAATTCAACCCTATAACCACCGGCGTGACCTCGCTCGGCATAGCCCCTGACGCGCGTGGTGCCTCGATGGGCGACCTCGGTGCGGCCACCGAGCCTGACGCCAATTCCCAGTTCTGGAATCCGTCAAAGTATGCCTTTGCCTACAGTCGCGGGGCGGTGTCACTCAGCTATACACCTTGGCTCCGCAAACTCGTCAACGACATCTATCTCGCCAATCTCTCGGGCTACTGGAAGCTCGGTCAGGATGACAATCAGGCCGTCTCGGCCTCGCTCCGCTATTTCTCGCTCGGCGAGGTGGTGAGCGGCACCATCGGCGAGACGAGCAGCCAGACCATCAACCCCTACGAGATGTCGATTGACGTGGGCTATTCGCGAAAGCTCTCCGAGAAGTTCTCGATGGGCGTGGTGTTCCGCTACATATATTCCGACCTTGGTTTCGGCGGCTCGGAGACCGACCAGTCGACGGGCGCGTCAGCCTTCTCGGCCGACATTGCCGGATACTATACCACCTATCCCATCATAGGCCGCAACGAGTGTCAGTGGTCGTGGGGATGGAATATATCCAACATCGGCTCGAAGGTCAACTATAACCACGGTGCCGACCCGGCCTTCCTCCCGACCAATCTGCGTATAGGCACATCGTTCACATTCCCCCTCGCCGATTATCATAACCTCTCGCTCAACCTTGACCTCAACAAGCTGCTCGTGCCCACCCGCCCGCGCCGTGTGGATTATGCCGAGGGCACTGAGGGTGAGATTGAGTATGAGCTGGCCGACCGCGACTGGCAGAATATGTCGTCGATTACAGGTATCTTCAAGTCGTTTACCGACGCACCCGGCGGCATGAAGGAGGAGCTTCGCGAGATTTCCTACTCGCTCGGAGCCGAGTATAACTACAATCAGCAGTTCTTCCTGCGTGCAGGTTATTACTATCAGAATCCTGCCAAGGGCAATCTGCAGTATTTCGGCATCGGTGCAGGCTTCGCGCTCAACGTGCTGCGCCTCGACGCTTCCTATATGCTGGCCACTGCGCAGACCTCGCCCCTCGACCAGACCCTGCGTTTCTCGCTGACATTTGATATGGACGGACTTAAAGAAATCTTCGGAAGACGATGAGAATAGGACAAGGATATGACGTGCATAAGCTCGTCGAAGGACGCGAGCTGATACTTTGCGGCGTTCATGTGCCGTATGAGAAGGGCCTTCTCGGCCACAGCGATGCCGACGTGGCTCTCCACGCTCTCTCCGACGCCCTGCTCGGCGCGGCGGCCATGCGTGACATAGGCTATCATTTCCCCGACACCGACCCTGAATACAAGGGGGCGGACTCCCGCAGACTCCTGCGCCGTGTGGTCGAGATTATCGCAGAGAAAGGTTACACCGTTGGAAATGTTGATGTTACCATCGTAGCCCAGCGGCCAAAACTGCTCACATATATCCCCGAGATGATAGCCAACGTGGCAGCTGACCTCGCCATCCCCGCCGACTGCGTGTCGGTCAAAGCCACCACCACCGAACACCTCGGCTTCACAGGCCGCGGCGAAGGCATCGCCGCAATGGCCGTAGCCTTGATAACTAAATCAAGATAAACTATAGTCTCGAAATTCAAGTAGGGGACAAAAGGACAAAAGAGACAAAAGAAACACAAGTCTTTGGGAATTAAGAATTAAAAATTCTTGACTCTCAAAACTTGTGTTTCTTTTGTCTCTTTTGTCCTTTTGTCCCCTTCTTGGGCTATGACTCGCTTCTCTTTTGCCGTTTCGGGGTTATGAGGCGGATACGTTTGGGGGGATTATAGATTCAGGCTGACGCCGACGTTGAGGCTGCGGGGGAGGGTGGGGCCGTAGATGTAGCCCGAGTCGCGGAGGGGGCCGGTGTCGAAGTCGCGCTGATAGGAGTTGAACACGTTGCTCACGCCTGCCGATATGTCAAGGTCGACACGGTTGAAGAGCCGGAATTCGTAACTGATTTTGGCCGAGGCGTCGAAGAATGACTGCGTGGTCACGGCGAGGTCGATGTCGGTGCCCGCTCCGGCCATGTGCTGTACGAGCATCGGGCCGGTGGCTGTGCCGGTGAGCGTGAGGCGGAGCGAGCGGGCTATCTCCCAGTTGGCCGTGAAGTAGCCGTACACGTCGGGGGTACGGAACATGCGCTTGACAGCAGGCACGTCAGGATTGTCGCTCCACGCCTCGGGACGTTTGTATCGGCTGCGCTGCAAGGTCACGCCGCCCTGCACGTCGAAATGGCTTGAGAAATATGCCTTGGCCTCGATGTTGATTCCGGCAACACGTGCGCCCGAACCGTTGTAACGCTCGAGCACGGCGTTGCCGTTCTCGTCAGGCTCGTCGAGCTGACGCAGGGCGAAGACGTCGCGCAGGTCGGTGTAGAAACCCTCCACCAGCAGGTTGGTCTGCACATTGCCGAAGCGGTGGTAGAGGTCGGCCGAGAGGCTGACGCTCTGCGAACTCTCCTGCTTGAGTCCGGGGGCAAGGATGGTGACCACGCGCTCGCCGCCCACGATGGCTACATGGAAATCCTCGTCATAAGCCTGAGGGGAGCGGAAGCCTGTGGAGTAGGAGACGCGGAAGTTCATATTGTCAGACGGATTGTAGCGGATGTTGACGCGGGGCGAAATGATGGCGTTGCGTATGAGCGAATGCTTGTCGATGCGAGCACCGGCAAGAAATCCCCAATGGCGGTTTTTCCATTCGTTTTGCACGTAGCCGCTGTAGATGTTGACATTTTGGGTGATGTCGTGACCGTAGCCTATGGTGATGTCGTGCAGACGGTTGTAGGAATACTCGAGTCCGGCGATGAACTCGGCCGGCATGAACAGCAGACGGTCGATGGGGTGGGTCCATTGCGAGCCGGCTGTCACCACGATGTCAGAGGTGCGGCCATAGGCATCGGGGTCCATGTCGGAACCGTAATAGCTCTTGCGCTTGGTGCTTTGTGTGGCCGCGAACACCGACAGCTTGTCGCGGCGGTCGCACAGCCACATGTCGAGTGTAGCCTCTCCGGCATTGATATTGTGCTCCACCTGCTCGGCAATCATCGCCATGTGGGCGGGCTGGTCCAGGCGGTCGCCTCCGCGGCGATATTCATGGGTGCCGTGATATTCGAGTGTCAGACGGGAGATGTCGCTGGGGCGGAAAAAGGTGCGCGCGCCCAGGGTCTTGCTCTTGATTTCGGCCACCTCGGTAAATCCGTCGTCGTTGTGGTCATACCCGTCACGCGAGCGGCTCTGGCCGTATATGAATATTCCCGCCTTGTTGTTGTCGGTGACCACCGAGGCGTTCATGGTGGTGTTGTTGTCAAGAGCCCCTGTCACGCCTATTGACGAGATGGTATGGCTGAGCCGAGCCGAGTTGACTATGGGGTCTTTGGTGATGATGTTTATGGTACCGCCCACGGCCGACGAGCCGAAGAGTGCCGAGCCGCCTCCGCGCATAATCTCCACGCGGTCAATCATGTTGGCCGGTATATGCTCCAGCCCGTACACCCCGGCCAAGGCCGAGAAGACCGGGCGCGAGTTCATGAGTATCTGCGAGTAATGACCGTCCAGGCCATTGATTCTCACTTGGGTGAATCCGCAGTTCTGACAGTCGTTCTCTACTCTCACGCCGGGCTGGAAGTCGAGGCCGTCGGCCAGCGAGCATGCTCCGGCGTCAATGAAAGTCTTGCCCGTGAGCACATTGACTAGCGAGGGACTCTCTCTGCGCCGCGTGTCGGTCTTGGATGATGTGACCACCACCTGGTCGAGCATGAAAGCGTCGGGCTGAATCTCGAAGTTCAGTTCCACGCTTTGGCCGGTGTTGACTGTAGTGTGTTTCCTTTGCGTGAGATAGCCTGTTGTCGACACCTCAAGCTCATAGCTGCCCGGCACGAGGTCGCGGAATACGTAGTGGCCCGAGCCGTCGGTCATCACGGCGAGGTCGGTGCCCGAGATATGCACCACGCATCCCGGCAGATGCTCGCCGTTCTCGCTGTCGATGACGTGGCCGCCTATATTGGCGTCGGTCACGCCGGGGGGATTGGCCATGACAAGTGTGGCCGACATCAGTAGCAGGAGGAGTAGCAGAAATGACTTTTTCATCATAGAATTGTGAATTATAATTTTGTGCTGAATGTGAGTTAGAGATTTCGAGGTGCAAAATTAGATTGATAGCCTGAGCGCAGAAATAATCAAAAGTGGGTAATTTCCGTGCCTGTCATCCCCCTCGTTTACCTAACATGAGTGGTCGGCGGCGCATTTCGATTTTGAATAGTAACTTAAAATCCCTAAATTTGCATTCATTATGACTGACCGTCGCGGACATATTTTACGTGCCGGACGCATCGTGGCCGCTGTCACGGTGTGGGTGGCCGTGACATGTATGCTCGTGAGCTATGGCATGACATTTCCGATGCTTGCGGGATGGATTGCGAGGGTTCAGTTCCTGCCGGCGGCAATGGCGTTCTCGCTTGCCACGATAGTGTTCTGGCTCATAGCCACGCTCGTGTTCGGCAGGATATACTGCTCGGTGGCATGTCCGCTCGGAGTGTTTCAGGACATATGCGCACGCCTCGCGAGGCTCGGTCGGTGGAGGCACACGCGGCTGTATCACTACAGCGCACCGCTCACCAAGTGGCGCAATATCAGCCTGTTTCTCGTGGTGGTATCGATATTTCTCGGCGTGTCGGCCGTGACTACGGCCATCGACCCGTGGAGCATCTACAGCCGTGCATGCGTGTATGTGGCCAAGCCCGTGTGGGGGTGGATTGTCAACCTGTTCGCCACCCCTCAGGTGAAGATAGCGTCGGCCTCACTGCTCGGCATAGCCGTGTCGGTCGTGACTATGACGGCTGTGGGGGTGCTTGCCGCCATGCACGGGCGCACGTTCTGCAACTCGCTCTGCCCCGTGGGCACGACGCTCGGGTATGTGTCGCGCTACTCGGTGTTTCACATCGACATCAATACCGACAAGTGCATACAGTGCCGCAAGTGTGAGCATGTGTGCAAGTCGTCATGCATAGACCTTACATCACACGTCGTGGACTCGTCGCGCTGTGTCGACTGTTTCGACTGCCTGCCCGTCTGCCCCAACGATGCGATACACTACACATGGTCACGCCATCAGCTGTCAATACCGATGATGCAGAAGGTGCGCCCGCCCCTTGCCTCTGGCACGCAGTGCATGCAGGGACGTCGCGACTTTCTCGTGACGGGTGCCATAGTGGCTCTGACTCCCGCCCTTGCCAGGGCCAAGGGGCTGGCCGACAGTGTGGCCGGCGTGGCAGAGGCTTCGGGCCGAGATGCGGCCAATGCTTCTCCGATGCTTGCCGTCACCCCTCCCGGAACGGCGAGCCGCCGCGAGTTTCTTGAGCGGTGTACGGGGTGCGGACTCTGCATCTCGCATTGTCCCACGCGAGTGCTCGTGCCGTCGACCACTCAGTATGGTGCGTTGCGCGCCCTGCATCCTGTCAAAGATTACGATGCCGCCGTGTGTGCGCCTTACTGCACGGTGTGTACCGACCTTTGCCCGTCGGGAGCACTCTCGCCGATAACGATTGAGGACAAACTCTCGACGAGTGTGGGCCTTGCCCGCACCACGCGCTCGAGGTGCATATCATATGAGCTGCATGCCGAGTGCGGTCACTGTGCCGAGGTCTGCCCCAAGAAGGCCATTACGATGACCGAGCCTGACACGGCGGGTCACGGGCTCTACCCGGTGGTCGACTCCGCCCTGTGCATAGGGTGCGGAGCATGCCAGTATGTGTGTCCGGCTCATCCGGCCAAGGCTATAATGGTCAGCGGTCTGGCTTAACCACAATTAGAATATCAAAACGAAATGCGACAATATCTCGACCTACTCAACCGAATCATGACCGAGGGTGTGGACCGCGGCGACCGCACCGGCACCGGCACACGCAGCGTGTTCGGCCATCAGATGCGCTTTGACCTGCGCGACGGTTTCCCGCTCCTCACCACCAAGAAACTTCATCTCAAGTCCATAATCTATGAGCTGCTGTGGTTTCTCAAAGGTGACACCAATGTGAAATATCTGCAGGAGCACGGTGTGCGCATCTGGAACGAATGGGCGCGCCCCGACGGCGACCTGGGGCACATCTACGGCTACCAGTGGCGGTCATGGCCTGACTACAACGGCGGCCACATCGACCAGATTAAGGAGGTTATCGAAACCATAAAGAATAATCCCGAATCGCGACGCATCATCGTGAGCGCGTGGAACGTGGCCGATATCCCCGGCATGGCTCTGCCCCCGTGTCACATACTTTTCCAGTTCTATGTGGCCGACGGGCGGCTGTCGCTGATGCTCTATCAGCGCAGTGCCGACTGTTTTCTCGGCGTGCCGTTCAATATTGCCTCCTACGCGCTGCTGCTCATGATGGTGGCACAGGTCACCGGGCTTGAGCCGGGCGAGTTTATACACACTCTGGGCGACACGCATATCTATCACAACCATTTCGACCAGGTCAGGCTCCAACTCGAGCGCGAGCCGCGCCCGTTGCCAAGGATGGTAATCAATCCCGAGGTCAAGGATATTTTCGACTTCAAGTATGAGGACTTCACCCTTGAGGGTTATGACCCGCATCCGCACATCAAAGGTACAGTAGCCGTATGACAATAGCAATCATCGTGGCCGCCACGCGCGACATGGCCATAGGCAATAAGGGCGACCTGCTCTATCACATTTCCGACGACCTGAAACGGTTCAAGTCGCTGACAATGGGGTGTCCCATCATCATGGGGCGCAAGACCTTCGAGTCGTTTCCCAAAGGCGCACTGCCCGGCCGCAGAAACATTGTGGTGACCCGCAACGGCGATTACCGGGCCGAGAATATAGAGACCGCCCCCTCGGTCGAGGCCGCCATAGCCATGTGTGAGGGCGCGGAGCGGATATATATAATAGGTGGCGGTGAGATATACCGTCAGGCACTCCCGCTGGCGTCGCGCCTTGAGCTTACGCTTGTCGATGCGGTGTGCCCCGAGGCCGACACTCGCTTTCCCAACATTGACCTTGCCGCCCACGGAGCGGCCCACCCGACGTTTGACCGCACCGACCCCAAGAGCGGTGTGAAATACTGTTTCCTGAGTATCGAGCTGTAAAAATGTTAACTTCCTATAAATTGTTGCCATCTAAGTGCTGATTTTTGGATAATTGCGTGTAAAACATTAAATTTGACGGCAAATCCTTAAAACTATCAAAAACCTTAGAACTATACATACGTAGAACAATTTACTTTTATGGAAGATATTACCGAGTTTTTTAATGACCTGCTCAGGCAATATGGCAGTGTGGACATAGCCGAGGCGGAATTTAAAAAACAGTTGCACGAGGATGCCGCCCTGCACGAGCAATATCGTGAGTGGTGTCATGAGGTAGGCAGCAGCGAGAAAAAAGGTTTCTTGGATTACTGCGAGGAGTATCTCGAATCGCAGGACTCGATATGGGACAACCTTAAAGACGAATATGAGGACGACTAATGATGACACGCCCGCAATGCCGGTGAGACTTCCGGCGGAGTGGGAGAGCCATAACTGTGTACTGATGGCCTGGCCGCACGAGGACAGCGACTGGGCCTACATGCTTGATGAGGCCCGCGAGTGCGTGGCCCGTATAGTAAGGGCCATCTCGGTCCATGAGTGCGTGCTGATTGTAGGCCCGGCCCGCAAATGCCTGAAGTCGGTCGAGGCTTACGGCTTCGACCCGGCGAGAGTGCGTTTTGAGGACGTGCCCACCAATGACACGTGGGCCCGTGACTTCGGGCCGATAACGGTGGAGATGGGCGGCGCGCTGCACGCGCTCGACTTCAAATTCAATGCCTGGGGCATGAAATTTGCCGCCGACAAGGATAATCTTATCAACACCCGCCTGGCTTTGAAGGGACTTTTCAAGGCCGATTATGCCAACCGCCTCGGGTTTGTGCTCGAAGGGGGCAGCATCGAGACCGACGGGCGCGGCACACTGCTCACCACTGCCGAGTGTCTGCTGTCGCCCAACCGCAACGGCCAGATGACCGAGGAGGAGATACGCAGCTATCTTTCCTACAATCTCGGCTTCACCCACCAGCTGTGGCTACGCAGTGGTGCAATGGCCGGCGACGATACGGACAGCCATATTGACACGCTGGCACGTCTGGCCCCGCATGACGCCATCCTCTATGTCGGTGCTACCGACTCGCAGGGGCATACGGTGGATGCGCTTGCGCGGATGGCTGAGGAGCTGAGAGAGATGCGGACGCGCGAGGGCGCGCCGTTCAATCTCATCGAGCTTCCGCTTCCCGACCCGATTTATGACGAGGACGGGATGCAGCTCCCCGCCACGTATGCCAATTATCTCGTCTCTGACCGCGCAATATATCTCCCGATTTATGCCCAGCCGGCCAATGACCTGCGCGCCGAGCATACGCTTCGTGTGGTGTATCCCGACCATGAGATAGTGCCCATCGACTGCCGCGCACTGATTCAGCAGCACGGTTCGCTCCACTGTGTCACCATGCAGCTCCCCGACGGGGCTGTGTCGGGCATCGTTGACGGACGTTGGGCCTGAAACGGCTGTGCGCCCTGAAAACGGATGCGGGGCGGTTTAATGAATATGAAAAATCACATCATCAATGAAAGTAGGAATCATACAGCAGCATAACACCGCCGATGTGGCCGATAACCGCAGCCGGCTTGTGGAGAAAATTAAGCGTCTGGCCTCGGAGGGGGCGCAGCTCATTGTGCTCCAGGAGCTTCACGACTCGCTATACTTCTGCCAGGTGGAGAGTGTGGATAATTTCAATCTCGCGGTGGCCATCCCGTCGGAGACCACCGAGATATACTCAGCCGCCGCGCGCGAGGCCGGGGTGGTGCTGGTGACTTCGCTGTTTGAGCGCAGGGCCGCCGGACTTTACCACAACACGGCTGTTGTGTTTGATAGCGACGGCTCGATTGCCGGAAAGTATCGCAAGATGCATATACCCGACGACCCGGCCTATTATGAGAAGTTTTATTTCACGCCGGGCGACCTCGGTTTCGAGCCTGTCCAGACCAGCCTCGGCCGTCTCGGTGTGCTCGTGTGTTGGGACCAGTGGTATCCCGAGGCCGCGCGCCTCATGGCCATGCGCGGTGCCGAGATGCTGATTTATCCTACCGCTATAGGGTGGGAGAGCAGTGACACCGCCGACGAGAAGGCGCGTCAGCGCGAGGCGTGGATTACGGTGCAGCGCGGCCATGCCGTGGCTAACGGATTGCCGGTAATCACCGTCAACCGTGTGGGCTATGAGCCTGACCCGTCGGGCGTGACCGGCGGCATACAGTTCTGGGGCTCGAGCTTCGTGGCCGGTCCGCAGGGCGAGTTCCTGTATCAGGCTCCCGACGATGCCGAGACCGAGGCTATTGTCGAGGTCGACCTTGCCCGCTCCGAGCAGGTGAGACGCTGGTGGCCGTTCCTGCGCGACCGCCGTATAGAGCATTTCAGCGGACTCACACGCCGTTTCCTCGATGACTGAGCGTGAGGATTCAGCCCGCACGCAGGGCGAGGCTATTGTGACCGAACCGTTCCTGACCACGTCGGGCGATTATTTTGCCGTGCTTATCTCGGAATGGCTTCCGCGCTACGGCTGGCTCATGGCGTTGCCTGTGGTTGCCGTGGCTGTAATTGGTGCGATGACCCATGACGTGAGGTGGCTGTTGGTCGCGCTCATGCTCGTGTTCATCGTCGCGCCGATGGCCATGTCATTTCTCTATACTTACTATATGCTTGCCCCCGAGGCGCGCAGGGCGGTGTTGCGTAAGCGTGTCGAAATAATCCCGGGCCGACATATCAGACTTGAGTATATGCACCCTGAGCGGAAAACCTCTGCCAAGGACGCTACGGGCGATGCGGACATAAAAATCCCGGCCGATGACTGGCGTGCCGAAGCACCCCTGCCACCGGCCGAGACTATAGCCTGGGGCGATGTGCTGAGGATAAGGAGCACATCACGGTTTATGGTGTATTTTCTGCGAGGCGAGCGTATGCAGTTTCTGCTCGTACCCCATGCGGCTGTCAGTCGTTGTCGTCAATCTCGACATGAGTGAGTATGCCGAGCTTGTTGAACTTCATCTCCACGCCGTCTGACAGCTCCACCTCAAATCCAGACACCTTGTTTTCGATTTTCACGATGAACGCACCGTTGCCGTTCTTCTTGACGTAATTGCGTATAGGTTTCATTACCAGCGCGTCGGGCACCTGACGCTTCTTGCAGTCGACCGAAGTCCACTTGCCGGCGTTGTTGAACTCAATCTTTGTGCCATTGACGAGCTTGACATCATAGTCGGTCTTTTTGAGCAGGTGTTTGTCCACCTTAATCATACCGATTTTGGCCTTAGGGAAATACTCGTCGAGCATCTCGCGGGCCTGTACGGGCAGTTTGTCACGGTCGATTGTGTAGCTGTCGGCGCGTGCCACATTGCCGAGGCATAACACCGTGAGCAGAAGAAATAGAATTTTTTTCATAACATAGGATTTTTTATACAACCTCTAAGTTAAAACAATTCTGAGGGGTTAAAGTTGCCCGTCGAAGCTCTTGCATCCTATTTGATGATTTCGTAACTTTGCATATTGTTGTGATACATCTTCCCGTCATAATGATGAGGGGAATCCTGATAGGGATTCTCGTATCGGCCCCGATGGGACCGATAGGCATGTTGTGTATCCAGCGCACACTCAACCGCGGACGGTGGCCGGCATTCTTCACCGGCGTGGGTGCCGCACTCAGCGACCTTATTTACTGTCTGCTCACGGGACTGGGACTATCGTTTGTCACCGATTTCATTCAGGACAATCAGAGTCTGCTCCAGCTCATCGGCTCGGTGGTGCTGCTCGTGTATGCGGGCTATCTCTTCGGGGCCAATCCGTCGCGCTCGTTGCAGTCGGGCGGACTGCAGTCCATGAGCTATTGGAAGGATTTCGGTACAGGATTCCTGTTTACGTTCTCCAACCCGCTCATACTATTCTTTATCATCGGCCTTTTCGCACGTTTCAGTTTCCTCGCGCCTGAATTCCAATCATATCACTATGTGGCCGGATATGTCGCGATATTCGGCGGTGCCGTGATGTGGTGGTTTGGGGTCACGTGGTTTGTCAACAAGGTGCGTGCCCATTTCAACCTCCGTTCCCTCTGGCTTCTCAACCGCATACTTGCGGGCATCATTCTCATAATGGGCGCAATCGGCCTCGTCACCGCCCTGCGTGAACTGATTGTGAGATAGGGGGATTCGATACGCTTCACTTCATATGTCAAGAGCGGCCTTGCCCGCATGGTAGGAGCGACGGCTTTAGCCGTCGATATGAAGCTATGTATCAGTAAATTAAAATAGTTTATTCGCATCATGTCGACGGCAAAGATATGAAGCTGCGTGTCAGTACCGGGTTAAAGTTAGCTAATTCGTATCATATCGACGGCTAAAGCCGTCGCTCCTACAGCGTCGCAGCATCATCGCTCCGACAGTTTAGCAAAATAAACGGCCGCGATGGTGAGAAACCATAGCGACCGCGTTATTTATTTGTGGCAATGATTATTTAACGAATATCTTTGTGGCTTTGGAGCCTTGGCGTTTGATGTACAGTCCGGGCGCGAGTGGCTGAGAAGCCCGCTGTCCTTGGATTGTGAAATATTCAGCCTCGGCATTCTCATCATCAGCGACAGTCGTGATTACCCCGGTGCTTATATCACCGCCGTTTTCGGCAAATACACCCTTAAAAATCCGCCCGACAGGTATGGTATTGCCGTCGACACTTCTCGCTGCAGCCCCGTTTTTGAAAACGGGCAGCACCCATACTGTCGTTGAGTTTCCATCGGTCGGAATTATTATGGGTTCATAATTGTTTTTCGTATCTCGTACAAATTCAACGCTCTTGTCAGACATAAGCAGGTCATCAATCGTGACATCCTCGCCATTGTTGAGAATGTAGTTGAAATGTATGTTATGCATGTCTAACGTTGCCTTGTTAAGGTTGAGCTTGATTTCGATAGATTGATTGTCTGCCACATTCTCACTGCCAAGAGACATATTGAAGGCGTCAAGTCTATAGATTGAAAACTGCTCGGTAGCTGTGGTGTTTAATACGAAGCCGGTGCCTGAACTAGATATGTTGAGATGATAAAAAGAGCCATTGTCGCTTTTAAGACGGTTTCTCAATGCCATCAGTCCGTCATCGGTCTGACTGAATTTGGCGACAAAATTTGAAGCGACATTCTTAGCAACATTCTCAGAGTCGGTACGGTTGAATTTTGCTGATGTGCTGTTATTCTTCTCAGTGTACAAGTACCAACCACTTTGGAATAATAAGAATGACTTTTCGCTGGGTATGCCAATATGCAAATTGAATTTCAGTGCCTCATGGGTCTCATCACCGGCTGTGACGTACAATTCCTCTCCGTCATCAGATAATTCTATAGTCGTACCCGTAATGGCCGCTTTGGCACTTGTTGAAGTAAAGTTCGGCATGGCAATCTTCGAAGTAGGGGCTGCTATAATATATGTCGGAGCCATGATGTCAATGTCATTGAGATTCGTGACCATTGCATTGAATTCGTTGCTGTGGATGCGATAGAACACTTCCCGGTCATTGTCTTGGGCTATGGCGGAGATGTTGAGGCTTGTAGCGCAGGCAATAAGTGTGGCCACTTTCAGCAAGGCACTGCGCGTTTTCATGTTAAGGTAAAGCATGAGCTGTAATTTATTAATTGAATGATGATTATAATGCTGTTTCGCAAATGTATCAATTTTAAGTTGTGTATGCAATTATGCAACATAATTATTGCGTAAATGACACGATTTATGCGGATGTGTTAGACTATGATTTTATTTGATAAATAAGTTGTCGGAAAATTTGGTTTTGCCATTAAAATTGCCTACCTTTGCATCGCAAATGAGAAATAGAGTGCTTGTAGAAGCATGAAATGGTCTCTGAAAGGAGAGATGGGTGAGTGGCTGAAACCACCGGTTTGCTAAACCGACGATGGGAGCAATCCTATCCACGAGTTCGAATCTCGTTCTCTCCGCTGAAAAAAGTAGATGAGTCAAGTGAAAATTTGACTCATCTACTTTTTTGCATATGCCTCATGCTGCGTTGGCCCGTGTCGTGAACATGGTATGCTCATCGTAAAGTCATAGGGGCCGTTGATTAGGAGTATGTTAATATTGTGTCATCCCGTAACAATAGGCAGACTTGGAGCGTGGCTGGGGTAGGAAAGTTTGTTGCGAGATGATAGGTAAGTGGGTGTTACGCGATAGCGTGGGGTAGGAGCGACGGCTTTAGCCGTCGATATGACACGACAGGTCTAACTTCTAAAAAGAACCTGAACTAATATCGTAAAGTTCTTAAATTATAAATGTTAGGTTTATTACGGATAAATTGTTATCTTTGCTCCACAGGATGTAAGTCCGGAAAGCATACGAATCTCGGACTCAGCAAGAAGTAGCCGGATGAATATAGCTATTAAAAAATGCACCAATGAAAGATAACTTTAAGGAATGGCTTGTTTGCGAGTATGGTTTGAAGGAGTCGGCCGCCGCGAGCAGGGCTGGTAACATCTCTAGAATAGAGAGATATTATGGGGATATAGACGTGTTGATAGGCAATGGAAATGTCTCCAATCTGCTCCAGTCGCTTTCCTATACCACCGACGACGAGCGTAACAACCGGCCACAGCAGCATAAAGTGCCAATCTGCGGCAATGTTAGAAAGGGGTCGGCAACACTTAAGCAGGCTTTAAGCCGTTACATTGAATTCCGTGAAGCCACGGCAGGAATCCCTTGTCAGACAAAGCTTCAAAGCATCCTTTCCAGGCTCAAAGCCGTGTTGGGACAGTTCAAGCCGGCAGAGATTCAGGATTCTTATGCAGATAAGAAAGATGTTCAGAGGCTTATCCAAAATCCGCTTCTTGAAATGTTGAGGAGCCGTATGCCTGAGATAGAATGGGAAAAGGAGGTCAAGCTGAACAGCAAGGTAAAGGATAGTGTGGATATTCTGGGTGTGATAGATGGAGAAAGCCTTGTCGTTATCGAAATAGACACCCATCGTACGGACCAGATATGCAAGAAATTCGTGTCGCGTCAGGCATTGACGGACGACAAGAGCACTATATACGTGGTAGTGACATATCCAAACACCAACAGCCAGTCTCAGCCGGAGAAGGTTGCCGTGGAGAAGTATGCAAGATATATGACGGTACTTACGAACATACAGGCTCAAGGCACCAATCTTGAGAAATATTTTTATATACGGAGTCTTTAGGGGATAAACTGGCTCAGTAGATTTTTATCCCCGCTGATTTTAGACTGGACCCTAACCTCAAAATTAGTCAATGCTATAGATTCTAAATCTCTGAATGCATGGTTGATGCGTAGTCACATATCGACGGCTAAAGCCGTCGCTCCTACCGTTCGACTTGCAGTGTTACTAAGGGGCCGTGCCGTCCGAGGTGTTGCGTGGCTCTTGATGTTCGTCCCAAATGACGGTGGCGAGGTACTTGTCGCTACGACAATGCAGGTCGGCGATTCCTTCCTCTATCAGTTCTGATGTGTCGGATTGATAATATATATCAGTGGCCTCTTGAATTGATACTCCATAGAGGTCACACAGGCTTTTGATTATATTGGCACTCTTGTTGGCCTGGAAAGCCAATTTGCTCTCTTCGGTCATAGTTTTTCACTTTTGATGTGTTTCAAGCACTTGTCAATCATGTTTTGCGAACGGATGCAATACTGTATGTTGGGCTTTTCGTATTTGAGCAGACCTAAAGTTTCGTCTTCCGACAATTCGCCCTCGAAATATCTATCAAGTGTTTGGATGACTTTGTCGTCGGCGATGCCTCCTATTACGAGGTCAAAATCCGAGTCGTCTTTACCGGCCCTGCAATTTGCCACAAAATTGAGCCAGTTTTTGTCGTAGCTGTCGAACGTCAGGATGTTCCAGTCTGATAGCTCAAATTCAAACTCATAGGCGTTGAGCCACGCCTCTCGTTGCCGTCGGAGAAATCGCTGGGCGTATCTTACCGCCTGCTCATGGATTGATGTGAGATAGAAGCCTTTCCCGAAATCGAGATAATCTCGTGAGTGATTGATGTCGGGGGTAGTTACTGACGTATGGGAAGAATGAAAAAGCCTCATTGTGGCAACACTCCCTTCTCCCTCATATAGTCGGTGAGGTCCTCCATGAGATAGCGCGAGCTGAACGTATGCAACACATCGTATGACGGCACAATGTAGTCATACAGTATGCCGGACTGTTTTAGCCGTCGATAAATCTCGCGCTGGCTCAATTTGAGCGTTTGCGCGAGTTTGCTGATGCAGTATGTCACAAATTCAAGTGTCTTGACGTCCATGATGAGAGTCGGGGATTTTCGGGGTGAGATTTACAAAATTAGAGAAATTTGTTGAATAATGGGTGAAAAGGCCCGATTTTATTTCGCTTATGCTATGCGGATGTTGTGTATGTGCGGAATGACGGTTGCGGGGTGCGGCGGGGAGATACAGCAAAAGCTGTCGAGGCTTGGCCTGACAGCTTTTGTTGTAATCTTCAAGTAAAGACCCTTGCGGGGATTACTTTCTGATACCGAGCTCCTTCTGGGCGATGATGGCGCGGTAGCGGTTGATGTCCTTGCGGATGAGGTAGTCGAGAAGACGACGACGCTTACCTACCAGAGCCTTGAGTGCTCGTGCGGTCGTATAATCTTTGTGATTTGCCCGAAGGTGTTCGGTCAAATGAGCAATACGGATAGAGAATAATGCAATCTGTGCTTCAGGAGAGCCAGTGTCAGTCTTGCCCTTACCGTACTTCTCAAAGATTTCTACTTTTTCATCAGAATTCAAATGCATTGATACAGATGTTTAAAAAGTGGATAAATGAATATATGATGCTCAAAAGAGCGTGCAAATTTAACAATTATTTTTCACCCTTGCAATAGGCGGGGCGATTTTTGGTGGATTTTTAGTCCTGCTCGATGTCCTTGGCGGGGTTGCGGAAGTGAATCTTGTGGTCGAGATACTCCTGTGTGGCGATGAGTGTGGGCTTGGGGAGACGCTCGTAGAAGCGTGAGATTTCAATCTGCTCGCGGTTCTCGGAGATTTCCTCGAGGTTGTCGTTGAGCGATGCAAATTCCTGGAGCTTCTTCTCAAGGTCGTGCTTCATCTCGGCGGCAATCTGGTTGGAGCGTTTTGCGATGATGCAGACGGTTTCGTATACGTTGCCGGTGTCCTCGCTCATGGATATGAGGTCGCGGGTCTGAGTGTTGAGAGGGGCGTTGGTCTTCTTGTAGTCCATTGTCGTGTTATATACGATTGTTTTTTGTTGCGTGATGATGGGGTGATTACTCCTTGGTGACGTATCGGCTGGCAATCTTGAAGATGTTGTCGGCCTCTTCGCGGTTGGGGGTGTCAGGGTAGTTGTTGATAAACGAGTAGTACTCGTCGACCACCTCGGTGAAACGGTCGGTCTTTTTCTCGTCCACACTCTCCTTGGCCTCCTGATAGCGGGCCTTGAGGATGAGCAGCTCGAGGTCTTCCTTGTATTTCGAGTAGGGGTAATCCTTGATTGCGTTGCGGGCCACGATTATGCAGCTCTCGTAGTTGTTGCCGAGATAGGTGCCGAGGTTGTAGTAGAGCTGGGCGTTCTCGAGCTGCTTGAGGGTGAGTTTGTCCTGAAGCTCGAAGATGGCGTTCTGGGCAATCGAAACTTTGTCGCTGCGCGGGAAGTAGTCGAGGAATGCCTGCAGCTCCTGGATGGCTTTGAGTGTGCCCGACTGGTCGAGCTGAGGCTCGGGGGAGTCGAGATAGTAGCCGTATCCGGCATAGAAGCGCGACAGCTCGGTGTGCTTGCCTTTGGGGAAGCGGGTGTAGTATTGCTTGAAGTATGTGCCGGCGGTCTCGTAGTCCTTGTTCTCATAGTTGGAGAGGGCAAGGAGGTAGAGGGCGTCCTCGGCCTTTTCGGAGCCTTTGAACACCTGGGGCACGTTTTCGAGCACGGTGGCTGCCTGGGTGTATTTTTTCTCCTCAAATGCCCGCTTGGCGTAGTCGAGACGATAGTCGGCATCGGTGCTTTTGAGCACGCGCTGATATTCGCCACATGATGTCATGGCGACGGCTGCGAGCAGTATCAGGATGTATTTGCGCATAATTATTAAGGTGTGCTGCGTGAGCTTTAGCGTTTCAACTTGCAAAAGTAGTCATTTTTTGTGAAAAAACACCATTTTCGGGCGCGATAATTCTTGAATAATAGTTAATTTTGTGCTGAATATTCCATCATGAGCACTGTGTCATCACCACGTACATTACGATATATATTGTTGGCGGCTGTCATGCTGACGGCCCTGCTGTCCGTAGCCTCTACCCCTAAACGCGAGATGCGCGGGGTGTGGGTGGCCACGGTGTGGGGCATAGACTGGCCTTCGCGTCAGGGGGCTACGGCGGCTGTGCGCGAGGCCCAGAAGCGTGAACTGGGGCAGATGCTCGACCGATGCAAGGGGCTGAACCTCACGACTGTGTGTTTCCAGGTGCGGGGTATGGCCGACGTGATGTATCGCTCGGAGCTGGAGCCGTGGAGCTCGTTTGTGAGCGGGCGGCGCGGACTCGACCCGGGGTGGGACCCTCTCGCGTGGGTGGTCAGCGAATGTCACCGCCGCGGGCTGGAGTGCTATGCGTGGGTCAATCCCTTCCGCTGGTCGTCTGGCACGGACTACAACACTCCGGCCGACAAGGAGTGGAAACGGCGCGGCTGGCTGCTGAGTCACGGGAAATATACCGTGTTCAACCCCGGTCTTGAGGAGGTGCGTCAGCACATCGTGGAGATATGCCGCGAGATAGTGGAGGGGTATGATATTGACGGACTGATATTTGACGATTATTTCTACCCCAACCGCATACCCGAGACCATGGATGCGCCTGATTATGCGCTGTATCGCTCCGAGGCTCCGTGGATGGCTTTCGGCGACTGGCGCAGGGCCAATGTGCACAAGGCTGTGGCCGATGTGCGCAGCATGATTGCCGACACCAAGCCCTATGTGCGTTTCGGCATATCGCCGGCGGGAGTGGCCGGCAAGGGTGACACGTCGGCTGACAAGTGGGGCGCGGAGTGTGTGGGCGTCAAGGCCGCCGACTGGCAGTATAAGGAAATCTATTCAGACCCGCTCGGACTGATGTATCAGGGCACGGTCGACTTCGTGTCGCCTCAGATTTACTGGGCCACGACGCATGCCACCGCTCCTTACGTGCCGCTGTCGCAGTGGTGGAACCGCACGGCCAATCTCTACGGCACGCATATGTATCCGAGCGTGACGCTCGAGCGCATAGGGCAGGGGAGTCTGGCGGGGCATCGTGCCGACCTGTGCCGTCAGATTGACTGCAACCGCACGGCAAGTGTGGACGGCAATCAGGGAACGATGATTTACAGCGCGAAATTTCTGCCCAAAGTGTCGCAGACGCTCGCCGACGGGCCGTTTGCCTATCCCGCTCTTTCGCCGGGGCTTACGCGCCATGCTGTGGAGTGTCCCGATGCTCCGTCGGGGCTGAGGCTCAGGGGCGGGATGCTGTCATGGCACCCCTCGGAGGGTGCGCGCCGCTATACGGTCTATGCGGTGCCTGACGAGGTGTCGCGTGCCGAGGCTATGGATGAGACGGGCGACGGGATTGACGCGGCGTTTCTGCTCGGTGTGACCTATGAGCCGTGTCTTGAGGTGGGTGACGAGAGGGGTTACAGGTATGCGGTGTGTGTCTTCACGGGCTACTCAACCGAGGGCACACCTGCGTGGCTCGAATGAGGTCGAGCCTACCGCGGCCTGCTCGGCCATGCGGTTGCGCTCGGTGTCCTGGGTGACGTAAAAGCGTATCATGGCATAGAGCATGTTCTGCATCGGGGTGAGGGTGTCTGCCGGGTCGATGCCGAGGATGAATTCCATGCTCAGGGCGTTGCTGATGGGGTTGCGGTCGGCTGCGGGGAGCGAGTTTACGGTGTCGATGACGCGTGATGAGAAGTAGACGGGTGTTGCCATGGGGATTGAGGGGATTAAGGATGAGATAAATAAAGTCAGTCGAAAACTGTGATAAGAATGATTACATGGCAAAGGTAATATCATGCATGGGCAATATTCCTGCCCGGCATAGCTTAAAATAGTTAATAAACTGTGCTAAAAAATCATCCCCATCCCTTACAACCTATGAATCTACCATCATTATTAATTCTACTATCACGATTGTTTGTAGCAGACGAGTCGGGGTGTCACCAGCCCTCGTTCTGCACGAGGATGGGGTTGCGTTCCATCTCCACGAGGGGGATGGGCCACAGCTCGTGGCGCGGCTGATAGGAGCGGGTGTACATCAGGTCGCCGAATATGTCGGTGGCATCCTTGACCGACTCCTCGAGCAGTCCCCAGCGGCGGAGGTCCCAATAGCGTTGCCCCTCGCCGGCCAGTTCGAGCGCGCGTTCGCGGCGTATGCGTCCGGCCATGTCGTCAAGACCCGACACTGCGAGCCACGCGGCCCCCGAGTTCAATCCCGGCATGCCGGCGCGGGTACGAACCTTATTGACCTCGGCCACAGCCTTGTCGGTCTCCCCGCTCTCATTGTAAGCCTCGGCCAGCATGAGCAGCACGTCGCCGAGACGGATGAGCGGAAATTCATAGGGGGTGCGGTTATACTCGCCCCAGTAGCCGTCAAGATTGCCCGTGGGAATCCATTTGCGCCAAAAGTAGGAATTCCACCCCTCGGAGTTGCGGATGAATGCCATCGCTTCCATCGGCGCGCCCCCCTTCGAGGCATCGGCGAGGACAAACTGCTTGTCCATAGGCGTAGAGCCGGCATCGGTGCCGAGGTAGTGGGAGTAGGGGGTGATGACGTTGAGGCACAGGCGCGGGTCGCGGAGCCTGTAGGCGTCCATGACGCGTGAAGTGTCACAGTCGAGGGTGCTTGTCACCACGGTGCTGCCCTGGTCGATGGCTACGCTCATGTACTTGCGGCGCAGCTGTGAGCCACCGTCGTTGAAGCCGGGAAACAGGTCGTCCCAATCAAACGGCGAGCCGTCAAGCCACTCGTACATGTCGACGAGCGTGGTGGAGGGGACTATGCAGTTGCTTGCTATGAGGCGCATGGTGGACTTGTTGCCGAAATATGACACGATGTCAAGGGCATAGCCTGCCGTATTGCCGTCAATTGACTGTATTGAGAATATCATCTCGGGGCTTGTGCGGCCGTTGTAGAGGCGGAACAGCTCGTTGTAGTCGGGGTGGAGCGAGTAGCCGTAAGAGGCCGAGCGGTCATAGACAATTTCCTCAAAGTCAGAGACGGCCTCGGTCCACTGCCGGTTGAAGAGATACACCTTGCCGCGCAGGGCGTAGGCCGCGCCTCGGGTGGCACGTCCGCGGTCGGCGGCTTCCCATGCCACCGGGAGTTTGGCTATGGCGTCGGTGAGGTCGTCGATGATATGTGTGCGCAGTTCGTCGGCCGTGCAACGGGGGGAGTCGAGCGAGGCAAACTCTTCGTTGATGTCGCAGGTCTCGTCATAATATGGCACTCCGCCCCATGCGTTGAGCATGCGGAAATAGGCAAGGGCGCGCAGAAATTTGGCCTCGCCCGTCACTCGGTCGATGGTCTCGGGGCTTATGGGCATGGAGGCCACGTTGCGTATCACGGTGTTGCTGCGGTGGACGAGTTCGTAGAGATACTGCCAATGGTTCTGGACACCGCCGCTGTTGGAGGCGAACGATGTGCCGCGCGATATGTCGGCCCAGGGGGTGGTGCCGTCGGCGATGTCGCTGCACATGTCAAAGGTGAACTCCATGCCGAAACACCACTGTGCCTTCATGGCCGCGTATAGGCCAACGGCGGCCTGACGGGCATGGTCCTCGGTCTTCCAGAACGTCGTGCCCGACATCTGGTCGGAAGGGGTGTAGTCAAGACTCTCGCATGAGAGTGTCATGAGGGCCGACGCTGCGGCCAGGGCTATGATTCTGATTTTCATAGTGTGTCTGCTTGGTTAGAACGAAATGTTTACACCCACCGAGTACTGCCGGATGGCCGGGTAGCCGACGTTGGCACCGATTTCGGGGTCGAGTCCGGGAAATTTGGTGATGGTGAAGAGATTGTCGATGCTGGCATAGAGCTTGAGATTCTCTATGAAGAACCGTCGGGTGACATCGCGGGGCACGGTGTAGCCGAGCTGTATGTTCTTGCAGCGAAAGTAGGCGGCATTGTGGACAAAAGCGTCGCTCGCGATATTGTTTTTGCCGTTGGCACTGTTGCGCAGCACGGGATATTTCGATTCGTAGGGGTTGTCGGGGGTCCAGGCGTTGTCGGTGATGTCCTTGATAAGCGACTGACCCATGACGGTCACGAAGCGGAAGGCCTGGTTGTTGTAGTAGACCTGATGGTTGCCAACGCCCTGGAAGAGCATGCTGAAATCGAAGTTGTTCCAGCCCAGCGTGATGTTGCCGCCGTAGGTGAAGCGCGGGAGTGAGCCGTGGCCTATCTCCACGCGGTCGGCTGTGTCGAGCTTTCCGTCGCCGTTGGCGTCGGCATAGAGGAAGTCGCCCGGCTCGGGACGCTGATAGGTGGCGAAATAGTCGGGGTTGCGGTCGACGAGCGACTGCACATAGTCAAGGTCGGCCTGGTCACGCACGATGCGGTCGACCGTGATGACATAGAGCTGATTGATAGGCTTGCCCTCCTGAGTCTTGTAGACGCCGTTGATTGACGAGATGTCGCCCTGAAATTTCGTGACCTTGTTGTTGACGAATCCCATGTTGAAACCCACGCCGTATGACACCTTGCCGATGCGGTCGTTCCAGTGCAGGTCGAGTTCAATACCGCGGTTGTTGACCTCGCCGGCGTTCTGGTTGGGCACTTGGCTCGTGCCGTGCTCAAGCGGCACGGGGAGCGATATGAGTATCCCTTTGGTATTCTTGTCATATATGTCAGCCGAGCCGCTCAGGCGGTTGTTGAGAAATGAGAAGTCTACGCCGATGTTGGTCATGTAGGTCTTCTCCCAGGTCAGGTCGGGATTGGCGAGGACGGTTTGGGCCAGTCCGCCGGCAATGGAGCCGTTGAGCACATAGTTGGCCGTGGCAAACAGCGACTGATACATGTAGTAGCTCGTGGTGGCGTTATTGCCGAGCGAGCCGTAGGAGGCGCGGAGCTTCAGATGGTTGAGCCACGAGGAGGATTCGCGCATGAAGGCTTCCTCGGATATGCGCCATCCGGCTGACACCGAGGGGAAGTAGCCCCAACGCTTGTCGGGGGCGAATCTTGACGAACCGTCGGCTCGCAGATTGGCCTCGAGGAGGTATTTGTCATCCCAGTTGAGGTTGATGCGTCCGAAATATGAGCGCATGGCCCACTCGTTGAAATTGCCGGTGATGTTGCCGTTGGTCATTCCGGCGTCGATGGCACCGAGCGAGGGGTCGACGAGGTCGTATTTGATGAAAAAGTCGGTGTCATACTTGTTATATTCCTGACTCATGCCGGCCATTACGGAGGCCTCGAGGCGGCCTATGTTGTGGCGGTATTCAGCCGTGAGTTCCGACGAGCGGAATGTGTTGCGATAATTGTAGCGGCGTATGTAGGTGCGCACCACACCTTCGCGCAGCAGCACTGGGCCGTCGGCAGTGAAGCGGTAGAGGTCGCGGTCGGTGAGATGATGCTCGATGTTGCGCTCCCAGTAATTGTAGGAGTACGAGCCTTGTATGGTCAGGCCCTTCACCGGCTTCAGGCGGGCGTAGAGCTTGATTACCGAGCGGCGGGTCTTGGTCGGGTATTCATCCTTGTAGAACCACTGGCGGCGGTAGGGGTTGGCGTTGCTGACGTTCTCCTCCTCGGGGTTCTGGATGCCTCCGTACAGCCCGGTGGCGGGGTCGTAGAGCGTCATGCCGGGAACGGTGTTGAACGCTCCGTAGCCAAACACCACGTCGCCACCCGCCGAGGCGTTCTCGGCCGACGGGTTGTTTTTGTCGATGTAGCCGAATATGTTTGTACCCACCGAAATCCACGGCTTGATGTTGATGTCAAGATTGGCGCGGAGCTGATAGCGGCTGTATTCGGTGTTATAGACCATGCCGGGATTGTCGATATATCCGAGCGAGAGGTTGTACTTTACGACGCTTGAGCCGCCTGTGACCGAGAGGTTGTGATTCTGAACCACCGACGGGTTGCGGTATATGTGGTCCTGCCAGTCGGTGTTGGGGTAGATGGTGGGATTGCGTCCGGCATCGTTGCGCCACTCGTCAATCTTGCCCTGCGAGAATCGTGGGGCTTGGCCGTTGATGACGAGTGCCGCGTTCTGGATTTCCATGAAGTCGGCATAGTCGGTGACGAGGTTGAGCCTCTTGGCCACGGTCTCGAACGACACGTTGCCGCTGTAGGTGACCTTGGGTGCCAGCTCGGTGCCCTGGCGTGTGGTCACGAGTATCACACCGTTGGCGGCCCTTGAGCCGTAGATGGCAGCCGAGGCGGCATCCTTGAGCACCGAGATGTTCTCGATGTCCTGCGGATTGATGTCGCTGAGTGCTATGCCGGTCATGCCGTCGACCACGACGAGCGGCGATGCATCGTTGAGCGTGCCCTGACCGCGCACCCTTATGCTCTGCGACTCGTAGCCCGGAGTGTTGCCGCCGCTGTTGGTGACGGTCAGTCCGGCTGCCAGTCCGGCAAGGGCGTTGGTGGCGTTGGTGACGGGGCGGTCGGCCAGCGCGGCGGCACTGATGGATGACACCGAGCCGGTGAGGTCAATCTTGCGTTGCGAGCCGTAGCCCACGACCACAACCTCGTCGAGCAGCGATTCCTTGGGCTGAAGGGTGATGCTGTAGCTGTCGGTGCCGGGGGTAACGGCAATCTCGCCGGGCACACAGCTGATGTAATATACCTTGAGTGTGCAGCTGTCGGGAGCGTTGACGAGGGTGAAACGTCCGTCGATGTCGGTGACGGCTGATATTTTCCTGTCGCCCTTGACGCGGACTGTCGCTCCGATTATAGGCTCGCCGTTGTCATCGGTGACTAACCCTGTGACATTGACGGCGGTAGATGCAGCCACAGGCAGGGTGGCCAGGCATAGCAGTAGTGACGGCACTGTAAATATCTTCATAGTTTTTCATCTTACAATACAAAATTATAAGAGAAAATCCATGCGCGCAAAGCTGTGTAAACGGATAGCTTAAATGTGCCAATGAGCAGTGCGGGAGGGGGGCAGGCTGCGGGAGCGGCTGCGTCAGTCTGTCTCGAGCACGAGATAGTTGGTGAGGCTCCAGAACTCCGCCGGGTCGGTGATGTGGAGCATCTTCATGCCGTTATGGTTGGTCAGCTCGTATGAACCGGCGGGATGGTTGGTGTGTATCTTGGCTTTGCCTGAGCCGAGGCTTATGCGTCCCAGGTGGCGTTTGTCGCTGACGGTGAAGATGTCGCGGTCAAAGTCGCCCTTTAGCAGCTTGGTCTTGCGCAGAAATCCCGTCTCGATAATCCTGTGCTCTCTCAGCACTTGTTTCGTGGCCACGACGTAATAGCATGTGTTGAGTTCGTTGGCGAGTTCGTTGGATGTGGCGCGGGTGGCGTCGAGCGTGTCGGTGACAGCCTCGACGGTGCAGTTGAGCGAGTCGACGGTGCTGTTGAGGGTGCCTATACGCTCGTTGGCCTCGGAGAGTTGTGACTGGAGTGACTCTATTTCACGTGTCTGTGTGTCGATGAGTCGCCGCAGTGACTCGATGGTGCCGCTCAGTTCGGCTGACGCGAGGGCTGATTCCTGCGAACGTTTCTCTAATTCGGCAAGCTGTCCGCGCTGGCGGCGTATGGTGCGCCTTATGGCGGCGATGTCGGCTATGAGCTGAGAGCGTTGCGACACTTTGTCGTCGGAACGCGCCCCTGACATTACCATCACATTCTCCATCTGCTTAATCTGCTCCATGCCCGAGGCTATCTCCATGACGAGTCTCAGCAGGGTGTCGCGTTCGGCCACGGCGGTGGCCAGCTCATGCTTAGACAGGTCCATGAGCGACATCTGTTCTGACGCATCCGCCGCTTGGCCGGCATCACTGCCTCCGCTGCATGATGCCGACAGCATAAGGACTGCAAGAATGACTGTGAATTGATGTTTCATAGAGATTGATTGCGTCATGGTTGATAGACTACTGCAAATATACTCGTTTGCGCGCTTACATCATAAATGTGTAAATAAAATGCATGAATGTGTCAACAAACGCCCCGCCGCGCGCTTGCCGAGGATGCCCATAAATGCTAAATTTGCAGGGTGAAACCGATTGAAGATAAAACCACGGGTATAATCGACCTGTTTTTCTGCCTCGTATTCATGCCGGTGCTCATATTGCTGGGCCGTGCGCACTACTGGGTGAAGGACTGGCCGTTGTTTTTCGCCCTTGCGTGCCTGTTTCTCTACGGGTGTTATTTCACGCTCAAGTATATCGACATACCCCGGTTGCTCATCGAGAGGGATTACCGTCGCATAGGTATCGCGGTGGGCGGGCTCACGCTGGCCAACTATCTGCTCACCTGCTATCCGCTTCCGGCTATGGATTTCGTCACGCCGTCGATGAGCGCGTATCAGACCCAGGTGAGAAATTACAGTGTGTCGCTCAGCCTGTGGCTCATGTATTCGCTCGTGATGGGCTACGCGCTCACGATGTCGTTTGTCAGGGAGCTTTACAAGCAACTGCTGCAGAAACGTCAGATTGAGGCGCAGCGCGACAAGGCCAAGCTGGCTGTGTTCAAGGCGCAGATAAGTCCGCACTTCCTTTTCAATACGCTCAACACGCTCTACAGTCTCGTGATAGGCACTTCGCAGAAGGCCGAGGATGCCTTCATAAAGTTCACGGAGATAATGAAGTACACCTACGTGACCATCGACAACGAGTATGTGCCGCTGAAGGATGAAATTGCATATATCCAGAATTATGTCGACCTTCAGAAGATACGCCTCAACGGCCACACCAAGGTGATGTGGGAGTGTGATGTGGATGATGACACCACGATGATTCCTCCGATGCTGATGCTCACGTTTGTCGAGAATGCCTTCAAGTACGGGGCGTCGACCAGCCGCGACTGCACGGTGATACTCCGTCTCGGCCTGAGGCATGGGCGGCTGGAGTTTGAGACGCAGAATTATGTGATGAAACATGCCGACGAGTTCAGAGACGAGGTACCTGTAGGTATCGAGAACTGCCGGGCACGACTCAGCGGCATATATCAGGACGGGTACACGCTCGTCACCTCAGAGGAGCACGGCATATTCCGTGTCAACCTTAAAATTAATCTTATCTGAGATATGGATGCCAATATCAAATGTATAGCCATCGATGATGAGCCTCTTGCGCTCGACATCATCACGACGTTCTGCAACCGCATCGGCGGCGTGGACCTTCTGACGTATTCCGACTCGGTGGAGGGTCTTGAGGCGATACGTGACATGAGGCCCGACCTTGTGTTTCTCGACATAGAAATGGAGCAGATTAACGGCCTGATGATTGCATCACAGCTGCCTGATGACACATGCTTCATATTCACGACCGCCTATCTCAACTACGCGTTGGAGGGATTTAATCTCGACGCCGTGGACTATCTGCACAAGCCGTTTTCGTTCAGCCGTTTTCAACTGGCGTTCTCCAAGGCCATGCGCCGCATAGGTGCCGCCGGAAAAGGCTCGGTGCAGGGGAGCATTACGGTGAAGCAGGAGTATAACAACGTGACCATACCTCTTGCCGACATTATCTATGTCGAGGCTATGGAGGGGTATTCAAAGATATTCCGCGTGACGGGGGAGTGTACTGTGACCCGCATGATACTTAAAAACATAGGCACGATGTTGCCGTCAGAGTCATTCGTGAGGATACACAGGTCGTTTATCGTGGCAAGAAACAAAATCAAATCGTTCACGCGCCAATGCGTCAATATGACCAACGGCACGACTCTGCCCGTAGGCCGACTGTATGCCGACAACCTGGGCTGACGCTTATGCGTGGATAGAGCGTCTTGCGCTCGGTTACAGCATCTTCTGATAGAGATAGGCGTCGGAATACCTGTCGGCCGTGCGGAGCCATGAGCGCAGACGGCCCGAGATGGTGAATCCGGCGCGCTCGAAGAGAGCACGGCTCGGGGCATTGTCGGCCCCGACGATGCAGTAGAGCTGATGGAGCGACAGGCGCGAGCGGCAATATCCGGCCAGTTGTGTCAGTGCCGACAGCGCGTAGCCCTGCCCGCGGTATTCGGGCGCGAGGAGTATGCCCACGCCGCATCGCGAGTTGGCGGCGTCGAAGTCGTAGAGGTCGGCTGTGCCAACGGTCTCGCCCGACGGGAGCGCAATCATCAGACGCAACTGCTTGGCGGCGAAGATGTCGCCGTCATATGTGTCGATATAGTCCCACAGCTGTTTGCGCGAGTATGGCGCGAGGGTGCACCCCACGCCCCACACTGCAGGGTCGTTTTCCCAGCGGTAGAGGGCGTCGACGTCAACAGGCTCGAGGGCGCGGAGCGTCACGGGCGGGAGATGGTCAGGTGAAGACATTTCGCAGATTATATATTATTATGGTGGCGGATAAAGATAAAGGACCCGGAAGAAACAAGGAGTCGTAACGATGATTCACATATGTTTCTTCCGGGTCAATGTTATATCTCTTTGTAAGGAGATGTGGTTATGCCTGCTCGGAGAGGAATCGCTCCACGTCGAGCGCGGCCTTGCAGCCCATGCCTGCGGCGGCGATGGCCTGACGATAGGTCGGGTCGGCTACGTCGCCGGCGGCAAACACGCCCTCGATGTTGGTGGCTGTGCCCTGGCCCTTGACCTTGACGTAGCCCTGCTCGTCGCATTCGAGTGCGGGACGGAACACCTCGGTGTTGGGGTTGTGGCCGATGGCGAGGAAGAAACCGTCGATGGGCAGGTCATAGCGACGCTCCATGTCGGTACCGATGTGCTCGACGAGGTGTGCGCCCTCTACGAAGTCAGTGCCGTAGAGTCCGGCGGTGTTGGTGTTGAAGAGCACGTGGATGTTTTCCTTGTTCATGACACGGTCCTGCATCACCTTGGATGCGCGCAGGAAGGGCTTGCGCACGATGAGGTAGACCTCTGAGGCGAGATTGCTGAGATAGAGAGCCTCCTCGCAAGCGGTGTCGCCGCCGCCCACGACTGCCACCTTGCGCTTGCGGTAGAAGAATCCGTCGCATGTGGCGCAGGCCGATACGCCGAGGCCGTTGTACTTCTTCTCATCGGCGAGGCCGAGATATTTTGCCGACGCGCCTGTGGCGATGATGATGGTCTGGGCCTCGATGGTGAGTCCGCCGTCGGTGGTGGCGATGAACGGACGCTGGCTGAAGTCGACCGAGGTCACGATGCCCGGACGTATGTCGGCTCCGAAACGGAGAGCCTGGTTGCGAAGGTCCTCCATGAGCTGTGTGCCGAGCACACCCTCGGGATAGCCGGGGAAGTTTTCCACTTCGGTAGTCTGTGTGAGCTGGCCTCCGGGCTGTATGCCCTCGATTACGAGGGGCGAGATGTTGGCACGCGAGGTATAGATGGCAGCGGTGTATCCTGCCGGGCCTGAACCTACTATGAGGCAGCGGGTCTTGATGTCTGACATGGTTGTTATTACAGTATATGATTGATGACTATTTATATTAATTAAGGTGTGGCGGTCGGGTCGGGTGTTAACGGAGGTCTACGACCTGCACGCCGGGATAACGTTTCTTGTCAAAGCGGAAGTTCTCAGTCGGGAGCTTGCCGCCACGGTTGACGCTCTTGATGTCGATGGTCACCTTCTGACGGTTGGACATCGTGAGTACGATGCGGGTGGGGTAGAGGGTGGTGTTGTCGATGGTGATGTCGGCTGATGTGATGTCGCTCTTGGCATTCTTGGATGTGAGGCGCACGATGCTTTTGCCTGCGGGCGACTTGAGCAGCTGGGTGGTGTAGCCTGAGGAGAACGATTTCACGATGGCGAGGGGATTAATCTGCTGTAGCTCCTCGGGGGTGGGGGTGATGATGTTGACTTCGCCTATCTGAGAGGAGTAGGTCCATTGTGTCTTGCCGTCATACCACGACATCATATTGGGCGAGGATATGGTGAACATCTCACCCTGCAGCACGAGCATGCCTTCGGATGTGTGGCCGTCGGCATTGGCCGTGAAGGTGACATACAGGCTCTCGGCACTCTTGATTTTGTCGGCTGAACGCTTGAGCACGTCAGCGGCCGAGGTCGCTCCGAAGGCGGCCACGGATATGAGGAGGAGAGACAGTATGGAGTATATGCGCTTCATTTAATTAGCAATTATTAATTAGTAATTAGTAATTGGCTTGTTACGTGATTAAGCGGATGGGGCAAAGTTAGCTCTATTTCCTGTAACGTTCAACTTTGGGAGGATGTTTTTTAGCACGCTGACTATTTGTTTTCGAGTATGCGCTCGAGCGACATAAGGTCTACGAGCACCTGGCGGGGCTTGCCTCCTTGCGATGCTCCGACGATGCCTGAGGCTTCCATCTGGTCCATGATGCGTCCGGCACGGTTGTAGCCGATGTTGTAGCGACGCTGGAGCGATGAGGTAGATGCCGTGTCGCTCGACACGATGAAACGGGCGCATTCGTCAAAGAGCGGGTCGCGGTCAGAGAGCGATGCCACCGATGCGGTGTCGTTGCCCTCGGGTACGTATTCGGGCAGTTCGTAGGGCTGAGGATAGCCAACCTGCTCGTAAATCCTGTCGCAGATGTCGCTTACCTCGGGGGTGTCGATGAAGGCGCACTGCACTCGCTCGAGTTTGCCGTTGTTGGAGAAGAGCATGTCGCCCTTGCCTATGAGCTGGTTGGCTCCGAGCTGGTCGAGGATGGTGCGTGAGTCATTGCCCTGAATCACTCGGAATGCTATACGGCCCGGGATGTTGAGCTTGATGTTGCCGGTGATGACGTTGACCGTAGGACGCTGGGTGGCTATGATGAGGTGTATGCCGGCGGCGCGGGCTACGGCTGCGAGACGCGACACGGGCTCCTCGATTTCCTTGCCCTGACGGATAATGAGGTCGGCAAACTCGTCGATGACGAGCACGATGTAGGGGAGGAAGCGGTGGTCGTTCATGTTGAGACGGCGCGAGACGAATTTCTCGTTGTACTCCTTGATGTTACGCGCTCCGGCCTTCTCGAGGAGCTTGAGACGATTGTCCATCTCGATGCAGAGCGAGTTGAGCACGGTGACCACCTTGGTCATGTCGGTGATGATGGCGTCCTCGCCCGGGAGCGATGCCAGGTAGTGGTGTTCGAGTTTGCGATAGAGGCTCAGCTCAACGCGCTTGGGGTCGATGAGCACAAACTTCAGTTCGGCGGGGTGCTTCTTATAGAGGAGCGAGGCGATGATGGCGTTGAGCCCTACCGACTTACCCATACCTGTGGCTCCGGCCACGAGGAGGTGGGGCATCTTGGCGAGGTCGGCCATGAAGATGTCGTCGGAGATGGTCTTGCCGAGTGCCATCGGCAGCTCCATCTTGCAGTTGCGGTAGACCTCGCTGTCAAGCACGGTGCGCATCGACACTACCTGCGGGTCCTTGTTGGGGACCTCGATGCCGATTGTGCCCTTGGCGGGGATGGGCGCGATGATGCGCACGCCGAGGGCGGCGAGGCGCAGCTGCAGGTCGTCGCCGAGGCTCTTGACCGAGCGTGTGCGCACGCCTTCAGCGGGGATTATCTCATAGAGTGTGACGGTCGGGCCGATGGTGGCCTCGATGCTCGAGATGGTCACGCCGCAGCTGCGGAGGGTCTCGATGATGCGTTTCTTGTTCTCCTCCATCTCCATGACATCAATGCTCGGGCCGGTGACCTTGGCGGGACGCAGGAGGTCGATGGAGGGAAATTTGAAGTTCGACAGGTCGGCTCGCGGGTCGTAGGGAGGGAGGTCGCGCGGGTCGATTGTCTCATTATTCTTGCCGGGGACAGTTGTGGCAGAGTCTTTGAACAGGGGTGAGAGCTGCTCGTCGTCGGTATCGTCGTGGGCAGTGTTGGAGAAGAGTGAGCCGAAAACGGTGTCAGTGTCGTCGTCCTGCTCTGCCGTGTCAGTATTGTCGGAGTTCTCAGAGTGGTCAGAGCTGTCGATGTCATCAGTGTCGTTGTCAGTCTCGTCGTCGGTCTCAATCTCTTTGTCGTCAATCTCGTCGCTTTCCTGTTCTGCGTCAGTCCGGGCGGTCTCGTGAGATTCCTCCTCGATTGTTGCGGTATCCCCGGCCGGGGTTGCGGTCGCGGCTGTCATGTCTGCGACGGAGTTGGCAGTGGATTCGGTAGTTGTCGGTTTGGCTTTGGCAGTGGCCTCGGCCTTTAAACGCTCGTTTTCGGCGCGGAGCCTTTCAAGCTCGGCCGTGGTCTCGGCTGTTGCTCTCAGTGCCTCGGCTTTGGCCTCGGCTTCGGCGCGCAGAGCCTCGCGGCGCGCGCGGCGGACGGCCTGCTTCTCGCGATATCCGTCCAGGCTTCCGCTCACCGCGCTCCATCCGTTCCTTATTTCACTTATGTAGAGCATGACGGTCATGGACAAGAGTATCAGGCTGATGGCGAGCGCACCCCAAAAGCCTGAGTAGGCTATGAGCCGTTCGTTAAGCAGCTGGCCGTGCATTCCGCCCCAATAGACGGGCGATGCAATCTCAAATGTGGCGAGTCCGGCAACGACCGACAGGGCTACTGTCGACAGCAGGCATCTCATGGTCATGCCCCAGAAGCCGGGGCGGTATACACCTATCATCGACAGTCCGCACGCTCCGGCATAGAAGATGAGGATGAACGCACCCACACCAACCCAGTCATATATGAGCGTGTGGGCGAGAAGCGCGCCAAACTTGCGCCCGGCGTTCTCGTACATGTCGAGGTCAAGCTCGCCGTTGAGTATGGCACTTTGGTCGGAGCCGATGGTGAAGAAGTAGGAGCAGCACACCACGAAGGCGTAGGCCGCGAAGAAAAACAGCACTATGCCGGCAAACTTAAACAGTTTGAGATTACCGATAGCTGAGGTGATGGCGTTGAGCCATTGCAGCTTCGGCGCGGATGTCGCCGTTGTCTCGCCTGTCATATCCTCGGGGAGTGCGGCGGCTGCGGCTGCGGTTGCTGCGGCCGAAGTGGCACGGCCCATGCCGTCGTCGTGGATGGCTGATGCGGCAGGTTGGGCATTAACGGGGTTGGAGTCAACAGTGTCGCGTCCGGCAGACGTGTCAGTAAGGTTGCTCTGACGATGGGGGTTGAGCATCTCTTCCGGGTCAAATGACGCCGTGTCGGTGAAGGATGGCTCGTCTATAGGTGAATAAGATGTAGGCATATGTCAGTTGGTGGTGTTTTGAAAAGCAAAGTTAATAATTTAGATTTGCAAATTCAAACGTTTTCCGAGAATTATCCCGATAAAAATCATGAGGCTGAACATCAGGCCGCGCGAATGTGTTTTTCATATAGATTGAACAAATGAATCTCAAGATATGAAAAAGATAGGTATTTTCTACGGTTCGACCACTGGCACTACCAAGGAGGTGGCCGAGCAGATAGCCGACAGCCTCGGTGTTGACGAGTCTGACGTGCATGACGTCATCAACTGCTCGCCTTCGGCTGTGGCCGATTACGATGTCCTGATTCTGGGCGCGAGCACCTGGGGTGCGGGCGACCTCCAGGAGGATATGGACACTTTTCTCGACGGTCTGCAGAGCATGGACCTGAGCAGCAAGGAGGTGGCCATCTTCGGTTGCGGCGACGACTCGATGAGCGACACGTTCTGCAACTCGGTTGGCGAAATCTATCATCGGCTGCATGGCACGCATGCCCAGTTTATCGGCCCGTTCAATAATGACGGCTACGAGTATAGCCACTCTGACAGCGATGTGGAGGGCATGATAGTGGGCCTGTGTATCGACAACGTTAACCATCCTGACGAGACTTTGTCGCGAATCAGGGACTGGTGTGCCGAGATAAAAAAGGAATTTTGTTAGAAAATGTGAAATAGTCTTGCCGTTATGGGATATTTTTCTTAAATTTGCACCTCAAAATGTGGAATAACAAAAAATAAACCATATACGGCAATGAAAAGAACATTTCAACCTTCAAACAGAAAGAGAGTAAACAAGCACGGATTCCGTGCACGCATGGCTACCCCCGATGGCCGCAAGGTGCTTTCACGTCGTCGCGCCAAGGGTCGTCTCCGCCTCACAGTTTCCAGCTCAATCAGCGGGAAATAATCTAAGGCGCATAGCCTGTAAATAGTCATTACCCCCGGGCATGATGGTGCATCACCATCTCATGTCCGGGATTTTTATGCTTTGACTTTGCGGCCTTCAGAAGTCACTCCTTAATGTATTTTTGATAGGCGATGCGCGGGCTGCCGTCTATGCAATAGATTATGCCGCAACGCTTAAATCCGAGTTTCTCTGCGGTATGTTGCATTATCGAGTTGTCGGCGTGAGTGTCGAGGCGTAGGTTGTCGATTTTCCCCATGCAGAAGTCTACGCACGTCCTTAATATCCCGTGCTGTCTGCCGTTGGAAGCAAGCCGATGAATAGTGCCATACGGCAGATTGTTAATCCATCTCCCATCCTCGATTACCGAATATGTAGGGTCGTCGCCAATAATGAATGCGAACGCCATGACTATGCTGTCATCGGCATCAATGCCGACATAGCTGACGCCACGGTCAATGTCCTCGGCTATCAGTTCGCGTGAGGGATAGCCGTTTATCCATTGGCTGTGATTGCCCGATGTACGCATAAATTGTTTTGCCGCTTCATAGCACGCCATTATGTCATCTATATCGGCTGCTGACGATTTTCGGATTATCATTCTTCGGATTCCTTACGTTTTCTTACAAGTTCAATCGCCTCTTTCCCCGACATGCTCTCAATGTCAAGACGAAGCACCGCCACATGACCGATACATTTTGAGATTTCAGCATCGGGGTTGACGCCGGGCGAATATTTTTCACACATTAATAATAGCCCCTTCATCATCTCGTCGCGGGCGGTGACTGCATGGACTGAGCCTTTCACAATGACGCTGCGAAAATAGGTGGTGAATTCGTCGGGCATTATCGCATCCTGCCCTACGACGCAAAACGAGCAGCGGCTGTCGGACTCGATGCATTCAATCTTGTGACCCTTGACGGCACTATGGAAATATATGCACTTGTCACCGTCATAGGCATAGCTGATGGGCACACCGTATGGCTCCCCGTCAGTGTCAACCAACGAAAGAACGCCGTTCGTGGCATTGTTCAGAATTTCCTTTGTGGCTTGTTCGTTAAGCAACTGCTTGAACCGACGCATTTTTCTTTCCATTATCCCAATACTTTAAGTCCTATAATTGAGAGAATAAGGGTGGTCAGGAACAGGATGCGCCAGAATGTGGCAGGCTCATGGAAGAAAACAATCCCGACCACTACGGCACCAACCGCGCCGATGCCTGTCCACACGGGATAGACAGTGCCGATGGGCAGTCTTTCCGCCGCCGTTGCCATCAGATACATGCTCAATGCAAGAGCTGCGAGGAACCCAATCCACCAAAAGGTCAGCTCTTGTCCTGTCGCGGTCTTGGTCTTGCCAAGACAAAATGTAAAGCCGACTTCCATCAGTCCGGCTAAAATAAGTATAATCCAGTTCATAAAAATGTATATAACAGACTATTACCTATTGAGGGCTGCAAGTAATCGGCTCGGTGCTTGATTAAGCAAGAATTCCCGGCGTCTCCTTCCAAGGTTTTTGCAAAGTTAACGCTATTTCCCGAAAAGTCAAAGCGATTGGTGGATTACTTGCGGTTTGACGATTCCTGATAGTCATACGCGACTTTGTCGGTAGGGGGTATTGAAAGCGTAAAGACTTTTACGGCTGTTTGTCGGCTTGTCGCAGACGTCCCGATTATAATGATAGGTGGAGTATCGGGTAGGGTCTGCCGGCATCGTCGGTCGCATCCCTGCCGACTATTCTGAATCCCTTGGACTGGTAAAACGCAAGAGCCATGGGGTTTTGTTCGTTAACATCTACCTTTGTCGCGCCATTCTCTTTTGCAAACTCGATTAGAGTTGACCCGTAACCTCGACCACGAGCATCACCGTCGATGAACAGCATTTCAATCATATCGCCATGCAGACCGATGAAACCGACGGGAGAATCATTTTCAGACACCGCATACAGGTCGACATTAGGGAAATAATCCGGCTTCAAGGCATCTCTTATCTCATTAAAGGATACTTCATCTAAAAAATCATGCGTCGCCCTCACCGACCGCTCCCAAATCCCCGCGAGCGTCGCATAATCACCTCGACCACATTTCACAATCTTCAGCATAATGCAAAGTTACAAATTTCCCGGCTTGAGCCAATAAAAATGTACATAAAAAGAAAAAGTCGCTGAAATTCAGCGACTTTTGAGTGTGGAGGTGGTCCCACTAGTACTTTGAACTTCAAGGTAACTTGTTGTGGGATAACGTATTCTGTATGTTAAAAATCGGACTTGGCTCGGATGAGGCACCTCTGTACTTCA
>CAJUCI010000006.1 GCA_910584825.1 uncultured Duncaniella sp. | reverse complement strand
TCCTATACCGAATTGCTAACCTCTATGCTTATCCCCAGTGATTATCTACTGACCCCTAAGAAATCCTAGATGACAAACAGCTTAAGAGCATAAAACGCCCCTATCTGCGCCCCTATAAAAATAGCAAAGTGCTTAAACTACTGAATCTCAGGTTGTTTAAGCACTTGCTTTGAGGTTCCTAGCAGAATCGAACTGCTGTAAACGGTTTTGCAGACCGGTGCCTAACCACTCGGCCAAGGAACCATAGGCTTTTGGTTTTTGCTCTGCAAAGGTAGGCTTAATTTTTGATATACGCAAGAGCTGAGGCAAATTTTTATGAAAAAAGTGCATTTGGCATGCGTTTATTGATGCCGACGGGAAAATTTGTGGCCGTCATGCCAAGCGACGGCATGACGGCCATAAATATGTTGATATATCCTAAAGCGTTGTGTCGAAGGCCTTTTTAAGCCGGCCGAGGGTGGAGGAGGTGACTGACAGGGTCACACGTCCCGGCTCACGAGTGCTTCGCAGTATCACTGTGGCTGTGCCGTTATAGAGACTGCGGCTGTCGCCAACGGTCAGTTCATTGCTGTTGATGTCTCCGTTGATGACTCCGACAATCTCGGCAGGGCCGTCTACAGAAAATGTGAGGGTCTCGGATGCGGACTTGTCGCGACGACCTTTGCTGTCAAGGGCTTCGACGGAGATGTGCTGCAGGTCAAGACCGTCAGCCCTCCATGCATCATTGTCGGCCGTGGCCTGTAGTTTGACAGCGCGGCCTGTAGTGGAGAGGCTGTGGCGTGCGATTGGCTTTTTTTCGCCATCGCGATAGGCTATAGCCTCAATTTTGCCGGGTGAGTACGCTATATTTTCCCAAAGGATACGGTTGCGTGACTTGGGGTCGGAGATGGCGTTTCTTTTACGCCCGAGACTTTTGCCGTTGATGCGTAGCTCCACTTCGTCGGCATTGGTGTAGGTGTATATGTTTATCGAGTCGCCACGGTTGAAATTCCAGCTGTCGGTAAATCTTTTTCCGCCCATAGTCACGCCGTTCCATTGCGTGGTGCCGGTCTCTTCAAACGGGGCTATGTGCACTATCGGCTCGTCAGGCTTGAAGAAACTGCGCAGGAAATAGGCCATTGGCTTGGGCGACAATGAGATGTCAAACACGCCTTGTGCCCATCCCTTGGCCGGCCATCCTTGCGACTCGCCGAGGTAGTCAATCATGCCCCAGTAGGCCAGTCCGAGCACCTTGCCAAGATTCATCTCGAAGAAGTTCGGACCGAGATTGCTCGTGTTGGCCTCGCTCTGATAGAACATCATCCAGGGGAAGCGGCGCGAGTCGCCGGGGAAGTACATGTACCTGTAGTTATATGACGCGATGTCGGTGACCATTACAAGTGGGGCGGGCAGGGAGTCGGTGCGCTCGTTGCGGCCACGCGGGTGCATGGCGACTGTCACGGGGCGGTGTGCGTCGTCATAACGCTGCAGCAGAGCTTTCTGCAGTTTGTAAGGGGTGACTCCCCAATCGTTGAACGGGAGGTCGGGTATCAGCTGCAGCTCGTTGCCGAGGCTCCAAAAGATTACCGAGGGATGATTGCGGTCGCGGCGCACCCATTCGGGGATGTCCTTCTGCCAGCGTTCAGTCCAGTGTGTACGTCCTCCGGCATACTGTGTTGTCCACTTGTCATAAAGCTCGTCGACCACGAGTATGCCATATTCGTCACACAGGTCGAGAAACGATTCGCTGTATGGGTTGTGGGACGTGCGGATGTGGTTGAAGCCAAATTCCTTGAGCAGCTGTATGCGTTTCTCCATTGCTCGTGGGTATGCGGCTGCGCCGAGCGCGCCGAGCGAGTGGTGGTTTGCGATGCCTTTAAGCAGGACTTTCTCTCCGTTGAGTTTCAGCCCGAATTCAGGGGAGAACTCAACGGAGCGTATGCCGAAACGTTCGCTCACCTTGTCAGCCACAGTGCCGTCCGGGCGGTATAGTGTGGCTTCGAGTGTGTATAAGTTGGGATTGTCGCAGTCCCAAAGTGAGGGATTGCTGATTGTTATGCTGTCAAGTCGGAATTCACGCACTTTTTGGCGGCGGAAATTCCAGTGATTCTTCTTCGCACTGTACACGGTGTCGCCGGCATTGTCAATGATGTCGATGCCGACTGTGATACTGTCAGCCTTTATGCGGGTGGCGATTTCGGCATTCACAACCACTGACGAATGTTTGCGGCTCACGATAGGCGTGGTGATTGATAGCGCGTGGCGCGTGAAATACTGTTTGGGGTCGGTGACCTTGATATTCACGTCGCGGTAGAGGCCGCCGCCGGTGTACCATCGCGAATTTTCAGGTTTGCCGGTATCTGTTTTTACAGCAATAACATTTGTCTCGCCATACTTTAGCTTGCCCGTTACGTCAATTTCAAAACCGAGATAGCCGTAGTCGGTGCCGCCGATGCGTTCGCCGTTAAGGTACACATCACCCACAAGCATTATGCCCTCGAAGTCGAGCAGCACACGACGCCCTTTCCAAGCGGGGTCGGGGGTGAAGTTTTTCCTATACCATCCGCTCCCCATCTCCTTGAATCCGCGCGAACTCAGACGGCTGGTTATATTGGCCATCTGATTACTCAGGTCGGGACGCTCGTCAGCCGAAGGCTCAACCCACGGCTGATGAATCTGAAAATCGTGCGGGAGATTGACCGTGCCCCAGGCATCATCGTTAAATTCCACCGCCTCGGCCCCGGCAATATCGCCGGGCGAAAATTTCCAGCCGAAATTGATGTTATGGACATCACCCAAGGAGTGGAGCGCAAGGCATGATGCAAAGGCCGATATTATCAGACGATGAAGTTTCATGATTGGATTTAAGAGTGGTATAAAAAGAATCTTGCGCCACAAAATTACAAATAAACTTTGTGAAAACAACGCGCGAGACGCCTTACTAAGTCATAGGCGATTAAAAAAAGAGTGTAATCGTTTGGATTACACTCTTTGATGTTATTTTAGACTATTGCAGTGCAGGGCGGGTTACGTCATTTCTTCGAATGTAATATGCGCTGGTTTACAGTATTATAAACATCCAAATCCCAAATACGAACTTAAAATGGTATAATCAAATCAAGCTATGTCCAATATAATCAATGAACAGTAACACATGATGTGCAATATCAACGAGTTTAAAAGTCTTCATAATTACAATTCTTTTAGACATCTTACCGTCGCCATTACATTAAGCACAATCTTCATAATCGGCTTTAGACTACTTAGACGAGCAACCATAAAGAAGTAATATGGATGCGAAAGAGTACATCAGCACGCCTTGTTAAGTGTACCTACGGATTTCATAGTGTCTCACAGAAAGTTGATATTATACATCTTCACCATATCGCTATTGATGCTTCCTGTTTACTTCGCGTTCTCGGGTTTGGGTTTTGTTGGAAAAGTAAAGATCAAGAGCTTTTGACTTCTTCTCATGAACCTTAATCACTGCTATAGATAGTAATGAAATCTGAATACACCGGGTCAACATGCGTGGGGCAGTCTACACCATCGACTTTCATACGAGTGAGAGCCTTGCATCGAACACTTGTTGTCCTTCTTCTAATAGCTAATCAATACTCGGTCTGGGATTTATAAATATTGATAAAAAGCTGGGTAAAGACTGGTATATCTTTAAATATAGAATCCCAATTATTTTCTTCCAGGAAGAAAATAACTATCTCTTGCTCAAAACAACCTCTGTCCGTAGGTTTTCCTTTCTTTAAATGTATGGGATACGTTTTAAGTATATAATCACCAACTTCTCGAAGAGAGCTTAGTCTCGCCTGCTTTTTCTTCCAGATTGTATTATTTTCGTCATCTACATACCAACTATATTGATTCAGTCGAATATAAAATTTCCCGCTACGAATATCAATCCTCCAAAAAATGGATTCTTGATAATCAGATGTAATATGTTCATCGTCAATAAGAACTATCTCAGTCCATGGTCTGCCGGAACTTGTTCCGTTTTGAATATAACAATTATTTCTTATCGTTTTAGGCAGGGCGTACCATAACTTATCTGCAAGAAACAACTGAGCTTGTGCTTCCCATAAAAGATCAAAATTATTTTTTATAAATAACTCGCTCTCGAATGAGTCAATATAATCTGTAAATGTTTCTTTAATATAATCGTAATAGTATTTTATAAGGATATGTAGATCTTTAAATCGCGCTAAACAATCAGACATCATTTTAGCTGTAATGATGTCATAGCCACATCCCGTTACTATCTTTAGCTCCTGAATATTAGTGTAGCCTAACTTATAGTAACAATAACGATATAGGCATGGGTAATCTTCCTTATAGCCCGTTAATTGTTCTGTAGAAGTGTTGCTCCATGTTTTGTCCTCAAATAACACAGAATGCGTAGAATTATCATCTGTGAATGTGAAATGAAAGATAAAATCTATTCTTCCATGAGAGCATTTTTGTTGGCGATTGACCGATATATTGGTTACACGTCTTCCCTTGTCACAATCTTTTAATATGAGGCTGTTGAATATCAGCTGTTTGGCATATTCATAGTTATCATCGCTATCAATAAAATATAATAACCATATCCAAAAAGCATCGGTTGTCAATTCCTTAGGTGCATGATAAAAAATATTAGTATTATCCATTGTGGTTCGAAATATCTTTATGTTCAAGCTGAAGATTATGGCGCGAGAAAGACGACCTATTTGAACTCTGCAGAATCCATGACATTCATACGTTCCAAATATGGTGCAAATATAACGAAAATAAATCAATTTCAAGCAATCCAGATGAAAATAGTAAAAAAGAAAATGGAGTGTAACCGCTTGGGCTACACTCCATTTATATGGATTTAGATATTTCTGAATTGGGGGATTACTTCACTTCCTCGAAGTCTACGTCGTCGACGTGGCTGTCGCCTGAGTTGGGGTTGGAGCCGGGCTGGGGGCCGTAGTTGGCACCTGCACCGGGGGCACCTGCGCCACCTGCTGCCTGCTGGGCGTTGAGAATCTCCTGCTGGATTGCTCCGAAGGTGTTCTGAATCGAGGTGATTGCGCTGTCGATGCCGGCGAGGTCCTGAGCCTTGTGAGCCTCTTTCAGCTTGTTAAGGTCGTTCTCGATAGCTGCCTTCTTGTCGGCGGGAATCTTGTCGCCAAGCTCCTGGAGCTGCTTCTCGGTCTGGAAGATTACGGTGTCGGCGTGATTGAGCTTGTCAATCTTCTCCTTCTCCTTAGCATCGGCTGCGGCGTTGGCCTCGGCCTCTTTCTTCATACGCTCGATTTCGGCGTCGGTCAGACCGCTTGATGCCTCGATACGGATGCTCTGCTCCTTGCCTGTGGCCTTATCCTTGGCTGATACGTTAAGGATACCGTTGGCGTCGACCTCGAAGGTTACCTCAATCTGAGGTATGCCACGGGGAGCGGGTGCGATGCCGTCGAGGTGGAACTTACCGAGGGTCTTGTCATCCTTAGCCATAGGACGCTCGCCCTGCAGAACGTGGATTTCTACCGAAGGCTGATTGTCGGCTGCGGTCGAGAAGGTCTCGCTCTTGCGGGTAGGAATTGTGGTGTTGGCCTCAATCATCTTGGTCATCACGCCGCCGAGGGTCTCGATGCCGATTGAAAGGGGCACAACGTCAAGCAGAAGCACGTCCTTGACATCGCCTGAGAGCACGCCGCCCTGGATGGCTGCGCCTACGGCTACGACCTCGTCGGGGTTAACACCCTTTGAAGGAGCTTTGCCGAAGAATTTCTCAACAATCTGCTGGATGGCGGGGATACGGGTAGAACCGCCCACGAGGATAACCTCGTCAATGTCCTTGGCGGTCATGCCTGCGTCCTTGAGTGCCTGCTCGCAGGGCTTGATGGTAGCCTGGATGAGCTTGTCGGCGAGCTGCTCGAACTGGGCACGGGTGAGGGTCTTTACAAGGTGCTTGGGACCTGTGGCTGTTGCTGTGATATAGGGGAGGTTGATTTCGGTCGATGTGGTCGACGAAAGTTCAATCTTGGCCTTTTCGGCTGCCTCTTTAAGACGCTGGAGTGCCATAGGGTCCTGACGGAGGTCGATGCCTTCCTCCTTCTGGAACTCACCGGCGAGCCAGTCGATGATTACGTGGTCGAAGTCATCACCGCCAAGGTGAGTGTCACCATTGGTGGCCTTAACCTCAAACACGCCGTCGCCAAGCTCGAGGATGGAAATATCGAATGTACCGCCACCGAGGTCAAACACGGCAATCTTCTGGTCCTTGTCGCTCTTGTCCAGGCCATAGGCGAGGGCAGCGGCGGTAGGCTCGTTCACGATACGTTTTACTGTAAGACCTGCAATCTCGCCGGCCTCCTTGGTGGCCTGACGCTGCGAGTCGTTGAAGTATGCGGGCACGGTGATGACAGCCTCGGTGACTGACTGTCCGAGGTAATCCTCGGCGGTCTTCTTCATCTTCTGAAGAATCATGGCTGAAATCTCCTGCGGGGTGTATTCACGTCCGTCGATGTCGACGCGGGGGGTGTTGTTGGCACCGCATACCACCTTGTAGGGTACGCGCTCCACTTCTTTCGATACCTGGTCACATGACTCACCCATGAAACGCTTAATCGAGTTGATTGTGCGCTTAGGGTTGGTGATGGCCTGACGTTTGGCGGGGTCGCCTACTTTACGCTCTCCGCCGTCTACAAATGCTACAATGGAAGGGGTGGTGTTGCGACCTTCGCTGTTAGGAATTACGACAGGGTCGTTTCCTTCAAGAACTGCCACGCATGAATTGGTGGTTCCAAGGTCAATACCGATAATTTTTCCCATAGTTGATAGTGTTTTATTTATTTGTTTCTTTTATTAAAATTCACTGGCGGACGCATCGTGCATCCGCTCGACGTTCACTAATGAAACAAATATCGTGCCAAAAATGTTGCAGGTGCCGCAGGGCTACGTGTATTAAATCTTCATAAAATAAAAATCCGGCCATATCGTGACAATATGGCCGAATCAGGCTGACAAAAATGTCGGTTTTCGGTTATTTCGGCATGGCCTACAGCAGTTCTATGCCGGCTGCGGCACACTCCTTGATTTGCTCCTCAGGCCAGATGGATGCCTGCACCTCGCCGATGTGTGCCTTGTGGAGGAGGAACATACAGAGTCGGCTCTGGCCGATGCCGCCTCCGATGGAGTAGGGCAGCTCGCCGTCAAGGAGCATGCGGTGGAATGTAAGTGACGCTTTTTCGGTGCAACCTCTTATCTCCAGCTGACGCGAAAGTGACTCGGGGCTGACACGTATGCCCATCGATGAAATCTCAAACGGTATCTCGAGCACAGGGTTCCAGAGTATGATGTCGCCGTTGAGTCCGGCATATCCGGCTTCGTTGACGGTGCTCCAGTCGTCATAGTCGGGGGCGCGGCCGTCGTGAGGCTTGCCGTCGCATAGCTCTCCGCCTATACCTATAATAAAAATGGCCCCGTATTTCTTAGCCACGATTGCCTCGCGCTCCTTCGATGAAAGTTCGGGATACTCTTTGGCAAGGTCGTCGGCAAAAAGGAAAGTAATCTCTTCGGGCAGGGTCGGGGTGATGTGGGGGAAGCGTTCGTAGACGAGTCTCTCAACCTTGCGGAGCGCGTCGTAGATTTTCTTGACAGTCTCCTTGAGATATTCAAGGTTGCGGTCCTCGGGGCGGATGGTCTTTTCCCAGTCCCACTGGTCCACATAGAGCGAGTGCAGATTGTCAAGGTCCTCGAATGTGCGAATGGCGTTCATGTCAGTGTAGAGGCCATAGCCCGGGGGGATGCCGTATGCCCCGAGCTTATATCGTTTCCACTTGGCGAGAGAGTGCACCACCTCAGCCTGACGTGAGTCCATCGCGTCGATTGAGAACGTCACGGCATGCTCCACTCCGTTCAGGTCATCGTTGAGGCCGGTGCCGGTGAGCAGGAACAGCGGTGCGGTAACGCGGCGCAGGTTCAGTTCCTGGGCCAGTGTTGCCTGAAAAGTCTCCTTAATCATTTTGATGGCCACCTCGGTGGTCTCTGGCAAGAGTTTGCGTCGGTATTTCTTGGGAATAATCAGTGACATTTGTAACGGATGTTGTTTAGAGTGTATTCTAAGACTGTATTTCAATTATTATGTTGCAAATTTACAATCTGATTTTGTAATATGCAAGCAAATTGCCAAGAAATATTTAAAAATAATTGCAAAATGATTTATGTGGTGATTTGCGCCTGTCATTTTGGCCGATGGAATGATAAGGATTGTCAGTAATTTGCCACACGATAATTGCTGTGTATTCGGTGAAAAACATTAAATTTGCATTGCAATGAATAGCGACTACGATTATAAAAAGGATATAAACTCGGCTGTCGAGGCGATGCGCGCCGGTGGTGTCATAGCCTATCCGACCGACACGGTGTGGGGTATAGGGTGTGACGCCTCGTGCAGTGAGGCTGTGCGCAAAGTGTTCGCCATCAAGCATCGAGCCGACTCGAAGGCTCTGATAACACTTGTGGCGGATGAGGAGATGCTGGGGCGATACGTACCCGGCGTAATACCTGACGCATGTCGCAGCATTATCAATGCCGGTTGCCGCCCTGTCACGGTGGTATATCCGCACGGTCGTAATGTCGCGCCCGAACTTCTTGCCGCCGATGGCAGCATCGGGGTGCGCATCACACGCTCAGGCTTTCCCGCTGACCTATGCCAGGCACTTGGGGGAGCTGTGGTGTCGACTTCGGCCAATATTAGCGGCCATCCTGCCGCAAGGACTTTTGCCGAGATTGACCCGGCTATTCTTGAAGCTGTCGACTATGTTGCGCTCTCAGGGCGTGATAATGATGTCCCGGCTATGCCGTCACGTGTGGTCAAGATTGCCGACGACGGTGAAATCATAATACTTCGTGACTGATTATGCGGGAAGGGAGGATGCGTACATCGTATGTCGTGACCGACTATGTCACCACGCTCGTGAGTGTGGCGGTGTTCAGCGTGCTGCGCTACAACACCGTGCCTGACATTGCCGAGAGGTGTCACGGCCTATGGCGGTTTATGCCGTCTGAGGGAGTAATTCTGACGTTCATCCTCTTTCCTCCGTTCATGCTGCTGGTCTATTACCTCACGGGATATTATATAAGGATGTATAATAAGTCGCGAGTGACCGAACTTGTCAAGACTTTCGTGGCGGTGGTGCTCGGCTCGCTGGCATTCTTTCTCGTGGTGCTTCTCAACGATGTCCAGCCGACAAGAGTATTCAATTACGAGATACTCCTGATGTTTGCCGGAGTGCTCTTTGTGTGCGTCTACATCGGGCGAGTCAGCCTCACCACGCGCTACTTATATCTACAGCGACGTCCCGGCGGAGTGCGCAGGGCGGTACTTGTCACTGACTTATCCGCGGGTGCGCCTGACCTCGCTGAGATTAAGGCAGTGGGCGCACAGCACGGCATCTCTATAATTGCCGTGGCCGACGCATCAGGGTGTCAGTCAGGCGTCTCACACATCAATGAGCTGCCGGTGATTGAGATGGCCGGAATCTCGGGTCTGAAGGGCAAACGGCTTGTGACATGCATCATGCTTGATGCCGCGCCGATGTCCACCGACAGGACTCTTGATGTGCTCAACAACCTCTTTAAGCTCGATATGCCTGTATTTGTGTCGCCCGACATGCGGGGCGTGATTATGGGCACGGTCAGATATGACTCGGTTATGGCCGACCCGCTTGTCGACATCTCGCGCTCCGAGCTTCCCGATAATGTCGTGGCCATCAAGAGATTTATTGATATCGTAGCATCCGGCATAGGACTCATTGTTACATCTCCTCTCATATTGGTGCTCGGCGGGATTGTGAAATGGCAGACCCCGGGGCCGGCTATATATTCGCAGGAGCGTATCGGCTACCGCAAACGTCCGTTCAAACTCTACAAGTTGCGCTCGATGCTGGCTCATGCCGAACCTGCGGGGTCTATGCTTGCTTCGCCGCATGACTCGCGCATAACCCCGATAGGGCAGGTGATGCGCAAATATCGGCTCGACGAACTGCCAAATCTCTGGAACGTGCTTAAAGGTGACATGTCGCTCGTCGGGCCAAGACCCGAGAGGATGTATTATATCAATCAGATAATAGCCCGCGCGCCGCACTATACCCTTGTCCATCAGGTGCGCCCGGGTCTGACATCGTGGGGAATGGTCAAATATGGCTATGCCTGTGATGTTGACGGCATGGTGGAACGTCTGAAGTACGACATGCTCTATCTTCAGAACATGTCACTGTCGCTTGATTTAAGGATACTGTATCACACACTTTTCACCGTGGTGCGTGGTGAAGGCAAATAGCAATATTATAATGTACACACTGTTACGACATATGGTCAAAGCCGGCAAGGCTTTTGAGTCGGCATTCATGAGGCTTCTCGTGTGGCGCGAACGTCATATAAAGGAAAAGACTTTCGTGAGCATACTCGCCCTTGCCGTGGGCATTCTCGGCGGACTTGCCGCCCTCGTGCTGAAATGGCTTATACATGCGATTTCAGGATTCCTGACTTCACATATGTCTATCACGGGGGGCAACTACCTCTATCTCCTGTACCCTCTTGTCGGCATCCTTATCACGAGTCTTTTCGTGAAGTATGTTGTGAGAGATAATATCTCGCACGGTGTGACAAGGGTACTTTACGCGCTGTCGCAAAATAAGTCGCGGCTCAAGAAGCACAACATGTACACCTCGGTGCTTGCCTCGTCAATAACCATCGGCTTCGGCGGCTCGGTGGGTGCCGAGGGCCCGATTGTCTACACCGGCGCGGCTATCGGAAGTAACCTCGGGCGTGTATTCAGGATGTCGCCACGCATTCTCATGATACTCGTAGGATGCGGAGCAGCGGCCGGTATCGCGGGCATCTTCAAGGCACCCATCGCCGGTATGCTTTTCACTCTCGAGGTGCTGATGATTGACCTTACCACGGTTTCGGTCATGCCGCTGCTTATAGCATCGATTACAGCTGCGACGGTCGCATATGTATTCACCGGCTACGATGTCGAGTTCTTCTTCATCCAGAGCGAGCCGTTCCAGACCTGGAAGATACCATACGTCATAATAATGGGTGTATTCCTTGGCTTTGTGTCATTGTATTTTACGCGCTCGATGAACATGATGGAGAACATGTTCCGCAAGCTGCATACCCCTTGGAAAAAGATTGCTGTCGGCGGTGGTATACTCGCTCTTCTTGTCTATCTCTTCCCGCCGCTTTACGGCGAGGGCTACTCTTCGATAACCCATCTGCTTGGCGATAACGCCTCGACCATTGTTAACAACTCGATTTTCTATAACGACCGTACGAACGTATGGTGGATTCTCGGCTTTATCGGGGCACTTGTGCTGTTCAAGGCGTTTGCCACCTCAGCCACCAATGGCGGCGGCGGTGTGGGCGGTACGTTCGCCCCGTCACTTTTCGTGGGGTGTATGGCCGGTTACTTCTTTGCCTTCGGCCTCAACAATATCTTCGGTCTCGACCTTCCTGCGCGCAATTTTGCCCTGATGGGTATGGCCGGAGTGATGTCGGGTGTCATGCACGCCCCGCTTATGGGCATCTTCCTTACCGCCGAGCTTACAGGCGGTTACGACCTGTTCCTGCCCTTGCTGATGGCCTCTACGCTGTCATACGGCACTATCAAGATGTTTGAGCCTTACAGCATCTATACTATGCGTCTCGCCCGTGAGGGCAAGTTGCTAACCCATCATAAGGACCGCGCCGTGCTTACGCTCCTGAAGATGGGCAATGTCATCGAGACTGACTTTGTGTCAGTACGCCCCGAGATGAATCTCAAGGAGATGGTGGGTGCCATATCGCGCTCTACCCGCAATCTCTTCCCGGTGGTTGACGGCAAGGGTATGCTTATCGGAGTGGTGTTGCTCGATGAGATACGCAACATCATGTTCCGCCCCGACCTCTACAGGCGCATGTATGTGCGTCAGTTCATGTCAATGCCGCCAGCGCGCGTGCGCACCGGGCAGAGTATGGAGGAGGTGATGAAGGCTTTTGACGATACAGCGGCATGGAATCTCCCTGTGGTTGACACTGATGGCCGTTATGTGGGATTCGTGTCAAAGTCCAAGATTTTCAATTCCTACCGCAGGGTGCTGCGTCACTATTCCGAGGATTGACGGAGTCTATGTCTTAATGAAGATAGGTATTGCTTATGCGCAGCCTATTTCTCCCAAATCGCCTCAAGAGCTTGGGCGAGCAGGGGGCGTGTCGGGTCAAGAAGAATCACTGACGGGTCTTTTGACAGCCATAACAGCTGTTTCTTGGCATACACACGTGTGTTTTTGGCGATTCTTGGAATAGCCACCTCACGAGGCATCGTACCGTCAAACATGGCGAACAACTCCTTGTAGCCCACGGTGTTGAGCGAGTTAAGATGTCTCAGCGGATAGACTCTGCGCGCCTCATCCTCAAGCCCGGCTTCAATCATGGCGTCAACTCGGCGGTTTATGCGGTCAAACAACGCCTCACGCGTGTGCCCAATAGCCATTTTTACGATTCTGAACGGACGTGCTTTGGCTTCGCCCGTGCAGAGTGTGGAGTAGGGTGCGCCGGCCTCCATTGTCACCTCTATGGCATGAATCAGCCGCTTGTGGTTGCTCATGTCACATGTCTCGAGATACTTGGGGTCAATTCGGCACAACACTTCGTGCAGGGCCTCGATTCCACCCTCGGCATATATTTTCTGCGCTTTTTCCCTGACCTCCGGGCTTACAGTCGGCAGTGGGTCTATCCCTTTAGTGACAGCATCAATATACATCATCGAGCCTCCGCACATCACCGCGTAGTCGCGGGTCTGCCATATCCTGTCGAGCGTGGCAAGGGCCTCTTCCTCATACATGGCCGCGCTGTAATATCCGTCGAGGTCGAGCGTCTCGATGAAATGGTGTTTTACGCGGCCGAGCTGTTCGGCTGTCGGGACAGCTGTGCCTATCGGTATGCCACGAAAAATTTGCCGAGAGTCGGCCGACACTATTTCAGTGTCGAGGCTCTCGGCAATATCTATTGCAAGGTCAGTCTTGCCACTTCCGGTCGGGCCGGTGACAATGACAAGTGTTTTCATGCCTTTTTGGCAGCTGTCAGGCGTGCTATGGCCACGATTACATCGGTGGCTTTCTCCATCGAGGGGATGGGCACGAACTCGAAGCGTCCGTGGAAGTTCAGACCGCCGGCAAAAATATTGGGGCAGGGGAGTCCTTTGAACGACAGCTGTGCTCCGTCAGTTCCGCCGCGTATGGGCTGCACCTTAGGCTCTACGCCTGCCTCCTTCATCGCCTCGACGGCAATGTCGATAATATGCATTACAGGCTCGATTTTCTCGCGCATGTTGTAATACTGGTCTTTGATTTCGATAGAGGCACAACCGGGGAACTCATTGTTGATTTTGCGGGTGAGGTGCTCAAGCTCTTTCTTGCGACGCTCAAAGCGGTCACGGTCATGGTCACGGATGATGTAGGTCAACACCGTCTGCTCGACAGTTCCCTCGATTGACACGAGATGATAGAAGCCTTCGTAATCCTCAGTATGCTCGGGTGTCTCCCAGCGCGGGAGCATGATGGCATACTGGTTGGCTACGCGGATGGAGTTGAGCATCTTGTGCTTGGCATATCCGGGGTGCACGTTGCAACCCTTGAATGTGACCTTGGCCACGGCTGCGTTGAAGTTTTCATACTCCAGCTCGCCGATGGCACCGCCGTCCATTGTATATGCCCAGTCGGCACCGAACTGCTGCACGTCAAACTTGTGCGCGCCTTGACCAATCTCTTCATCGGGATTGAATGCTATGCGTATGTCGCCATGCTTGATTTCGGGATGTTGCTGGAGATAATCAACAGCTGTTATGATTTCGGCGATGCCGGCCTTGTCGTCCGCGCCGAGCAGAGTGTTGCCGTCGGTGACGATGAGATTCTGCCCCTTGTAATCAAGCAGCTCGGGGAACTGTGCGGGGGAGAGCACGATGCCTTCCGATGCATTGAGTGTGATGTCTCCGCCGTCATAATTCTCCACGATGCGCGGATTCACGTGGCGGCCGCTCATGTCGGGCGACGTATCGAGGTGGGCGATGAAGCCTATTGTGGGGATGTCGGCCCCTGCATTGGAGGGGAGGGTCGCCATCAGGTAGCCGTTTTCGTCGAGAGTGATGTCCTTGAGCCCCATCGAGCGGAGCTCCTGCTCCAGGTGGCGGGCAAAAATCATCTGCCCGGGGGTGGACGGGGTCATGTTGGTCAACTCGTCGCTCTGAGTGTCAAACTTGACATACTGCAGAAATCTATCTACGACAGTCATGATATAAGATTTTCGTGTTGAGTTATTGTTGTTTTTATTGGGTGCAAAAGTAGTCAATTCCACCGCAAAAAGCAAATCATATTATATGTCCTCCAACATCATTTTTGAAGTAATTCCTGAGCACTTCGGCTGAGACATCGGCCGGGGTGTGCACGGCAAGCAGCGCGGGCCGGTCGCTAACAGTCATGAATGCGTTGAATGCCGCCTTGAGTGATGGCATGTCGGAGGTCTCATGATAGTCTATGCCGTAACCTTTGCATAGTTCGGGCAATGGCAGATTGGTACCCACTGCAAAATATCGCTCCGTCTCGGGTAGCGACGATGTCGCGGAGATAAACCGAAAGATGCCTCCGCCTCCGTTGCACATCACTATCATCTTGAACTTTGGGCGCATGAGGGTGCTCGAGAGTGCCGATATGTCATACTGGAAACTCATGTCGCCTGACAGCAGCACCGTGAGCTCTTCGTATGCGACCGATGCGCCGAGAGCAGTGGATGTGCATCCGTCGATGCCGCTTACGCCCCGGTTGCACTCACTGCGGTGGGGGTGCATATTCTCCATCAGCTGGGCGTAGCGTACCGGGGTGCCGTTTGACAGGTGCAGGTTGCAGCGTTTGGGCAGGTGAGAGAAGATGTAGCTTAAAGCCTTGAGGTCGCACCACGGCACCGCCTCGACATACGCATCATGAATTTCCGAGGCGCGGCGGGCGAGTGCTAGCCACCGCGCGGCATAGTCGGACGGCGCACGGTAGGGCTGCATGGCTGAGGCAAGCTGGGGCATGAACACCGATTCGTCCATGTCAATGCGTTTTGACAGGTGCTTGAAACAGTCAATTGTGGTATGGCTTATGCCCACATGCCAATGCTCGAGCTTTGAGATGTTTCTCAGCCAATCCTTTATGTGTCGCGACACAATTGCACCGCCGAGCGTTATGACGGTGTCGGGACGCAAGTCTTCGCGCTCGGCATCGGTCATGCGGCACAAGGTCGAGTCAATACGGCTGATGAACAGTGGAGAGTGCATGTTTGAGATGCTTTCGGTCATAACGGCCACGTTAGGCAGTGAGGCGAGGCGTATGAGCGCGCGGTTTAGCTTTTCGTCAGGCTCGTGGAATCCGGCTATCACAAGCACTCTGCGGGGCGAGGCCAAGGGCATGGCCATGCGTCTTGCCTCGCTTACCGGCAGTACGGCTTGTGGTGATACCATTTCTATCACTCTTGCCGAGTTGCATGAGTATTCTGCCTGAGTGTTCAACGGGGCATCGAGGCGTACATTGATGTGCACCGGGCCGGGGCGGCCATTCACCGCCTCGATAAGGGTGTCATTAATCATGCGGTCAGTCCACCATTCCCCGTTGGGGAAATCTATGCGTGCCGATATGTCACAACTGCGTTTCACGTAAGGCGCGAGCGCATCCTGCTGCCAAATGGTCTGCGAGTCATCCTGGTCAATCCATTCCTCGGGCCTGTCGGCTGAGATGACTACGAGGGGGATATGCCTGTAGAATGCCTCAGCCACGGCAGGAGCGTAATTGAGAAGAGCGGTGCCGCTTGTGCACACTAATGCGACCGGCCCGCCCGACTGTATGCCTATGCCGAGTGCGATAAATGCGGCTGACCGTTCGTCGATTACCACATGACACTGTGTCTCGCTCCGTCTGCTTAACGCCAGTATCAATGGGGTGTTGCGGCTTCCGGGCGACAGCACGATGTGTCGCACGCCGTGGGCTATGAGCAGGTCGGCGAGAATGTTGCATGAGGTGTGGGTGGTTGACAGCATGGCTTATGGCATATTTTAAATGCAAAATTAGCGATTTTAAGGGGATAATTGTTAATTTTGTGATACTAAAAACCGACCGCAATGATTATAGCATCGCAGAAACATAAAGAGAATATAGCTGAATATCTGCTGTATATGTGGCAGATTGAGGACATTATCCGTGCCAACGGCCTCGACATAGACCGAATCAAGGCTAATGTAATAGACCGTTTCGGTCTCGATGACGCGCAACGTAAGGAGATGACCGAATGGTACGAGTCGCTCATCGACATGATGCGCCGTGAGGGTGTCGAGAAGAGCGGCCACCTTCAGCTTAATAAGAATGTGATAATTCAGCTCACCGACCTCCACCTGGCTCTTCTTAAAGACCCGCGTTTCCCCGAATATACAGCCGAGTTCTATAAGACACTCCCTTACATCGTAGAGCTTAGGGCTAAGGCAGGAGATGCACCTGCAGGGGAGATTGAGACATGTTTCAATGCCTTATATGGCATGCTTATGCTGCGGTTGCAAGGCAAGGAGATTACAGCCGAGACCCGCGACGCCGTAACTCAGATTTCAAAATTTCTCGCACTCCTCGCCAAGGATTATAACCTTGACCGCGAAGATAAGCTTTTCCCGAAAGAGGAAATTTAGAGGTTGTAAACATCCGGGAAAGGGACAAAAAGACATAAGAGACAAAAGCGACATAAGTTTATTGCCATTTTGAATAATCATAGATTATCAAGACAATATATACCTTATGTCGCTTTTGTCTCTTATGTCTTTTTGTCCCTTTCTTGGACTATTGTAATTTTTACTTTGCTGTCAGACGCAGTACGCGAGATGCATAGTCGGTGTTTTTGTTGTAGTCCACCTTGTATGTAAGAGGCATCTCAAGACCATTGTCCATCAGATAACGGCCGGTAAATGATTTGCCCTCGTAAGGCAGAGGCTCGTTGTCTATGCGGTTAAGCTCGGTGACAGTGTAGGTCTTGTCGGGGTCGAGTCCGGCCATTGGTATGCGCGGCAGCTGCTGGCCCATGAAGGTCTCAATCTTCCACCAGTAGAATACAGCATCATCCTTTTCAGGAGTTACGTACATGAGCGATGCCACACCCTTCTTGTCGTATGGCGACTGCAGACGATAGAGGTCGCCGAACTGTACGATGGGACGAATCTTCTTATAGTCATTTATGGCCTGACGGCAGATGGCTTTGTCCTCGTCATTCATGTCGCGGGGCTGCATCTCGAGGCCGAGACGTCCGCTCATAGCCACATCAGCGCGGAATTTGGTGGGTATCCTGCGGAATGTCTGATGGTTGGGTGAGGCTGAGATGTGCGAGGCCATTGCTATGGCAGGGAAGAAGTAGCTCGTGCCCCACTGCATATACACACGCTGGAGCGCGTCATTGTTGTCAGAAAGCCAGAACTCGTCAAACCAAGGGAGGAAGCCCCAGTTGGCACGACCGCCACCGCTGGCACAAGCCTGAATGGTCACGTTGGGGTGTGCTGCACGTATGCGGTCAAGGGTCTTGATGAGTCCTTTGTGATAGTCGATGTAGAGGTGTGACTGATTGTCGGCGGTCAGATACTGCGAGCCATGTTCCATGATTGGGGCATTGGCATCCCACTTGATGTAATCGATTTCGGGGTATTTGGTCATAAGTGTGTCGACCACTTCAAATACAAGGTCCTGCACCTTGGGGTTGGCAAGGTCGAGCACGAGCTGTGTGCCTCCACGGCCTTTGACCACCTCGCGTTTGGGTGCCTTGATGATGTACTCGGGATGCTTCTCGTAAAGCTCGCTCACGGTGTTGGTCATCTCAGGCTCAATCCATATACCGAACTTCACACCGTTCTTCTTGGCAGTCTCGAGAAGTCCGTTGATGCCGTTGGGGAGTTTGTTTGTGTCAACCACCCAGTCGCCGAGCGAAGAGTTGTCGACATCTCTCGGATACTTGTCGCCAAACCATCCGTCATCCATGACAAACAGCTCGCCGCCCATCGAGGCGATGTCCTCCATCATTCCGGCCATAACCTCCTCGTTGATGCCGAAGTACACGCCTTCCCATGAGTTGAGAAGCACCTTGCGCTCTTTGTCGCCGTCATGGAGGCGATACTTGCGGCCCCACTTGTGGAAATTGCGGCTCACGCCTGACAGGCCCTCGTCAGAGTATGTCAGCGCGAGTTCGGGGGTGGTGAATGTCTCACCTTTTTTCAGATGATACTCTGAATTCTCCTCATTTATGCCGGCAAAGAAGTGGTGATAGTTTGAGTCATCAGTGTCTACAAACAGTTTATAGTTGCCGGGATAGCAGAGTGCTGCGCCGATGACGCGGCCTTCATTCTCACGCGGCTTTCCGTCAAGCGAGAGCATTACCTCGCCGTGCGATGTGTGCGAGTTGCGCAGGCCGTCCTTGTTCTTAATCATGCGTACTCCGTGGGGCAGAGGCTCCTCGGTGAGGTTGGCCTCGTCGGCCCATGTGCCGTAGAGCGACGAGAGCCATACGTTGCCATAACGCACGGGCAGATAGCCCGACATGAAACGGTTGAGTGTGACAGTCCCCTTCTCTCCATTCTCGATTTCGGCCCATGTCTCGATGACATCCTGACCGGGATAGGTACGGTAGTTCAGATTGACATTCAGGGGATATGCCGTGTCGGTCATATACACGGTCGTGACCTTTGCTCCATCCTTGTCGGTCGAAGTTTTGACATCCTGCACGGCCACATCGGTAGTGCGGTTGCCGTCGGTGTGGGTCACGCTCAGTGCGGCTTCGCTCTGAGGGTTAAGGCCATATACGGGATAGGCGTTGAGATTCATTCCTCCGGCCACATCGAGCATGCCCTTGTCGGCATCACTCAGTTTGGCACCATAGTAAAGAATTTTCAGAGGCTGACCCTTCACTGCGTCAAGTATCAGCGATGTGCCGGGTGTTGAGATGTCAACCACCTCGCCGTACACAGGTTGTGCCATGAGCAGGGCGAGGGCCGGTAAAAGAGAGGCTTGTATTTTCATGAATTTTTAGGTAAGTGATTATTGTAGCTACAAATATACTCATTATGTTTTGATATGCAAGTGAATATCGGCTAAAATGCAATATAATGGCAAGATAGTACAATAAGAGTCGGGCTGTGATATTAATATCACAGCCCGACTCGCTTATCTCTTATGTTTCAGTAGCGTTACTCGGCCTTCTCTGCTTCGGTGGCCTCGGCCTGAGGCTTGAGCCAGCGGTCAAACCAGCGGAAGAAGAGTCGCTGCCACATCACGGCGTTCTGCGGCTTGAGTATCCAGTGGTTCTCGTCAGGGAAGATTACCATCTCGGCGGGAATGCCGCGGAGTTTGGCGGCATTGAATGCCATCTCGCCCTGCGACGACAGGATGCGATAGTCATATTCGCCATGAGATATCATGATGGGGGTATCCCAGTTGTCGACATACTTGTGGGGCGAAGTGGCGAAAGTGCGCTGTGCCACGGCGTTGTCCTTATCCCAGAATGCGCCGCCCATATCCCAGTTGGCAAACCACATTTCCTCGGTCTCGAGATACTGCGCCTCCATGTTGAAGATACCTGCGTGAGCGAGAAGCGCGGCAAAGCGGTGATTGTGGTTACCGGCGAGCCAGTAAACCGAGAATCCTCCATAGCTTGCGCCTGTAGCACCGATGTGCTTGCTGTCAACGTAGGGATACTGCTTCATGTAGTCGACTGCCGCGAGATAATCGCGCATGTTCTGACCGCCGTAATCGCCTGATATCTGAGCGTTCCACTCAGTGCCGAAGCCGGGGAGGCCGCGGCGGTTGGGGGCGATGACGATGTAGCCGTTCGATGCCATGAGCGCGAGGTTCCAACGGGTGCTCCAGAACTGGCTCACAGACTGCTGGGGACCGCCCTGGCAGTAGAGCAATGCGGGATATGTCTTGGTCGAGTCAAACTCGGCGGGATAGACTACCCAAACGAGCATCTCCTTGCCGTCGGTGGTAGGCACCATCTTCTTCTCGACGGTCGGCATCTTGAGTGATGCGAGAAGCTCGGTGTTGACATTGGTCAGCTGCTTGACCTCGCCGCCGTTGTTGACGCTGAAAATCTCGTTGGGATATACCATCGAGTGACGGCGAGTGAACACTGTGCCGTCCTGTGCTACGTTCAGACCTGCGTAGTCGCATACACCGTTGGCTATCTCCTTTACCTCATGCGAGGCTACGTCTATAGTGAACACGGGGGTAACGCCATCCTTGGGCGCGGTGAAGAAAATCGATTTTCCGTCGGGTGCCCATGCGATTTCGTTTGCAGTGTAGTCCCACGCCTCGGTGAGGTCGGTCTTTGCGCCCGAAGCCATGTCAAGAGTGAAGATTCTATTCTTGTCACTCTCATAACCGTCATGCTCCATCGAGAGCCATGCGAGTGTAGAGCCGTCGGGCGAGAACACCGGGTTGGTGTCATACCCCATCATACCCTCGGTGAGGTTGCGTGTGGTTGAGTCTGCTATATTATAAAGGTAGAGGTCAGAGTTGGTCGATATGGCATACTCCTTGCCCTCCTTCTTGCGCGAGGTGTAGACGAGGCTCTTCGAGTCGGGAGCCCAGGCAAATGACTCTATGCCGCCGAATGGGAGCATCGGTGACTCGTATCTCGGCTCGTCAGCCATGATGTCGATGACATTGGTTGCCTTGCTTCCGTCAAAATCGGCCAGGAAGGGGTGGGGGATTTCAGTCACCCACTGGTCCCAGTGCTTGTACATCATGTCGTCAATCACACGGCCGGTAGCCTTGGGGAGGTCGGGATATACATCCTTGGCCTCACGGGCATACTTAATGTTGGCGATTATGAGCATTTTGCTCTCGTCGGGCGAGAGAAGGAAGCCGCCCACGCCTTTCTCTATGTCGGTCACCTGCTTGCGGCCCGAGCCGTCGGCATTCATGACCCACACCTGGGCAACGCCGTCGGGGGCGTAGATGAAGGCAATCTTCTTGCCGCCGTCAATCCAGCAGTATGAGCTTTCGCTATTGGATGTGCGTGTGATACGCTTGATGTCTGACCCGTCGGGGTTCATGACGTAGAGGTCCATGTTGCTGCGGTTCTCCTCAAGGCTCTCATATGAGATGCCGAAGAGCACCTTTGACCCGTCGGGCGACACTACGGGCGCGCCTACCGAGCCGAGTGCCTCAAGAGCGTCGATGTCAAAGCATCCTGTCTCGGATGTGAACTCGGGCTTGTCGATGATTTTCTCATCGTTGCCCCCGGCTGCCGTACATCCTGCGAGCAACGTTGCAACTGCTGTCGAGGCCATAATGTTTTTGATGGTCATGGCTGATTATTTGATAAGGTATTGTGAAGAGATTGACTCGTGGGTGTGTACGCGGCGGATTGTGTCGGCAAACAGTCGTGCCACCGAGAGGATAGTCACCTTTTTGCAGTTCTTGTTGAAGGGGATGGAGTTGGTAAACATCATCTCTACAAGGGCAGAATTGTCCACGCGCTCCGATGCGGGGTCGCTCATTATGGCGTGAGAGCAGAGTGCGCGTACGCTGCGTGCGCCCGACGCCTTCATGAGGTCGGCAGCCTTGGTGATGGTGCCGGCGGTATCCACCATGTCATCAACGATGATTACGTCCTTGTCCTGCACGTCGCCGATAACAGTCATCGCGGCCACTACATTTGCCTTGGCGCGCTGCTTGTGGCAGAGCACGAGGGGCACATTGAGATACTTGGAGTAGCTGTTGGCACGCTTTGCGCCGCCCACGTCGGGCGATGCGATAACGAGGTTCTCGAGCTTGAGCGACTGTATGTAGGGGATGAATACTGACGATGCGTACAGGTGGTCCACCGGGATATCAAAGAAGCCCTGAATCTGGTCGGCGTGGAGGTCCATTGTGATTACGCGGTCCACTCCGGCGGTGGTGAGCAGGTCGGCTACCAGCTTGGCGGCGATGGACACGCGAGGCTTGTCCTTGCGGTCCTGACGGGCCCAGCCGAAGTAGGGCATCACGGCGATTATCGAGGCTGCCGATGCACGCTTGGCGGCATCAATCATCAGCAGCAGCTCCATAAGGTTGTCAGAGTTGGGGAAAGTTGATTGCACGAGATAGACCTCGCACCCTCTGATAGACTCCTCGAACGAGACTTCAAACTCGCCGTCGGCAAAATACTGGATGTTCATCTTGCCCAGCTCTACGCCCAGGTCACGACAAATTTCCTTAGCCATGTACTGCGACTTAGTACCGGCAAAGACTTTGATTGGTGGAAGATTGTCAATCATAATATGTGATAATGAAGAGTTTTTGTCTTGCTTCATGCGGCTCCCCGCACTTTACGGGTGCAAAATTACGAAAAATACCCTTTATAACGGTGCTCGGACAGCACAAAAATTACAGCTATATGATACAATAAGTGAAAAATGCCACACTATTTCATCGCGAGGCCGCATAGTTGCGCCATTTCTCAATGAGAGCGGTCATGTCGGCGGGTATCGGAGCGGTGAAAAACATCTCCTCGCCCGTGGCCGGATGCACGAACCCGAGCGTGCGGGCATGCAATGCCTGACGCGGGCACAATTCAAAGCAGTTGGCGATAAATTTCTGATATGACCCCGTGCGTTCGCCGCGAAGTATCTTGTCTCCGCCATAGCGGGCGTCGCTGAACAACGGATGGCCGATGTGCGTCATGTGCACACGTATCTGATGGGTGCGGCCGGTCTCCAGCACGCATTTCACGAGTGCCACATGACCGAAATCCTCAAGCACTTCGTAATGTGTGACAGCGTGCTTGCCGGTAGGGTCGTCGGGCGGAAGCACGGCCATCTGCAGGCGGTCTTTCGGATTACGGCCTATATTTCCCTCTATTCTGCCTGTGGCGGGTGAGGGCACACCCCACACGAGGGCGTTGTATTCACGTTTGGTGGTTTTGTCGAAAAACTGTTTTCCAAGATGTGTCTTGGCGTCAGGCGTCTTGGCCACTACCAACAGACCGCTCGTGTCTTTGTCTATGCGATGAACGAGTCCGAGCCGAGGGTCAGACACATCATAATCGGGTACATCGCGGAAATGCCATGCGAGGGCGTTGACGAGCGTGCCCGAGTAGTTGCCGTGGCCGGGATGCACCACCAGTCCGGCGGGTTTGTTGACCACGAGCACCGTATCGTCCTCATACACGATGTCGAGCGGAATATCCTCGGCTATAATCTCAAATTCATAGCGCGGGCGGTCCATGACCACCTGCACCACGTCAAGCGGCTTGACACGATAGTTGGATTTAACGGCCTTGCCGTTCACGAGTATGCACCCCGCGTCAGCGGCCTGCTGCACGCGGTTGCGCGAGGAGTGCTCGAGTCGTGCGGTAAGAAACTTGTCGACTCTCAGCAGTTGTTGGCCCTTGTCGGCTACGAAACGGAAGTGCTCGTACAGCTCGCCTGTCGTGCCGTCACCCTCAGCCGGGTCCACGGCATCGTCGAGCAGTTCGAGGTCGTCATTCACCATATCATCGCTCATGGTTGTCAGAAGAGGTCAAGTTGTTCGCTCTGCTCCTCGATGGAGTCACTGATGCTGTCGGGCACGAGTTCGGGCATGCCTTCGCCCACCTCAAGCTCGATTGTGGCATTGACCGGCACACGTGCTCCGGGCAGCAGTCGTGTGCCCTTGTAGCGCACGGCCAGCACGAGGTCCTTGAAGTCGCTCGGCACTCTGCGCTCGGTGACGTTGTGTATCTCAAGTCCCTCGAGTATCGAGCGGGCTTGACGGAGCGATATGTCGGTGAGCGAGGGGAGTGTCACCATCTTGGGCGAGAACGCATTGATGGTAAGGAACACCTCTCGGCCCTCCTTTACTATTGTTCCAGCCTTGGGGTTCTGCTCGATGACTGTGCCCGGCTGGGTGCGGTTGTCATACACCGAGTCGGCCACTATGCCTTTCAGCCCTTCGGCATCAAGCATCTCCACGGCCCTGTCATAGGCCAGCGACCTGACGGCAGGGACTGAAATGGTCTGGCCGTGGCGTGTCCATATGCCGAGCCATATCATGGCGAGCCAGCCGATTATCAGGGCTACGACTATCATTAACCCGATGTGGATGAATATCTTTTTCATTTCTCCTTGATAGCGATGTCAAACACTTCGTCAATATTCTTGACATAGTGGAAAGTAAGTCCTTCGAGATATATCGGGCGTATGTCCTCTATGTCCTTGCGGTTGTCGGCACAAAGCACGATGTCGGTAATGCCGGCCCGCTTGGCGGCAAGTATTTTCTCCTTGATTCCTCCTACGGGCAGCACCTTGCCGCGCAGCGTGATTTCGCCTGTCATTGCGAGGCGGTCTTTCACAGGTCGGCCGGTCAGAGCCGAGAGAATGGATGTGCTGAGTGTTATGCCGGCCGAGGGGCCATCCTTGGGTATCGCGCCCTCGGGCACATGAATGTGCAGGGCGTGAGTGTCAAACCATTCGCTCTTCACTCCGTATCGTTCACAGCGTGAGCGTACTATCTGCGAGGCGATGACGGCAGATTCCTTCATCACATCGCCGAGGTTGCCGGTGAGTGTCAGTTTGTCCCCCTTGCCCTCGGTGAATGATGATTCGATGAATAGGATTTCGCCACCGACGGCAGTCCAGGCGAGGCCGACTGCCACGCCGGGGATGTCGCTGACCTCATAACGTTCGGGGGTGAAACGCTCCACACCGAGATATTCACGCAGATTCTCGGGAACGACTGTAAGTGAGTAGTCCTCGCCGCGCATCTTGTGGAGCACAATCTTGCGCACCACTTTGGCTATCTGCTTCTCGAGCTGACGCACTCCGCTTTCGCTCGTGTAGCTCTCCACGATTTTGGTGATTGCTTCAGGGGTGAACTGCACCTCATCCTCACCAAAACCGTTCTCTTTGGCCACGCGGGGTATAAGATGACGTCGGGCAATCTCAATCTTCTCCTCGATGAGATAGCCTGAGATGTCGATAATTTCCATGCGGTCAAGCAGCGGCTGCGGAATGGTCGAGAGGGTGTTGGCGGTGGCGATGAACAGCACATGCGACAGGTCATAGTCGACATCGACGTAATTGTCATGGAAATGGCTGTTCTGCTCCGGGTCGAGCACTTCGAGCAGGGCGGCTGAAGGGTCGCCCTTGAAGTCGTTGCCGGTCTTGTCAATCTCGTCGAGAAGCAGCACGGGGTTAGAGCTTCCGGCACGTTTCACCGCATCGATTATGCGTCCGGGCATCGCGCCGATATATGTGCGACGGTGTCCGCGTATCTCGGCCTCGTCATGCAGACCGCCGAGCGATACGCGCTGATATTTCCTGTTAAGGGCACGAGCTATCGACTGACCGAGCGAGGTCTTTCCGACACCGGGTGCGCCGACAAGGCATATGATAGGTGAGCGGCCCTCGGGGGTGTTCATCATCACGGCAAGCTGCTCAAGTATGCGCTCTTTTACCTTCTCAAGTCCGTAATGGTCGCGGTCAAGAGTGCGCTCGGCCTCACCGAAATCTGAATTCACCGTGTCCATCACGCCCCAAGGCAGGTCAGTGAGCAGTTGCAGATAGCTGTACTGCACTGAATAGTCAGGACTCTGAGGATTGAGACGGCGCAGTTTTTCAAGCTCCTTTTTGAACGTGTTGCGCACGGCTTCAGGCATGTTAAGCCCTTCGGCCTTCTTCTCAAACTGCATGCTGTCGTCATCGTTGCCGTAGAGCTGGTCACGCAGCACCTCAAACTCGTGCTGGAGATAATGATTGCGCTGCTGCTCATCGATATTCTTCATGGCCTTGCGGCGTATCTCGGAACGTATCTCAAAGAACTGTTCCTGACGGGCTATAAGAGCCATAAGATGCATGGCCCTGTCCTTGAGACGCGAATGGCGCAATAGTGCACGCTTCTCGTCGAGGTCAAAGCCCGCGTGTGTGGCTATGAGGTTTATCATCAGCAACGGTGCGCTCAGGTCTTTGATGTTGACCATAAGCTCGTTGGAGCTTTCTCCGTTCTGACCGAGTATGCGCAGAGTGGTTGAGCGGATATCCTCGACAAGCACGGCAAACTCTTTGTCGGTAGGTCTCGGCGATGTCTCGCGGCACTCCTTGACCGTCACCGACAGTGTGCCGGGGATAGTATTGCCCGCTCCCTCGCCGGTGATTTTCACCTTCCCGCGGGCATTGAGGATGGCTGTATGCGACCCGTCAGGAAGCTCTATGACCTTGACGACATCGGCTATCACGCCATATTGGTCAAGGTCCTTGACTGTGGGCTGCTCGATTGCCGCATCAGTCTGGCAGAACACACCTACAGGAATACCCTTCTCGACAGCCGCATTGACGGTGCGCACCGTCAGTTCGCGCCCCATCATGATGGGGAACGTAACGTGCGGAAACAGCACCATGTCACGCAGCGCGATTACCGGCAGGTCATCAAGTGCGGGAGCATTGTTACGTGACTCAGGAGAGATATCAATCTGCCCGATTGAAATTATCTTAGTATCGTCTTTCATTTACAGTCGTTTGAAAAAACCGCCGCAAGTGCGAAAATCGCCCCAAAGTTACAAAAAATCGTGTACCCTACAAAATAGTTGCATAAGGGCTACTCCGAAACCCTTATGCAACTTGCGGTCAATCAGTCAAAAATCTTGTCCCAGTCTTTCCAGACAGCCTCGTATCCGAGTTTCCTGATTTCCTCGGTCACGGCTTTGGGGGAACGCGGGTCGGAGACCTCAAACTGCTCAAGCGCGTCAGGCGTCGAGCGATAGCCGCCCGGTTCGGTCTTGCTGCCCGCACTCATCGAGGTCACTCCGAGTTTCATCATATTGGCTCGGAAAGTCGGATTCTCGCGTGTGGAGTAGGAGATGTCCACATCGTGGTCAAAGATACGGAATGCAAAGGTCACCTGAGCAAGCTCGCGGTCGCTCATCACCACCTTGGGCTGATAGCCGCCCTCAGCCGGACACATGCGCGGGAAATTGATGCTGTATTTCGTCTTCCAGTAATTCTTACGCAGATACCTGAGATGGCGGGCAAGCATCGTGAGGTCGGTGCGCCAGTCCTCGAGACCAATCAGCACACCCATGCCGATTTTGTGTACGCCTGCCTGACCCATGCGGTCAAAACCGTTGACGCGCCAGTCAAAAATCGACTTCATGCCTTTGGGATGATACTTGCGATAGTTGGCCTTATGATATGTTTCCTGAAAGCATACCACTCCGTTGAGTCCGCTGTGCGTGAGCCGCTCATACTGCTCGGCACTCATGGGACCCACTTCGATGGTAAGATTATTGAAATACGGACGGGCGGTCTTCAGCACCTCTTCTATATAGTCGGCTCCGTTGATTTTGGGATGCTCGCCCGAGACGATAAGGAGGTTCTCAAACGGGCCCAGCTCACGTATCGCCTCGCACTCGGCCTTCACCTGGTCCATTGTAAGGGTGACGCGGGTCAGCGGATTGTTATGGTTGAATCCGCAGTACACGCAGCAGTTTGAGCACGCGTTCGACACATACATCGGTATGTACATCGATATCGTCTTACCGAAACGTTCCAAGGTGTAACGGTGGCTCAGCTGAGCCATCTCCTCAAGAAACGGCTCGGCGGCCGGCGAGATTAGAGCCATGAAATCCTCGACAGTAAGATGTTCCTTACGCAGGGCCGCACGCACATCGGCCTCGGTGCGCGATGCGATGAACTCAGTGGTTTTGTCCCAGTCGTATTTCTCTAATTCTTCTGAAAACATTGTTGATTGATTTATTTATTGTATTTATGTTCTTTCTGATGTCAGAACCTGTAGGAGACGCCGATTGGCAGACGTCCCACACCGATAAAGTGGTGGGTGTTTCCTACGCCGCCGTTGAGTTTCGGTTGCCATGCAGTCACCGTCGGAGTCAGTGTCACATCCAGCCTGTCGGTAACACGATAGCTCGCTCTCACACCGGCATCCAACGCCACCGAATGGTGTCCGTTGTCACGGTCGCTCCAGCCGTATCCGATACCTATCATCGGCACGATGTCAAACCGTCTGCTGTCATCGTCATTGAACAGTGCTGTGAAGTTGAGCATATAATCGAGCTTGACAGTGCCTATCGCGACATCCTGTCGGCGGTTTCTGCGTATGAAATCATAGTTGAGGCCGAGCTGCAGGCCTGAGGCATCGGTCAGCCATCGGCCCACGGAGATTTCACCGCCCCATGACACCTTGCGGACGTTGGAGCTGAAGACAGTCTCGCTGAACAGCATCGGGCCGCCTGAGAGGTTTACGAAGTTTCGAGGCTTCTCGTCGGTGATGAGATTCGACTCTCCCTTCATGGCCTGGCGCCTGCGGCCGAGCTTGTAGCTCACACCGGCAAGCACCCTGAATTCAGGATTGTATTTATGCCTGTAGTGAGGTATCGACAGCACCTGGGCCTGAGGCTCGATAATGATGTCAACGGCGGGGGAGACGCTGATGCGTCCGCGGAGTCCTGCGCGAGGTCCCCACACGAGGCTGTTGCGTCCACGGTTGTAGTGCGCGGCTCCTGCTGTGAGACCGACGAACGCATCGAGGTCAAAGCCGCGGGTGTCGTCAAATCCTCCTGCGAGGGTCGACAGGCTGCACATATAGTCAGCCGACAGTGCGAGTGAGCGGTAGCTTGACGATTCGCTTATGCTTGCATACTCTCCGCTGACTCTCCACGCACTTTCGGGAGTAAGCCATTTGCCGAAACCGAGTGATACGACTCCATTAGGGTGCCACTTGCGTGAGCGCATGAACACTCCGCCGAGAAGGTCGACAAAGTATCTGCGCGAACCGAGGAAGTCTTCGTAGTTGAATGTCGATTTATATGAGTTGTACTCATCCGAGCCTCTGAAACGGTATATCAGGCCGATGTTGACGCCAGGCATGAGTGTCACACGGCTTGACGGGTGAGAGGATATGTTGCGTCCGAATACTCTCACCTGAGGCTCGAGATACAGTCCGACCGATTGTGATACATTCCATATGCCCTGCAGGGCGGCATGCAGTCCGGGATGGAATTTCTTACCCTGGCCTGACACATACGCGCCGCTCGCACCGAGCACAACATTGGTCTCAATTTTGCGGTCAGGGTCATAGCCCGAAAGGGCGGAGTTGAGATTCCACATGAAATCCACATCGGCTATCGCGCTCCAGCGTCGGTCACTTCGGGGCTCGCGTATTTCCGAGCCTGACAATGACAGCCTCAGTCCGGCGGGGGCTGAAAACCATTTGCCTACCGAGAATGTCCCGAAGCCACTTATGCGGTCACGTAGATTATTGGTGGAATTGCCTAGGGCCAGCACTCCACCGCCAACGCTGACAAACAAGTTGTCACGGAAATGCTCGCCGATGAACAATGAGTTGTCGACATGCAGTCCCGTGCCGCCGTTCATGCGATAGCCGAGACCGACCATGACCGATGCGTTCCAGTCATACTTATGCCACGTCTTTACATCATCGAGTCCGTCGGTGTAGATTCCTATTCTCGGTTCGACGTACATGTAGGTCGAGCGGGTGAGATAGACCCGAGGCTGCAGCCCGATGCGGAATCCGCCGGCAGCCCACATCATGTGACCCTCGCGGTGCAGTGCCTGACCCTCTATGCCCATGAGTCCAATCAGCTCAAACCGTCTGCCCGGGTTATCTTTGCGCAAAAGAGCTGATAAATTCATGAGATAATCTACCGAAAGTCCTGCAAAATAGGGCTTCGTGTCGTTCACGCCGAAATGTCGTCCGGCACTGATGCCTACGCGCCAACCGTGAACCGGGGTTATCCAGTCCCCTATAGTCAGTCCGGCGCGGTATCCTGCCTTGGACGATGCCCCCGTTATGCCGCTGTTGGTGTGCATCCAGTCAGGGCCGCCTTCAACTGAGATAAACATTCGGTCGCCGAACCGCTTTGAGGCGAACCGTTCGGACGGCGCAGGGCGTTGCAGCACATAGTCGAGAGCGTTCATCGTCGAGTCAAGTGCCTGCGGTTGTGTTGTTGCGGCCTCGGCCACGGGTGTGGTCAGGCCGAGGATGCCGCATGTCGAAAATATTGTGTATTTAATGTATTTCAGTGTGTTCATAGCTGTTCCTCCTCTTCCTCTCGTTCTTCCATTAAGTCAATCAGGTCGCCGTCAATGCGGGCTATCTCTTTAAGCTCGGGCTTGAGGCGCAGAGCGTTTTCGAGATGGCTTACGGCTGCCATATATTCGTCAACACGGTTGGCGGCTATGGCTTTCAGGTATTCCTCCTCGGCAGACGAGCCGAGTTTCGAGGCTTTGCGCCAGGCCTGGTCATTGGCCTTGAGCGCGAGGAGTATCACCACCTCGTTAATGGGCGACTCGGCAGCGACCTCCTGCATGGCTCCCTCATATCGGCCGTTGAACACGTCGGTGTAAATCTTGGCCTTGTGGAAGCGAGGAGTGTCGGGAAGCTCTGCTGCAAGCGAGTCAGCCTCGAGATAATGATGCGTGGCGAGGCACGCGGCTATGTGGTTGAGGATTGTTTCCTCAGGCAGCTTTTTCTTTCGTCCGGGAGTATTGTCAGGCTTGACAAACTTTTCCAGCAGGTCGTAATCGGCCTGGCCGCGTCCGAGCCTGAGTTCGGCGAGGTCGGTGGCTGCCACGACAAATTTGGGGTGAACCTCGAGAGCCTTTTTCAGATAGGTCTCCTTTTCCTCAGGTGTCTTGGCAACGTAACGGTATAGGCGGAAGAATTCAAATCTTGACAGTGTCTCGGGTTTGGTCTTGTAAAGCTCGGCAATCTCGTCGTCGGTCAGATAGCGGTATTGCGACGTGAGAAACTCATAGCTGACCTTACGCATCCTCGGCAGGTATCTCTCCGATATTACCGACGCGTAGAATGGCAGTCTGCGTATCCTTACCGACTGTATGTCGGGCTGTCCGGGATACTTCGCAAGCACCTCTGACACGGCTTCGGCCTCGGTAGTCAGGCTGTCGGCCCGGAGCATGGTCACAAGGGTCTCCCATGACTCCACCGAGGCTCCGCTCTTAACCTCCATATATCGGCGTGTTGTGGCCGAAAGGTTTTCCATAATCAGGTCGAGTGCCGATTTCATGCGTCGTTTCGACAGCTCGACGTTCTTGTTGTAGTTGCCCTCAGGCGAAGAGGTCGAGTAGATGTAAAAGCTCTTGAGTGCGGCATCGGGGTCGTCCTCGACGCGGCGCAGCTGAGTGAGGAGCGAGTTCATCTCCTGGCGGTTGTTGCCCTGCTCCATGTCAAGGCGGGCGTCGTTGACACGGAATGTCAGCATCACGTCGCCTCGGGTGTCACGCATCTGCATCTCGGGGGTAGGATAGAACGCCGAGTCGGTCACCTCCGAGCCTATCAGCTTATACTGGAAGAATCGCATGGGATTGACCGTGCCGCGTGATATGGTAGTGGTGTCACGATAGAACACGCGGTTATAATTCTCCATTGCCATGAGCATGTCGCAGTGGAAATCCTGGTCGGGGTTATCGAGATAGATTGAGTCGTTCCAGAATATCATGTCATCCTTACGGCTCGAATGCTGCTGAACGGTGACATACGGCGTGAGCGGGTCGGCGGCAAGATTGAAGTCAAGCATGCGGTCCTGCGTGATGTTGTAACGTCGGCCGTCGAAAACGAGCGGCTTGAGATACCACATTTTTGAAGTAGTCACATTATACAGCGCGGGCTGGATGATAAGTCGGGTCGATGAGCCGAACAGGCGGTGCGGCACCTTGATGCGGGTCTTGATATAGGCATAGTTGCCTTTGATTTCAATGTCGGTAGGCTCGGGGGCCACTACCTTCAGCTTGCCCTTGGCCTTGACAAGAACCTCGTCGAGAGTGATTGACGAGCTTGTGAGTGTCACATCGATTGTCAGTCTTCCCTCTACGGGTATCTCGGTGTCCTCCATGCCGAGGATTGAGTAGGCGAGCTTTCCGTCACTGTCGATTATTACGAGATACTTTCCCTCCTCGTTGGTGCTTGTGAGCAGACGGTCGGTGTCGACATCATATATACATACACCCTGCAGAGGCTCGCCCTTGGAATTGGTCACGATACCTCGCACGTTAATGTCACGTGCCACAGCCGGAAGCGCGGCGGCCATGAGGACTGCCCCCATGCCGCATCTTGCGATAAGTGTTATATTCTTATTCATGATTGCTTCGGCTTATTGGAAGATGTATGAAAATGATATGCCGGTGCCTATGGGCACAGGTATCCATTTGCTCATGTTAGTATCCTTGGGTCGACCTTCGGAATAGCGGTAGTCGTAGCCCCATACGCGTCCGATGCCTGCGCCGATTGAGAACTCTACGTTCCAATGGCGGTTAAGCACAAGAGCGTAACCATATGTAAGTCCGGCTGCGGCGATATTTCCTCGATAGCAGTGCTCGCGCAGACGCAGGTCATAGACTCCACCGCACACAGCCACGCCCATGAAGTGTCGCGCCATCGGTCGGTTGAACCAATAGCGGAGCGAGGGTTGTATGCGTAGATTCTTCAACATGATGTCTGTGCCATATGGTGTTTTTGACAAAGGGTTGCCTGTGATGCCTATTTCGAACGTGAGGCGGCGCGACAGGCGGGTGTCGAGGGCGAGATTAGGTGACATGAGCACCCAGTCAAGGGTGTTGGTCTTTAATGCTACTCTTTGGGCCCGTGCGGGTAGTGAGGAAAAAGTTAGTATAAAAACGGATATGACAAAAAGTATCCTATTGGATATAATACACATAAATCTAAATTAGTCACAAATAATATAAGTGGAGAGATGCTGGGGCGGATTCACGCATTGCGGGCGGCAGTCCGCCCCGCACTCTTCCGATGCCTTATGAGGCTAACACCGCATGACTGCTGCCCGCGATGTGTCCTCTCAATTAGTCACAAAGGCTTAATGTTGTCAGTAATGAGTTGTCAGCAACTCTTTTCCGCGCACTCATCAACGAGTTGGCGGGTGATGCGCATGGCGCAGAAGTTCGGGCCGCACATGGTGCAGAAATGGTCATCGTTCTTGTGGCTCTCGACATAATACTGGCGCGCACGCGCGGGGTCGAGCGAGAGGTTGAACTGGTCTTTCCATCTGAACTCAAATCTGGCCTTGCTCATGGCGTCGTCGCGCACCTGTGCCCCCGGATGTCCCTTTGCAATGTCAGCGGCATGTGCTGCAATCTTGTAGGTGATTACGCCGTTGCGCACATCCTCGAGATTGGGGAGGGCAAGATGCTCCTTGGGGGTCACGTAGCATATCATGGCTGTGCCCATCCATGCTATCTGAGCCGCGCCGATGGCCGAAGTGATGTGGTCATAGCCGGGAGCGATGTCGGTGGTGAGCGGGCCGAGGGTGTAGAACGGAGCCTCGTGGCACTTGTCGAGCTGGCGGTCCATGTTCTCTCGAATCTTGTGCATGGGCACATGACCGGGGCCTTCGATGAGCACCTGGACGTTGTGCTTCCAGGCTATCTCGGTAAGTTCGCCGAGCACATCGAGCTCCAGGAACTGTGAGCGGTCATTGGCGTCATGAATTGAGCCGGGGCGCAGTCCGTCGCCGAGCGACACGGCCACGTCATATGCGGAAAGAATCTCGCAGATTTCGTCAAAATGGGTATAGAGGAAGTTTTCCTCATTGTGAATCACAGCCCAGCGGGTCATGATGGAGCCGCCGCGCGATACGATGCCGGTCAGACGCTCCTTCACCATGTCGGCATGTGCGCGGAGCGCGCCGGCATGAATGGTGAAGTAGTCCACACCCTGCTCGGCCTGCTCGATGAGTGTGTCGCGGTAGATTTCCCAGGTCAGGTCCTCAACCTTTCCGTTCACCTTTTCAAGAGCCTGATAGACAGGTACAGTGCCCATCGGCACGGGGCAGTTGCGGATAATCCACTCGCGTGTTTCGTGAATATTGTCGCCGGTCGAGAGGTCCATGAGTGTGTCGCCGCCCCAATAGCAGCTCCATACGGCCTTGCTGACTTCCTCTTCGATACCTGACGAGAGGGCGGAGTTGCCTATGTTGGTGTTGAGCTTGACGAGGAAGTTACGGCCTATAATCATAGGCTCGGCCTCGGGGTGGTTGATGTTGGCAGGGAGGACGGCACGCCCGCACGCAATCTCGTTGCGCACGAATTCGGGGGTGATGTGGCTGTCGATGCCCATTGCCTTGGCATTATTGTTCTCACGTATGGCCACATACTCCATCTCGGGAGTGATTATACCTTTCTTGGCAAGGGCCATCTGAGTGATTTCCTTACCCTTGACTGCACGGCGCGGCGCATAGCGGTGGGCGAAACGGATGCTGTCAAGCGAAGGGTCCTCTTCGCGCATGCGTCCGTACTCCGATGTGATGCGGGGCAGCTGCTCAAGGTCGTCACGCTTGGCTATCAGCTCCTCGCGGGTGCGGGGCAGACCTTGGTTGATGTCGATTTTGACATTGGGGTCGGTGTAGACTCCACTGGTGTCATAGACGTAAACAGGGGCGTTTTCAGTCATAATCTTCTCGCCGTCCACCACTTCGACGGTGGGGGTGAGATTGACACGGCGCATGGCTACCTTGATGGGAAACATCTCGCCGTCGACGTAGACTTTTTCAGATCCCGGATAGGAATTAACGTCGATGTTCTCTATTCTCATAATAGGGTTATAATGTGTTGTTTCGTTGTTTTAGAGGTCAAGAAATGCGGTTAGGGGGCTGGTCGCACTTGCCGAGGTCGACACTGCGCCGAGTCCGGCGAGATATGCCTTACGGCCTGCCTCGACGGCAAGTTTAAAGGCCACGGCCATCTCTACGGGGTCACCTGCAACGGCGATAGCTGTGTTCACGAGCACAGCGTCAGCACCGATTTCCATAGCGTCAGCCGCATGTGACGGTGCGCCGAGACCGGCGTCGATAACGACAGGCACGCGACTCTCGGCGATGATAATCTCCAGAAGGTCGCGTGTCTTTAGGCCCTTGTTTGTACCGATGGGTGCGCCGAGGGGCATGACGGCAGCTGTGCCCACCTCCTCGAGTCGCTTGCAGAGCACGGGGTCGGCCTGGATGTAGGGGAGCACCTTGAATCCCTGCTTGGCAAGAATCTCAGTTGCTTTAAGTGTCTCGATGGGGTCGGGGAGCAGATATTTGGGGTCGGGGTGAATTTCGAGTTTGATGAAATCGGTGCCGAAGCAGTCGCGGGCGAGATTGGCCGCAAGCACAGCTTCCTCGGCGTTGCGCACACCCGATGTGTTGGGCAAAAACTGCACGTGGTCACGGTTGATGTGGGCGAGCATGTCGTCCTCCTCTTCGTGCTGCATGTCAATGCGCTTCATGGCCACTGTAATCATCTGCGAGCCTGATGCGATGATTGAATCAAGCATGAGGCGGTTGGATGAGAATTTACCCGTTCCCACGAACAGGCGTGAGGTAAATTCCTTTCCTCCGATAGTTAAGATGTCTGACATATGATATGGTTGATTTATGTAATTTACTTCAATAATTTGTGAGCCTACTTCATCTTTGCAGCGCATTCCGACAGGGTGTCGAGCAGCTGTCGGGTGTAGGCCACAGGGTCGGGGGCGTTGATTATCGACCCACTCACCGCCACACCGTTGACGCCGGTCTGCATGATGGCAGGGATGTCCTCAAGTGTGATTCCGCCGATTGCCACGATGGGGAGCACCATCCCGGCCTCACGCACTTCCTTTACAACGGAAGCATATCCGTCAATACCAAGAACGGGCGAGAGTTTGGCTTTGGTGGTTGTGAATCTGAACGGCCCGAGACCTACATAGTCCACATCCTGATTGCGGAACTTGATGATGTCCTGCGCTGTATTGGCTGTCACTCCTATGATGGCTTCCGCGCCCATCGTCTCACGGGCCTGCAGAGGGTCCATGTCGTTTTTGCCGAGATGAACGCCGTGAACGCCCATTTCCATCGCCAGCTCCACACGGTCGTCAAACACGAGAAATGCCTCGTTTTCCTTGCAGAGCGGAATGATTTCGAGAGCCGTCTGACGGAATTCTTCGTCAGAGACATCCTTCATGCGGAGCTGAATCCATTTGCAGCCCCCTTCGAGCACCATCTGAACCTCTTCGGCTATACTGTAACGGTCGCTCGGATGGGTGATGAACATTAACATATATTGATGTATATAGTTGATACTTTTAGTTGAACGCGTCTATATTCAGTCGATTGACTTCTCCATTGCATCGGCAAATGCGCTGACTTCATCGACAGTGCCATTCCATGGGATGGAGCCGAGCATCGCATAGCCACTGAATTTATAAACCTTTAACAGTGGAATATGTTCACTGTCGATGCCACCTAATGCGATTACCGGGATTTGTGCGCTGTCAAGACGCATAAGCTCGGCCTGAGTAAATGCACTTCGGTAGCCCGATTTTGAGATGCTGTCAAAGATAGGACTTAATGTCACATATTGCATCCCTGAGGCGTCAAGCACCTCGTCAACCGAGTGGCACGACCGACTAAGCGGACCGTGATAGAGCGAGGACGGGACGGGGCAACGGCGGTTGAGATGCAGACCGCCGAGATTGAAATCATTAGTGAGGTCGAAGTGGCCGTGAAGCACGAGGCGGTCGTGATAACGTTGACCGATGCTTTCAATCAGCGCACGCATCTCCACCCGGCTTGCTCCGGGATGTCGCAGATGCACGCGATGCCATCCGGCTCGGAGAAGAGCCTCAACCTTACGCCCCTCGTCTGCCACAGGCGATTCGGGGGTGATGGCTATTAGCAACTTGCGTTCAGCCACCGTAGAAAGCCTTGATGATTACAATCTTGTCACCATCGGCGAGTGCGGTGGTCTCGCGCTTTGCCGCTGCAATCACTGTGCCGTTGACAGCTGTGGCAATACCTTGAGGCTTAATATCTTTTGCTTCGAGCGCATTCTTGAGGGTCGAACCGTCAGGCAGGGTCAGCTTTACGTCGTTGATTGTGATGTCCATATGAAGAGTTGTAGTGTTTATCGTTTGTTGGGGTTGAAGTTCTTGAGTCTGCGGGGAGAGAAGAAATGATTGACAGGCCCGTGGCCGTGTCCTGTCGTGACAAACGCACCGGCCTCAAGGGCGCGGGTGATGTAAAGTTTTGCGGCATTTACGGCCGACACGAGGTCATAACCGAGCGCGAGATATGACGCGATGGCTGATGACAGCGTACAGCCTGTGCCGTGAGTGTTGACCGTGTCGATTGCATCGGCCCGCAGTTCCATCCTCTTTCCGTTTTCGAGATAGAGTATGTCGGTCTTGAAATCAGTATTAGCCGTGTCGCCCCCCTTCAGCAATACGTTGCGGCATCCCATTTCCTGAAAGCGTCGCGCCTGACAGTCAGGGTCAGTCTCGCCGGTCAGGGCATGAGCCTCGCTCTTGTTGGGGGTGATAAGTGTTGACAATGGGAAGATGCGCTCAAGGATGAGGCTGATGGCGTCGTCGGCGAGCAGCTTGGAGCCTGAGGTTGACACCATCACGGGGTCGACCACAATATTCTTAATACGATAGTGCTCAAGACGTTCTGCCACGGTGTCGGCCACCTCGAGGTTGCAGAGCATGCCTGTCTTTACGGCCATAGGGGGGATGTCCTCCATTATCATGTCAATCTGGTCACGCACAATCTCGGGAGTCGCGGCCATGATTGATCTCACGCCGGTAGTGTTCTGGGCTGTGAGCGAGGTTATTGCCGTCATGGCATAACAACCGAGGGCCGATATGGTCTTGATATCGGCCTGAATGCCTGCGCCTCCTGAGGGGTCGCTTCCGGCTATGGATAGGACAGGGAAGTATCTTCTCATCGCTGTTACAGGTTAATATGTCAATGACAAAGCGATGTGCGGGCCATGCTGTGCACCCGGTGAAGATGTGAGCCAATCCCTTCGGCGGTACTAACCGCATCAGGTTCAGAGGGTATCATCTCAGCCGTCAGCCATCAGGCGCGGCACCCCTTTGTCACTGCAAAGTTAGTCTTTTATATCAACTTATCCAAAAATATTTTTCGCTCGACATGCCGGCTTGCAAACTGGAGCACGATGCCTCGCGTGAAGAGATAGCAGATGAATGCTATCCACAGTCCATGATTGCCGAGCATGGGATATAATACGTAGTATAATATGAAGTACAATGCCGTAGATGTTGCCATCGACAGCAACATCTCGTGGGTGCGGGTTATGCCGATATATATGCCGTCCCAAGTAAAGGCAAGAAATCCGGCCACAGGCACCAGCACTACCCAATGAAAATACTCCTTTGAGGCCGTAATCACATTGACATCCCCGCTTAACAGTTGCATTATCCACTCGCCGCAGAAAAAGTATATCACCGTGAATATCACGGCCACACCTCCTCCCCATGCTAACAGGGCGCGGGTGCTTCGCCTCAACCCGGCACGGTCTGCCGCGCCGAGACAGTTGCCGCACATGGCCTCACCGGCAAATGCGAAACCGTCCATGAAATAGGAGAACATTATGAAGAACTGCATCAACAGTGTGTTGACTGCGAGCACCACAACGCCTTGCTGCGAGCCTACACGGGTAAACCACACGGTCACGGCTATCAGACAGCATGTGCGGAGGAATATGTCGATATTGACCGAGAAGAAGCGTTTGAGCGCACTGCGGAGCATTACCTGCGACATAGGGGGGACTGTCGGATGGTATTTGCGGATTACGATTACCCCGAATGATATCACTCCGAGCCACTGGGCCGACAGTGTGCCGATGGCTACGCCTTCAATCTTGAACCGGAACACGTAGACAAGCACCAGACTGACGATTATATTGCTGATATTGATGATGAATGACACCCACATGGGAGCCTTGGGGTTCTTGCGGCCAAGTGCCCAGCCCGAGAGCGTGTAGGTGCACAGCACTGCAGGCGCGCCCCACACGAGTATCGAGAAATACCTGTCGGCCATAGCGCGAACGCCCGCCTCAACCTCCATCACCGAGAATGCAAGGCGGGCTATGAGGGGGGATGCAAGTATGATTACCGCCGAGGCCGTAATGGCCACAATCATGCCTCGGGCAAGCACGAGGTCAAGTTCGCGCCCGTCGCCCGAGCCGTGAGCCTGGGCCGACATGCCGCTCGTGCCCATGCGCAGGAAGGCGAAGAGCCAGTATATCATATTGAATATCGTACCGCCCACAGCTATCGCCGCAATATACGCGGCATCTCCCATATGTCCCACAATAGCCACGTCCATCAACGCCAACAACGGAGTGGTGATGTTGGTGATGATGGACGGAATGGCTAAAGAGAGAATCTCTTTATTTATACTTTTCACTTTCAGATTTTCTTGGCACGCATCGAATCCCAAATGAGATAGATTATGAGCATCGCATAGACTGCAAGACCTGTCCACTGGGTGGCGATTGCTGTCATGGGGTTGTCATACTCAAATCCGAGGAAACGGGTAAGGGCGGCAAACACGCCGAAGAGTGCACCACCGGCGATGAGACCCGAAGAGATGAGTGTGCCTCGGTCAGCACGTGCGCTGTTGAGGGCCTTGTCCTTGGAGCGGCTGCCGATGAACCAAGCTACAGCACCGCCCACGAGAAGCGGGGTGTTAAGCTGAAGGGGAATGAACATGCCGAGGCAGAAGGCGAGGGCGGGCACGCCGAGCCAGTTGAGGATGAGTGCGAGAATGGCACCCACCATATAGAGAATCCAAGGCGTGTCACCGCCCATCATCAGAGGCTCGATGACCTTGGCCATAGCGTTGGCCTGAGGTGCCACAAGCGCATTCTCGCCGGTGAAACCATAGACCTGGTTGAGCAGCAATATCACACCGCCTACAGTTGCGGCCGATACGAGGGTGCCGAGGAATTTCCATGATTCCTGCTTCTTGGGGGTCGAGCCGAGCCAATAGCCTACCTTGAGGTCGGTAACGAAACCTCCGGCCATTGAAAGGGCGGTACATACTACGCCGCCAATCACCATCGAGGCCGCGATGCCCGAGGTGCCGTTAAGTCCGATACCCACGAAGATTGCCGACGCGATAATGAGTGTCATAAGCGTCATGCCCGATACGGGGTTGGAGCCTACGATTGCAATGGCATTTGCGGCAACAGTGGTAAAGAGGAATGCTATGATAGTGACGACAATCCATGCCACGAGTGCCTGCCAGAATGTGCTGATGACACCGACCCAGAAGAATACGAGCACGGCCACAAGAGCGATGGCCACGAAGAATACTATATGCTTCATGGAGATGTCAGTCTGCCAGCGTATAGTCTTGGCGTCAGTGGCATTGCCTTTCAGCTCGCGTGAGGCGAGTCCGACAGCCTCGCGGATGATGCCCCACGACTTCACGATGCCGATGATACCGGCCATCGCGATGCCGCCGATGCCTATAAGACGGGCGTATTCACCGAATATCTCGGTCGGGGCCATTGCGGCAATCTCAGGGGCTCCATAGGTGCCGATGAGCGGGATAAGCACCCACCATACAAACACTGAACCGGCAAAGATGATGAAAGCGTATTTCAGGCCGATGATGTAACCGAGACCAAGCACTGCGGCGGTCGTGTTGCAGCTCACCACGAGTTTGGTCTTCTCGGCGAGAGTCTGGCCCCACGATGTGGCCATAGTGTTGAGCGTATCGGTCCACCATCCGAAAGTCTCCACGAGATAGTCGTAAAGGCCGCCGATGAGCGACGATATCACGAGGGTCTTGGCCTGTCCGGCATTGGATGTGTTCTTGCCGAGTCCGCTTGCAAGCACCTGGGTAGTGGCAGTGGCTTCGGGGAAAGGATACTTTCCGTGCATATCCTTCACGAAATATTTACGGAAGGGGATAAAGAAGAGTATTCCGAGCACACCGCCGAGAAGCGAGCTGAGGAATATCTGCAGGAAGTTGACCGAAATCTCGGGATACTTTGCCTGGAGGATGTAAAGCGCGGGGAGCGTGAAGATGGCTCCGGCAACAATCACGCCCGAACATGCGCCTATCGACTGGATAATCACATTCTGACCGAGCGGATTCTGCTTTTTCAACGCGCCAGACAGACCCACTGCGATAATAGCAATGGGAATTGCCGCCTCAAACACCTGACCTACCTTCAGACCGAGATATGCGGCTGCTGCACTGAATATGACAGCGAGCAGCAGACCCATCGACACGGAGTAGGGGGTCACTTCGGGGTAGTCATGCGCGGGGTGCATTATAGGGCGATAATGCTCGTCCTCACCGAGTTCGCGGAACGCATTTTCCGGCATCTCGGTCGGGTCGGCCTCCTGATAGGCCACCTCGTCAAACTGATTCTTAGACATTGTGATAATTGGATATTAGGTTTTAAGGTTTACTTCTCATAGAGATACGATGACGGGAGCTGGCGGCAGTTGTACTGCGACGCCATAATCTCGCCATACGCACCGGCCGAGCGGAGTGCGAGGAAGTCGCCTCGGCGGATGGCGGGGAGCAGTTCGTCCTTGCCGAAGCAGTCTGACGACTCGCATATAGGCCCTACGACATCGTAATGGTGCATCTCGCCGTTGGGCGATGACAGGTTCTCGATGCGGTGGTGAGCGTTGTAGAGGGCCGGGCGTATGAGGTCGGTCATGCCCGCATCCACGATGGCAAAACGTTTGGTCGTACCTTCCTTGACGTAAAGGACGCGGGTGATGAGACTGCCGCACTGGGCCACGACCGAACGGCCCAGCTCAAAGTGCAGTTCCTGGTCAGGGCGCAGACGCAGATGGTTGCGGAACGCCTTAAAGTAACCCTCGAAATCAGGTATGGGATGACGGTCAGGCTCAGCATAATCGATGCCGAGGCCGCCACCCACGTTTATAGACTTGAACGTCACACCTTTCTCTTCCCACTCGTTCTGAAGACGGTTGATTACCTCGCAAAGCATTACGAAAGGCTCTGTCTCGGTAATCTGCGAGCCGATGTGGAAATGGAGTCCCTCGAGGTTTACATTCTCGAGTTGCGATGCCTTTTCGATAATCTGGGGCAACTGCTCGAGATTGATGCCGAACTTGTTTTCAGCAAGGCCGGTAGTGATATACTCGTGGGTATGGGCGTCGATATTTGGGTTGACGCGGAGCGCGATATTGGCCACCTTGCCCATCGAGCCAGCAATCTCGTCGATAATCTCAAGCTCAGGCTCGGACTCCACATTGAAACAGCCAACCTCGTTCTCAAGCGCGAGACGAATCTCGCCGTCGGTCTTGCCTACTCCGGCATACACAATCTGCGCTCCCTTGAATCCTACCTCGAGCGCAGCCTTTATCTCGCCGCCGCTCACAGCGTCGACCCCGAGTCCCGCCGCCTGGATGCGACGGAGTATGCCGGGGTTGGCGTTGGCCTTGATGGCATAATGCACCTTGAAGCGTTCGTCACGCGAGGTGCGCACTATCTCGGCAAGCGTGCGGTCAAGAAGGGCAAGGTCGTAGAAATAGAACGGAGTGCTCAGTTCGTCGAATTCTGCAACTGGAAATCGTGCCATATGAATGCTGAGGGCTTACTGTTTGTTGTTGAAAAGTTTTTCGCTCAGACGGTTGAGGGCCTTGACTTTGTCATCCTTGCGTATGAGGAACGAGATGTTGTAGTTGGAACCGCCATACGAAATCATGCGCACGGGGATGTCGGCAAGAGCCTCGACCGCACGTGCCTCATAGCCGGTGTTAGTCCATTCCATATTGCCCACAACGCAGACGATTACCATGTCTTTGTCGACGGTCACGGTGCCGAACTTCTGAAGCTCGTCCACGATTTCGGGGAGGAAACGTTCGGAGTCGATGGTGAGCGATACACCTACCTCGCTTGTCGCAATCATGTCGATAGGGGTCTTGTACTTCTCGAAGGTCTCGAACACACGGGTCAGGAAGCCGTAGGCAAGGAGCATGCGCGAGCTCTTGATTTTGATAGCCACGACATTATCCTTGGCGGCCACCGCCTTGATGCAGGGGTCGGTGATGTTGTTGTAGATAAGTGTGCCGTGTGCCTCAGGCTCCATAGTGTTGAGCAGACGCACGGGGATATTGTTGACCTTGGCGGGGAGCACGCAGGTGGGGTGGAGAATCTTAGCACCGAAGTATGCAAGCTCGGCTGCCTCCTCGTAGTGAAGCTCGCTTACTGGCGAGGTCTTCTCGACAAAGCGGGGGTCGTTGTTGTGCATGCCGTCGATGTCGGTCCATATCTCAATCTCCTCGGCTTCGATGGCCGCGCCTATGAGCGATGCCGTGTAGTCGCTGCCTCCGCGCTGCAGGTTGTCGATTTCGCCCGATGAGTTGCGGCAAATGAATCCCTGGGTCACGAAAATGTCGGCATCCATATACTTGTCGAGGAGCGGCTGGAGATGCAGCTGTATGTGCTGCATGTCAGGCTCGGAGTTGGCCCCGGTCTTCATGAAGTCGAGGGCGGGGAGCGACTCGGCATACAGGCCGCGCTCGTTGAGCAGGATGGTCATCATGGCCACGCTCATAATCTCGCCTTGGGCGAGGATAATCTTCTCTTCGGTCTCGCCGAATGTCTCGCGCTGGGTGAACGAGCGGATATAGTTGAAGCAGGCCTTTATTTCCTTCAGGGCACGCTCGCGGCTCTCATGTTTGTCATAGAGCGTCGAGAGTGTCTTGAGATATTTTGATTCCAGGAGGTTGATTGTCTCTTTAGCACCATTGACGTTGCGCTTATAGAGATAGCCGGCTATCTCTACAAGAGTGTTGGTAGTGCCAGACATGGCTGAGAGCACTATGATGTTACGACCGCGTGAGCTTACGAGGTCTGCTACGTGACGGATTCTCTCGGCCGAACCCACCGAGGTGCCGCCAAATTTTAATACTTTCATCCTTTTTGCAATCTAAATTGATGGTAATTATTGGAAATTTGGCTCAAAGTTACGCAAAAATGTTGGAAATCGTTGCGTACTGTTAAAAGATTGTTGGAATTTTATCAATTATGCCACACCTTTATTTGGCTGACATGCGTTTGAGGAGGTTGTAAGAGGGTACTATGCCCAGGCCTCCGGCACGGCTGAGGTCGGCAAAGGCCGCGTCACGGTTGCCGAGCGACAGGTAGACGTATCCGCGGTTGTAGAACGCCTCGCCGAAATCGGGCTTGAGCTCGATAGCCTTATTGAAGCACGACAGGGCCGATGTAAGGTCGCCCTCACCTGCAAGAATCACACCTTTATTATAATATGCGATGGGCATGGAGGGTGACAGTTTGATTACCGTGTCGAGGTCGGCAATGGCGGCACGCAGGGCGTTGGCACGCGGGATTGCCGGTGAGGGCAGCGATGTCTTTGTGGACTCGCTGTCGGGCTGCGACATCCGCGAGTTGAGATAGCGTGCATTGGCCCTTATGAGATAGGCGAGGGTAAAGTCGGGGGTAAGGGCTATGGCCTTGTCAAGGTCGGCTATGGCATGTTCATAGTCGCGCAGGGTCATATAGTCCATCGCGCGTCCGAGGAAGTCAATGGCGCGGGGGGTATGGCTTGCGAGATAGGAGGTGTAATAGTTAATGGAGTTGAAATGTGCCGTCGCAGTCTCCTCGTCGGTCATTGACGGTTCGTGGTTCGTGACCTGAAGGAGGAAGCGCAGCATGCGTGTGGCATTGATGTCGTCGACCTCGCGGATGTAGTCGCCACTCATTTTCAGCTCGGTAGGCGAGGAGTAGTATGATATGGCGAATATCGGCTCAAGCTCGATGCTGTAGTTGCGGTCCTGCACCTTGCCCTTGATGTTTTTGTTGTTGAATATCTGCTCGGGCGACGAGTTGTCGGCGATGGTTGTGAGCGACGTGAACCTGCGCTTCACCTGTTCCTGTGAGTAGCTGTTATCGGCAATTACGGCTGAATCCGAAGCCTCCGCGGGGGCATTCAGCACCGTCGGCAATTGCACACGGGTCTTTGCGAGGGCAAGTGACTTGTCATAATCCTTCTGAGCCGAGTGCATGTCGCCTTTGCGGCGGTTGATGTCATAACGCAGGAAGTAGGCGGCGGCAAAATCGGGGTAGGCGTCGATTACCTTGTCCATATCGGCAATCGCGGCATTGAAGTCGCCAATCTCGGCGAGAAGGACTGCGCGGTTGTAAAGGGTCTTGTAATCATTCTCATCAAGATTCAGCACGACTGAGAAGTCGGCGATTGCCTTGTTGTTGTCATGAACTTCGGCTCGGAGCAGACCGCGGTTGAAGAGTGCGGTGGTGTTCTGAGGGTCGAGCTGCAGGGCATAGTCATAGTCGGCAAACGCACCCTGGAAATCATCAGTCATGTAGCGCAGATATGCACGGTTGATGAAATAACCCGCAAATTTCGGCTGGAGCTTGATGGCTTGGTTCATATCCTCAAGAGCCGAGGCATAATCCTTGTCAGAGTTGATGGCTATGTCGGCGCGCATCAGGTAGCCGTTGATTGAATTGCGGTTGATTTCAAGAGCCTTCTCTATGTCGGCAAGGGCGGCCACAGTGTCCTTCTGCTCGAGGAGCATGCGGGCACGGCCTATATAGCCGCCGTCGAAGTTGGGGAATCTCTTAAGAAGTGTTTTGTATGTCTCAGCCGCGCCCTCCATGTCGTTAATGTCCTGCTGGGCCATAGCCTTGTTATAGAGCAGACCACGGTTGTCGGGCAGGAGTTCGAGCGCGTGGTTATAGTCATCTATGGCCTCGCGGTTCTTGCCCATGTTCTGACGGGCCACACCTCTCACCTCCCATGCGTCGACAATGAAGGGGTTGCGCTCGATTGACATGGTGGCGTCCTGCTCGGCTCCAAGAAAATCGTCAAGGTTAAGTTTTGCTATAGACCTTAGGAAGTATGGCTTTGCAAGATAGGGCTTTATGTCAATAACCTGATTGAAATACTGGATGGACAGGACATAGTCCTCAAGATACATGTTGTTCTGGCCGATGCGCATCACCTGGTCAGTGTTTATCTGAGCTGATGCAGGTAATGTGAAGGCGTGCAGTAATATGATGAGTGGTATTAACCTTAATATCTTTGTCATTTGATAACAGGAGACTTTTGTACTCCGCTCTTATGATTGGGGGTAGGTTGGTTGATGTGACTACAAATGTACGATTTTGCCATGAATTTTGATTTCGTTTTAAGCTTTTTTCATACTTTTGCCGAATGAAACTCAAGACGCTCTTAATCGGATTTACTGCAATGTCATCTGCCATAATAATGTCTCCGACCGTATCGGGTCAGACTCTCGAAGAGAGTTTCCGCTCGCGCGGATATGTCGACGTGACTGAGATGTGTCCCGACATATCGGTCAGTCTCATGTATGCGCGTGACGACAATTTCACCGGCAAAGTGATGTATGACGGCATAAACGGTGCCTGGCTTCATCCTGATGCGGCTAAGGCAGTAGTCAAGGCGCAGGAGGAGCTGGCGAAACTGATGCCGGGCTGCCATCTTCTCATAAAGGATGCCGCAAGGCCAATGAGCGTGCAGCGCAAGATGTTTAATGCTGTGAAAGGAACTTCCAAAGCCAATTATGTGGCCAATCCCGCTAAAGGGGGCGGACTTCATAATTACGGTCTTGCTGTAGATATAACCATCACTGACAGCAACGGCAATGAGCTTGACATGGGCACGCCTGTCGACCATCTCGGCGTGGAGGCAAACATCGACCGTGAAGAACAGCTCGTGCGCCGCGGGGTAATCAGTGAGAATGCGAGACAAAACCGTCTGCTGCTGAGGCGTGTAATGAAACACGCAGGCTTTTCGACGATACGTACGGAGTGGTGGCACTTCAATATCGTAAGCAAAGCTCGCGCCCGTGAAAAATATAAATTACTTGACTTCTGAATGTTGATATTTTACGTGCTATAATGCATGAGATGTCACTGCACATCCGTGAGCCGCATACGAGAAAAAACTGAGCAAAAGGGTGTCTTAATCCTTTTGCTCAGTTTTTTATGTTTGAACCGATTTATCGATATGTTTAAAACTCGCTTGTGAAGTGGAAGCGGATTTTCGGGAAATCGCTTTGTGCCATCTGAAGGACGTAGTTTGAGTCGGCCAGGAACACGTCGCGGCCCTCACGGTCGGTAGCCATAAACTGGAACTTGCGTTTTTTGAAGGCGGCAAGTGCCTCGACATCATCGCTCTCAATCCAGCAAGCCTTATACAGTGAAATCGGCTCCCAGCGGCACTGTGCGCCATACTCATGCTCGAGGCGATACTGGATGACCTCAAACTGCAGCTGGCCTACCGTGCCGATAATGCGGCGACCGTTGAACTGGTTGGTAAACAGCTGGGCCACACCCTCGTCCATAAGCTGCTGAACGCCCTTGTCGAGCTGCTTGGATTTCATGGGGTCGGCATTCTCGATGTATTTGAACATTTCAGGGGAGAATGACGGCAGGCCCTTGAAATGCAGATTCTCGCCCGATGTGAGTGTGTCGCCGATTTTGAAGTTGCCGGTATCGGGAATGCCGACAATATCACCGGGATACGCCTCGTCAACCACATTCTTTTTCTGAGCCATGAAGGCAGTGGGTGCTGCAAATTTCAGAGTCTTGCCGGTGCGCATGTGCTTGTAAGGGGCATTGCGCTCAAACTTGCCTGAGCAAATTTTTACGAACGCGATACATGAACGATGGTTGGGGTCCATATTGGCATGAATCTTGAACACAAAGCCCGAGAAACCCTCTTCCTGAGGCTCGATAAGCCGCTCCTCTGACTGAGTGGGGCGTGGAGCGGGTGCAATCTTGACGAAACAGTCGAGCAGCTCCTTGACTCCGAATGTGTTGAGCGCAGAGCCGAAGAACACCGGGGCCACCTGGCCTTCGAGGTACTCATTGACATCAAAGTCGGGGTACACGCCTTCGATGAGTTCGAGGTCTTCACGCAGCTTGGCGGCGTCAGTCTCACCTACGGCTTCGTCGATACGAGGGTCATCGACCGAATCAATCTCCACACGCTCGCTTACACGCTGCTTGTCGGGGGTGAACAGGTCGAGTGAGTGCTCGAATATGTTGTAAACGCCCTTGAACTTCTCACCTATATTTATAGGCCACGAAAGCGGGCGCACCTTGATTTTAAGTTCGCTCTCAAGCTCGTCAAGTATGTCAAACGGGTCGCGGCCCTCACGGTCGAGCTTGTTGACAAAGATGATTACCGGGGTGTTGCGCATGCGGCACACCTCCATGAGTTTGCGAGTCTGCCGCTCGACGCCTTTGGCGACGTCGACTACAATGATTACGCTGTCAACGGCAGTCAGGGTTCGGTAGGTGTCCTCGGCAAAATCCTGGTGACCCGGAGTGTCAAGGATGTTGATTTTATAGTCGCCGTAGTTGAAACCCATCACCGAGGTGGCCACGGATATACCACGCTGCTTCTCAATCTCCATCCAGTCAGACGTAGCGGTCTTTTTAATCTTGTTAGACTTGACTGCGCCGGCCACATGGATTGCACCACCGAAAAGGAGCAGTTTCTCGGTGAGTGTTGTCTTACCGGCGTCAGGGTGAGATATGATGGCAAACGTGCGTCTGCGGGCTATTTCTTCATTTAGAGACATAATGCGACAAATTCGTTTTTTAAGGCCACAAAATTACAAAAATTCAGGCAAAATTCCTAATTGCCCCATGCGCCTATTCATAGTTGATGGCGCGCGACGGGGGGATGGTGGATATGATGGCTGAAGGGAGCAGCAACACTATAAACGACATGGCTATGACCGCCGCGTTCAACACTATGATTGATACCCAGTTGATTTCCACCGGCACATGGTCGAGATAATAAGCCTCGGGGTTGAGCGGGACGATTCCCGTAGCTTTTTGTATATAGAGCAATCCTATGCCCACGGCGTTGCCCAACAGCAGTCCCCAACCAAGTATTCGCACTGTCATGATGATAAACGTGGTGCGTATCTGACGGTTGGATGCGCCGAGTGCCTTGAGTATGCCTATCATGTTGACTCGACGGAGAATGAGAATGAAGAGCGAAGACACAAGGGTGAGAAGTGTGAGCAATGACATGAGGGTGAGGATTACCTTGACATTTGTGTCAAGCAGGGCAAGCCAGTTGAAGAATATGGCGGCTGACTTGTGAATGTTAAGCACCGCATAATGCCGCTGTGACCGTCCTGTGTAGATTTCCTCAAGATATGCCGCCGTGATTGCCTCCTCAGCGCGGTCGATTGATTCGTCGTCAGGCAGACCGTTGATTTCAGCTATCGTGGCACAGCTGTCAGGCACCTCGGCCACCTGCTGCAGCATCGACAGTGAGCCGAAGATGGTGTTGCGGTCATATTCGCTGAAATGTGTATCGTATATGCCGGCAATCTTCAGACGGCGCACTCGATAGGCTCCCGAGCCAAGAAAATATGTGTCGACCTTCTGCCCAAGTTCAAGCGACAGCGCGCGTGACAAAGCCCGCGACACCACTATGTGATACAATGTGCTGTCTGCGCTGTAATCGGGTATGGCTCCTTCCACAAGATTTGAGTTGATAAAACTCCAGTCATAGTCGGTGCCGACCCCCTTGATGACCGAGCCGGAAAAGTTATCAGGCGTCTTGACTATTGCCGGCTGGCGCACTGTGAGAGTAAATGTGGCGGTTGGCGGAAGCGCATTGATGGCAGGGGAGAGGTCGTTGCGCGATATGAGGATTGATGACAACGAGTCTCCGGCGGTGGATGCTTTGACTCCGATTGATATCTGCGAGTCGAAACCTATGACCTTTTGACGGATTTCGGAGCGGAATCCGCTCATGACAGCAATGGACACTATCATGACCACGATGGACAGGGCTATTCCGGCTATGGACACAATTATGCCTGTGCCTCCTCCCGAACGAGAGGAGCGCAACGGCAAATGGCGGGCTATGAACAGTGATACTGACATTCGATGCGTGTTTCTCTTAATTTCTACACTTCGTTGAGTCCGCGACGGTCCATTGAGGTGCGGAGGTATTCGGTGGGCGTAAGCCCGGTGACGCTTTTAAACTGACGGGAAAGATGGGCTGTGCTTGAGTAGCCGGTCATGTCGGCAATCTCGCTGATGGTGTACTGGCCGTAGCCGAGCAGTTCCTTGACCCACTCGACACGTTGCGCCATCTGATATTTTTCGACAGTCCGTCCCTCATGAGAGGAGAATACACGGCTCATGGTGTCATATGTCGCCCCAAGATGTTTCTCAAGGCATGCCGACAGGTTGAGACGGCACTCATTGGGCTTGCGCACATGCTCGATGACGGCGCGCTTGATGCGCTCGACCAACTGGCTGTCGGCATCAAGCAGACGTGAAAAGCCTTCGCTTTCAAGCAGATTGTCAAGTATCTGCAAGGCCGAGTCATCAAGATTCTCCTTTATCTCGGCTCTGCCCAGTGTCACGCTGACAGGTGTCAGACCTGCGGAACGCAATACACGCTCCACGGCATCGACACAATGGTGGCAGACCATGCCTTTAACTATAATCTCCATACTTATCCAAACGTGATTTTTATGACTGATGTTGTAGAGGCTTTGACTCTGAAATGATTTGATGCCCGCAACCCGGCCACCCATATTAGTACACCATCACGAAAAAGCAAGGGTGTGGAATGCTTTTGGTTGGCTGTGAATTTGGCATCGCTGTACAGGTCGCTGACCAGCCGCGAACCTTTCATGCCGAACGGTTGCAGACGGTCGCCCTGCCGCCATGTGCGCCAAGTCCAGGCGGGAGAGCCGTCGAATGCTACAGCATCAAGATAGATTGTGTTAGATGAAATCTGCCCCGAGGCTTTTACCTTATTAAAGTCATCCGGCGATATTCTCTCGGCCCGGAATGGAGAGTCTGAAAAATCCACCTTATGCTCGGTGATATCGGTCGTCAACGCCTTAGTCAGCCAACCTTTCTCAAGTGTGAATGTCCCATCGGAGGTGATAAACCGTTGGCCGGACGATAAGCCTGAAGGGTCAGCCTCGACACATCGGATTATGTCGTCTATCTGAGAGTGGTTGAGGCCTTGCTCCGGCAGAATCTCATGAAGCAAGACCGATGGCTCATGACAGCCACGGATTATGCCGCATATATCCACCGAGCCATCATCGCTGATGTACGGGGAGGTTTCCGACTTGACAAACTGATTGTAGACCGCGTAATTCTGACGGAGGATGCCAAGCGTGCGCGTGATTGCGTCAGACGCGCCGGGAAACTCCTCTTCGAGAACAGGCAGAAGTATATTGCGCAGTCGGTTGCGCTTGTATTCGTTTTCCTGATTGGTGCGGTCGTTAACCCAAGTGTAGCCTCGCGAGGTCACATATTCCTCTATTTCCGCCCTCGTGGTCTCGAGCATCGGTCGGATGACGTGACCCGACACAGGCAACATGCCTTTAAGTCCAGCTATGCCGCTTCCCCTCAGTAGATTGAGAAAGAATGTCTCGATGTTATCCTCTCGATGATGTCCTACGGCAAGATAGTCACCCGCCCCGGAGTCAATAAGCTCACGCCACCAATCGTAGCGCAGTGTGCGGCATGCCATCTCGACCGACTCGGATGTGGCCGCGCGTCGGGCTTGCACGTCAAAATGCCTCACCAGTATCGGCACACCGAGCTGTCGGCAAAGTGTCTCGCAGTAGGCCTGGTCACGGTCGCTCTCCTCGCCGCGCAGATGGAAATTGCAGTGAGCGGCGATGCACTCAGCCCCTGCATCATGAAGTGACAGCAGGAGCGCAACAGAGTCGGCACCTCCGCTCAGCCCCACGATGATGCGCGGAGACTGAGGAAGGTGCCGATTGATGAAATCTTTTACTCTGACGGAGAGCATGCTGATGAATGCGTAGGTGTTACTTTGCCGGATTCTCGACCTTTTCGCCGTTCATTACTACGTTTTCGAGTTTGACAGCGGGATATACGCACTCAAATCCGGGCTGAGATGCCTCGACATTGATGTTTCGCATGACGAAATTGCTCACGGTGTCGGCCTGATTGCCGGCGATTGTGCCGAGCGACTTCACCTTGGCATCAACATTCTCGATGAGAACATTGCGCACGATTCCGTAAGGTTTCTCGTCGGAACCCTCGAGGTCGAAGAACTGCTTCCAAGGCTTCATGTCAATTACTGTACCGCTCGAGCCGGTGATGTTCTTGACGATGATGTCCTCATAAATCTGATAGGTGTCGGGGCGCATCTTGAGGCGCAGGATGGCGGTGCCGGTATTGACGTGGCAGTCACGCACCTCGATGTTGCGGGCATGCACGCACTCGCTGCCGAGTGTGAGAGTGCCGTGGAGATTGGGGCCGAATGTGCAACGCTCCACGAGGATGTTTTCAACAATCCCGCTCTCGAGTGAACGGTTGGCATATACGCCTTTGCCGCCCTTGATGCACACACCGTCGTCATCGCAATCGAGGTAGCAGTCGCGGATGGTGACGTTAGAGCACACATCGAGGTCGATGGCATCGCTCGACGGGGCGCGAACAGGCTCGCGCGGAGCGACAATACGACAGTTCTCGATAAGCACATCCTTGCACTGATAGAGATGTGTGGTCCAGAAAGGTGAGTTGCAGAGGGTGGGGCCGCTGAGTTTCACATTGTCGCATCCCCAAAGGAAAACGAGGCGCGGACGGTGAACCTCGAGGTTGGTGCACGATTTCTTAATCTTGGCACGCTCGGCGCGCAGTGCCCAGAACTGCTTCCAGTATTTCAGACCGTTGCCGTTGATTACACCGTTGCCGGTAATCTCAAATCCGTCAACGTGATAGGCGTTGATGAGCGCGGCATAGTAATATATGCTTCGGCCCTCCATGCGGGAAGGAATCAGGGGGAAATTCTCGATATCATCCGAGCCCTTGATGCATCCGCCATCCTCGAGATGGAGTTTGGTGCCGGGCTTGAAGAAAAGCGCACCGGTCAGGAATGTGCCCTTCGGCACGATGATACGGCCACCGCCGTCGGCCTCAGCCTTGTCGATGACTTTCTGAATGGCTGCGGTCTGCACTCTGGTGCTGTCGTTCTTCACACCGTGTGATGTGAGGATATAATCTTTGGCAGATAGAGTGGGGGCGCAGGCGAGGAGCAGACCTAACGCAATGGCTGAAAAAGTCTTGTTCATATGCCTTTAGGTACTGATATTATTTGAGATTATAGATTTCGGGACGGATATATTTGCGCAGCTCGGGCATCTGCTCGGCAAGGGCATTGACGGCAAGTCGCGACACTACGAGACCGCCGAGCACATTGAGATGCGTATTGTCAATCTTGCCCTTGGGGCAGAATTCATATGTATTTGCGGGAATCCACATGAAAAGTTCGCGCGAACTGTTGGGGCCAAGCTCCTGCACGAGCTTGTGAGTGAGCTTGTTCATGTCGATAAATGTCACGCCTGTCTCCTTGGCCACGTTGCGGGGTGACTCAAGATATGCGCCGTGGGTGTCGACAAGAATCACACCCTCCTCAGGGTATTTGCCCTTCCATTCCTTTTGCTTGTCGTCGCTTTCAGATGCGATGTCAAGTCCGGCATTCGGGGGGAAATTGCGGCGGGCGATAGAGTTCATGAGTATAGGGGTGGCACCTTTGCTTTTAGCATCGTTGACAAAGCGACGAAGGTTTTCGTCAAATGTCCCGCCTGGCACGGTGTAACGGTCAGCACTCTTGATTTTCTCATCGTTGTGGCCAAACTGTATTATAACGTAGTCGCCCGGGCGAATCAGCCCCATCACCTTGTCCCATCGGCCTTCGTCGATGAAACTCTTGGATGAGCGACCGTTGACAGCGTGATTGTCCACCTTAATCTTTCCCTGGAGATACACGGGGAGCATCTGGCCCCAACCTCGCTCCTGATTCTCCTTGGCAAGGGGCTTGTTGGCCATTGTCGAATCGCCAATCATGAACACTGTGACAGTGTCGGTCGGCTCGGTTGCAGCCTGTACCATCATCGGCATGGCGGCGGCAAGAAATAATGTACTTAAAATCTTCATGGTTATTGATGAAACGGTATTAGTTATTTTCTTCCTTTCTTGACGGTCTTCCTTACTGTCACATTCACGGGGTTGTCAAGCTCCTTGCGCCATTTTGCAAGCGATTCAAACCACTCGGTGGCTGTTCGCGGCGAGGTCTCGTCACGCAGCGCGGCGGCAGTGATTACATATTTTATCACTCCGTTTCTGTCAGGCTTGACAAGCGTGAGATAATTGACGTCATCTTCGAGCGTCTTTACGAGATACGGGGCCGATACGGATATGCCCAGTCCGAGTGTGTCGGTAACCTCGGGCATGCCCTTGTCGGGGAGATTGTTGCCCCAGCTGCCTGCGAGTCCCTCGGGCTTGATAAAGCCTTCGTTGTCATTCATAATCTTCTGAACGCCTGTGGCAAATACCGACCCTGCGGGCGCACCCTTCAGACGCACTTCAACCTCGTAATCGCGGTGGCCTTTATATATGGTGTAACGTTGTGTCATATCGATGGGCTTGCCATTGTACACCCAGTCACGGTCCTCAACCTCAATCACCGAGCGGAGAGGGCCGGTGGTCACCACGCGCTGTCCGCGTGTTGATACACTGTCAATTGTGGTGGGCTTGCCGTCCTGCCATCCTCTGAACGACCCCATAGCCACCGAGGTGCCGGCCCACAGGATGTCACGTCCGTATCCCTCTTCAAGCTGCTTGGCAGTCGTATAGAATCCTGTTGTCTCCAGCTCGAGCTGCGGGCGGTTTTTGGCATAGAGGTCAATGCTCTGGCGGTTGTCCATATACACGCGAATCGCATTATACAAGCCTTCGAGCACGGCTCCGTGGCCGTAGATGCTGTTATACATCTGACGGTTGTCCACATCGCCGGGATAGGTTATGGCTGTAATTTTGGGGAATTTCTTGTTTTTGTCGTTGAGTTTGATGTAGGCATGTGTGCCGGCTTCAACCGGCTGCTCTGATTCGGCAGATGACAGCTCGACGCGCAGAGTCCTGACCTCGGAGGGCTTCATGTCGAGCATGAGCACAAGCTCGTCAGGGGTGCCGTCGGCGTCCATGTCGTCAAGCTGACACGGGATTTCGGGCGCACCGGCCACGCGTGCCGACCGCACTTCGCCCGTAGTGGCGGGGAGGCTTACCACAACCGGCACGTTTGTCCGCTGAGAGGGCAGGGGGGTGCTCACGGTGAGGGTGAGCGTGGAGAGGAATGCTGTGATGAATGATAGTGTCATGGATGTGTTTAAGGAAAAAGGCACAAAACACAATATTCCCCCACGAGGAGCAGACTATTGATATTTTGTACCTTGTTGGATTTTGACTTAACAATCTCTTACTGGCCGAGATAGGCTTTGAGCAGATGGCTCTTCTGACCTTTCAGGCGACGGATGGCCTTCTCCTTAATCTGACGCACACGCTCACGGGTGAGGTCAAATTTGGCTCCGATTTCCTCAAGCGTCATCTCCTGGCAACCGATGCCGAAGAACATCTTGAGGATTTCGCGCTCACGGTCGTGGAGCTGTTTAAGGGCGCGGTCCACCTCCTTGGCGAGCGACTCCTGTGTAAGAGTGGCGTCGGCCATAGGGGAGTCGTCATTGGTAAGCACGTCGAGAAGGCTGTTGTCCTCACCCTCGACAAAGGGCGCGTCGACCGAGATGTGACGGCCTGACACCTTGAGGGTGTCGGCAATCTTGTCGACAGGCACATCAAGACGCTCGGCCAGCTCCTCGGGCGAGGGGCGACGCTCGTTTTCCTGCTCGAATTTCGACAGGGCCTTGCTGATTTTGTTGAGAGAGCCTACCTGATTGAGCGGGAGACGCACGATACGGCTCTGCTCGGCAAGTGCCTGGAGGATTGACTGACGAATCCACCACACGGCGTAAGAAATGAATTTGAATCCGCGGGTCTCGTCAAACTTTTGTGCCGCTTTAATCAAGCCGAGATTGCCTTCGTTGATAAGGTCGGGGAGGCTGAGTCCCTGATTCTGGTACTGCTTGGCCACGGATACAACGAAGCGAAGGTTGGCACGCACGAGTTTGTCGAGTGCTCGCTGGTCACCCTGGTGAATGCGCTGTGCGAGCTCTACCTCTTCCTCTACTGAGATGAGCTCCTCGCGTCCGATTTCCTGCAGGAACTTATCGAGCGAGGCACTTTCACGGTTGGTGATTGATTTGGTGATTTTTAATTGTCTCATGTCTAACTTAACGCACAATTAACGTACAAAGTTAATCAAATATTGTGAGTTTTACAGTATTTTTACGATTAAAAATTAATAAAATTGAAAAAGCGAACAATCGCGGGGCTTTTATGATGGTAATGTCGCGGAAATTTAGTAACTTTGTGACGCGGAATTGTGTGTCCGCATCGCAATAATCGACCATAACCATTTCAATGGAGTCAAAGAAAGTTCTATTCATCTCACAGGAGGTATCTCCTTACGTGCCCGACACCCCGATGTCAAAGCTGGGCTGCGAAATACCCCAGTCGATACACGGCCGGGAGTTTGAGGTAAGGATATTCACCCCTAAGTACGGATGCATCAACGAGCGTCGCAACCAGCTTCACGAGGTGATTCGCCTCTCGGGGCTCAACCTTATGATTGACGACAATGACCACCCCCTTATTATTAAGGTGGCAACATTGCTCCCCTCGCGAATGCAGGTGTATTTCATCGACAACGACGACTATTTCCACCCCCTTCCCGACAAGGGATTGGAGACTGAGGTAATCCCCGAAGACAATGACGAAAGGCTCATGTTCTTCACCTCGGGTGTGATAGAGACCGTCAAGAAACTGCGCTGGCAGCCCGCCATCATCCACTGCAGCGGATGGGTTTCGGCTCTCGCGCCCCTGTATCTCCGCTCGAAATACAGCGACGACCCCACATTCAGGTCTTCAAAAATAGTTTATGCATTGCAGCCTGAACACTTTGACGGTACGCTTGACCCGCGCTTTGTCGAAAAACTTCGCATGAACGAGTTTGCCGACAGCGATATAGCAGCCATCACCGGCGAGCCTGTCGATTATGTCGCGCTCAACAAACTTGCCATAGACTACTCCGATGCCATAATGCAGGTGACCGAGGATGTCAACCCCGAGGTGCTTGACTATGCCATCAAATCGGGTAAGCCCTTCATGCCCTATACCCCTGAGGAGTCACGCAAAGAATCACAAATAAACTTTTACCGCAGTCTTTCCGACAACGAGGATGAGGATTTTTAACACTCCTTCCATCACGCAGTCAGGACTGATTCGTCACCATTACATGAAACGCATATTACCTTCCATAGCCGTCGGCATCGCAGCCATTGCAATGCAGTCGTGCGAGGACTCTGTCACCCAAGCCGGCAGCTCGCTTGTCGAGGACGAGGTAGAGATTGTTGATGACTCCTCGTTTGCCGTTTCGGGAACATCCGACCCAAATAATTCCGTACACTCGAGCACCGTGCTTCAGCTGCTCGGCAAACTGTCGGCCAAGGGATACGGCGACTTTTCGTCAGATATCGTGTGCCAATACATGCCTGCGGCAAACGTGGACACTTTCGGCACAAAGGCTTCATATATTGATTCGGTCAAGCTCCTTCTCACTATGTACAAGGGCGGTTTTGCCGGAGACTCAGCCGTGCCGATGGGCGTAAGCGTGCATCCGCTCATCAAGCAGCTCCCCTCCGAGCTGTACAGCGACTTCAATCCGGCCGGATATTTTGACCCGACCCCTATAGGCTCTGCCACATATTCTGCATTGCTCAACGGGTCGCCCTATGCCGGAGTTGACTCCGAAGGCAGTTACTACAAGCATATTGCTGTAGATTTGCCCAAGGAGATAGGAGAGAAGCTGTATAATCTCTATCTGACATCTCCCGAGACTTTGGCTACTCCTCAGGCATTCGCCCAATGGTTCCCCGGACTGTATATCACAACCTCATTCGGTTCGGGACGCGTAGTCAGAATCAGCAACAACTCCATCCAGGTCTATTATCATTCGATACATCGCATAGGCGGCACCGAAAATCCGCGCGACACTACGATTGCTCATGTAGGTTCATACATGGCTGTGACCCCCGAGGTGTTGACCAACAATAACATATCTTACTCCATGAGTCCCGAGCTCGCATCACTCGCCAATGGCGGTGAGTCGATAATCGTCGGCCCGCTCGGATATGATGTTGAGTTCAAGTTCCCGGCACGCGAGATTCTGCGTCGCTATCAGGAACAGGCAGGTGAGCTTGCTATCGTCAACTCGCTGTCGTTCTCGCTGCCCGCATCGGAGATAGAGAATGATTACGGCATCGCTCCTCCACCTTATATCCTTATGGTAAAGAAGTCAGAGAAGGCAAAATTCTTCTCGACCCTTTCGATCAACGATAATATGTCGTCATTCTATGCCGCATATGACTCCAAGACCGGAAAGTACAACTTCTCATCGATGCTCAATTACATCAACGACATCATCAAGAAGGGTGAGGTGACAGCTGAGGACGAGGAGTTTGTAATTTGCCCGGTAAATATATCCTACTATCCGTCATCATCGTCATCGTCCAGCTATTATTCATACTATTATTATGGATATTCGACGAGCACCAACCGCATCAGCTCCATCTCGCCCTATGTGACTGAGCCGGTGATGGCGCGTCTCGACTTCAAGAATGCTGAGATTGACTTCTCGTTTACCAAGCAGACGCTCTGATGCTGAAATCGCCCATACATAAGCACACTTGGTTAGCAAGCCAAAACGAGTGCTATATGCATAGTGAAAAAGCAGACAAAATAAAGACGATTTTAGTGTGTAAAATGAGAAATTTTTCTTAACTTTGCACTACAAAAATCGCACCAAGCCGCAATAGCTCAGTCGGTAGAGCATTTCATTCGTAACGAAAAGGTCGTGGGTTCGAGTCCCACTCGCGGCTCAGAGTTAAATTAAAGAAAGCCAATCTTTTACGGATTGGCTTTCTTTTTTTATCTCGCAAAATGTGTATTGTTTTTCACAAATTAGCTCCACTTTTGGAACGAAAAACAATGCTCAAAAAACTCACTTTGCCCGCTTTTCCAGTATGTCGACAAATGATTTGGGGAGTACGACGTTGTAAAGATTCATGGCTTCGGCAAATAGGGGTGCGATTTCCTCGTCGGTAAATCCGGCGATTCCGCAGCCGATTCGTGTTACGAGAAATGTGGTCTGGTCCCATTCGCGGGCAAGAGCGATGAAATCGTCAACGTATGGCTTTATGGTCTCAACACCTCCCTGCATGGTAGGTATTGCATATGATTGACCCTGAAGGCCGACACCTTGTCCCCACACGGCTCCGAATTTTTCGTAAGCTACGCGCGCGGCACCGCCTCCATGTTGGCCGGCAAGGTTACTGCCGAATACAAATATCTCATCCTCACCGAGCTTGGTGATGTTTTCGGGAGTGTATCTCAATGACATTTTTGATAATTATTTGAGGTTGATTAAATAAATGAGCCGGGCCTTTGCGGTCCGGCTCATGATTGTATGACGGACGTTTATCCGATAACGGAAACGTCGCAGAGTGCGCTATTGTTTACTTATATTCATCCCACGACTTGATAGAGATGTCGGTGTAGTCCATATTGCAGAACGCTTCAATGAATGTTCCGGCAAGACGTGCGTTGGTGATGAGCGGGATGTTATGGTCGATAGCACCGCGGCGTATGCGATAACCGTTGGTCAGCTCGCGCTTGGTGTGATTCTTGGGGATGTTGACAATGAGGTCAAACTTGTGGTCGGCTATCATCTTCATCACATTCTCCTCAGCATCGGCACACTCGTCAGGCCAGTAAACGGGGATGGCGGGAATGCCATGCTCGTTAAGGAAGGCTGCTGTTCCTGCGGTAGCATAGATGCTGTAGCCCTTGGAGGCAAGCAGGCGGCTCGGTTCGAGGAGGTCGACCTTGCTCTTGGCTGCGCCCGATGAAAGCATGATGCCTCGGGTCGGAATCTTGAAGCCGGTGGCAAGGAGCGCGTTGAGAAGAGCCTCGTCGAAATCGTCGCCGATGCAACCTACCTCGCCTGTCGATGACATATCCACGCCAAGCACGGGGTCGGCCTTGTGCAAACGCGAGAAGGAGAACTGCGAAGCCTTGACACCGATACGGTCGATGTCAAACGCCGACTTGTCGGGACGGGTGTAGGGCGCGTCGAGCATGATGCGTGTGGCAGTCTCGATAAAATTTCGCTTGAGCACCTTTGACACAAAGGGGAACGAACGCGATGCACGCAGATTGCACTCAATCACCTTGACCTCGTTGTTGCGGGCAAGGAACTGGATGTTGAAGGGGCCTGAGATGTTAAGCTCCTTGGCAATCTGACGGCTTATCTTCTTGATGCGGCGGGCAGTGGCAAAATAGATTTTCTGAGCGGGGAACACAAGTGTTGCGTCACCTGAATGCACGCCGGCAAATTCCACATGCTCCGAGATTGCATACTCGACAATCTCGCCGTTCTGAGCCACGGCGTCAAACTCAATCTCCTTGGTGTTCTGAAGGAACTGCGAAACCACTACGGGGTACTCCTTCGACACTTCGGCGGCCATCTTCAGGAAGTTGGCAAGCTCCTCCTCATTGTAACATACGTTCATCGCCGCACCTGAGAGCACGTAAGACGGACGCACGAGCACGGGATAGCCAACCTTATCGACAAACTCCTTGACATCCTCAAGGCTTGTAAGCTCCTGCCATGCGGGCTGGTCGATGCCGAGCTGGTCAAGCATGGCCGAGAACTTGTTACGGTTCTCAGCGCGGTCAATCGAAACGGGCGACGTGCCGAGAACGGGAACCGACTGACGGTAGAGCTTCATGGCAAGATTGTTGGGAATCTGGCCACCCACCGACACGATGACGCCTCTAGGCTGCTCGAGGTCAATGACATCAAGCACACGCTCAAACGACAGCTCATCGAAATAGAGACGGTCGCACATATCATAGTCGGTCGATACGGTCTCGGGATTGTAGTTAATCATTATCGACTTGTAGCCGAGCTTGCGAGCGGTCTGGATAGCGTTGACCGAGCACCAGTCAAACTCAACCGACGAACCGATGCGGTAAGCTCCCGAGCCAAGCACGATGACCGATTTCTCATTCTTATAGTAGTTGACATCGTAACCCTCCACGGCATATGTCATGTAGAGATAGTTGGTGAGCTCGGGATGCTCGCTCGCTACAGTGTTGATACGCTTGACGGCGGGCACGATGCCGAGGCTCTTGCGGCGGGCGCGCACCTGAAGATTCTCCTTCTCCATATTTCCGGCGGGATTGAGCACGAAACGTGCAATCTGGAAGTCGGAGAATCCGAGCACCTTGGCCTCACGAAGCACATCGGCGGGAATCTCGTCGATAGAATTATATGTGCAGAGCTTGGCCTTGTAGTCAACAATGTTTTTGAGCTTGCCTATAAACCAGGGGTCAATCTTGGTCAGCTCATATATGCGGTCGATAGTATATCCCTCCTCAAGTGCCTGTGCGATAGCGAAAATGCGCAGGTCGGTGGGGTGGGAGAGCTCGCGGTCGAGGTCGTCAAACTCAAGGCCCTCGTTGCCCACAAATCCGTGCATGCCCTGGCCAATCATGCGCAGGCCCTTCTGAATAATCTCCTCAAACGAGCGGCCGATTGACATAATCTCGCCGACCGACTTCATGCTCGAGCCAATCTCGCGGCTTACGCCGACAAACTTGGTGAGGTCCCAGCGGGGAATCTTGCAGATAAGATAGTCAAGCGACGGAGCCACGTATGCCGAGTTGGGGGTGCCCATCTCGCCAATCTGGTCGAGGGTATATCCGAGTGCAATCTTTGCTGCCACGAAAGCGAGGGGATAGCCTGTAGCCTTGGATGCAAGGGCTGACGAACGCGAAAGGCGGGCATTGACCTCGATGACACGGTAGTCATTGGTCTCGGCGTTGAATGCATACTGAATGTTGCACTCGCCGACAATGCCGAGGTGACGGATGCACTTGCGGGAAAGTTCCTGAAGCATCTCCACCTGCTCCTGAGAGAGCGAGCATGTGGGGGCCACCACGATAGATTCGCCGGTGTGGATGCCCAGGGGGTCGAAGTTTTCCATGCTTGCCACAGTGAAGCAGTGGTCGTTGGCATCGCGGATTACCTCAAACTCAATCTCTTTCCAGCCCTTGAGCGACTCCTCGACAAGAATCTGGTTGGAGAATGTAAACGCGCTCTCGGCGAGTTTTACAAACTCCTCCTCATTGGTGCAGATGCCGCTGCCAAGTCCGCCCAGGGCGTAGGCTGAACGCACCATCACGGGGAAACCAATCTCGCGGGCAGCCTTGAGGGCGTCCTCCATACCCTCGACAGCGTGGCTCTTGGGGGTCTTCATTGGTATCTCGTCAAGCTTCTTGACAAACAGGTCGCGGTCCTCGGTGTACATGATAGCCTCGACCGATGTGCCGAGCACTTTCACTCCATATTTATCAAGAACACCCTTGAGGTAAAGTTCGGTGCCGCAGTTAAGGGCAGTCTGACCGCCGAAGGCGAGCAGAAGTCCGTCGGGCTGTTCCTTTTTGATAACCTCCTCTACAAAATACGGGGTCAGGGGCAGGAAATAGACCTTGTCGGCAATTCCCTCCGACGTCTGGATGGTTGCGATATTGGGGTTCATAAGCACTGAGCTTATGCCTTCTTCGCGCAAAGCCTTCAGAGCCTGTGAGCCGGAATAGTCAAACTCACCGGCCTGTCCGATTTTAAGCGCACCCGAACCCAAGACGAGTACTTTCTTGATTTTCTTTTCCATAATGGTGATATCAGTAGGGTACAATAATAAAAAAGCGTCACCCTGCGAGTGGGTAACGCATTTATATAATAAATTCAATAATTTCAGTTGAGTAATAATGCATCAGGTCGATTATTTGACTGCAAAGTTAGGAATAATTTGTCACTCCGGCAAAAATAATTTATACTCTCGGAAAAAAATCGTAATTTTGCAGTGAATAAACCATCATGTATCACACCATAATAATTATAGAATAGTATGTCAAAAATCGGAAGCAAGTGCACACCGTGCGGACGCAAGGCTATGCTCCTCGGCAGTGGCGAGCTTGGAAAGGAAGTCGCAATCGAGCTTCAGCGCATGGGAGTCGAGGTAGTAGCATGTGACAAATATGCCAACGCACCGGCAATGCAGGTGGCCGACAAGGCTCTTGTATTCAACATGCTCGACGCCGAAGCTCTACGCGAGAATATTGTCCGCGAGAAGCCCGACCATATCATCCCCGAAGTGGAGGCCATCGCCACCCCCGTGCTCGTAGAGCTTGAGAAGGAGGGCTATCATGTCACCCCGACGGCCAATGCCGCATTCCTCACCATGAACCGCGAGGGCATCCGCCGCCTTGCCGCCGAAGAGCTGGGCATCATGACATCCCCTTACCGCTTCGCTTCCGACTACGAGGAGTTCGTTCAGGCTGTCAAGACTGTGGGTATACCGTGCGTGGTCAAGCCCATCATGTCGTCAAGCGGCCACGGCCAGAGCGTCATCAAGAGTGAGGATGACATCGAGAAGTCATGGCACATAGCCCAGGAGGGTGGACGTGCCGGTGCCGGACGTGTGATTGTCGAGGGCTTCGTGAAATTTGACTACGAGATAACACTTCTCACAGTCCGCTCCACAGCCGGAACTGCCTATTGTGAGCCTATCGGCCACATACAAATTGACGGAGACTACCGTTATTCATGGCAGCCTCAGGCCATGACTGCAGAGGCCAAGGCCAAGGCGCAGGAGATTGCAAAGAAGGTCACTGACGCGCTCGGCGGCTACGGCATTTTTGGCGTAGAGCTTTTCGTCAAGGGCAATGATGTGATATTCAGCGAAGTGTCGCCGCGCCCGCATGACACAGGCATGGTGACAATGATTTCGCAGGACCTCAGCGAATTCGCTTTGCACGCACGTGCGCTTCTCGGTCTCCCCGTGCCTGAAATCCGATTCCTCGGCCCGTCGGCATCTCGTGCCGTGGTCGTTGAAGGCGACACCAAGTGCATCGAGATGTGCAATCTTGACAAGGTGCTCGAAGAGCCCGGTGTGCAAATGCGCATATTCGGCAAACCCGAGATTCACGGACATCGCCGCATGGGTGTCATCCTCGCCACAGCCGACGACGTCGAAGCGGCCCGCGCCAAGGCCGAGCGGGCTTATGAGAAGCTCGGCATAAATGTGCTCTGATTGCCCGCATCACTCTAATAATCGGCCGGCCAACGCCCGGCACGGCCCAAGCATATGACTTTCAAGAGAATCATAGCAACGCTTCTTGCACTCATCCCCCTCGCCATGACCGTCTCGGCCGTCGGCGAGAGGGATGTGGCGCAAATGCTTAAACGTCTTGACCGCGAACTTGAGGTGAGCGACAGCTATATATCAGGACGCAGAAACCTCATAGACTCGTTGAGACGGAAACTGTCCACGGGTCTGCCTGACGGCGAGCGTCTTGACCTGATGCTGAAGCTCGGTGACATCTATAATGCCTATCGCATTGATTCGGCCTTGCATTTTTATCAGGAGGGCATGCGGGTGTCGTCGGCCCTCAAATCCGACTCGGCCACAGCCCGGTTTGCAATCAGGACAGCCACCTACCTGCCGCTCCAGCTTTTCATCACTGACGCAATCATGCTCATGGATTCAGTGAGTGCGGCGGGGGTGCCTCACGGTCTGCTCACCGAGTATTACGACGCGCAGCGTCAGATGAATAACTATATCTCGAATATATTCATCGACTACCCGTCTATACACGACAAACATCGCAGTAGGGAGACCGAAATGCAGCGCAGACTGCTCGGGGTGCTCGACAAGAACACTCCCCAATACAAGCTCAATCTTGCCGAAAATTATTTCTATCAGCGCAAACTACCTGAGGCCAAAGCCGTGCTCGTGGAGCTAATAAACGAAATCAACGAGCAAAACCCGCTGTATGCCCGCGCATGCCATATGCTGGCCGACATCTCAAAGGCGGGTGACGATTATGCGGGGCATACGTATTACCTTGCGCTGTCGGCCATTTCCGACATCAGATGCGCCACTCTCGAAGTCGCGTCACTGCAGGAACTGGGCGGTCTACTCTTCCGTCATGACGATGTGAAGAGGGCGCATGCCTACCTGTCGCAGGCACTGCGAAACGCCGTGGACTGCCGCGTGTCTCTCCGCATAATTCAGACCTCCAATGCTTTGCCTATTATCGAGAACGCGCACAAGGCGCAAATCAACACCTTCCGCAAGCGTATATTCATAGTTATAGGCATCATGGCGGTGCTCTTGATAGCATTGTTCGTGACCTTGAGAATGGTGTATCGCACCAACCGTGTTCAGCACAAACTGGCCATCAGGCTTGAAAAAGCCAATCAGACCAAGGATGTCTACATCGCCCAGTTCCTCAACCTTTGCTCCATCTACATGGATAAGCTCAACCAGTTCAACAAGCTTGTCAGCCGTAAAATCTCGGCCGGCAAAGGGGAGGACCTTCTGAAACTTACCAAATCCGGCAAGTTTGTCGAAGAGCAGTCAAAGGAATTTTATGAAGTGTTTGATGACGCTTTTCTGAATATCTATCCTTCGTTTGTCGAGGATGTCAACAAACTGCTCCAGCCCGACAAGCAGCTGACGCTTAAAGATGGCGAAAAACTCAATACCGACCTGCGTATACTCGCATTGATGAGACTCGGCATCGAGGACACTTCCCGTATAGCTCAAATGCTCAATTATTCGGTGTACACGATATACACTTATCGTAATAAATTCAAGAGCAGAGCCATCGACAGGGACGCGTTTGAGGATTCGGTTATGAAGATTAAATCCATCTCATGACACGGGGTGGAGATTAGAACTGTCTCTAAGGCTGAGTTATCAAATCAGGCACATTAAAAATTTCATATTTCGCGCTTAAAAGTTAAATTCCAACTATATACGCGAGAGGTTATTGTTTTTAAAACACTTTGATTTCCAAGGCAATATTATAAATATACGTCTATATGTTTCTAAACTGCGGTCTTACCCACTTGCATAGGCCCGTGTGAGGTTGTAATTTTGCAATGTGGAAAGAAGCGAAATATCTCTCAAACGATAAAGATACAAGCATACGGAACTACGTCATTGGATGCCCGCTTTTCGTACATTTAATGCATAGATTACCGAAACCGAATTGCATAATAGTAAATGTGTTTTTATGTTAGGTTTGTAGAGTCTTATTGCTAAGACGGCAAAGGAGTCACTCCGGGAGGAGAGGCTCCTTTGTTTTTGATGTGCAATTATAGCCACTCTGATTTTGAGGAGTCGGGATTTTTGCTTAATTTCGCAAGTCATAACGATTCAACTGCATACACAACGACAAATGGGCTTCAAACCTTTCACGCTTAACATACGCGGCAACATCATGTCATATGACAGGCCGATTGTAATGGGCATTGTCAATGTCACCCCCGACTCGTTCTACAAAGGCTCGCGCACGACCACTGACACCTCCATTCATAAGAGGGTGGAAGATATGATTAGCCACGGTGCTGACATGATAGACCTCGGCGCGTATTCATCACGTCCTGGAGCTGATGACGTCAGCCCTGCCGAGGAGCTCAGACGCATCGAATCGGGCATGAAGGCCATACGAGAGGTCTCGGCCGACATCGTAGTGTCAGTTGACACATTCCGCGCGAGCGTTGCTCGGGAAGCAGTCGTGACTTACGGCGCGGATATAATCAACGACATCTCGGGCGGCAACCTTGATGCTGAGATGTGGCAGACGGTAGCCCGGCTGAAAGTGCCGTACATATTGATGCATATGCGTGGCACACCATCTACCATGCAGAGCATGACCGACTATGACGATGTCACGGCTGATGTCATCCTCGGCCTGTCGCGCAAACTCCGCGAACTCAGGCTGTTGGGAGTGGCTGACGTTATAGTTGACCCCGGATTCGGATTCAGCAAGACGCTCGAGCAAAACTTTGAAATGATGCGCAACCTCAATGCGTTCACCGAGGCCCTTGATGCGCCATTACTTGTAGGTATATCCCGTAAATCCATGATAACCAAGAGCCTCGGCATCACGGCGGATGATGCTCTTGCCGGCACAATCGCGCTCAACACCATAGCCTTGTCGCGAGGAGCGGCCATACTCCGTGTGCACGACGTGGCTGAGGCGGTCGCTGCCGTCAGAATGCATCAGCTGTCGACCGACCCGGCTAAAATTTAATCCTCACAAATAAAAACATACTCATTTTGGACCAGTTTGGCATAAGAGACGCGTTTGACATTGCGATTGTCGCGCTTCTGCTCTTCTATCTCTACAGGATAATGAAGGAGAGCGGCACCATCAACATATTTTTCGGCGTGCTCGCATTCATTGTCGTGTGGGTGCTTACATCGCAGATACTCAACCTCAAGCTGATTGGCACCATCCTTGACCAGTTTATGGGTATAGGTCTGCTTGTTCTCGTCATCCTGTTTCAGGACCAGATAAAACGCTTCCTCGTGGAGTTGGGCGACCATAAACGGTGGAAATTCCTTAAAAACCTGTTTCGTCATGAACGGGGAGGCTCGGAGACTGATGCCCGCAAGTATATATTGCCGATAGTCTACGCGTGCATGAACATGTCAAAGACCAAGACCGGCGCGCTCATCGTCATACGCCAGGAGATGTCGCTTGAGTCCTATGAGAAGAGTGGCGACATAATAGATGCCGACATCAATTCGCGACTGATTGAGAACATCTTTTTCAAGAACTCGCCCCTGCATGACGGAGCGATGATTATTGACCACGACCGCATACGCAGTGCCGGCTGCATCCTGCCTGTGAGCCATGACCGAAATGTGCCCCGTGCATTGGGCCTGAGGCACAGGTCGGCACTCGGAATCTCGCAGGCGACCGATGCATTTGCCATTGTCGTGTCAGAGGAGACCGGCAACATATCGGTGGCCTATCGCGGCGTGCTGCACACGCGACTCAGCTCCACCGACCTCGAGCACAGGCTGTCGCAGGTCATGGTCAACGACTGATTGCTGTAGGGGAGTGCCGCATGTCGCTTGACTGCGATTTTCTGCACGTATTTGACCGCTTTTGTTTTTTGCCGTTTGGAGATTTTTGCGTAACTTTGTATGCTGAAAAAGTAAGAAAAAACAATCGCATCAGATATGTCAGAAGAAGAAAAAGTAAGAGAGGAACAATACAGTGCCAGCAACATCCAGGTGCTTGAGGGCCTCGAGGCCGTAAGAAAGCGTCCGGCCATGTATATCGGCGACATCAGTGCCAAGGGTTTGCATCATCTCGTATATGAGGTGGTGGACAATTCTATCGACGAGGCCCTTGCAGGATACGCGTCACACATCGAAGTCACAATCAATACAGACAACTCCATAACCGTCGTCGATAACGGACGCGGTATCCCCGTTGACATGCACGAGAAGGAGCACAAAAGCGCGCTTGAGGTCGTGCTCACTGTGCTTCATGCCGGCGGTAAGTTTGATAAAGGCAGCTACAAGGTATCGGGCGGTCTGCACGGCGTGGGTGTAAGCTGTGTCAACGCGCTGTCGACCTATCTTCGTGCCGAGGTGCGCCGTTCGGGTAAGATTTACATGCAGGAGTATTCCTGTGGCAAGCCTACCACCGAACTGAAGGTCATTGGCGAGAGCGAGACCACCGGCACAACCATCACCTTCAAGCCCGACGCGTCGATATTCACAGTCACTGAGTATGACTACAACACTCTCTCGATACGTCTGCGTGACCTTGCATATCTGAATGCGGGCATCACTCTGACACTTACCGACCTGCGCAACCTCGACGAAGAGGGCAATCCCCGCCGCGAGGTGTTCTATTCCAAGGACGGTCTGCGCGAGTTTGTCGAGTATATCGACTCAAATAAGGAGTCGCTCATCAACGACGTGATACATCTTAACACCGAGCGTCAGGGCATACCCGTAGAGGTGGCTCTGACATACAACAGCTCGTATAATGAGAATGTGCACTCGTTTGTCAATAACATCAACACCATCGAGGGCGGTACGCACCTCAGCGGTTTCCGCCGCGGTCTTACCACTACCCTCAAGAAATATGCCGAGGACAACAAACTGCTTGAGAAGGTCAAGGTGGAAGTGTCGGGCGATGACTTCCGCGAGGGCCTTACAGCCGTAATCTCAGTCAAGGTGCTCGAGCCTCAGTTTGAGGGTCAGACCAAGACCAAACTTGGCAACAGCGAGGTGGCCGGTGCTGTGTCATCCGCTGTCAGCGAGGCTCTGCGCAATTATCTTGAGGAGCACCCCAAACAGGCCAAGACTATTGTTGAGAAGGTTGCCCTTGCCGCTACCGCCCGTCATGCAGCCTATAATGCCCGCAACAAGATACTCCGCAAGTCGCCCCTTTCGGGCGGCGGTCTTCCCGGCAAACTCGCCGACTGCTCTTCGCGTCACGCTGAGGATTGCGAGCTCTTCCTCGTCGAGGGTGACTCTGCAGGCGGAACCGCCAAGCAGGGACGCGACCGTACTTTCCAGGCCATCCTGCCGCTGCGAGGCAAAATCCTCAATGTGGAGAAGGCGATGGACCACAAGATTCTTGACAATAAAGAAATCGAGAGCCTTTACCGTGCCATGCGTGTCACAATCGGCACCGACGAAGACCCGATGGCGATTAACATCTCACGCCTTGCATACCACAAGATTATCATCATGACCGATGCCGATGTGGACGGAAGCCACATCGCCACACTGCTCATGACATTCTTCTTCCGCCGCATGCGTCCCATTATCGAGAACGGCTATCTCTATCTCGCAACGCCGCCGCTTTACAAGTGTACTCGCGGCAAGAATGAGGAATATTGCTGGACCGACGCTCAGGTGCAGCAGTTCATCGCACAATATGGCGACAAGACCAAGGTGCAGCGTTACAAAGGTCTCGGCGAGATGTCGGCCGAAGAGCTCCGTGACACCACTATGGACCCCGAGCAGCGACTCCTGAAGCAGGTCAATATCACCGATGCCGCCGAGGCTGACCGCATCTTCTCCATGCTCATGGGCGAGGACGTGGCTCCGCGCCGCGACTTCATCGAGTCTAACGCCAACTACGCCAACATCGACGCTTAATGTCGTCGGCCGGCGTTTGAACCATTCAACCCTCCCGGCTATTATATATTATATAAAGTCAGGGAGGGCTTTTTTCTCCCTACCTCGTAAAAATCATCCACTATGTCAAAATCATCATCAGGCACCATATCGGGACGCAAGGCCACGGCTCTCATCAAGAAAGTCCAAGAGTTTGTAACCCAGCAGAAAAACAACACTTATAATTATAAGCAGGTTGCGCATGCAATTGGTGCAAGCACCCCTGCGCAGCAGCGCAACGTGGCACTCCAGCTTGTGGAGATGGCCTTTAACGGGGAAATAATCGAGGTAGCTCCCGGTAAGTACAAATCTCCGCAGCGAGGCAACGAGGCTATAGGCACATTCGTGAGACGAAGCAACGGCAAGAACTCAATCGTGACCGATACTGACGGTGAGACCATCTTTGTGGCCGAGCGCAACTCCATGCACGCACTTAACGGTGACAAGGTGAGGGTAAATATCGCCGCTCACCGTCGCGGAGCCGAGCCTGAAGCCGAAGTCATCGAGATTATCGAAAAGAAGGAGCAGACCTTCATCGGCACTCTCAAGGTTGACCGTCATTTCGGATACCTGCTTACCGATTCAAAATTCCTCGCCACCGACATCTTCATTCCCAAGAGCAAGCTCAAGGGGGGCAAGACCGGCGACAAGGCCGTTGTCAGAATCACCGAATGGAAGCCTGACTTCAAGAACCCGAGCGGCGAGGTGGTGGACATTCTCGGTGAGGCAGGTGAGAACACGGCAGAAATCCATGCCATCCTTGCAGAGTTCGGTCTGCCGTACAAATATCCACAGGCAGTAGAGAAAGCCGCCGATAAAATCGGCGCAGGAATTACTGAAGATGTCATTGCCCAGCGCGTAGACATGCGCGATGTGCTGACATTCACCATTGACCCGGCCGATGCCAAGGACTTTGACGATGCGCTTTCATTCCGCCAGCTTCCGAACGGACGCTATGAGGTGGGTGTGCATATTGCCGATGTGACCCATTATGTCAAGCCTGACTCCATAATCGACAAGGAGGCGCAGAAACGTGCCACCTCGGTCTATCTCGTTGACCGTGTCGTGCCCATGCTTCCCGAGCATTTGTGCAACGGCATCTGCTCGCTCCGCCCTGACGAAGAGAAACTCGCATTCTCGGTGATATTCGAGATGGATGCCCAGGCCAAGGTGTATAACTCTATGATAGCCCGCACTGTCATTAAGTCAAACCGCCGATTCAGTTACGAGGAGGCTCAAAGCGTGATAGAGACCGGCATGGGCGACTGTGTGGAGGCTATTCTCGCACTTGACTCGATGGCTAAAGTGCTCCGTAAGGAGCGTTACGAGGAGGGCTCGGTTGACTTTGACCGCGCAGAGGTGAAATTCGACATATCGGACGACGGCACGCCGCTTGGCGTATACTTCAAGGTGTCAAAGGACGCCAACAAACTCATTGAGGAGTTTATGCTTCTTGCCAACAAGACCGTCGCGGCCTATGTGGGCAAGCCCAAGGATAAGAAGAAGCCCAAGGCATTTGTTTATCGCGTGCACGACGCGCCCGATGCTCAGCGACTGGCCGACCTGTCGGCAATAGCGCGCAGTTTCGGATTCAAGGTGAAGGCCTCGGGCACTCCGCGCGAAATCAACCGCAGCATCAACAAGATGCTTGCCGAGGTAAAGGGTAGGGGTGAGGAGAATTATCTCGCAACTCTTGCCATCCGCTCAATGGCCAAGGCGATATACACCACTGACAATATCGGCCACTACGGACTCGGCTTTGACTATTATACCCACTTCACATCGCCCATACGCCGCTATCCCGACATGATGGTTCACCGTCTGCTCGAACGATATATGGCCGGCGGACGTAGCGTGGTGATTCAGAAACTCGAGGAGCAGTGCAAGCATTCGAGCGAGATGGAGCAGTTGGCCGCCAATGCCGAGCGTGCGTCAATCAAGTACAAGCAGGTCGAGTACATGCAGTCGCATCTTGGCGAGACATATTCGGGCATCATATCGGGCGTGACCGAGTGGGGCCTGTATGTCGAGCTTAACGACAACCTGTGCGAGGGCCTTGTGCCGATGCGTGACCTCGCTGATGATTTCTATGATTTCGACGAGAAGAATCATTGTCTCATAGGTCGCCGCAGCAACCACCGCTACCGCCTTGGCGACAATGTAGACATCAAGGTGGCACGTGCCGACCTTGAGAAGAAGCAGCTCGACTTTGTGCTTCTCGATGACCAGGGCAATGCTCTGAGGGGCGAGGACTACATGGGCAAGAAAGGTTCAGCCAAAGAGGTGCTTGCCGATAAGTCGCACGGTAAGAAGAAACGCCGTCGCAAGTAGGCTTCTCAATAACCACGAACCGAATATAAGTCAATCACATTTCCACACGCAATATAGATGAAGGATTACAGCGAATATCTTCAGATAGTAAAGGACGCCATATCCAACCTGAGACTGCCCGAGCAACCGGCCGGGCTATATGACCCCATACGCTATACGCTCGACTGCGGAGGCAAACGCTTGCGCCCCGTGCTGGCTCTCGCCGCATGTGAGGCGATGGGCAAGGACCCGAAGACTGCGGTGCATCAGGCCATAGCCATTGAGATGTTTCACAACTTTACCCTGCTTCATGACGATGTCATGGACAGGGCTGATGTCAGGCGAGGACGTCCGACCGTGCATATCAAATGGGACGAGAACACAGCCATTCTCTCAGGCGACGCCATGCTCACGACATCCACGATGCTGCTCGCCGTCAAGGCGGGAGAGCATCTGCAGCAGGCACTCGAACTGTTTAACGGTACCGCTATGAATATCTACGAGGGCCAGCAGCTTGATGTCGATTTCGAGAGCCGTACTGACGTGACGGTGGAGGAGTATATGGAGATGATACGTCTGAAGACATCGGTGCTCCTCGGTTGCGCTTGCGGTATGGGTGCCCTGATGGCCGGTGCGCCGTTTGAGACTCAGGTGCGCTTCTTTGACTACGGTGTGAATCTCGGGCTCGCATTCCAGCTCCAGGACGATTATCTTGACACATACGGCAATCCCGAGACATTCGGAAAGGCTATCGGAGGTGACATCCTCAATGACAAGAAGACGTGGCTCCTGATTATGGCCATGCGTGAGGACACCACCGGCACCATCACATCACTGCTCGGCAAGACTGACGACCCACAGGGCAAGATTGAGAAAGTGCGCGAGATATATAATACTCTCGGATTGCCCGAGCGTATACATGAGCTTATCAGCGCGTATATCGACTCGGCCATCAAGAATCTCGACCACATGGAACTCAGCCCCGAGGCCCGCGCATTCTTCATGGACCTCGCTTTAAAATCGGCCACCCGCGATAAATGATGCTTTTCGATACGCATACCCATTTATACCTGCCTGAATTTGACACGGACAGGGCCGAGGTCATGTCTCGTGCAAAGGATGCAGGCGTGGGAATGATGATGTTTCCGAATGTCGATTGCGGAACAATCGCGCCGATGAAACGGCTACATGAAGAGTATCCCGGCACGACATTGATGGCTATGGGATTGCATCCGACCGAAGTCAATGACAGCTGGAAGGAGGCACTTGACATCGTGATGTCAGAGCTTGAAAACGGCGGCTATGCAGCTGTGGGTGAAATCGGCATAGACCTCTACTGGGACAAGACATATCGCAACGAGCAGATGGATGTGTTTGCCATCCAGGTCGATAAGGCCATTGAAATGGATTTGCCGATAATCATACATTGCCGCGAAGGGCTTGACGAGGTGCTCGAAGTGCTTGGCAATGTGAATGGGAAAGTCAAAGGTGTGTTTCACAGCTTCGGCGGAAGCACTGATGATGTGGAGCGCATACGCCGCATAGGTGATTTCTATTTTGGCATAAACGGAATAGTCACATTCAAAAACTCAAAGTTGCGTGAAGTGCTGCCGACAATAGGGGCCGAGCGCATACTTCTCGAGACCGATGCGCCATATCTCGCCCCGGTGCCGTATCGCGGAAAAAGAAACGAGACAGCGTATATGACTGAGACGGCAAAGGCTGTTGCGGCAGCATTGTCGGTAGACATCGATACAATTTCGGACATCACGACTGAAAATGCGAGAAATTTATTCCTATCGAGGGAATAAAAGTTATAATTTCGCGTTTTATTTACATGAAAACCATCATATCACTCCTTGCAAGTGTTATCCCGTTGACTCTTTTTGCCCAATCTCCCTCTGAATGGGTGCAGATAAATATTCCCGTTGCATGCATTCGCGACGGGAAGGGGCATGCCACGGAAATGACTTCGCAAGCTATCATGGGAATGCCTATGCAGATACTTGATGATGACGGTGGCGAATGGCTGAGGCTGAAGGCACCTGACGGATATGAGGGCTACGTGAATGTCTCAAGCACGGTAAGAAAATCTGATGCCGAGATGGCTGAATGGCGTAAAGCGTCGCGGCTCGCAGTAATCTCGATGGATGAGTGCAAAGTGTATTTCGACACGCTGAGTCAGCAATCACGTGGCGCAGTTGTATCGGAACTGGTGAACGGCTCAATCATTGAGGGCACGATTGGTGCAGGAGATTATTCGCGGGTAACGCTGCCTGACGGTAGGGCAGGATGGGTCAGGACGTCAGCCGTCGTTCCGGCTGAACAATGGGCCTCACAGGCGTTTGACGCCGATGCCATCCTTGACCGTTGCTACTATCTGATGGGAACCCCTTATCTATGGGGAGCTTGCTCAACTAAGTCGGTTGACTGTTCGGGGCTTGTCAGAGTGGCCTATTATGCCAACGGCATACTCACCCTTCGTGATGCGCGCGAACAAATAAATATAGGCAAACGTATTGAGCCTGATGACACGGCATCGCTGTCACGGGCTGACCTGCTGTTTTTCAGCAACACTCCTGACGGACGTATATCGCACGTGGCGGTATATGACAGCAACGGTACATATATCCATTCATCCGGCAGGGTTAAGGTCAATCGTATGGACAATGACGACCCTGACTTTTCAAAACGGTTCTACAGGGGTGCTTCACGTATCGGAGGGATGATTCCCTCTGACGGGATTACCCGGATTATCAATCATCCCTGGTACTTTTGACATCGGTAACAAGTTAACAAAAACTCATTTACTCTCATAATGGTAACTTTTATAATCTGCCTTACACTGCTTATAGTAGCATATTTCACCTACGGAACATACCTGGAACGCCTTGCCGAAGCCGATGACTCCAACCTTACGCCGGCATTGAGGCTTGAGGATGGAGTGGACTATATGAAACTGCCCCGTTGGAGGGTGTTTCTGATACAGCTGCTCAACATCGCCGGAACAGGACCTATTTTCGGTGCTATTCTCGGCGCATGCTTCGGCCCCGTGGCTTTTTTGTGGATAACACTTGGATGCATTTTCTTCGGAGCTATGCACGATTATTTATCCGGCATGCTCATACTTCGCCATGATGGCAAGAGCCTCCCTGAAATAATAGGCATATACCTCGGCACAAGCACGCGCAACGTGGTGAGAGTATTCTCCATAGCACTTATGGTGCTTGTCGGTGCCGTATTCATCCTCAGCCCGGCCCAGCTACTGTCGACAATGGTGGCCGGTGTGCCCATGCAGGCTTGGGTGTACATCATTCTTGCATATTATATCATTGCGACGCTTCTTCCTGTAGACAAGGTGATAGGAAAGATATATCCCGTGTTTGGAGTGGCACTTGTGGCGATGGCTCTCGGCATATTGATTGTGCTGTTCTCCGGACAGTACGAGATTCCCGAACTGACCACACTGCATAATTTCCAGCTTGACCCTGAGACTTTGCCGATCGTGCCGACACTGTTTATCACAATTGCTTGCGGAGCCATCTCTGGCTTTCACGCCACACAGTCGCCGTTGATGGCCAGGTGTGTGACAAGCGAGAAGAAGTGTAAGTCGGTATTCTACGGCTCGATGATTTCAGAGGGCATAATCGCCTTGATTTGGGCGGCAATTGCTATGGCATTCTTCCACGGCCCGACGGGACTCGGAGAGCAGCTGGCCGAACATGGCAATAACGCAGCGTGGGCAGTAGATGTCATATCCAACACTACGCTCGGAAGCATCGGTGCTATACTCGCACTGCTTGGAGTCGTAGCCGCCCCGATAACATCAGGCGACACCGCTTTTCGCGGAGCCAGGCTTATTGTCGCTGACATTTTCAACTACGACCAAAAGCCGATAATCAAACGTCTCGTTGTATGCGTGCCGCTGTTCATCGTGGGCCTTGGCATCACGTTTGTCGAATTTGGCATTGTATGGCGATACTTCGCATGGGCAAATCAGACCCTTGCCACAGTAACACTGTGGGCTATATATGTATGGCTCGTGCAGGAGGGCAAGAACTATTGGGTGGCACTTATCCCGGCCTTGGTTATGACATTTATTGTGTCATACTTCGTGTTCCTGTCGCCTCAGTTCTTAGGACTGTCTGACAAGATTATAGCCATCGCAGGAGGCGTCATACTCACAATATCAATCTTTGTCGCGTGCTATCTCAAGGCCGCGCGCAAACCGCAAGTAGAAGAAGCATGATAATACTTAATACGACATTTTATGTGCACGAGTCCGTTGACGAACAATTTCGTCAATGGGTGTCGGGGCAGTATTTTCCGTCAGCGATAGCTGAGGGGAAACTGACAGAACCGAGCATGGCCAAGATACTTGCCGAACCGCAGGAGGGTATGGCCGGATATGCCGTGCAGTTGATAGCCGAAGACATGGCTTCTGCTCAATCATGGCATGACACCCACGCTGCAGACTTGCGCGGGCAGTTGGGACAAAAATTCGGGCAGAGAGTGCTCTTTTTCACTACATATATGGAGAAACTGATGTCATGACCGGCATTAAGAACTATGACAAAATTATAATCGGAATAGACCCGGGCACAAATGTCATGGGATATGGTGTCGTAGGGGTGTCGGGGAAAAAGCCTTCATTGATTGCTCTCGGAGTGGTCAAACTGGATAAGTTTGAGAGCCATTATCTGCGTCTTCGCCGCATTTATGAACGTGTGCTTGGGCTTGTAGAGCAATACTTGCCGGATGAGATGGCAATAGAGGCTCCGTTCTTTGGCAAGAATGTACAATCCATGCTTAAACTCGGCCGTGCGCAGGGTGTGGCTATGGCTGCGGCACTTTCTCGGGATGTCCCCATCTCGGAATATGAGCCGAGAAAAATAAAGATGGCTATTACCGGCAACGGTGCGGCATCAAAGGAGCAGGTGAGAGAACTACTGAGACGTATCCTCGCCATATCTTCCTCTCAGCTTGAAGGGCTTGAACTTGATGCTACTGACGGACTTGCCGCTGCCATGTGCCATTTCTATGAGTCTTCAAGGCCGGTGGCTTCGTCAGGGCCGAAGTCCTGGAAAGAATTTATAGCCAAGAATCCTGACAAAGTCAAAATCTGATAAACGTGAGGGCTATTCAATCTATGCTCTAAATTTATCGCGCAATGCTCCGGCAACTTTCCTGATGTGATTGAGCAGGGTAGGGAAGAGGCCGTAGTAATACGACATGATGTCAAACCGTTCCCAAAGCGAGCTCCATTTATTCTGCGACGTCACGCCCTCGTCAAGATAGTCTATCACGACTTCATCAAGGTAATAGTTGCGATGTGAACGTTGCAGACATCTTATGCACCACTCGTAATCGGCTGAAAATTTGAACCGTGTATTGAAGTTGTTGGTAAGTTTGCGCAATACTACAAACGCCTGATGGCACACCACCATGCCGTTACTGAAACTCTCGAGCGTCAGGACTTCGGGGGCACTGAAATGACGGGGGCGTAATCGACGGCGGTTGGAATCCACAATATCGGTCTGGCCGTAAACTATACCGGGATAATCATTGTCAAGTACAGCATCTGCAAAATGCTGAAGAGTATCAGGAGTATGGAATGTGTCACCTGCGTTCAGGAATATCACATAATCGCCGTTTGCCAGACCAAGACCCTTGTTCATCGCATCATACAAACCTCGGTCACGCTCTGAAATCACCGTACAATTACTGATTCCGGCATTTTCAGCAATTTCAACCGTGTCGTCTGACGACAATCCGTCAATTATCAGATACTCATATAGCTGACACGTCTGCTCCTTTACACTTTTAAGAGTGGCCGGGAGCGTTTTTGAAGCATTGAATGTGACCGTAATAATAGAAAATAGCGGCTGCATTAGTAATGGTGTGTGAATATGTCGGGAAGAGATAAATACTACAAGTAAAATCTTGGTCTTTTGTGCAAATTTATATTAAATTACGTTTCACTCCAAATTTTTGCTACGATACATGATGTTTTGTGCTCGATAATTAATACATTTGTAACAAAATTGCAATCATGCAGCCTAAAGTATCAGTAATAATCCCGGTTTACCGGGCCGAATTCGCCATAGCGAAATGCGCGGAGTCATTGTTTTCGCAGACTCTCGATGAGATGGAGTTCATATTTGTCAACGACTGTACTCCCGACAAATCTATGGACATATTGAATGATGTTATCGAGAAGTTCCCTGCACGCCGCAACCAGGTCAAAATCATCAACTTAGAGCGTAATTCCAAACAGGCGGCGGCGAGAAATGCAGGATTAAGGCTCGCAACGGGAGAGTATGTAATCCACTGTGACCCTGACGATTGGGTAGACAGTACGCTTTATGAAGAGATGTATAATGCTACAAATGGCGGTAACGTAGATATAATCTCATGCGACTATATAATTGAAGAAGAGACAAATAAGAGCACTAAATATTCGTTGCCGACGGTTGCAAGGCCATATGATGTATTAAATAGTGAATCATATTATTTAATGTGTGTTTGGAATCATTTAGTCAAGCGCGAAGTCATTGTAGCAAATAACCTGACATTTTTCCCTGACATAAACTGCTCGGAAGATGTGGGATTTATGAGCCGTGTGTTTGCAGTCTCTAAAACAATCGGTCATGTCGCAGGTTCGCAGTATCATTACAGGAAAGGGGTTGAACAGTCGATGACAGCCATAATCGACAAGCCTGAAATTGTTGAACAACGCGTAAAGTGCCTTAATCTGATTGACGATTTCATGAGAGGCAAAGGATATGACAGCAAACGATTCGCAATGTTGCTCAGATATAAACGTGATATAAAAAATTTATATCTTCGTAAGGACACCCTTGACAAATGGCTCAAAATTTTCCCCGAGGTGTGCGAATGGGAATGTAGGCAACCTGGAATTTCCTTGCCTTATAAAATTGCCTATAAAATGTCGCATAGGCTCGGCATATGGCCAATGAAACTATTGCTCATGCGCCACTAATGATGTTCCCATAATCAGTATTATGTAAAATGGCCTTACGTCAATTATTGATTGATGAATCATTATACGCGAAATACGCTCTCCTATCAGGCGTCATCGCGTATCGGTTCAGACATCGTCATGATTTGGTCGGCATTTGCCATTCTAAATGGTAAGGGCCGACCTTGTCGTTCTTAAAAAGATTTAATTTGAGTAGCCTGAGTTGCATATTAAGGCAAAAAAGTCTACCTTTGACCCAACTATTGTTTCGACTATTCATTATATATTATATATAATAATATCAAAGCGCGTAATGGACGCACAAGAATTAGATTATACAGAAATTGCTCCTTATGATGAGACTCAATTCGCGTCGCGGATTGCAGAAATGGTAAAAGAGCCCGGTTTTGAACACGCTGTGCGCTGGGTGTTGCCCGATGTGGATTATGACCAGTTTGTAGCCCTACTGAGTTCCAGCAAAAACAAGAGGGAGTTTCAGGTTAATATAATGCAAAAGTTCCTTGAGGAGCTTGAGGCACATACTACGTCAGGCATAACCACGTCAGGAATTGAAAATGTTAAGACTGACAAATCATATACATTCATATCCAACCACAGGGATATTGTGCTTGACGCATCGTTTATAAACCTCTGCTTCCTGCGCAAAGGCATGAAGACTTCAGAGGTGGCAATCGGTGATAACCTGCTGATATACGAGTGGATAACTCATCTCGTGAAGCTCAACGGCAGTTTTATCGTAAAGCGTAATCTTCCTACACGTCAGGCACTTGAGGCCGCCAAACAGCTGTCGGCATATATCCATTACGCCCTTCACGAAAAGAATGAGAGCATATGGATTGCACAACGTCAGGGCCGTGCCAAGGATTCAAGCGACCATACGCAGGAAAGTGTGATAAAGATGCTGGCCCTCGGTGGCAAAGGCACTGCAGCAGAGAGCATTGCATCGCTGAATATATTCCCGGTGTCAATCTCATATGAGTTTGACCCCAACGATTATCTCAAGGCTCGTGAATACCTGCTCAAGCATCGTGACCCGGAGTTCAAGAAGTCGCAGCACGACGACCTTTTCTCTATGGAGACCGGTCTGCTCGGATTCAAGGGTCGTGTACACATTGCCTTTGCATCCTGCATATCATCGCTTATAGAATCACTGCCTGAGGATTGCGACAAGCAGGAGGTGTTGCGCCGCGCATGCCATAATATCGATTGCGGAATACATGGCGGATACAAGATTTTCCCGATAAATTATGTGTCATATGACCGAGCCTTTGACAGCGATATGTATGCCGAGCGTTATTCTCAGGAAGAAGCCGACAAAGTGACGGCATATATCGAGGGTCAGCTTGATAAAATCGACGTGCCCGACATTACTGTTCAGGAACGTAATTTCCTGCGCACGTATATGTACACCATGTATGCCAATCCTCTGCGCAACAAGTTAATTGCCGCCGGCTATTGCTGACATAAGCTATAGTCATCAATCCCCTACTCTATCCCTGCCATGCGTATCCCCTGGACTCCTCTGATAATCTTTATTTTACTGAGCGTATTTTCTGATGCGTACATATATCGTGCTCTCAGAAACCGCCTTAAAAATAAATTTGGGGGCAGATTGCAGAAATGGAGTGCCGTAGTTTTTTACGCATTGCTTGTTTGCGCGATAGCTTTGCCCCGTAAGGCAGGTGACAATGAGATGCTGCTGACGGTCATGTGGATGCTTTACACATTCCTGTCAGTATATATCGCAAAATATATATATGTCATTATCGACATGATAGCATGCATCCCGTGCGTGGTTCACCGAAAGCGAATAAAAACGATATCGGTTATCGCATTTGTGGTGTCGGTATTTACGTTTGCAGTTATGTGGTGGGGAGCATTGGTCGACCGATTTATGATTGATGTACGTGAGGTGGAAATCGCGCGTACTGACATCCCGAAAAGTTTTGACGGATATCGGATAGTGCAAATCTCCGACCTTCATACCGGGACATTCGGCAATGATACCGCATTCGTGTCACGCCTTGTGGATGAAATAAACAGCCTGTCGCCTGACTTGGTTGTGTTCACGGGCGATATCGTAAATTCGCGGTCATACGAACTGACTCCGCACGCAGCCCCATTGAGCCGACTGAGGGCTAAGGATGGCGTATATTCCATCATGGGAAATCATGATTATGGAGATTATGCCACATGGGACTCAGCTGCCGACAAGAGAAAGAGCGTCCGATATCTCAAAGACCTTCAATCGTCTATGGGATGGAAAATGCTTAACAACGCTACTGCATATATACACAATGGCGTTGACTCGATAGCACTGATAGGCGTGGAGAATATCGGCGACCCTCCCTTCCCGATGTACGGCTCTCTGACGAAGGCTTACCCTACCCCTTCCGACTCGTTATTTAAAGTGCTTCTGACACATAATCCTGCCCATTGGACCGACTCTATATCCGGCAATATGGATATTAACATACCCCTGACACTGTCAGGACACACCCACGCCATGCAAATGGAGGTTGCTGGATTGTCACCTGCGGCCATGCGCTATCCGACATGGGGAGGACTGTATGCCGACGCTGATTCCACACATCAGCTATACGTCAACATCGGGGCAGGTACGGTAGGATTTCCTGCCCGAATCGGTGCATTCCCCGAAGTAACGGTCCTCACACTCCGACATAAATAATTATTGTCCATAGAATAAACATAATTTTTACAATTTCATTCTTTAATGGTCAACGTACACGCTAACATAATCACTAAAGAACTCGGTACATATCTTCGCAAACATGTGGCGGCCTGTCTGCGTCTGCTCGACGACGGTGCCACGGTGCCCTTTATAGCCCGCTATCGCAAGGAAGCCACGGGCGGAATGGATGAGGTCACGGTCCACAATATAAAAATGCGTCATGATGCTCTATTCGAGATTGAAAAACGAAAAGAGTATATCCGTCAGGTCATAAAAGATAACAACGCGCTGACTCCCGAACTTGATGCACGAATCGAGGAGACGCTTGACCCAACCGTCCTTGAAGACATTTTCCTGCCATATAAGCCTAAACGTAACACCCGCGCTCAGGCGGCGAGAGCTCTCGGGCTTGAACCGCTTGCCAAGATGATAATGTCACAGTCATCAGCGTCATCGCCTGAGAGCATGGCTGCGAAATTTGTGAAGGGTGACGTGAAAACATCTGACGAGGCCCTGGCCGGTGCGTCGGATATTATAGCCGAATGGGTAAGCGAAAGTGAAAAAGCCCGCAATATAGTCAGGGCGCGCTATCAGCGTTCGGCATCCATATCTGCCAAGGTGATTGTAGGGAAAGAGGAGGAAGGAGCGAAATATCAGAACTATTTTGACTTCACCGAACCGTTGCGCACATGTAACTCACATCGCTATCTCGCAATCAGACGTGCCGAGGAGGAGGGAATACTCCGAGTGAGCATCTCAATAGAGGATGAAGACATGATGGACCGTCTAAATCGAATGTTTGTTCGCGCCACAGCACCCGCGGCTCTTGCCGATATTGTTCGAGCCGCAGTGAAGGATGGCTACAAACGGCTGATGCGTCCGTCTATCGAGAATGAGATTGCCGGAACTGTAAAGGATAAGAGCGATGCAAGCGCAATACAAATGTTTGCCGATAATGTGAGTCAGCTGCTCATGTCGCCCCCGCTCGGCAGAAAGAGAATACTCGCCATAGACCCCGGCTATCGCACAGGGTGCAAGGTGGTGGCCCTCGATGAGCAGGGCAATCTGCTTGACCATGAGGTAATCTACCCCACCCCGCCCGCCAACGATTTTATGGGGTCAGCTGATGCGTTGTGCTACATGGTTGACCGTTACCGTATCGATGCAATAGCTGTAGGCACAGGCACAGGCGGACGTGAGACCGAGCGTTTTCTCCGTGATGTGGTCTTCCCTCGTCGAGTCCAAATATTCATGGTCAACGAGCAGGGTGCATCGATTTATTCTGCGTCTGAAGTGGCCCGCGAGGAATTCCCCAATGAGGATGTAACTGTCAGAGGCGCCGTCTCAATCGGCCGCAGGTTGCTTGACCCGCTTGCCGAACTTGTAAAGATTGACCCGAAAAGCATCGGTGTTGGCCAGTATCAGCACGATGTGAACCAAAATAAACTCAAGGAGTCACTTGACTATGTAGTTGAGACATGCGTAAACTCGGTGGGTATCAATGTGAATACGGCATCTCGACAGCTGTTGAGCTACGTGTCAGGCATAGGCCCATCGCTTGCCGCAAACATCGTAAAGTATCGCGCAGAGAATGGTCCGTTTGCCACACGCGCCGAACTTATGAATGTGCCTCGCATGGGTGAAAAAGCATTCCAGCAGTGTGCAGGATTCCTGCGGATTCCCGATGCAACCAATCCGCTTGACAACACCGCCGTGCACCCCGAGCGTTACGCGCTTGTCGAGCAGATGGCAAAGGATGTCAAGGCAGATGTCGAAAGGCTCACCCGCGACAAGAACCTTCTGCACAAGATTGAACTTGACAATTATGTCACAAAAGACACAGGTCTGCCTACGCTCACCGATATCATCCTTGAGCTTGAGAAACCCGGACGTGACCCGCGTGAGACAGCCGAGGAGCCTGTCTATGATGACGCCGTAAGGAAAATCGACGACCTTCATATTGGGCAGGAGCTTACCGGCAAGGTGAATAACATAACGGCTTTCGGCGTGTTTGTCGACCTTGGAATGAAAGAGAACGGTCTTGTGCACATATCGCAGCTAAGCGACCGCTTCATATCATCGCCGGCCGATGTCGTGTCAATAGGTCAGCGTGTGAATGTCAAAGTAATCGACATCGATGTGGCCCGTGGCCGTATAGCCCTGACCATGAAAGGCATCCAGCAGTAACAAGAATAATAAAAGCATAAGAATATGGATTATCCCGTCTCTTGTACCATCGGTCTCGGAAGTAACACTCCCGACCGGGAATTTCAGATTAATCAGGCCATTGACCACATATGCGGCTATCTGACCAAGTGCTCCGTATCAACTGTCTATGAGTCTGAGGCATATAACGGCAAGGATGCTCCGTATCTCAATGCTGTAGTGCACGGTCTCTCACCTGTGGGTAGCGCGGCACTCATAAAGTTTCTGAAGGATTGGGAAAGTCTGCAAGGCCGGACGCGGGTTTCAAGCGAGGAAGGAGTAGTGCCGATAGACCTCGACCTTGTCATTTTTGATTCCCGCATACTGCGGCCCAAAGATTTCGAACGTCATTATTTCAACAAAGGTTATCGCGAACTCCTTGCCAACGGTGCGTTTCAGGAGGAGTAATTGTGGGATATTAAGAATAGCATTATGGCTGTAATCATAAATATAGAGACCTCGGCAGCGGCCACGTCAGTTGCCCTGACTGCTGAAGGTATGGTGCTTGCCCACCAGGAAGACCTTGACGGGCGTAATCAGGCCGCACTTCTCAGCGACTATATCAAATACTGCCTCGATTTTGCGGCCGAAAAGGAGTTGAAAATCGAAGCAGTCGCAGTATCTATGGGCCCCGGAAGTTACACCGGCCTTAGAATTGGTCTGTCTGAGGCCAAGGGACTTGCCTACGCTTTGGACGTGCCGTTAATCGGTATTGATACCCTCAAACTCCTTGTTTGTCAGGTAATGTTCACGCACGACGGTCTCGTTGGTGATGAGATTTTTGTGCCTATGGTAGATGCGCGCCGTATGGAGGTCTACACATGCGCCTACGATTTCTCTCTTGAACCGATGATGGATAAGGCTCCGCTAATACTCGATGAGTCAAGCTATGCCGATATACTTTCAACCGGCCGAAAAGTGTTCTTCTTCGGAGACGGAAGTGCCAAAGCCAAGAGTGTCATTGCCGCGCCTAATGCCGAGTTTATTCCCGACATAGTGCCGCTCGCAATCGACATGATTGCACTGAGCGAACAGGCCTATTCACGCAGAGAATTCCTTGACACGGCCTACTGCACGCCCGACTATATAAAGGATTTCCAGGCCACCAAGCCCAAGAATATGTTTGGCGAAAAAGAATAGTCACTCGTTTTTAAAGTCCAACACGAATCTGCAAAATGAGCGAGGACTTCAGCCGACTGAGACTGAAATACCACGGCAATGCTGAAAAGCTGCATTCCATACTTCAGATGGAATGCCGATACAAGTGCGCCAAAAAGTTGGCAAGAACACTTACGTGCGACAGCTTTGAATTTCCCTCACCTGCCCTCGCAGAAATGTCAACTTCGGATGATGTAGCCGACATTCATGCTGAAATGGTAGATGGCTGTGAGCGAGTGCTTGACATGACGGCAGGGCTTGGCATTGATGCGTTCCGCTTCGCGATGAAAGGTTGCTCCGTCACGGCCATCGAGCTATCGCCTGACGCCGTCAAGGCTCTGCGTCATAATGCTGTCTCATTAGGCTTGGATAACAAAGCAAGGATTATCGAGGGGGATTCCGTGAGATGGCTTGCAGAAAATGAGGATGAACGTTTCGATGTAATCTTCATTGACCCGGCTCGCCGCGACAACACAGGGAGACACTTCGCGTTGAGTCAATGTGCACCTGATGTCACCGCCATCCTACCGCTGTTGCTTTCACGATGCAGGCGTCTTATTATCAAAGCCTCTCCTATGGTTGACATCGCGACAGCCAAACGCGAGCTGGGCATAGAGTCGTGCAAGGTCTCGGTAATCGGAACCAACCGAGAGTGCAAGGAGGTGGTGCTTGAAATTTCCGCCACTCAAAATGACGACTCCGTAAGCTGTATTACAGTGGGACACGGCACATACTCCGCAGTCAAGTCAGATGTGATGTCATATGCTGTCCCCGCCCCCGGATGTTATCTCTTGCAGCCCTACCCCGCTATAATGAAAGGCACAGGCGGAGCTGTGGCCGGATATGACAAACTTCATGCCTCCACGCATCTATATGTATCGAAAACTGTGAGGCCTGAATTTCCCGGTTTGCATTTCCGTATAATCGAGGTCATGCCATTCAATAAGGCTGCCGTAAAAAATGTGCGCGAAAAATATCCGAAAATCAATGTCATAACCCGAAACTTTCCACTCTCGGCTCCCGAGCTGGTCAAGAAACTTAAAGTACAAGAAGGTGGTGACAATATGCTTTTTGGAGCCACCCTCAAGGATGGCTCCAAAGTATTGATTATAACCGAATCGGCATATACGCTCGGCTAAAATTCGGAATGAGTGTGGTAAATACCTGCTCTCGCTGTTATATTATTTCAAGATTGGCCTGAAGTCGCTGGCGCACAACCTCATATATCATCACACCTGCCGCAACCGACACATTCAGCGAGCCGATATTTCCAAACATCGGGATGCCGACCTTAGTATCGCACTGCTCGAGAGTGTTTTCTGAAATGCCGGTGTCCTCGGCTCCCATGACAAGTGCTACGGGATTAGTGTACTCGCCTTCCACGTAACTGATTTCAGACTTCTCGGTCACAGCCACAACATTGTAACCGTTCTCCTTCAGAAACTTTACAGCCCACGCAGTCGAACCAACACGGCACACAGGGATGTGGTGCAAAGCTCCGGCCGATGTCTTGATGGCGTCACCGCCTACCGATACGCTTCCATGCTCGGGGATTATGATAGCATCGACTCCGGCGCACTCGCATGTACGGGCTATCGCACCGAAATTACGCACATCAGTAATACCGTCAAGAATTACCACGAACGGAAGAATTCCTGCCTCGTAAAGTTCAGGCACGAGATGGTCAAGGCGGTGATATGTAACAGCCGACATCATGGCGAGCACACCCTGATGATTCTTGCGAGTTATGCGGTTGATTCGCTCGACCGGCACACGCTGGGTCACAACATGCATCCTGCGCGCGAGTCCCACGAGCTGTGCGGCAAGCTCACCCTGCAGGTCCTTCGCAATAAAAATCTTGTCAATCTCCTTTCCCGCCTCGATTGCCTCAATGACGGCACGGATACCATATATATAATCGCTTTTCTCCATACTGAAGTGTTATTTGTTTTTAGCTGTTTAACAGTGAGATAGCAGCCTGGCGTGCCGCGTCATCAACTGTGGCTCCGCCGAGCATCTCGGCAATGGCATTGACGCGCTGCTCGGGAGTGAGCTGCATGATGCGCGTGTGCGTGGAGTTCTCATCATCCTCCTTATATACGCGATACTGCGTATTTCCCTTGGCTGCGACTTGAGGCAGATGGGTAATGGCCGTCACCTGAAGTGATTTGGAAATCTCACGCATCATCAGGGCCATGCGGTTGGCCACGTCACCTGACACGCCGGTGTCTATCTCGTCAAATATAATGCTCGGAAGAGACATCCTTGATGCTATTATAGTCTTGATAGACAGCATGAGACGCGAAATCTCACCGCCCGACGCCGTATCGCCCACCGGCATGAGTGATTGATTCTTATTGAATGCCACCATAAATGTCACCGAATCGATGCCTGTAGGCCCCATATCTGCTGGAAGCACCTCGACCTCGACCCTCAGATTCTTCATGCCGAGCGGAGTGGCCACTTCGCGCAGATGTTCGGCAAAACGCACAGCCTCCTCTTTGCGCGACTCGGATATCTCCAATGCAGTCTCTTTAGCAAGAGCCTTGGCCCTGCGAGCCTCTTTTTCAAGCTCGGCCACACGGTCATCACTGTTGTCAAGGTCCTCAAGTTTTTTGCGCAAGGTGTCGCGGAGTGCTATCAGCTCGTCGCTGTTGTTAAGACGGTGCTTGTGACAAAGAGTGTAAATGCTGTTGAGACGCTCGTCGATAGCCTCAAGACGGCCGGGGTCTGCAGAAAGTTGCTCGTCAAGGGTCTCAAGCGTAGATGCTATGTCGGCAATCTCAATCTTGGCAGACTCGAGTCGCGACGGAATCTCATCAGAGGCATTAAGAACGCCATCAAGGTCCTCGCATGCGTCCATTGCTGTATCAATCAAGTCTACTGCATTGCTGTCAGCCCGCGTGAGTACCGATGTCGCCCTTTGCAACGCGTCCTTGATTGTCGAAAGGTTAGTCAAGACCTCCTTCTCGTTCTCAAGCTCCTCCTGCTCGCCGGGCGACAGGGCAAGTTCCTCAAGCTGTTCAAGCTGATAACGCGTAAACTCCTCGTCCTCACGGTTGCGTTCAACCTGCATACGCATAGCCTTCAACCGCCTTACAGCATCGCGCAGCGCATTGTAGCGGGCCGTATATTCTGCAAGTTTCGCTTTATTGCCGGCGAGTGTATCAATGACAGTCAACTGATATTCAGGTGTAGCAAGCAGCTGATTCTGATGCTGGGAATGGATGTCAATCAGTCTCATCGCCACTGCCTGGAGTTTAGACAACGGCACGGGAGAATCATTGACAAAGGCACGTGAGCGACCGGCCGGAGCAATCTCACGGCGCAGTATGCATCGGTCATCATCCCATTCGATGTCAGCTGAGAGGCAGAACTGCTTCAGCTCGTCATATTCATCGACAGTGAACACCGCCTCTATTACACTCTTGTTGGAATGGTCGGCAACAACACGGGTGTCGGCACGACCGCCGAGAATAAGCGAAAGCGCACCGAGTATGATGGATTTTCCCGCACCGGTTTCGCCGGTGATTACGTTGAAACCTTCGTGAAACAGTATGTCTATGCGGTCAATCAGTGCGTAGTTGGATATGTGAAGAGACTCGAGCACGATGCTGCTGTATTAGTTTAGGGGATGATGTATTATTGTTGTTCTTCCTTAATCTTACGTATCCTGTCCTCGTCGGTCGGATAGAGCGATGAAAGGAGTTTATAGGCATGTTCACGCTCCTCGGGGGTAGCCTTTGAGTAGATGTTCACAAGCTCGTCGAGCTTTGCGTCCTTGAACAGCGACAGGCCCACCGACATCGGCGACACCTTATATATATCGTTCAATATGTCGAGCGACCGGTCAATAGTCTTACGACCCTTGTCAGGACTCACTGACATCTGGTCAAGTCCCTGGAGATGATACTTGTAGGTCAGGTCTCTGAGTGAGCGTGTGGACGGGTCGGTAAACGCGCTCAGTAACGCCGAACGGTTTTTCGTATCCTCAAAAGCCTTCCATCCGCTCTCGCCCGATGACTGTGCCTGTTGGACAATGGTGGCAAGACGCTCGAAATAAGGGTCTCCGCCATGCAGAGAGAAACTGTCAAAGTCGACGGCAAGAATCAGATAGACATAAAAGTTTAGTATCTGAGTCAGCTGACTCTCCATGTTGGCTTCATTATAGACCAAAGGCTCGTTCTCGATGTAATTGAAATCGACCTTTGAGTCTCGGAAATTCAGGAGGGTTGTCGTGTATGACGAGTTGTACACCGGGCGGATGGCTTGGACTTGGAGTGTACCCGACATCTTGCCGTCTCCGGCGTCATATTCGGTAATGTTGAAGAAGAGCGTGCACTCTATCCTCTCGTTGGGCGAGAATTGCGCGTTGGTCCACTTATTGGTGTTCACATACTCGCTTATCGCGCTCTGCAGATTCTCAAAAACCGATTTGTTCGTGCCTTCAAGCTGTGATGTGTTCACCTCAACACGACAGTTCAGCTCCTGAGCCGAAGGGCGCAGGAATGACACTGCTAAAATGAATGCAAACACATATCGTAACATGCTGTCAGGTTTTATCGTTAGAGAAAATGCCCCGGGAATCAGAGTGATTTTACAATTTCGTTCACGATGTCCACGGCGACCTCGCTCTTGCTTTTCAAGGGCACATCCACGCAATCGCCGTCAGCCTTGAAGATGGCCACCTTATTGGTGTCGACACCAAACCCTGCGCCTTTGTCACGCATGGAGTTCAGCACAATCATGTCGAGATTCTTCTTCCTCAGCTTTTCTGCCGCGTTAACAGCCTCGTTGTCCGTCTCGAGGGCGAAACCTACAAGTCGCTGATTGTCTCTCTTTTCAGCTCCAAGAGTGGCGGCGATGTCAGGATTCTTGACAAGCGTAATCACAGGCACATCCTGATGCTCACGTTTGATTTTATGGTCACTCGGATTTGCCGGAGCATAATCTGCTACGGCTGCGCACATTATCGCTATATCGCTGTGCGAGAAGACCTTCTCAGACTCCGCAAGCATCTCTCGGGCCGACTCTACCGGCACAGTATTGATGCCGGGATGCGTGGCCTTGACGCTCACCGGGCCTGACACAAGTGTCACTTCGGCACCACGTGAGGCGCATTCCTCGGCAAGGGCATAGCCCATCTTGCCGGATGAATAGTTGCCTATAAATCTTACAGGGTCAATTTTCTCATAAGTCGGACCGGCTGTAATCAGCACCTTTTTGCCGGAAAGGTCACATGTGCGGGAAAAGTAACTCTCGAGATGGCTCACGATATTCTCAGGCTCCTCCATGCGTCCCTTGCCCTCAAGTCCGCTTGCGAGATAACCGCTTGCCGGTTCTATGATATGATTGCCATACGAAGCAAGCAGCGCGAGATTGGCTTGGGTGGAGGGATGACGCATCATGTCAAGGTCCATCGCCGGAGCCACAAAGACGGGACTCTTGGCCGAAAGATATGTGGTAACAAGCATATTGTCGGCGATGCCGTGGGCCATCTTGCCTATGGTCGATGCCGTGGCGGGGGCTATCACCATGCAGTCAGCCCACAGTCCGAGGTCGACATGCGAATGCCATTCGCCCGTGTTGGCAGTGAAAAACTCACTCACCACCGGCTTGTGGCTCAATGCCGACAGCGTGACGGGGGTGATAAACTCCTTTCCGGCCGGAGTAATGACCACCTGCACCTCAGCCCCTGCCTTGATGAGCAGCCGCAGAAGCGTGACACTCTTATACGCGGCAATACCTCCGCATATTCCTAAGACAATGTGCTTTCCCTGAAGGGCGTTCATTTGATTCTCAGCCTTATGCGTGTGAAACAATCCTTGGTGTTCTGGGCAAAGTCACTCTTCATAATCCAGTCATAGTAACCCGGCTCTTTCTTCAGAATCTCCTCGGCAAGTTTTCCCTTGTGCTTTCCGAAGTTTATCACCTCTTTGTCATCGTCATTGTATATCAGGCGACCCATGAAGTCGACATTGCGGTTTATCTGCGAGTATTTGCTCAGTTCCTCAATGTCGTTGGGCAGGTCATCGTAACGGTCGAGCTGCGACTTGAGCACCTCGAGAGTGGCACGGGTGTCTGCATTGGCCGAGTGCGCCCCATCGAGTTCCTTACCGCAGTAGAAACGATAGGCCGCTACAAGTGTGCGCTGCTCCTTCTTGTGGAATATGGTCTGGACATCCACAAAGCGCGCTTTGGAGAAGTCAAACTTCACACCGGCCCGCTGAAACTCCTGGTCGAGCATAGGGATGTCGAAACGGTTGGAGTTATAGCCGGCGATGTCGCAACCCACCATCTCGTTGGCAAGCGACTTGGCAATCTGACGGAACGTAGGCTCATTGGCCACATCCTCGTCAGTGATATGATGCACTGCCGTAGCCTCTGCCGGAATGGGTATGCCGGGATTGACGCGACGGGTCTTTTCAATCTCCTCACCCGAGGGCATCACCTTAATAAGTGAAATCTCCACTATACGGTCGTGAGTGACATCCACGCCGGTAGTCTCGAGGTCGAAGAATATAATCGGTTTTTTAAGATTGAGCTGCATAACTTAGAATTCCTGCACGTTCATGGGCATGAGAAGCATGGTGAGCTTGGTGTCAGCCTTGTCCTCGGTGGGGACTATCACTGCCGGACGCGAAGGGTCGGCGAGACGGAAGATGATGTCGTCAGTCCAAAGTACCGATGCAAGCTCGGTAAGATAGCTCGAGCTGAAACCGATAATCATCTCGTTGCCTGTGAAATCGGCTGAGAGGGTCTCGTATCCAGAAGTGTTGTATTCGTTGTCAGACGCCTTGATAGTCAGCTTGTCGGGAGTCACGCGGAATTTGATTAGACCGTGACCCTCATCGACAAAGAGGCTCACTCGACGCACAGCTGTAGTGAACTGATGGCGATTGATAGTGAGCGTATAGGGATTGTTCTCGGGTATTACACGTGTGTAGTCGGGGAAACGACCCTTTATAAGTCGGCTGTCAAATGTGAATGTGTCGGTCTCGAAAGTAACGCCACGCTCGGGGTCAAGCGTCACAGTCACCTCTTCATCCTTGCTGAACACCGAGCGGAACACGTTGGTCGACTTGTTGGGGAGGATAAACGAGCCCTCGATACCCGAAACGATGCTTTCGTCCTCAAACTTCACAAGTTTATGTGTATCGGTGGCTACAAAAATGAGTCGGTCGGGCTTGATGTCCCAGTACACGCCTGTCATCTGCGGACGGAGCATATCGGTACCGGCGGCAAACGATGTGTACTCAAGTCCTCTCAGCAGTGATGAGCCTGATGTCTTGAAGGTCTTGGCACCTTCCTGAGCCACCTTCTTGAGTATGGGATATTCGCTACCCGGAAGGCCCATGAACTTGTATGAACCGTTGGGGTGAGTCATCTCCACGGCAAGAGTGCTGTCATCGACATTGAAATGTAGCTCCTGCTCGGGCATAACGCGGAGCAGCTCTACCACACGGCGGGCATCGATGCAGAAATCGCCCTCTCCTTCCACGTCCATTATGGGAATGCGTGCGCACAGCGTATTCTCACCGTCACATGCAGTGATAGTGAGGACATTCCCCTTTATCGAGAAGAGGAAATTATTGAGAATTGTGATGGCGTTCTTGGCATTAATCACCTTGCTCACCGCCGATGCAAACGAGTGAAGCGTCTTGCTGGGGACTGTATATTTCATATATGATTATAAAGTTTTTTATTCTTACTGAAATGACATGCAGCCCGAAGGCTTACAATCATGCAAAGATAATCATTTTTCAGTTTCCATGCAAGATGTGGCTTATCGGACATAAATAAAAATCAAAGCGACCGAATGTTACAATCCTGTCTGATTTTTGACAAACAATCTTTGAGCAATGACAATATTTTAGTAATTTTGACGAATGAACCGCCTATAGTGAAAATAATGTCAAAGCGTAATGCGAAAGGCTTGACATGGTTGTTCTATACCTATAAGCGGTACCCTAAGAATATGAAGCATTATCTGACTCTCATCATAATATTGCTTGTGACGACTTTAGCCTGTCCGGCAGCCCAACGCAAGCCAAGGAAAAAGACCGGCCGGAAGGCCAAGGTCACAAACACAGTAAAAGCCGAGCCTCGCACATCCGGCCCGTTTGTCACGCGCATCGATGCCCCCGATGCTCCCGAAGGACTTGATGGCAAGAACATCGCGCTGTGGGCAAGTCATGGCCGCTATTACGATGCGAAGGAGGACCGCTGGCAATGGCAGCGCGGCCGTCTGCTCGGAACCGTCGAGGACCTGTATTCGGTCAGTTACGTTTACCCCTATCTCGTGCCGATGCTCGAGAATGCCGGAGCGTATGTGATGATGCCGCGTGAGCGTGACACATCCACTGTCGAAGTAATTGTAGACGCCGACGGTGGCCGAGCACAAAACGGCTACAAGGAGAAAGATGGAAGCAAACATTGGAACACCATTAGTAATACCAAAGGCTTTGCATATAAAAACTCCATCCTGAGCGGCACGACCAATCCGTTCAACCAGGGGACTCTTCGCGGTGTCTCCACCGTGAAAGATGCCGCAAAAGCCTCGACAGCGACATGGACAGCCGACATACCCAAACGCGGCGAGTACGCGCTCTACGTAAGTTACGCATCATTACCCGAAAGTGCACGTGACGCACGTTATAGGGTGAACTCTTTGCGCGGCACTGAGGAGTTTCAGGTCAACCAGACGATGGGTGGCGGCACATGGGTGTATCTCGGCACATTCCCGTTTGAGAAGGGGAAAACTCCTGTGGTAGAGCTGCTGAACGTATCAGACGAGGATAATAAGATTGTCACAGCCGATGCTGTGAAGATTGGCGGCGGCATAGGCAACATCAACCGTGGCGGAAGCGAGAATGACGGCACGAGCGGATATCCACGCTTTACCGAGGGGGCACGCTACTGGATGCAGTGGGCCGGCATCCCCTCAAGCGTCTACTCAATCACCGACGGCACAAATGACTATGAGGATGACTATAAATCCCGTGGCATGTGGGTGAACTATCTTGCGGGAGGGTCAAAGTCGCTCCCCGGGCAGAAAGGGCTCGGCATACCTGTGGATTTATCATTCGCACTTCACACCGACGCCGGTACGACTTCTGACGAGACCACTACAATAGGCACTCTACCTATCGTGTCGACTGCGGGAGGCTCGCTCGGCAACGGCAAGAGCCGCAAGACATCAGTGACGTATGCTAATACGGTCACCAATCAAATCATCGACGACATATGGCAGCTGTATGACCCGCAGTGGACCCGCCGCAAGCTCCGCGACAAGCAATATCACGAGGCTCGCGAACCTCAGGTGCCGGCGATGCTGCTTGAGCTGTTGAGCCATCAGAATTTTGCCGATATGCGCTATGGCCTTGACCCAAATTTCCGCTTTCATGTCAGCAGAGCCATATATAAAGGTATGCTAAAATATCTGCATCAGACCGAAGGCACACCCTATGTGGTGGAGCCTCTGCCTGTGCAGCAGTTCTCCATATCGGGCGGCAACGGCGACTATATGCTGAAATGGGTACCGACCGACGACCCGCTTGAACCGACAGCCAAGGCGAAATACTATATCGTATATGAGCGTGTCGATGACGGCGCGTTTGCCGAACTTGCCATTACCGACGACTGCTACCTTTCAGTCACGCCCGAGGACAGCCGTATATACAGCTACAAGGTTGTCGCCGCCAACGACGGTGGCCGTAGTTTTCCCTCCGAGGTGCTTGCCCTTTGCCATATACCTGACGGGAAGGAGCAGGTGACGATAGTCAACGGCTTCACACGTGTATCAGGCCCGGCGGAGGTGTATCGTGATGGCCATGTGGGATTCGATTACGAAGAGGACCACGGCGTGCCATACATCAGTGATGTGCTATTCACAGGAGCCCAGACCGAATTCCGCCCCAACGAGCCTTGGAAATCAAACGATGCTCCCGGCCACGGAGCAAGCCGCGCCACTCATGAGACCGAGGTGATAGCAGGCAACACTTTTGATTTTGTGTACACCCACGGTGTAGATATCCGCGCCGCCGGTCACTCGTTCATCTCTTCGAGTGCTGACGCGTTTGTGAAGTCGACCGACGCGCCCCGTATCGTGGACCTCATACTCGGAAAGCAGAAGGAGATTACTGTGGGCACATCATCCAAGACGCACTATAAGCCGTTTACGGCAGAAATGAAGCAGCGGCTCACCGAACTTTCCGACGCAGGGTCGGCCCTGTTTGTAAGCGGCAGCTACATAGGCACCGACCTCTTTGACAATAAGTTCAGTATGCCGTCAGTGGCACAGGCCGACAGGGAATTTGCCCACAGTGTGCTCGGGATAGACTGGCGTCAGGCTAAGGCCACAGCGACAGGCAAAGTCAAGGAAGTCAAGTCGAAATTCCAGCAGTTTAACGGCGGCCTCAAATTCGGGTTTAATCAGACACTCTCATCCGACTGTTACGCCGTTGAATCGCCTGAAACGTTTACCCCGGCCGACTCATCGCACGGCACGGTCATACTCCGCTATGCCGAGAATGACTATGCCGCCGGAATAGCGATGGCATCAAACACCCACAGGGTCGTGGCGATGGGATTTCCGTATGAGACGATTGCCGAGCCGCAAGCCCGCGCCCGGCTTATGGCTCAGATACTGTCATTCCTGTCAGTCAAGCCTGTGGCCGTGGCTGCGCGTGAAGCGATAAAGGTAATCGCAGGTACGCTAATGCCTCCCGAGGAGGATTCGCTTCTGCCGGGAACTGTAGATTCTGACGGCATCATGCTGTTCCGCGAGCCTGCCGAACTTGCATCGACAAGCGAACCGCGCCGTAAACGCAAACGTAAATCGTAATCAACCAACCGCCCCAATCATCACACATTTCTTCGCAATGGAAAAATCATCGAAAAAGCATTCACGCCTATCCACTCAGGCGTTGAAGAATCTGACCGCACATGATGGATATATCCTCATAAATCTCACTGACGAAAGCACCGCCTTTTGCTACCGCGGGCGCGAACGTATGCGCCAGGCGTTGGAGATGTCAGAGGCTCCGTTTGTCTACAGTGACTATATCGAGGATGGCGAACTGCGCAGGGTGAATCCATGGCAAGAGGGCTCGCTGCGTGATGATTTTGATTTTGGAAAGATGGTAATGGTCAGAGCGTCCGACATGGTAAAAGCACTTGCGGAGTCAATGCATGAATATGATGCAGCCGGATGGTATGACCTATGGCTCAGGCTCACATGCATCGGCGCGCCGACATATTGCCCCGAGCCGCTTTACTATGTCGAGAAGGGGGGCAATGTCAACAGTGAGGAGGCTCATTTTGCCTATGTCGACCCAAGAAACCGCACCTCGCAGTTGGAAATGGAAAGAGCCGCCACCGACCATCTGAAAAGAATCGGAGCATACATATCCCCGAGCGACCGCAAGAGCATTGATGTGTCTGAAGGTGTATTCCCGGTCGAGGCAAGCGTTATAATCCCGGTAAGAAACCGCCGACGCACTATCGCCGACGCTGTCAATTCAGCCCTCGGTCAAATTGCCGATTTCCCCTACAACGTAATCGTGGTGGATAACCGTAGCGACGACGGCACGGCGGAAATTCTTGCCGACATGGCCAAATCCAATTCAAAACTGCATGTAATCGGCACGGTCGATATGCCCTACCCTTCAATCGGCATCGGCGGATGCTGGAATATAGCCATCAACTCGGAATATTGCGGACGTTTCGCCGTTCAGCTTGACAGCGACGACCTGTACAGTTCGCCCGACACTCTTCAAAAAATTGTCGGCAAATTCAGAGCCGAGAACTGCGCAATGGTCATAGGCTCGTACACTCTGACCGACTTTGGCCGCAACATATTGCCTCCAGGTCTCATTGACCATGCCGAGTGGACTGATGAGAACGGAGCCAACAACGCGCTCCGCATCAACGGACTTGGGGCACCGAGGGCATTCTACGCCCCCATAGCGCGTTCCATCGGATTCCCCGATGTATGTTACGGCGAGGATTATGCTATGGGGCTGGCCATCAGTCGTCAGTACCATATAGGGAGGATATACGAATCGCTATACCTGTGCCGCCGATGGGAGGACAACACCGACCATGCACTCAGCCGCGACCGCATAAACCGCAACAATTATTACAAGGATTCTATCCGCACTCTCGAACTTAAAGCCCGAAAGAAATGTCAGGAAAAGAAATGATGCCGAGCTTGCAGGACAAGGCCGACAAACTCTTTAACTCCCAAAATAGGAATTGGCCGCTGTTTTCCGACAATCACGAGAAATTTGAGCTTGCGCCCTCCAAGGAGTTTTTATTTGACAACTGCTTTTGGAAAGCGGGAAAAACACTTCTGAACTACCGTAAAGCCTCGCTCTCGGCCAATCTCGACTCGATTGCCAGAGGGGAGCGGGCTTGTTTCCTGTGCAAGTCGGCCCGTCCGTCAGAGCAGGATGCCGTAGACTGGGGTGACTATGAAATACTTGTCAACCCCTATCCCGCTGATTACATTCATTTTACGATAGTCAATAAGGAGCATGTTCAGCAATCGCTCGGCAGCCGCATTCACGACATGGTGCAACTGGCCCGCAAATTGTATGAGATGGCCATTTTCTACAACGGGCCTAAATGCGGGGCGTCAGCTCCTGACCATATGCATTTTCAGGCTGTTGACTATATCGGGGCAGATAATTTCAATATTAAGGATGAATACCTTATAAAGCACACCGCAATCGGCAAAAGCAGCATATACATTCCACGCCCCAATATGTCACCGTTCGGATATTTCATTTTAGACATCAGGAGTGACAATGATATTATACCGATGTATGAGGCTGTAACAGGCTTACTCCCTAAGGATGATGACTCGTCTGAGCCGATGATGAATGTTGTGGCGTTCAGAAAGAATGCTGAAGTGACGCGCGTTGTCATAATCCCGCGCAAACGTCATCGCCCCGAGTGCTATGGTACGGCCGAAGGGCAGATGCTGGTCAGTCCGGCCTCGCTTGAGATGATGGGGCGATTCATCACCTCAAGAATCGAGGACTATAACCGACTGGATGAAAAAACGATGACAGCGATATATGCCGAGGTGGCATACACCCACGATGAATTTCAGGAACTAATCAAGCGACTACCGAAATGAGAGAGCCCGAAGTGGCAGTAGGCATACTGTCAGACAAGACAATCACATTTGAGCTTACCGGCATATACTCCACACCTGACGTACAGGTGGTGTCAGGCAAGCAAAACGTCACCGTGTCAGATTCGGGGATATCCTTTATCTGGAACGGCAAAGCGTACACAACCCTTGAATTTACACCGACATCATATGACGGCGACTCGTTTGAACTCGAGGGTGTCACCATCGGAGTCGATTTCCATTGGGAACGCAAGGAAAACCAGCGTTTCCGAGGAGCATTGAGGCTGATTGTCAATGACGGCAGGATTACAGCGATAAATGTAGTCAAGGTAGAGGATTACCTTGTCTCGGTCATATCAAGCGAGATGAGGGCCACCTCCTCTCTCCCGCTCCTGCGTGCCCATGCCGTAATCTCACGCTCATGGCTGCTGAAGCAGATGCAGAATCGGGCGACGCAAGATAAGAAATCCTCACGACGGACAAACGTGAGCAACACCACCGAAATAATACGCTGGTGGGACCACGAGGACCATGACCTGTTTGACGTATGTGCCGACGACCATTGCCAGCGTTACCAGGGAGTATCGCGCGTGTCGAGTGCCGTGGCCGCAAGTGCGGTCGCCGACACCCGAGGCCGGGTGCTGATGTATGACGGAGAGCTGTGCGATGCACGCTTTTCCAAATGTTGCGGCGGAGCTTTCGAGCGGTTCGAATCATGCTGGGACGACACACCACTACCCTACCTCGTTGCGCGTCGCGATGATGTCGAAGGCACCTCGTTGCCTGACCTGTCGGACGAATCAGTGGCCCGCCGATGGATAGAGTCGTCACCCGAAGCCTTCTGCAATACCCGTAACGAACGCATACTCTCGCAAGTGCTCAACGGTTATGACCTTGAGCGGCCTGACTTTTATCGCTGGACCGAGCATTACACTCAGGAACGGCTGTCGGGTCTGATAAAATCACGAGGTGGTTTTGAACTTGGCGAAATCATAGACCTCATACCTGTGGAGCGCGGAAGCTCGGGACGCATTGTGCGACTCCGCATAGTCGGCACACAAGGCGAGGTGACCATAGGCAAGGAGCTAATGATACGCCGCACGCTGTCGGAATCTCACCTCATGAGCTCGGCATTCACCGTAGAGCGTCATTTTGAAAACGGGGCCGAGACACCCGCCGCCTTCACCTTGCGCGGCGCAGGATGGGGCCACGGCGTGGGCCTGTGTCAGATAGGCGCGGCAGTCATGGGTGAAAAAGGTTATTGCTATGACGCCATACTCTCTCATTATTATCCCGGCACATCACTTGTCAATCTATATTAACAATGGATAAAGCAATCAACACAAAGGCTTGCTCATCTCGCTCCCCCTGGGCGTGGGTGCCCACGCTGTATTTCGCCCAGGGATTGCCGTATATCGCCGTCATGACACTATCGGTAATCATGTATAAGCGATTGAACATATCCAATACCGACATAGCCCTTTACACCGGGTGGCTGTATCTTCCGTGGGTAATCAAACCCTTCTGGAGCCCGTTTGTAGATATAATCTCGACCAAACGCCGGTGGGTCATTGTGATGCAATGGCTTGTAGCCATCGCGTTTGCCGGGGTGGCATTCTCATTGCCTGTGCCGTTTTTCTTCAGCATGACACTTGCCGTGTTTTGGCTCGTGGCTTTTGTCTCGGCCACACATGACATCGCGGCTGACGGTTACTACATGCTTGCACTCACCCAGCATGAGCAATCGTTCTATGTGGGCATCCGCTCGACATTCTACCGCATCGCCTCCATTGCCGGACAGGGTGCACTTGTGGTTGTAGCCGGATATGTGGAGGAGCACACCGGCGACATTCCGCTCGCGTGGAGCGTCGTCTTCTTTATCCTGTCAGGATTGTTCCTGTTTTTTGCAATCTACCATTCTTGGGCTTTGCCTAAGGTAGAGGAACAATCGCCAAAGGACAAACGTCTGACAGCCCGGGAAATCGCATCGGAGTTCGGCAATGTGTTCGTGGCATTCTTCCGCAAAAAGCAGATATGGCTTGCTGTCGCATTCATGCTGCTCTACCGTCTGCCCGAGGCCCAGCTTGTCAAACTCATCAACCCGTTTCTTCTCGACCCTGTCAGTGCCGGAGGTCTCGGGCTGTCTACCTCCGAGGTCGGCATTGTCTACGGTACGGTCGGCATCATCGGCCTGACCCTCGGAGGCATCGTGGGCGGACTCGTGGCGGCCCGACGCGGACTTGCCTATTGGCTCAAGCCGATGGCATGGAGCATGTCGCTGACATGTCTGACATTCGTGTATCTCAGCTGGGTGGATTCGCCAAGCCTGCTGACAGTGAATGCTTGCGTATTTGTCGAGCAGTTTGGCTACGGGTTCGGATTTACGGCTTATATGCTATACCTCATATACTTTTCGGAGGGAGAATTTTCGACGGCTCATTACAGCATCTGCACCGGCTTTATGGCCCTCGGCATGATGCTTCCGGGCATGGCGGCAGGATGGATTCAGGAGACTATCGGCTATCGCTACTTCTTTATCTGGACCATGATATGCTGCGTAGCCACAATCGGCGTCTCATACATGCTTAAAATCAATCCCTCATTCGGTAAAAAACATTGAACATGCACACCCGTGTCGCGGTTATAATTAGATAACCCGACATACAAACCCTACTATGAAAATGATGACATCCCTCTTGGGCATGACCGCACTCCTGACCATCGCCTCGTGCTCACAGCCTGCGACTGATACCTCTACCCTATCCGAATCTACCTCGGCCTCCTCTCCGACAGCAACGGCCATTGAGACCGTCGCCGTAAAGCCCGGAATCGAGGTGCTCGAGGCCGACGGCTTCAAGAAACTGGCCGGCAAACGTGTCGGTCTGATAACAAACCCGACCGGCATTGACAACAATCTGCGCTCGACCATTGACATCCTTGCCGAAGCTCATGACGTAAAACTGACGGCACTGTTTGCTCCTGAACATGGAGTGCGCGGCGACTATGTGGCCGGAGCCTCGGTGGCAAACGATGTCGATAAAAAGACCGGCGTGCCTGTGTATTCCCTCCATGGCCGCACGCGCAAACCAACGCCCGAAATGCTCAAGGATGTCGATATACTCGTTTATGACATTCAAGACATCGGTTGCCGCAGCTACACGTTCATCTCCACTATGGGACTGGCAATGGAGGCGGCGGCACGCGACGGCAAGGAGTTCATGGTGCTCGACCGTCCCAATCCTCTCGGCGGCGAGCGCGTGGAGGGCAACCTCGTGGAGCCGGGGCGCGAGTCATTCGTAGGGCAATATCCCATACCGTATATATACGGCCTCACCCCCGGCGAGCTGGCCACGTATCTCAACGAGGCGGGCATTCTCGGCAAGAAGGTGCAGCTGACTGTGATACCGATGCAGGGATGGCGGCGCGACATGACTTTTGCTCAGACCGGCATGCCGTGGGTACTCCCCTCTCCTCACATCCCAACGCCCGACGCTGCCCTCATGTATCCGGCCACAGGCATTATGGGCGAGCTTGACTATGTGTCAATCGGTGTGGGCTACACCCTGCCCTTCAGTCTTGCAGGCGCACCGTGGATTGATGCCCCGGCTTTGGCTGAACGTCTCAACGCGCTCGGCCTCGACGGAGTGGAGTTCCGGCCTATATACTATAAGCCGTTCTATGCGATGTACAAGGGTGAAAATCTTGCCGGTGTCCAAATCTATGCCAATGACAAATCGCAGGCACCGCTGTCGATACTCCAGTTCTACATCATGCAGGAGCTAGCAGCACTTCACCCCAACCACAAAGCTTTCGCATCGGCCACACAAGCGCGACTCAGGATGTTTGACCAGGTGTGCGGCTCGCCCAAAGTACGTCAGCTGTTTTCGCGTCAGTACAAAGTAGCCGACATGATTGAATTCTGGACAAAGGATGCAAAGGCATTCAAGGATGCCTCGTCCAAGTATTACCTATATAAATGAAACTGATTATAGATTGCGGGAGCACCAAGGCTTCCGTCGCAGTGATAGTAACCACGGGTGAGGAATCGGTCTTCGATTTGAGCCACGGCTATAATGCCATTTCGGGAGCTGACGGCGAGCTCTCCGCCATGATTACTGAGTCAGGGCTGTTTGCCGATAGTGCCGGAGCGGTCGATGAGGTCAACTTCTACGGTGCAGGATGTGCCACCCCCGCGTCATGCTCACGGGTAAGGGCCGAATTGTCATCGGTATTCCGAAATGCGGGTGTGTTTGTGGCTACCGACATGCTCGGGGCGGCACGTGCCGTGTGCGGACATTCGCCCGGCATTGTCGGGATACTCGGCACAGGCTCCAATTCATGCCTGTATGACGGCGAGAGGATAGTCAGCAACGTGTCGCCGCTCGGCTATATCCTCGGCGATGAAGGCAGCGGCGCAGTGCTCGGCCGGCTGTTTTTAGGAATGATACTTAAAGGACAATTTCCCGACTCACTGCGCGAGCGGTTTGAACGACGCTACAATCTCACTACCGCCGACATCATTACGCGTGTCTATCGCGAGCCGCGTCCCAATGCGTTTCTCGCCTCGTTTGCCCCTTTCATCGCCGAGAGTGCCGATATTCCCGAAGTGCGGAGTTTTCTCACCAGGGAATTTTCGCGCTATGTAAGATACAATCTCGTACGCTACAACGGCTTCGGGGAACTCCCGGTGCATTTTGTCGGTTCGATAGCGGTAAACTTCAGACCATATCTCGAAGAGGCTCTTGCCAAAGAGGGAGGCCGACTCGGAAGTGTGATTAAAGCACCGATTTATCACCTCGTGGAGTATCACCGATAGCCCCCGCCCCCGGCTGAATTAGAAAATAAAAGGATAATAAAGCGTAATTTCAGCAAAAGAAGTCCAAATCCTTTGACTTCTGCGCAAAATTTCCTTATCTTTGCATAATATTAATGACAGCTTTTACAGCGCAAGTACTATTTGCAGTTATAATATCAATATCTAATATATTATCTAACCAACACAATGAAAAGAGTTTATACGTTTGGAGACGGTAAAGCCGAGGGTAATGCCTCGATGCGCAATCTCCTTGGTGGCAAGGGTGCTAACCTTGCTGAGATGAACCTCCTTGGTATGCCTGTACCTCCCGGCTTCACCATTACCACTGAAGTATGTACCGAATATACACAGTATGGACGTGACGAAGTGGTCAAGCACCTCACAAAGGACGTTGAGGCCGCTATCGCTCACGTTGAGAAACTTACCGGCAAGAAATTCAACGACCCTGCCAATCCCCTTCTCGTATCGGTTCGTTCGGGTGCTCGCGCATCTATGCCCGGCATGATGGACACCGTGCTCAACCTCGGTATGAACGATGCCACCGTAGCATCACTCGCCGAGAAGAGCGGCAACCCCCGCTTCGCTTGGGACAGCTACCGTCGTTTCGTGCAGATGTACGGTGACGTGGTTCTCGGCATGAAGCCCAAATCGAAGACTGATATCGACCCCTTCGAGGAAATCATGGACAAGAAGAAAGAGGCCAAGGGTGTCAAGCTCGATACCGAGCTCGACGTTGAGGACCTCAAGGACCTCGTGAAGCTCTTCAAGGCTGCCGTTAAGGAATTTACCGGCAAGGACTTCCCCGACAATGCTTGGGAGCAGCTTTGGGGCGGCATCTGCGCCGTATTTGACAGCTGGATGAACGAGCGCGCCATCATCTATCGCCGCATGAACCAGATTCCCGAGGAATGGGGAACCGCCGTTAACGTTCAGGCAATGGTTTACGGCAACATGGGCAACAACTCAGCCACCGGCGTGGCATTCAGCCGTGACGCCGCTACAGGCGAAAACATGTTCAACGGTGAGTACCTTATCAACGCTCAGGGCGAGGACGTCGTAGCCGGCATCCGCACACCCCAGCAGATTACCGTAGAAGGCTCACGCCGCTGGGCTGCCCTCCAGGGTATCAGCGAGGAGGACCGCGCAAGCAAGTATCCCTCACTCGAGGAGTCAATGCCTGTCTGCGCAGCCGAGCTCATCGCTATCGCCAACAAGCTCGAAAACTACTATAAGGACATGCAGGACATGGAGTTCACTATCCAGGACGGCAAGCTCTGGATGCTCCAGACCCGTAACGGCAAGCGCACAGGTGCCGCTATGGTGAAGATTGCAATGGACCTCTTCCGCGAAGGCGAGATTGACGAGAAGACCGTGCTCATGCGCATGGAGCCTCAGAAACTCGACGAGCTTCTCCACCCCGTGTTCGACAAGACCGCCCTCAAGCGCGCAAGCGTTATGGCAAAGGGTCTTCCCGCATCTCCTGGTGCAGCCACCGGCCAGATTGTGTTCTCGGCTGAGGATGCTGAGGCATGGTCAGAGAAGAAGCGTAAGGTTGTCCTCGTCCGCATCGAGACATCACCCGAGGACCTCCGAGGTATGGCCGTGGCACAGGGCATCCTCACAATGCGTGGCGGTATGACTTCACACGCAGCCGTAGTTGCTCGCGGTATGGGCAAGTGCTGTGTGTCAGGTGCCGGTGAAATCCGCGTTGACTACAAGGCCAAGACCGTCGAGATGGGCGGCAAGACATATAACGAAGGTGACTGGATTTCGCTTAACGGTTCTACCGGCGAGGTTTATGACGGTCAGGTTCCCACCGTTATGCCCGAGCTTGGCGGTGACTTCGGCCAGGTAATGAACTTTGCAGCCAAGTACACCAAGACTCTCGTCCGCACCAACGCCGACACTCCCCGCGACGCCAAGCAGGCACGCGCATTCGGCGCTCAGGGCATCGGCCTCTGCCGCACCGAGCATATGTTCTTCGAGGGCGACCGCATCAAGGCCGTGCGTGAGATGATTCTCGCAAGCGACGTCGAAGGCCGCCGTCAGGCTCTCGCCAAGCTCCTCCCCATGCAGCGTGGCGACTTCGAGGGCATCTTCGAGGCTATGGACGGTTACGGAGTCACCATCCGTCTTCTCGATCCCCCGTTGCACGAGTTCGTACCTCATCAGACCGCTACCCAAAAGGAGCTCGCCGAGCAGATGGGTATCACCCTTGAAGAGGTTAAGGCTAAGGTTGACTCACTCGAGGAGTTCAACCCCATGCTCGGTCACCGTGGCTGCCGTCTCGGCATCACCTACCCCGAAATCACCGAGATGCAGGCCCGCGCCATCATCGAGGCAGCTCTTGCAGTCAAGGCTCGCGGTATCGATGTGCATCCCGAAATCATGATACCTCTCGTAGGTTCACTCAAGGAGATTCAGAACCAGGCCAACATCATCCACGCAACTGCCACCAAGGTATTTGAGGAGTCCGGCCAGACCGTAGCTTACAAGGTAGGCACAATGATTGAGGTGCCCCGCGCCGCTCTCGTTGCCAACCAGATTGCCGAGGTTGCCGAGTTCTTCTCATTCGGTACCAACGACCTCACCCAGATGACCTTCGGTTTCTCACGTGACGATGCTCCCAAGTTCCTTAAGTTCTACAAGGAGCACGGTATCATCAAGACCGATCCCTTCGAAGTCCTTGACCAGGAAGGTGTAGGCCAGCTCGTGAAGATGGGCGTTGAGAAAGGCCGTGCCACCAACCCCGACCTCAAGGTAGGTATCTGCGGCGAGCACGGAGGCGAACCCTCATCGGTTAAGTTCTGCGCCAAGCTCGGTATGAACTACGTATCCTGCTCACCCTTCCGCGTGCCCATCGCCCGCGTAGCTGCGGCGCAGGCTGCTATAGAGGATTAAGACATAACGTAACACTGACTTAGAGTTAGGCTGTAACGCCCTTGTAAAAAAGGGAGTTACAGCCTAACGTATTCTTAGGGGTGTCGTTCACTTGGCATCACTTTGTGAGTCCAAATGCACGGATAAAGTGTACAAATGTGTACACACTTTTCGGAGGTCGGTGTACGGCTGGTGTACTGATGGGTGTACAAACTTATGGTCGGCAATGTCAGTAACTTATGAAAGCAACAGCAAACAATCAATAACGAAAAATAGGAACACGGAAGAAATGGCAACATTCAAATCAGTGGTGCGCGGTGAGCGCAAGGATGGTTTCATGCAGGTCTACATCCGCGTGTCCCACCAAAAGAGGCACGGATATATCAAGACCGACAAGATGGTGACCCGGAGAGAACTGAAGCAGGGCGAAATCAAAGACCCGTTGGTCGTAAGTTATTGCGCTCAGTTGATTTTGGACTATAACCGCCGACTGAACGAGATGGACATCAAGAATTGGAGCGTTGGCGAGATTGTTGACTTCCTGACAAAGGGTGACTGCGATGTGTGTTTCTCTGACTACGCACGTCTGCACATAGACCGAATGATTGACCGAGGGCAGCTGAGGAACTCCAAGAACTATCAGTTGGCACTCCAACACATGGAGAGATATTTCGGGACAGTCAAGATTATGTTCAGCGACCTCACGTCCATGCGCGTCAACGGATGGATACGGACGTTGGAGCAGACTCACCGCGCAAAGGAGATGTACCCCATCTGCATGAGGCAAGTATTCCGAGCTGCCATCAACGAGTTCAACGACTATGACACTGGTGTTATCCGTATCAAGACCAATCCGTGGGGCAAGGTGAAGATACCGCAGGCCGACCGCGCGGAGAAACGTGCAATCTCCCCGGAGGAGTGCAGGCTGTTTTTCGCGGCCCCGATGCCCGAAACAAAGATGGTTGAACCCTTGCCCGAACTCGGACGCGATGTTGCCAAGATGGTGCTGTGCCTCGCAGGCATGAACACGGTTGACCTTTACGAACTGCGCAAGGAGAACTACCGGGACGGCAAACTATGCTACAAGCGTGCCAAGACAACGAGAAGCAGGACTGACGATGCCTACATTGAAATGAGAGTAGAGCCAATCATTCAGCCGTTAGTTGAAAAATATCTTGCCGAGGCTGATGACACCTACCTATTTAACTTCCACAATCGGTACTGCGACTCCGACTCGTTTTGTGCGAATGTGAACAACGGAATAAAGCAAGTGTGCAGAAGCATGGGTATCGCCCAAGAGAAATGGTATTGTGTCTACACGTTCCGTCACACTTGGGGTACTGTCGCTCAAAACGACTGCGGAGCGTCCATTGATGAGGTCGGCTTCGCCATGAACCATTCCCACCGACACACCATCACGCGAGGCTACATCAAGATTGATTTCACTCCTGCATGGACTCTCAACGCCAAGGTGATTGACTTTATCTTCTTTTCCTCGGCCAAGAGCAAGCAGGGCATGGCCAAGGATATGGATGAGCCGAAAGATAAGTTGTTTCGGATTTCGGTGAAGAATATGATTTATGCGCGTGCCTACTTTAAGGGGGAGGTTCTCGCCGAGGTCAGCGACATCGGGTTCGGCACTATTGACGCTGTTATCTCCCGGCTGTCGGCTGACCTGCCCGACACTATCCCTCACGGCTGTGCCGTGCAGTTTCGCATTAAGAACGTGGACTCCGACCGCGAGGCGGTCTATGAGCGAACGAAAGGAAAAGGTTTTTGACATGGAGCAAAGGTAAGGCTTAATGCCTGCCTCCTGCTTTTAACTTTTGCGCCCGACTTGCAACGACCGCAGGCCGGGTGTTTTTGCGCGTGCGCGCGACATCAACGTCATCGTCATCTTATACTCTAAAATTAGTAGTGGTGCGATAAAAATCTTACCACTGTTATTAAAATATTAATATTT
>CAJUCI010000005.1 GCA_910584825.1 uncultured Duncaniella sp. | reverse complement strand
TAATTAAAAATCAACAATATAACCGACAAAATTCATTTTTTGTCATCTACTAAAACCTCTACTATATTCCTATTCATCCGTCTGCTCACCTGACACCATGAACAAGATTATCACAGAAATCACACCGCTGTCCGAAAAAGACTGCTTCTACCTGATAGACAGGCTCAAGGACCGCTTCACCTATCCCGTACACCGCCATGACGAGTACGAGCTTAACTTCCTTGCAGGATGTGTAGGCGCGCGCCGCGTCGTGGGCGACTCGATGGAGACGCTCGGCGAATACGACCTCGTGCTCGTCGGCAACGGCATCGAGCATGGCTGGGAGCAGCACCAGTGCGCCAATGACAAGATTCGCGAGATTACAATACAATTTTCGCAAGACCTCTTCGGAGAGTCACTGCTTGCCAAGACCCAACTGTCGAGCATCAGACGCATGTTGCAGCTCTGCTCCAACGGCATCGCGTTCAACTCGCGCGCGATAATGAAAGTGTTCAACCGTCTCGACAACCTCACGCACACCGAAGTCGGATTTTTCCGCATGCTCGAACTGATGGCCATACTTCACGAGCTGGCCGAGAGCGGCGACTACCGCGTGCTGTCGTCATCATCGTTCGCCTCACACCGCCCCACCGGCGACAGCCGCCGCGTAACGAAAGTGCAGGAGTACATCAACCAGCACTACAAAGAGGACATCCGCCTCGCCGACCTTGCCGGACTCGTGGGCATGACCCCTACCGCCTTCAGCCGCTTCTTCAAGCTGCGCACGGGCCGGTCCATCTCCGACTATCTCATCGACATCCGCCTCGGCCATGCCACACGTGCACTCGTCGACTCTACAACCTCAGTGGCCGAGATATGCTACGAATGCGGGTTCAACAACATATCCAACTTCAACCGCATCTTCAAGAAAAAGAAAGGCAACTCGCCCAAAGTATTCCGCGACATTTATCAGCATCATAAAGCCCTAATATGAGAACTTCTATTGCTTTTTTCCTCCTGAGTGCCGCCATTGCCACCTCAGGACTCTGCTCCTGCTCAGGCGCATCGTCAACATCATCAGCCGGTCAGGATGCCTCAGCCGATTCGGTTGAGGCGTTCGTGTCGCCTCTGCATGTCAGCGGCACCGCCCTCCTCAACGCCGCAGGCGACACCGTAGTGCTCACCGGCCCGTCGCTCGGCTGGCACTCCAACTGGGGCCGCTTCTACAATGCCGGCACCATCAAGACCCTGAAAGAAAAATGGGGCGCGAACATCACCCGCGCAGCTATCGGCGCACATGCCAGCGGTGACTGCGTTAACTCGTTCGAGGCCGACTCGGCCAACGCCGTCAACCTTGCAATGGCCGCCATCGACGCGGCTATAGCCAATGACATGTATATAATATGTGACTGGCATTCGCACAACAACACACTCGAGAACGCCAAGAAGTTCTTCACCGTCATCACCGAAAAGTATGGCGACACCCCCAATATCCTCTACGAAATCTGGAACGAGCCGCTCGAAATCCAGTGGCAGGAGATTAAGGACTATGCCTCGGAGGTTATACCCGTAATCCGCAAGAACGCACCCGGTGCAGTAGTCATCGTCGGCACGCCCAAATGGGACCAGGATGTGGACATCGCAGCCGAAAGCCCCGTCGAGGCCGACAACCTGCTCTACTCGCTCCACTATTATGCCGGCACTCACAAGGACTGGAACCGCGAGAAGGCCGACAAGGCTCTCGCAGCCGGTCTGCCACTCATCGTTTCGGAATGCGGCTCGATGGACCACACCGGCGACGGCCCCATCGACTACGAGTCATGGAAGGCCTGGATGGACTGGGCCGACGCCAACAAGGTGTCAGTGCTGATGTGGGACATCGCCGACAAGGACGAGACCTGCTCGATGATTCAGTCCACCGCCTCAAGTGACGGCTCGGAATGGACCGAAGACTACCTCAAGGAGTGGGCCAAACTCGCCCGCAAGACCATAAGCGAACGTAACGCCAAGCATTATCCCGCGCAGCTATGAGACATTCAGCCCTTCTGACTATAGCAGCCTCACTCTTAGCCACATTATCTACTCAGGCCGTGGAGCTTCCCGACATCATCAGCGACAACGCCGTGCTTCAGCAGAATTCGGCCGCCCGACTGTGGGGCTGGGCCGAACCGGGCCGCAAGGTCAACGTCACCCCCTCGTGGGACGGCAAGACCTATACGGCCAAGGCCGACAAGACCGGCCGCTGGGACGTGAACGTCAACACCCCCGAGGCCTCGTTCACCCCCTGGAGCATCACCTTTGACGACGGCAAAGACCCCAAAACCATCAGCAACGTGCTCATCGGCGAGGTATGGTTCTGCTCGGGACAGTCCAATATGGAGATGCCCCTGCGCGGATTCGGCATACAGCCCATCGAGGGTGCCGGACAGGCCATAGCCTACTCAGGCAAATACCCCCACATACGCATGGCCAATGTGCCTAAGCGTCAGGAGTATGAGGTGCAGGACCGCGTGCCCGGCAAGTGGAACGTGTCATCCCCGGCCAATGCCGCCGAGTTCTCGGCACTCGCCTACTTCTTCGCCCGCTCGCTCGCCGACATCATCAACACCCCCGTCGGCATCATCAACTGCGCCTACGGAGGCTCCAAGCTCGAGAGCTGGCTACCCAAGGAGAAACTCGACACATACCCCGGCTATGACATGGCCGCCGAGAGGAACGACACTACCGTCGACCCCTGGCACCGCATAGGCGTATTATATAACGGTATGCTCCACCCGCTCATAGGCTACACCGTCAAGGGCTTCCTCTGGAATCAGGGCGAGTCAAACGTCGGCAAGCACAACGAATACCCCTCGCATCAGCGCGACATGGTGGAGCTTTGGCGCAAGGAGTGGGGCAACCCCGACCTCCCCTTCTACTTCGTGGAGATGCCGCCGTGGAGCTACGGAGCACCCGAAGCCGACTACGCCGCAAAGTTCCGCGAGTGCCAGCACGAGGCCGCACGCATCACCCCCAACTCTGACATCGTATGCACCACCGACCTCATATACCCCTACGAGCTTGAGGATGTGCACGCCTCGCGCAAGCAGCCTATCGGCGAACGCCTCGCCTTCCTCGCCGCAGCCAAAACCTACGGCATCGAGGGAATCCACACCCAGTATCCGACATTCAAGGATGTGGACTATCAGGGCGACAAGGCCGTGCTGACGTTCAACAACGCCTACGGCGGCCTCAACCCCAACCGCGACATCCAGGGATTTGAAGTAGCGGGCGAAGACCGCGTGTTTCACCCCGCGACAGCCGTCGAGGACTGGAACACATTCACCATCACAGTGTCATCGCCCGAGGTCAGCGACATCAAATCGGTGCGCTACTGCTTCAAGAACTTCGCCATAGGCACGCTCCACGACATGCTCGGTCTGCCGCTCGTGCCCTTCCGCACCGACAACTGGGAATAACATCCGGCAAAATACACATTAATTAATACAAACGATATGCGTAACCGTATATTCATACCATTCTTCATCTTGATGACCATTCTCGGCGCATGCTCGGGCGGAGGACACAAGGGGTCACACTCGCCCTTTGTGACCGTCCGTGACGGCAACTTCTACATCGGCGACTCCATCTACCGCTACATCGGCACAAACTTCTGGTATGGCACCATACTCGCCTCGGAGGGGCGCGGTGGTGACCGCGAGCGACTGGCCCGCGAGCTTGACTCGCTCCAGAGCCTCGGCATCGACAACCTGCGCATCCTCGTGGGCGGCGACGGAGCCGAAGGACTCGCATCGCACATCTCCCCCACCCTCCAGACCGCCCCGGGCGTCTACAACGACACCCTCCTGCAGGGTCTCGACTATCTGCTCGACCAGCTCGAGAAACGCGACATGAAAGCCGTGCTCTATCTCAACAACGCATGGGAATGGAGCGGCGGATTCTCCACCTACCTCGAATGGGCCGGAGCCGGCGAAGCCGTCAACCCCGCCCACGCAGGCTATCCCGCCTATATGGAATACGCATCACAGTTTGTGCGCAACGACTCGGCCAAAGCCCTTGCCGCCAAGCACGTAAGCCGCATCGTAGGGCGCGTGAACTCCATCACCGGGCGCAAGTATGCCGACTCACCCGCCATCATGTCATGGCAGATAGCCAACGAGCCGCGCCCCTTCGCCGAAGAGAGCAAACGCTCCTTTGCCAAATGGATAGCCGAGACCGCCGCGCTCATCAAGAGCATCGACCCCAACCACCTCGTGTCGGTCGGCAGCGAAGGCTCGCACGGATGTGAGAACGACATAGAACTGTGGAAGGAAATCCACAGCTACCCCGACGTCGACTACGCCACCATCCACATCTGGCCCTACAACTGGAGCTGGATTACCCCCGAGACAGTCAGCGACAGCGTGAGCGTAGCATGCCGCAAGACCGACGAATACATGTCACGCCACTTCACAGCCCTGCAGAAAGCCCTCGTGGACAGCGGAGCCACCATGAAGCCCATCGTGCTCGAAGAGTTCGGCTACCCGCGCGACGGCATGGCCACAGCCAAAGGCTCGGCCGTAACGGGCCGCGATGCCTACTACGCCCACGTCTTCGACAAAGTGGCCAAGGGTGGCAAGATTGCCGGCCTCAACTTCTGGGGCTGGGGCGGACTCGCCGAGCCGGCCCACACCACATGGCAGGCGGGCGACGACTACACCGGCGACCCCGCCCAGGAAGCACAGGGACTCAACTCGGTATTTGCCTCCGACTCCACCACAATCGCCGTAATCCGCCGCGCCACCGGGAGATAACCGCCACAGTACAATAACCCCCTGAAACGCGCATGCACCGCGTGGTGCATGTGCCGTTTCGGCAACTACATTCTATTTTTGGATAAAAAAATACAATTTTATCCAAAATCTTTGCACTACTTTTGTGACTATCATATATAACAACAAACCTTAAAACCAACCACTTATCGTTACCAGAACAACAACTCAACCTCAAATCGAACAAGCTAACCAATTATCCATTACCTTAAAATTGCTATAATGAACAGTAAAATTTCCGACCTTAGAGGTCTGCTCACGGCCCTGCTGCTATGTTTCGCACTGGGAGCCGCAGCGCAGGTCTCAGTGACAGGAATCGTGCAGGATAAGACGGGCGAACCGCTTATCGGCGCGACAGTGCAAGAGAAGGGCAACACGGCCAACGGCACAGCCACAGGCATCGACGGCGACTTCTCACTCAAAGTTAAGTCGGCCAAGGCCACGCTTTTAGTATCTTACGTCGGCATGAAGTCGCAGGAAGTAGCCCTCGATGGCCGCTCGGAAGTGACCATCGTGCTGCAGGACGATACCGAGCTTCTTGACGAAGTAGTAGTAGTCGGCTACGGTACACAGCGCAAATCTGACATCACCGGCTCGGTAGCACGAATCTCTGAAGACCAGATGAAGCAGACCATTGTCACCAACGCTGACCAGATGCTCCAGGGCAAGGTGGCCGGTGTGCAGGTGACTCAGAACTCAGGTGCCCCCGGCGGCGCGACCTCAATCCGCATCCGTGGTGCAAGCTCACTCAACTCATCCAACGAACCTCTCTACGTAATTGACGGTGTGCCCATGAGCGGCTCCAACAGCATCGGCGGTTTTGACTGGATGGGCGGCTCCAACGGCCAGACCACAGTCAACCCCCTCGCAGCCATCGCCCCCTCTGACATCGTCAGCATCGACGTGCTCAAGGACGCATCGGCCTGTGCCATCTATGGTGCCGCCGGTGCCAACGGTGTAGTGCTCGTGACCACTCGCCGCGGCTCGGCCGGACGCTCCAACATCACCTATGACGGTTATGTTGCATGGCAGCAGGTGGCCAAGAAGCTCGACATGATGGACCTGCGCGAGTATGCCACCTATCAGCAGCAGCTCCTCAACGATGGTGTGCTCAACAAGGGCAACTTCGACTCAACCTACAGCGACATTTCACTCCTCGGCAAAGGCACCGACTGGCAGGACGAAATCTTCCGCACTGCCTTCATGCAGAATCATCAGATAAGCATGACCGGCGGTAACGACAAGACCGTATATGCAATGAGCGGCGGCTGGATGCAGCAGGACGGTACAATCATCGGATCTGACTTCACCCGTTTCAACAGCCGTTTCAACATCGACAACAACTTCACCAACTGGCTCAAGATAGGCGGTGCTCTCGCCTACACCCGCACTGACGAGACCATCACACGTCAGGATGGCTCTGACGGTGTAATCATGCAGGCAATGACCATGATGCCCTCAGTGCCCGTACGCGACTTCGAAGGCAACTGGGCAGGCCCCAACACCGTCAACGGTGCATCGACCTGGAACCCCGTGGCTCTCGCCCTCATGACAAGCAACACTCTGCTCCGTCAGAAAATCACAGGTAACTTCTATCTCAGCGCAGACTTCCTCAAGCACTTCACATTCCGTGCCGAATATGCGTTTGACGCTTCGCAGAACCAGAACAAATCATTCGTGCCCACCTACTCATTCGGTCTTGTGACCAATGACGTCAACCAGATGATGCAGCGTGAGGAGCACAACTTCTTCTGGATGCAGAAAGACTACATCACCTACAACCAGAAGTTCCTTGACAAGCACGACGTGACCGTTATGGCCGGTTTCGAGGCATCGAAAGGCTCTTGGAACGGCACATCTCTCATCAAGACCAACTTCTCGTCCAACGACATTCATGTAATGGTCGAGGACGGTACATTCAAATCCAACTCAGGATGGGCTGACTCAAACTCTTCAGCATCAGTATTTGCCCGTCTTAACTATGCGTTCGACAACCGCTACCTCCTCACAGCGACCATACGTCGCGACGGTTCGAGCAAATTCGGAGCCAACAATAAGTGGGGTACATTCCCCTCGGTGGCCCTCGCATGGCGCGCCCAGCAGGAAAAATTCCTCCAGGATGTATCATGGCTCGACAACCTCAAGCTCCGTCTCGGTTACGGTAAGGTAGGTAACTCCAACATCGACACCTATCTTTACGGTTCAGCCCTTCAGACTATGCTCACACCGTCAGGCACAGCATATCTGCCCAAAAACCTTTCCAACCCTGACCTCAAGTGGGAGGCTTCAGAGCAGTGGAACGCAGGTATCGACTTCGCCGCCTTCAACAACCGACTCGAAATCACTGTGGATGCATATCATAAGCAGACCCAGGACCTGCTCATGCAGGTGTTCACACCCTCACACATCGGCTCGAGCGAATGGGGCACAATCAACAACCCCTGGGCCAATATCGGCAAGACCCGCAACATCGGTGTAGACCTTCAGATTAACGCCCGTCCTGTTATCACCAAGGACTTCCGCTGGAACTCGGCACTCACCCTCTCGCACAATAAGAACAAGATTGTCGCACTCAATGAGGATTCACAGCGCATCTACGGTAACGTAGACTGGTATGCCGCATTCCAGACCGTATCTATGTTTGCCGTCGGACAGCCTATGGGCGTTTTCTACGGCTACGAGACCGAAGGTCTTTTCCGCAATGAGGCCGACATCGTAAGCCACGCTACTCAGACAGGCGGTGCCATCCCCTATGCCAACAAGATTGACAAGGTGTCAGGCGCATGGATTGGTGACCTCAAATTTGTCGACCAGAACGGTGACGGTGTCATCAGCGAAGCTGACCAGGTTGTAATCGGCGACCCCAACCCCGATTTCACATTCGGATTCACCAACACCTTCACATTCAAGGAGTGGGAACTTAACGTCGGTCTCACCGGCCAGGTAGGAGGCGACATCCTCAACTGGGCCCGCTTCCGCACCGAAGGCCTCAGCTCTATCTGGGACAGCCAGGCAGTCAGCGTGCTCGGTCGTGCACAGGAGACAAAGATTGACCCCAACGGTGGCAATGACATCTCAAACCTCCAGCTCGCCGAAGGCCACAACGGCATACCCCGCTTCTCCAACCTCGACTCGAACGGCAACCAGCGCATGAGCGACCGCTGGATTGAGGACGGTTCATACCTCCGCATCCAGAACATCTCGCTGAGCTACAACCTCCCGTCGAAGTGGGCAAGAAAGGCATTCCTCCAGAGTGCCAAGCTCTATGTCAACGTCCAGAACGTCTACACATTCACCAAGTACAGCGGATATGACCCTGAAATCGGTGCGTTCAACCAGAGCTCACTCATGCAGAATATCGACCGCGGCCGTTATCCTACACCCCGCACCTATACTTTAGGTCTTAACCTCTCTTTCTAACATCTAAATGGAAATACGTAAAATGAAAAATATATTCAAGGTTTCTGCTATAGCCGTGGTGCTCGGAGGTTCGCTTGCATCTTGCAACGACTTTCTCACCATCGACCCGGTCGACAAGCAGGTTTTGGAGACCTTCTACACTTCACCCGAGGCTCTGAGGTCAACCACTATGGCTCTATACGCCTCTAAGACATGGAGCAACTTCCACATGAACTTCCAGTGGAAGATGGACATGATTAACGGCGACATTTTCTATACCTATGCTGATGAAGGACAGTGGTATTTCGGAACATATACCTCCGTTAACCCCTACCTCAACGAAGGTTGGAAAGGACTGTACAATGTGATACTCGACGCCAACTCCATCATCAATGACATCGTGCCTATATGCGGAGGTTCAATCTCCGAGGCCGACAAGGCTCAGGCTCTCGGCGAGGCCCGTGCGCTCCGCGGATACTGCATGTACATGCTTGCCGAGGTATGGCATGATGTGCCCATCATCGAGAACAATACCGCACTGATTACGAGCGGACAGTTCGATGTGCCCCGCAACACACAGTCAAGCGTCTACCGTTTCGCCATGAACGACCTTGATTTCGCTGTTGACAATCTGCCCGAAAAATGTGAGGACGCATATCGTCTTGACAGCCGCAAGGCCCGCGCACTCCGCGCCAAGCTCGCAGTCACAATGGCCGCCCACAAGGACTACGGCTACGACCGCGAGGCCCTCTATGCCAAGGCTGCCGAGGATGCTCTTTATGTAATCGAGAATACTCAGGCTCTCACCGACATCGACTTCTCTACACTCTTTGACGTTGAGTCAAACAACGGTCCCGAGTCAATCCTCGCCATCCAGTGTGCCGTGCAGGGCTACTCGTTCGGCAACGCCCACAATGTGGCATGGTCGCGCTCGTCAGTTATCGCCGACCAGACCTGGGGTGCAGGCAAAGGCCCGACACTCTCGCTCCAGGAGATGTATGACCGCAACGACAAGCGTCGCATGTGGACCTACATGACCAACGGTGACTACTATCCCATGCTCAACCGTGCAGGCGGCGGCTACACCTATCAGTACGTGAGCCGCGACGATGCCGGTGACGTGCTCGAGGACAAGAACGAGATGCTCGCCCACATCAAGAAGTACATCATCGGCAAGAGTGCCGACTGCAACGGCAACGTAGGCATTGACCAGGACGGAGCCAACAACATCTACCTCATGCGTCTTGCCGACGTATATCTGACCTATGTCGAGGCCAAGATGGGCACTGCATCCGAGACATCCGATGCAACTGCCATGAAGTATTACAACATGGTACGTCAGCGCGCCGGTGTGTCACAGCCCTCTTCAGTGACATATGTCGAGCTCCTCAAGGAGCGTCGCCGCGAACTTGCATTCGAGAGCCAGACATGGTTTGACACCCAGCGTTACCGTTACCGTGAGGGTGATGCCGCTGCGCTCGAGCTTATCAACAACGGCTACGGCACCAACCACAACCGTGCTGACATGATTATCCCCGACTATGCCAAGTATCCCACTATCGATGCCACCAACGAAAACAACCGTGACATTTATATCGTGGTTACATGCAAGGCTGATGGCGGTCAGTATGATACAATCATTCTTGACAAATCAGCATTCATAGCACCGATTCCCGCTGCTGTATCAGCAAGCTCACCCGCTCTTGCAGGCGCAGCCGTCGACTATTTCGGAGGCGAATAACAATGAGTGTTTAAACGAAACATTTCAATCGCAACAACATGAAAAAACTATCCAGATATACATTCCTTACCGCAGTATGTGCAATGTCGGCATGCACTTTTGCATCATGCAGCGATGAGACCGATGCCGAGAAGGACAAAGGCTCGACCCCGGTCATCAAATATGCACGCGTTTGTGACATATCAGCGGCTGACTCACTTATTGTGAAAGCCTCACTCGGCGCACACCTCGCCTTCGTCGGCGATAACCTCGGCGACGTTCAGCAGGTATGGTTCAACGACCAGAAGGCCAAACTGAATCCCAACATGGTGACCGGCCACACAATCATCGTGGATATCCCCAACAATATCCCCGGCGAAGTGACGAATATCGCACGCTTCATCACCTCGACAGGCATCGAAGTGCAGTATCCCTTCACTGTGGTCGTTCCCGCACCCCGCATCGACAATATGTCATGTGAGTATGCCAAGGCCGGTGACATAGTCACTATCTCAGGCGCATATTTCGCTGACGACCCCAATGTGCCCCTTACTGTGACATTCCCCGGTGGTATCCCCGCCAATATCAAGAACCTCAAGCAGGAGGCTCTCGAAGTGGAAGTGCCCGAAGGTGCTGCAGAAGGCCCCGTGACCGTGACAAGTGTGTACGGCGCGACAGAAAGCTCGTTCAGGTATCTTGACACACGCGGTATGCTGTTTGACTTCGACGGTCTGACTGGTCTCACCAACCACGGATGGCACAATATGCCAGTCGAGGATGACGGCACCGGCATCAGCGGCAACTATGTCCGTCTCGGTGACGGAGCTACCACTCTCGCCGGCAAATACGCATGGGACGACAACAACTTCTCGTTCGAATACTGGGCCGGTGCTTGGACTGACCCCGTAAGCTATCCCGAGCGTGAGGGTGTACGCCTCTTTGACATCGCAGACTTCTCCAACCACAAGGACAAGGTGCTTAAGTTTGAGGTATGTATTCCCGAAGCCGGTGCTTGGCAGTCATGCGCCATGCAGCTCATATTCTCAGGCACTGACCGCGTGAGCATGGGTGCAGCCGGCGTGGATGTGTTCGGCAACGCTGTACCCGGTTGCAACAACACATATTTCAAGGGTGACAATGACGGCTTCGCCCGTGGTCTCTGGATACCTTGGACTGCAACCGCCCCCTATCACACCGGCGGAAAGTGGATTACCATGTCATTCCCTCTGAGCGACTTTGTCTACGGTGCTGACGGCTCTGCCGCCTCCACCCACCTGAGTTCAGCCAGTGACTTCGCAAATCTCCAGATATTCTTGTGGAACGGTGGTGTGGAAGGTGTAGATTGCACCCCCATCATCAAGATTGACAATATCCGCGTAGTCGAAAAATAATGCTCACCATAGCAAGTGCCCGATGCAGCTTTAACACAAGTCGGGCACTTGCAAAAAACAAGAGACAACCATCAAGATGAAAAAAATATTTAACATTTCGAGTCTGCTTCTGCTCTGCGTGGCGTTCATGCTTCCCGTGCTGACATCATGCGAAAATGACGACTTCGATACACAGCAATATAAAGGTGGGGTTAGCCTCAATGTATGGGGTCCCTCGCCGGTCATGCGTGGAGGTGAGCTGCGTTTTCTCGGCTCAGGCATGGACCAGATTAACTCAATCTCCATCCCCGGCACAGCCGACATCACCGATATCCGCGTAATCTCGTCTGAGGAAATCCGCATCACGGTGCCTCAGGATGCCGAGCCCGGCAAACTGGTGCTCCACCATGCCGGCGGCGACATCACCACTCTCACAATGCTCTCGTTCACCGAACCTATCGTGATTGAGTCGATGCTCCCCACCCCCGTTAAGCCCGGTCAGGCCCTCACCATCAAGGGTGATTACCTCAACCTCATCTCACGCGTGACATTCTCCTATGACGAAAGCATCTTCGACAAGGAGAATTACCCCGACGGCATCTATGTCGATGAGGATGACTTCATCACCCACAAGCGTGACGAGCTCTCGTTCATCGTGCCCGAGGAGGCCAAGTCAGGCATCCTTGAGTTCAGCGACGGTGCCGAGCCTATACCCAACGTAATCAAGAGCGAAGAGGAGCTTCAGATTACTCATCCCGCCGTTGAGAATGTAATCAGCCTCGACAATAAGAAGCCCGGCGACATCATCGTAATCAAGGGTACCAACCTCGACCTCGTAAGAAAGGTAGAGGTGCCCGGTGCAGGCGAGGTGGACTTCCTGTTCAGCACACCTGACAACAGCGAAATCGAATTCAAACTTCCCGCCAACACCGAGAACGGTACCGTAGTCATGATACCCTTATCGGGCGTCAAGGTTGCCGCCGCCACCATTGGCGTTGCACTCCCCGAGGAGGTTGTAGCCGAGCCCGCCGACAACATCTGGGCTGACGACGTAATCAAGTTCAAGGGTGTCAATATGGAACTCGTGACCAACATCACATTCCCCGGTGTTGCCGACGCAGTGGAGCCCGAGACCAAATCACCCACTGAAATCACCGTCAAGGTGCCCGCAGGCACCCAGAGCGGCGATGTAATGCTCAACACCGGCTCAGGCGTGTCAGTGCCCGTAGCAGTCAAGACTCTCCAGCCCGAGAATGTAGCCTACAATCCCGCGCCCGCAGCACTCGCCGGTGACCTCACCGTCAGCGGCAAGAACCTCCAGAACGTGGCCAAGATTATCTTCGCCGGTTCCACCGAGGTCGATGTCAAGGATGCCACAGCCATCTCGTTTGCCATCAAGGTGCCCGCCACACTCCAGGCCGGCAACAACACCGTGACTCTCCTCCTCACCAACGGTGAGTCAGTCGAGGCTCCCGCTATCGAGCTTACAGCCCCCGAGTGCGCTTATGCCACCCAGCTTCCCGCCGAGGACGCTGAAATCAATGCCGGCGAGACATTCACCCTCCCCATCGCCAACGAATCGCTCCTCACCGAGGTTCAGGTCAACGGCACAAAGACACAGCACATCCTCCAGGGCACCAACCTCATCATCCTCGTGCCCGACAATGTAGGCACCACAGCACAGGTTACCCTCGTATCGTCAAACGGCTCAATCAGCTATGACATCGCCTTCATCCCCGCAACCCATGTCGAGAACGTGATATTCAATGACGTTGTCGAGATTGACTGGAACGGCGACGAGCATAAGGTGCGACTCTATAAGGATTCATTCAAGGATGTACCTGCAGGCGCAAAGATTGTCTTCCACACCAACACCACATCCAGCGACCCCCAGATTCAGATTAACGATGCTAACTGGGCCAAGTTACACGACGACGAAGTATTACACTTCGCTGAAGGCACAACACTCTATGAGTTCGAGCTCACTGCCGACCTTCTCAACCGCATACTCACAACTGAGGACGGATGGTCAGAGACCGGCATGATTGTGCAGGGCACAGGATTCGTACTCAGCAAAATCCACATCGAGTGGGAACGCTCACTCGAGACTGTGGTATTCCAGGGCGAGTATCCTCTCGCATGGGGACCGCATCTCTACCTCGAGCCGGAACTCTTTAAGGGTGTTAAACCGGGTGCCATACTTCGCGCATACTTCGCCGAAAACAAGTCAGGCTACCAGATGCAGCTCAATCACAACAACTGGGTGAGCTTCGGTTCGATGGCCGAATGGAACGAGCCTAAGAACCTTCTCACTTTCGAGCTTACTGCCGAGATTATCGAAGGTATCCTCAATCCCCCGTCCACCGACAACACCGCCGGTCTTATCATCCAGGGCGACGGTAACACTCTTCTCAAGCTCACATGGGAAAATCAGTAATCTAACCTACTCTAATCCGAACACTAACCAATGAACAAGATTAAATATCTATTCATGGCCGCATCACTCGCCACCGTAATGGTGGCCTGTGATGACGACCACAAGCCCGACTGGGACGAGCCTTCGGCCTACGAGATTGCCGCCACATCAGTGTCGGTGACCGAAGGTGCAACCGTCAGTGTATCGACTGACGTCATCACCGTCACATATGACCACGACATCATCCTCAACCCCGCAGTAGCCATCACTCTCAACGGCACACCGCTCGAGGAGGTAGAGATTGTCGACGGCAACACCATCAAGGCCAAAGTATCGCTCACCAAAGGCAAGGACTACACCTTCGAGATTCCGGCACGCGCCGTCACCGCCCCCAATGCGATGAACTTCGCCCCCGCTGTAATCGTCAACTTCAAGGCCGAGCCGGCTCCCGCTCTCGACAAGAGCAAGATTGCCAACGCTCCCGTCAATGCCAACGCCACTGCCGAGGCCAAGCGTCTCTACAGCTTCATGCTCGAGAACTATGGCGAGAAGCAGCTCTCAGGAGCTATGGGCGAAGTAGCCTGGGGCACCGCATTCAGCGACCTCATCAGCAATGCCGCCGGCAAGTATCCCGCAATCGTGGGCTTCGACTACATCCACCTCGCATCATCGCCCGCCAACTGGATTGACTACGGCGACATCACCCCCGTGCAGAACGTATGGAATGCCGGTAGCATCCCCGCTGTGACATGGCACTGGAATGTGGACATGGAGGCATGGGCAGGCGAAACCGTAATGCCTGACGACTGGAGCGGCAACATCCAGCTGACATTCGATGCCGAAGCCAACCCCGACGCCGAATTCACCAAGGCTCTCTGCGCCGAGGTATCAGACGGCACTGTCATCACTGTAAAAATCAAGGATGTCAAGGCCGGCGCACAGGGTTCAGTCAAGGATAAAGAATGGGCAGGACTCTCATCCAATACTGAATACTTCGATATTTCAGGAGATGAATTCTCAGTCCGCCTCAATCAGGAGATGGCCGACAAGGTCAAGGAGAACGGCTTCATCATCTCGGGCCACGACTACACCGCTACAGCCGTCTACGTGGGCAAGACCTGCAAGGAGAGCACCGGCAAGGGCTTTGTTGCAAGCAACGTCCTCATCCCCGGCACTCGCGAGAATGCTGTCGCAACTGCCGACGTGGCTAAGGTGGCAGGCTACCTCAAGCTGCTGCAGGATGCCGGTATCCCCGTGCTCTTCCGTCCGTTCCACGAGGCTGTGGGTGACTTCACATGGGGTCACTGGTTCTGGTGGGGCAACAGCGGTGTTGACACTACCAAGGAACTCTGGAAGTGGCTCTACAACACTCTCACCAACGACTACGGCCTGAACAACCTCATCTGGGTATGGACTATGCAGACCAGCAACGAGGGTCAGCCCGCATCGGTTGCCCAGCTGCAGTCAACCTATCCCGGCGACGAGTATGTCGACATCGTTGGTGCCGACCTCTATGAGGCTGCCCTCTCTGACCAGACAGCCAAGTTCTCACTCGTGAACGAGGCTATCGGAGGCAAGAAGATTGTAGCCCTCTCCGAGACCGGCAACCTCCTCGACATCGAGCCTCAGATTGTTGAGAACTGCCTCTGGAGCTACTTCATGGGCTGGTATGAACAGGACGGCAACGGCCCCGGCTTCATCTCATGGAACAAGAACAACGAGTGGAGCACCGTGCTCAACCACCCGTCAGTCCTCAACCGCGGCGACTTCTCAATAAAGTAAACCCACAGTCGCATGTGGCAGAGTAGCGACTTGTCGCATCTCTGCCACGCCGACTCAACAAACTCCTGCCCTGAGCCATCTCCGGGCAAGGCAAGGGACCGGGCGGCTGATACCCGCCCGGCCTCACAAAGACTCTCTCTTCCCCTTCACAAAGGCTCTCCCCTCCATGCGAATAGACTCTCTCTCCTCCTCACGAATTGAACTAAGTTAAAACACAATAATGAAATACGGTCACTTTGATGATGCAAGGCGCGAATATGTCATCACCAACCCGCGCACTCCCTGGCCCTGGATCAACTATCTCGGCAACAAGGACTTCTTCTCACTGATCTCCAACACTGCCGGAGGATACTCGTTCTACAAGGACGCCAAGTTTCGTCGCATAACCCGCTACCGCTACAACGGTGTCCCTATGGATGCCGGAGGCCGATACTTCTATATCAAGGACGGCGACACCGTCTGGAACCCCGGTTGGAAGCCTACCAAGACCGCTCTTGACCGCTACGAGTGCCGCCACGGCATGAACTACACCGTCATCACCGGCGAGAAGGACGGTCTCGAGGCACGCGCTCTCTTCTTCGTGCCCCTCGACACCCACGCCGAAATCACCCGCCTGACACTCACCAACAAGAGCGACCGCCCCAAGACATTCACCCTCTTCTCATTCCAGGAGTGGTGCCTGTGGAACGCCGCCACCGACATGGAGAACTTTCAGCGCAACTTCTCGACAGGCGAGGTGGAGATTGACGGCTCGACCATCTATCACAAGACTGAATACAAGGAGCGTCGCAACCACTACGCATTCTACTCGGTGAACGCTCCCATCGACGGCTTCGACACCGACCGCGAGACATTCATCGGCCTCTACAACGGCTTTGACGAGCCTGAGGCCGTGCTCGAAGGACGCTCACGCAACTCCGTGGCCCACGGCTGGAGCCCGATAGCATCACATTCGCTCAACATCACCCTCGCCCCCGGCGAGAGCCGCGACCTCATCTTCACACTCGGCTACATCGAGAATCCGCAGGACGAGAAGTGGGAGTCAAAGGGCATCATCAACAAGGCCCCGGCCCGTGAGCTTATGGCCCGCTTCGACACTGTCGAGAAGGTCGAGAAGGCTTTTGCCGAACTCCGCGCCTACTGGGACCGTCTGCTTGACCGCTTCACCCTCGCAAGCGGCGACGAGCGTCTTGACCGCATGGTCAACATCTGGAACCAGTATCAGTGCATGATTACGTTCTGCTTCTCGCGCTCGGCATCGTTCTTCGAGAGCGGCATCGGACGCGGCATGGGATTCCGCGACTCCAACCAGGACCTCGCCGGATTCGTGCATCAGATACCCGAGCGCGCACGCGAGAGGATAATCGACATCGCATCAACACAGTTCCCCGACGGAGGCTGCTACCACCAGTACCAGCCCCTCACCAAGCGCGGCAACAACGACATCGGCGGCGGATTTAACGACGACCCCATGTGGCTCATCTTCGGCACCATCGCATATATCAAGGAGACGGGCGACTTCACCATACTCGACGAGCCTGTGCCCTTCGACAACAAGCCCGGCTCGGAAGTGTCGCTCATGCAGCACCTCAAGGTGTCGTTTGACCACGTAATCACCAATCTCGGCCCCCACGGCCTCCCCCTCATCGGTCGCGCCGACTGGAACGACTGCCTCAACCTCAACTGCTTCTCCAACGACCCCAATGAGTCATTCCAGACCACCGAGAACAACTCGGAAGGCTCCAAGGCTGAGTCGCTCATGATAGCCGGACAGTTTGTCATCTACGGACGCGAGTATGCCGACCTCTGCCGTCGCCTCGGTCTCGACGTCGAGGCCGCACGCGCCGACCGCCATGTCGCCGCTATGGTCGAGGCCGTCAAGGCTCACGGATGGGACGGCGAATGGTATCTCCGCGCCTATGACTTCTATGGCCGCAAGGTCGGTTCAAACGAGAACAAGGAGGGCAAAATCTTCATCGAGTCGCAGGGCTGGTGCACAATGGCCGGCATCGGACTCGAGGAGGGCCTCGTGAAGAAGTCGCTTGACTCGGTCAAGAAATATCTCGACTGCGAGCATGGCATCGTGCTCAACAACCCCGCCTTCACCGAATATGTCATGGAGTACGGCGAAATCTCCACCTACCCCGCAGGCTACAAGGAGAACGCCGGAATCTTCGCCCACAACAACCCCTGGGTAATCATCGGCGAGACCGTGCTCGGCCGAGGCGACCGCGCCTGGGAATACTATCAGAAGATATGCCCCGCCTATCTCGAGGAGAAAAGCGACCTGCACAAGGTGGAGCCTTACGTCTACTGCCAGATGACAGCCGGCAAGGACGCCGCCAAGCCCGGCGAGGCCAAGAACTCATGGCTCACAGGCACAGCCGCCTGGAACTGGTATGCCATCACACAGTTCATCCTCGGCATCAAGCCCGACTATGACGGACTCGTCATCGACCCCTGCATACCCGACTCATGGAACGGATATGAGGTGTCGCGCGAATTCCGTGGCGCACGCTATGACATCAAGGTCAGCAATCCCCCCCATGTGTTCCGCGGCGTGAGGACTCTCACCGTCAACGGTCAGCCTGTCGAGGGCAACCGCATCCCTCTCCAGCCCGCAGGCTCGGTCAACAAAGTCGAAGTCACCCTGGGTTAATCTCGATTTATAAATCCCAATCTAATGAAATATCTTCCCCTTATCGCAGCCGTGGCCCTCACCACCTCATGCGCAGGCAACGCCAACAAGTCCGCAGCCCCCGTCGAGGAGTCACCCACTCCCGCCGAAACACTCATCGTGCGTCTGCAGAACGCTGTTGACTCAGGCCGCTTCTACTTCGGCCACCACGACGACACCGCCTATGGCCACACATGGCGTTACGAGGACGGCGCGTCTGACGTCAAGGCCGTCACCGGCGAGTATCCCGGACTCATGAGCTGGGACCTCGGCATGATAGAGCTTGACTCGGCCAAGAACCTTGACGGTGTGCCCTTTGAGTTCATCGCCGCCGAGATTGCCAAGCAGGACGCACGCGGAGGCATCAACGCCATCTCATGGCACCCGCGCAACCCCGTGTCGGGCGGCGACTCATGGGACGTCAGCACATCGCCCCTCCAGATGATGGCCACCGACTCGACCCTCACCGCCACCATGACGGCATGGATTGACCGCGCAGCCGCCTTCATCTCATCGCTCAAGGACTCCGAGGGCAACCCCATCCCCGTAATCTTCCGCCCCTGGCACGAAAACTCCGGCTCATGGTTCTGGTGGGGAGCCAACAACTCCACCCCCGAGCAGTATATCAACCTCTGGCACCTGACCCGCGAGCGTTTTGACTCAGCCGGTATCGACAATGTGGTGTGGGCCTACTCACCCGACAAGGACCTCACCCCCGAGCAGTACTTCTCGACCTATCCCGGCGACAAGTATGTCGACATTCTCGGCACCGACATCTACCATTTCGGCGGCGAGCAGGGCATCGAGGAATACACCGCCCGCATCAAGGCCCAGCTCCCCTACGTGGTTGACGAGGCCCGCAAGCGCGGCAAGATTGCAGCGTTCACCGAGACCGGCCTTGAAGGACTCGAGGTGGCCGACTGGTACACCCGCGTGCTCCAGCCCTCAATCGAGGGGCTCCCCATCGCCTACGTATGCGTGTGGCGCAACGCCATCGAGAGCGAGAAGCCCAATCACTTCTATGTCCCCTACCCCGGACATCCCGGCGAGGGTGACTTCAAGAAATTTCACGACACCTCGCGTGCTATTTTCGTGAAATGAACTGAAAGGTAAAAAAACCGGAAACCAACCCTATAATTTATATTCTATACCGATTATTTTTTGACAGGCAGTTTTATGACTACATTTGAATACCGCAAGAATCTTATCCTTGCCCGCTACGAAGAACTCGTGACCCGCCCCAACGTGATGCTCGAAGGCAACGGCATCTTCAACCGTTATCAGAATCCCGTTGTTACGGCCGACATGATACCCCCCACCTGGAAATATGATTTCAACCCCGAGACCAATCCCTGGTTTATGGAGCGCATAGGCTGCAACGCCACACTCAACTCGGGAGCCATCAAGTGGCACGGCAAATATCTCCTCGTGGTGCGTGTCGAGGGTATGGACCGCAAGTCATTCTTCGCCATAGCCGAGAGCCCCAACGGCATCGACAACTTCCGTTTCCGTGAGCGTCCCATCACCATGCCTGACACCGACGACCCCGCCACCAACATCTACGACATGCGACTCACCGCCCATGAGGACGGATGGATTTACGGACTCTTCTGCGTGGAGCGTCATGACGACTCCTGCCCCGGCGACCTCTCGGCAGCCACAGCTGCATGCGGCATAGCCCGCACCAAGGACCTCGACAACTGGGAGCGTCTCCCCGACCTCATCAGCAAGTCGCAGCAGCGCAACGTTGTGCTTCACCCCGAATTTGTTGACGGCAAATATGCCCTCTACACCCGCCCGCAGGACGGATTTATCGACACCGGCAGCGGCGGCGGCATCGGCTGGGCACTCGTTGATGACATCTGCCATGCCGAGGTCAAGGAGGAAACTATCATCGACCCCCGCTACTATCACACCATCAAGGAGGTTAAGAACGGCGAAGGCCCCCACCCCATCAAGACATCGCGCGGATGGCTCCACCTGGCCCACGGCGTACGCGGCTGCGCATCGGGTCTGCGCTACGTGCTCTACATGTACATGACCTCGCTCGAGAAGCCTTGGGAGAAGATAGCCTCGCCCGGCGGATACCTCATGGCTCCTGTAGGTGAGGAATACATGGGCGACGTGATGAACGTGCTCTTCGCCAACGGCTGGATAGCCGACGAGGACGGCAAGGTGTTCATCTACTACGCATCATCCGACACCCGCATGCACGTGGCCACATCGACCGTCGACCGTCTCGTGGACTACTGCCTCAACACCCCTCAGGACGGCCTCACCACTTCGGCATCCGTCCGCACCATCAACAAACTCATCGACAGCAATAAAAGTTTAGGAGTTTAAAGTTTAGAGTTTAGAGAATTGTCGGGCGCGACTTCACCCCGACAATTCTCTATGCTTATTTCCCAACTTCTGCCCACTAATTCCATAAAGAACATCTAAACACCACAATATGGCTCCTTTAAGTGAAAAGATAGGATACGGTTTCGGCGACATGGCGTCATCCATGTTCTGGAAAGTATTCAGCTATTATCTCCCCTTCTTCTATGCCAACGTCTTCGGCATAAGCCTTGTCGACACCGGCATACTCCTCCTCGTCACCCGCATCTGGGACGCTGTCAGCGACCCGATGATGGGCATCGTGGCTGACCGTACCAAGACCCGCTGGGGCAAATACCGCCCCTATCTGCTGTGGGTGGCCGCGCCGTTCTCGATATGCGGCATCCTGCTTTTCACCACCCCCGACTGGGGCTACGGAGCCAAACTCGTGTGGGCATATGTGACCTACATACTCATGATGACGGTCTACACCGGCATCAACGTGCCCTACGGTGCCATGCTCGGCGTGATGACCGACAACTCGCAGGAAAAGACGGTGTTCTCATCGTTCCGCATGTTCTTTGCCTACGGCGGCTCATTCATCGCCCTCTTCGCCTGGGACCCCCTCTGCTCGCTGTTCCGCGACAGCTTCGCCTTCACCCCTCAGACCAGCTGGCAGCTCGCCATGTGCGTCATCGCGTCATGCTGCTTCATTCTCTTCCTCCTCTGCTTCAAGCTCACCCGCGAGAAGATTGAGACAGTGTCGACCGCCACACTCGGCAACGACCTGCGTGCCCTCGTGACCAACAAGCCCTGGTGGCTGCTCAACGGCGCATCGCTCTGCTTCAACCTCTTCAACACCGTGCGCGGTGCAACAGTGGCCTTCTTCTTCGCCGACATCATCGGCGGCGAGCAGCACATCTTCATCTTCTCGCTATCACTGCTCTTCTACTCAGGCCTGTTCCTCGGCGTGGGCGAGGTAGCCAACATGGTAGGCGTGGCTTTGGCCGTGCCCATCACCAACCGCATCGGCAAGAAGCCCACATTCATCATGGTGGATGCTCTGCTCATAGTGTTCAGCATCATCTTCTTCACCCTCTCGCCCGCCACCAATGCCGGACTGTTGCTGATGTTGCTCCTGCAGGTAGTGATTTCAGTGCTCACGGGAGTGATGTCGCCGCTCGTATGGTCAATGTATGCCGACGTCAGCGACTACTCCGAACTGCGCACAGGCACAGCCTCTACCGGCCTCATCTTCTCCTCGGCCTCGATGGCCCAGAAGTTCGGCGGTGCCATCGGCGGTGCTTCCGTGATGTGGCTCCTAAGCGGATGCGGCTACATCGAGCGTAAGGACGACATGCTTGACCAGGTAATCACACAGCCCGAGAGTGCCATCTCATGCCTGTGGATGCTCATGACATTCATCCCTGCCGGCGTGGCTCTGCTCTCGATGATAATTGTGTGGTTCTACCCCCTCGGCACAAAAGAGATGGCATCAATCGTAGCCGACCTCCGCGCCCGCCGCGAATCACCCGTACCCTCACCCGGCAACGACTTCACTGAGCCGGTATAATCTAATTAGTAATTAGCAATTAGTAATTATTAATTATTTAATTGCCAATTACTTGACCAACTCATCAAGATAACAGCGTCTGCCGCTCTGTTTACTGAGAAACCTGCATCAGTCGCTCAGCTCGCCAAAAATTACCAACTGCTAATTACTAATTGCTAATTACTAATTACTAATTGCTAATTACTAATTGAATGAAGCCTTCCCTTCTGCATAATCTCACCACCAATATCCTCCCCTACTGGATTGACCGCATGGTCGACCCTGCGGGGGGATTCTACGGACGTCGCGACGGCCATGACCGCCTCGACCCGTCAGCCCCCAAGGGTGCCATACTCAACGCCCGCATCCTGTGGACATTCTCGTCGGCCTACCGCATGCTCGGCACACCCGAGTATCTCACAATAGCCACACGCGCATATGACTACATACGCGAGCATTTCATAGACCGCGAGTTCGGCGGCACATTCTGGAGCCTCAACCCCGACGGCACTCCACTTGACACCAAGAAGCAGTTCTATGCCATCGGCTTCATGATTTACGGCCTGTCGGAATATTACCGCGCCACCGGCTGCGAGGACGCGCTGTCACTGGCCTATGAACTCTTCGCCTGCATCGAGACCCACTCGCGCGACCGCCGTGAGAGCAAAGAGGGATATTTCGAGGCAGCCACACGCGACTGGCAGCCGATAGCCGACATGCGTCTGAGCGACAAGGATGCCAATGCGTCCAAGACCATGAACACCCATCTCCACATCATCGAGGGCTACACCAACCTGCTGCGCGCGCTCAAGGAGCGCAACGCCTCAAAGGGCAGCAGCGTGCTGTCGGTCATCGACGACAACATCGACATCGCCGTTGTGGAGGAGGCTACGGTCAACCTGCTGCGCATCTTCCTCGACAAGATTGAGAATCCGAAAACCCACCACCTCACCCTCTTCTTCAATGACGATTGGGAGAAACTCGACGACACCGAGAGCTACGGCCACGACATCGAGGCCTCATGGCTGCTGCTCGAGACCGCCCAGGTGATTGATGATGCGGCACTCCTCGCCGAGACACTCGAGCACACACGCCACATCGCCTTCGCAGGACTGCAGGGACGTTGCTATGACGGCTCTATGGTCTACGAGCGTCATGCCAACGGCCACTATGACAACGACAAGCACTGGTGGGTACAGGCCGAGGACGTAATCGGCCAGCTCTATCTCGCCGCATTCCACGGCATGCCCGAGCAACTCGACCGCGCACGTCAGTCATGGCAATACATCACCGACAACCTCGTCGACCCCGATGGCGAATGGTACTGGTCGCGTCTCGCTCCCGAAAACACCCCGCATACAACCGACCCGGTATCAGCAGAACCCGTGTCGGCAGAAGCCGACAGCTGTGACAGCAACTGTCACGGCGACAACATCAACCGCCGCGACGACAAGGCCGGATTCTGGAAATGCCCCTACCACAACTCGCGCATGTGCCTCGAATCAATCCACATCCTCGACAAATACCTGACAGTCTGAAATCAGCATAGCTGAAAATAAAATATGCAAGGGACATCCCTGTTAATGCCTGAAGCGGCATTAACAGGGATGTCTCTTGCTATACAATTTTTCTTATACGAGTATCTTGAATGTCCGGCCCTCGACCGTCACGAAATAGACACCGCCTGAGGGGAGTGTGAAATTGTTACCTCGACCAATATGCACCCTGCGGCCCATTGAGTCAAACACAATGACCATAGAATCCACCCCCTTACCATTGACAGTAATTTCTCGTCCGTCACATGTAACGGCCACCGAAGAGTCCATGACTCCAATATCCTCAATGCCGCTCTGCGCGCCATATTCGAACTGAAATCTATCCGACTCAAAATTTCCGTCATCATCCCATCGCAGATTGTCGATAGCCAAACTGCTCATGTTACCCGCGCCATCAAAAGTATATACCACCGGGAACCACTGCTGCAGTTCAGGAGAACCGATTTTAGATGGGAGCAACTGTGATGATTCGCCAAGCAGACCGGCATAATATATTGCATCAAGGCCATAACCGACATGAAACATTGGGATGTCATGAGCACGGCACGGCTTGGATGTGGAATCATAATCATACCACATAGAGAAATCCTCACCATTTATTTCAGCCATCAGGTCGTTGGCTTTTACAAGATTACCGTCGGCATACTCAAGCACCACACTGTAATCCATACCTTTTATGCTTGAAAGGCGGTTGTCACTACCATATGTGAAATCCACGTGAGACTGTCCCCATTCCGATTGCGCCACAGCCCTGTCGGCATATCCGTTAGTGCCCAAGGTGACAGTAACAGTCTCGTCCGATATCCCTCCGGCACCGATTATGGTCACACTACCCGCGCCCCACGTCAGCCGCTGGTCATAGATTACGAAAGGGGTAGGCCCGTCGATATAATCGCGAAACGACACCAGTCGCCCCGAATTGTCATAGCCAAGTTCGATGTATTCACGCTCCGTACCCTCGACACTTATGACATCATGAATGATGCGTGTGGGTCTGACTGCCGACGCTTCAGCTGCAACGACAGCGAGTCCGATAAAAAACAGTGCTGAAATAATGCGCTTTTTCATTTTCTCCAAAAAATATGATAATATGGTTTTTCGCAATTATGATAATGTGAGTTTTCCCGCAAAGTTAATGATAAAACGTCGTACACATTGTCGCAAAATTGCAACACCGGCGACGCAGGCATGTAGCACCCCCCACAGCCCGACCGTAGCCAAGACCGGCCGGTCATACCCATACCTTTCTCTCTTAAAAAAAGCTAATCGCCACACTCGCCACCCGCCTCATTGTTCAGTTTCTAAAACTTTTACTACCTTTGCACAAACATCAATCGTTATGCATAACAGACAGGAAAAGTTAGAGGCCCTGGGAAGGGTCATCGACACTCTCGACATCCTGCGGGTGAAATGCCCCTGGGACGCCAAGCAGACAAACGAGTCACTGCGCCCCAACACCATCGAAGAGGTCTACGAACTATGCGACGCCCTCATCAAGGAGGACAATCCCAATATACGCAAGGAGCTGGGCGATGTGCTGCTCCACGTGCTTTTCTACGCCAAAATCGGCGAGGAGAAGAGCGAATTTGACATTGCCGATGTGTGCGACGCACTCAACTCCAAACTCATCTTCCGCCATCCCCACGTGTTTGGCGATGCGCATGTCAACTCCACCGACGATGTGCTCAAAAACTGGGAGGAGCTGAAACTCAAGGAGAAGGGGGGCAACAAGACCGTCCTGTCAGGCGTCCCCACCGCCCTCCCCGCCATGATTAAGGCCGAACGCATCACCGAGAAAGCCGCCAACGTAGGCTTTGACTGGCAGAAGCGAGAGGACGTGTGGGACAAGGTGAGGGAAGAAATCGGCGAGTTTGCCGAAGCGGCCGAGTCGATGGGCCAGGCCGAGCGCGAAGCCGAGATGGGCGATGTGCTCTTTGCCGTAATCAACGCCGCCCGCCTCTATGGAATCAACTCGGAGAACGCCCTTGAGAAGACCAACGCCAAATTCATCCGCCGCTTCAACCACATCGAGCGTCGCGCCGCCGAGATGGGCCGTCAGCTCAAGGAGATGACCCTCGCCGAGATGGATGCCCTGTGGTACGAAGCCAAAAAGGAGGAATCAACCCCCGAAGCATGACCTCGCCCAACTATAACGACATAAATGCCCACGAGCGCGACCCGCTGCTGAGTTTCGACGCCGCCACCCACACGTATTATTACTGTGAGCGGCCAATGCTGTCGGTCACGACGCTGGTCGAAGACTGCTTCCCGCGCTTCGATGCCGAATACTGGTCGGCCCGCAAAGCTGAAAAGGAGGGGGTGGACAAGCAGGTGATTCTCGACCGCTGGGCACGCGAGGCGCAGCGAGCACGCGAGCTGGGCACATCCATGCACGAGCGCATCGAGCGTTACTACCTCGGCGACGATGCGGGCGACGACACCGACTCATTCCGCCTGTTCCGCCTCTTTGCCGCCAACAACCGCCTCTATCCCTACCGCACCGAGTGGCGCATATTTCATGAAGACTACGACCTGGCCGGCACGCTCGACTTTCTTGAGCTGACCCCCGACGGCACATTCAATATCTACGACTGGAAACGTTCCAAAAAGCTCCTTGCACCCAACGGCCGCATCATCAGCCGCTCACCGTTCCGCACAATGGGGCTGCACCCCGTGTCACATCTGCCCGACACCTCATACTGGCATTATGCACTGCAACTGAGCATCTACCGCTTCATACTTGAAGAACGCTACTCAATACGCGTCTCGGGCATGAAGCTCGGTGTGTTCCACCCCGACTACTCAACCCCCTGGATAGTATCGCTCCCCTATCTTCACAACGAAGTCCGCGCCATCCTGCGCCACAAGTGCCAGCCCGCACTCGCGCTGTGACCCTCCTCACGTCATAACATATAACCCAACTTCATATCCAATCACTCACATGAAACACCTGCTGAAAACAGCACTTGCCGCCCTCATGACCCTGTGCATGATGCCGGTGAGCGCGATGGCTCAGGGAGAGAATCCCATGATGCAGCAGCTGCCGGTCGACACGGCAGTACGTGTAGGCAAGCTCCCCAACGGACTCACCTACTACATCCGTCACAACGAGTATCCCAAAGGACAGGCCGACTTCTACATCGCCCAAAAGGTAGGCTCGGCCCTCGAGGAGGAGAACCAGCGCGGACTCGCCCACTTTCTCGAGCACATGTGCTTCAACGGCACCACCAACTTCCCCGACAATCTCCTGCGCGACTGGCTCGAGTCAATCGGCGTGAAGTTCGGAGCCAACCTCAACGCATACACTTCGATTGACCAGACCGTCTACAACATATCCAACGTGCCCATCGCACGCGAGAGCGTCCAGGACTCATGCCTCCTCATCCTCCACGACTGGGCCAACGACCTCACCCTCGACCCCAAGGAGATTGACAAGGAGCGCGGCGTGATTCACGAGGAGTGGCGCAGGTCAATGCAGGGCCAGATGCGTATCTTCGAGCGCATACTCCCCGACCTCTATCCCACCACCAAGTATGGCCGCCGTCTGCCCATCGGCACGATGGAAGTGGTTGACCACTTCGACCCCCAGGCACTGCGCGACTATTACGAGACATGGTATCGCCCTGACCAGCAGGCCATCCTCGTGGTCGGTGACATCGACGTAGACCGCATCGAGGACAAAATCAAGGAGATGTTCTCGTCAATCGAGATGCCCGAGAACGCCAAGCCCCGCACATACGAGAAAGTGCCCGACCACAAAGGCACACTCTACGGCATCGGCTCCGACCCCGAGCAGAAAGCTCTCGTAGGCCAGCTCATGGTGCTGCGCGACCCGTTCCCCGCCGAGCTTAAGAACACCCCCGCCTACTTTGCCGACTCCTACATCCGCGCAATGATTTCAGGCATGCTCAACAATCGTCTCAACGACATCGCCTCCAAGCCCGACGCCCCCTTTGCCGGTGCCGAGTTCGGCTTTGGCGAGTATATGATTTCAAAGGTCAAGGACGCCGTCAGCATCACAGCCGTGGCCAAGGACAACGACATAATCGCACCCCTCCAGGCCGCCTATCGCGAAGTGCTTCGCGCAGCCCGCGGCGGATTCACCCAGAGTGAGTATGACCGCGTGCGCAGCAACTATCTCTCATCGTTCGAGCGCGCCTACAACAACCGCGCCACACGCGAGAACGACACCTTTGTCAACGAATACGTCAACGCATTCGTCGACGCCGAGCCTATCCCCGGCATCGAGACCGAATGGATGCTCATCCAGCAGATAGCCGCCATGATGCCGCTCGAGGCACTCAATCAGACCATCGCACAGGCCATCACCCCCGACAACCGCGCCATAATGGTACTCTCGCCCGAGAAGGAAGGCTACACACTCCCCACCCCCGCACAGCTCGAGACCGCCCTCGCGGCCATCGACGCCGAGACTATCGAGGCTTTTGTCGATGAAGTCAAGAGCGAACCCCTCATCACCGAGGCACCCGTGGCCGGCAAGATTGTCAAGTCGGTCGAGAATCCCGTATGGGGCACCACCGAGTGGACCCTCTCCAACGGCGCAAAGGTAATCATCAAGGCTACCAAGTTCAAGGAGGATGAAATCCGCTTCTCGGCCCGGGCCCTCGGCGGATATGCCGACTATCCCGCCGACTATGCACCCACCATACTCACTCTCCCCAACGCCCTCGGCACCTATGGTCTGGGCGACTACTCGGCAAGCGACCTCAGCAAGTACACCGCCGGCAAGATGGCCAGCCTCGGCATCAGCATAGACAGCTATGACCGCGGCCTCTCAGGCAGCTCGACACCCAAGGACCTGCCCACCCTCATGGAGCTTATCTACATGGCATTCAAGGACGTGGAGTTCAACGCCGACGAGTTTGAGGCCATGCAGAAGGCATCGGTAGCCATGCTCTCCAACCAGACCAAAAACCCCAACTTCATCTTCAACAAGAACCTTCTCGAGACCCTCTACGCATCCCCCTTCCAGCGCGTGCTCACCGCCGAGGATGTCCAGGCTGCCTCACGCGAGCTGACCACCGCGCTCGTGCATGACCAGCTGTCAAACGTAGCCGACTTCACATTCTTCTTCGTGGGCAACGTCAACCTTGACGCCCTCAAGCCCCTCGTGGAGACCTACATAGCATCACTCCCCGGCAATCCCGCCAACGCCCGCAAGAGCACCCCGGCCTACAACCCCGCAATGTTTGTCAAGCCCGGCTCGGCCAACGACACCTTCACCACAACGATGACCACACCCCAGACCCTCGTGGCCATCCTTGAGACAGGCGACATGGAGTTCACCACCAAGAACTCACAGCTCGCCTCAATCGCCGGCCAGATACTCACCAACCGCCTCATCAAGACCGTGCGTGAGGACATGGGTGCCGTCTACTCAATCAGCGCATCAGGCCAGGCTTCACGCATGGGTCTCAACCCCGTGATGCTCACATCGTCATTCCCCATGAAGCCCGAAATGAAGAAGGAGGTGCTCGACTATATCCACAGCCAGTTCAAGGCAATGGAGAGCGACGTGACCGCCGAGGAGCTCAACCCCATCAAGGAATACATGGCCAAGAGCTACACCGAGAGCAAGGAGCGCAACGGCGCATGGCTCGGCGCACTTACCGGCTATAACATCAACGGTGTGGACACCTTCAACGGCAATATCGACGTGCTCAACTCCATCACTATTGACGATGTGATGAACTTCATGAAGGCACTCAACGCCCAGGACAACTACCGCACCATCACCCTCGACCCTGCTGAATAATTCTGAAACATAGCACCCAACAGGGAGCTGTGTCATAATTCAGGAAAGGTACATAAGGACAAAAGAGACAAAAGCGACATAAGAAATATATTTTTTTGATAATCAATGATTATTTGAAAAATCTTATGTCGCTTTTGTATCTTTTGTCCTTATGTCCATTTCTTGTAATTTGACACACCACATAGTCTCATTTTGTCGGCCATTCGGCGCGGCGGGCCAAACTTTTGCAAAATTTGCAAAGAAAATGTCAACAAAGTGCCATCGGGGGGGGTAATTTGACTTACCTTTGTCAATATTCTACTTTATATCACATAATCACTTATTCTGCATCGCCAAAGCCTATCTTTACCACATTATAAACCAAGCAAATGATTAAACAGCTATTCACTCTATTGCTTTCCCTGTGTGCCATACTCCCCCTTACGGCACAAACCACAGTATGGGAAGGGCCTAAGGAATTTGATTCATCATGGCCATACTTAATAATACCGGCAGAAGAACTTCAGAAGGTAGCGGGCGGAAACACCCTCACTTTTCATTACGAAAACTTTGACGACAGTAACGGTCAGCTCTTCATCAACGTTATTGAAGACAATAGATGGAACTCTCTGACAAATGTCGGCTTCTACACCTATGGCCTCGAGATGCCTAACGGGTCTTACACATTAAAACTCGATGACACTGATGCGGCAAGAGTACTCGCCGGCGGCATTGCCATTAACGGATGTGACTTCACTCTCACCAAAATAACATTCGAAGCCGGGAAACCCAACCGTTATCTTCATAACATGATATGGTTTGAGGACTCCAACTTCGAGACAATCACCGACCTGACAGGCAGTTGGGATTCAAAATGGGAGTGTTTCCCGCATCCCACCTGCGAAGCATCAATAAGCAAAGAGGGCTACAACGGCTCGCAATGTATGAAGCTCAAGCTCAACGAAGCGACTGACGATGCCTGGAATGCCATTGCCAGATACAAGTTTGACGCACCATTGACTCCGGGTGATTATCAAATCTCGTTCCGAGCCCGAGCCGACCGCAAAACCTCATTGCTGACTTGCTGCGGGAACGAATCATACTATAACGACGGATATAACCAGTTTGACATCGACACCGAATGGAAAACATATGAGTTCGACTTCAATACTTTAAGAGATGACCTTTCCAGACTGGTTTTCAACTTCGGCAATCCCGAGCCTACCGAAATATATATCGACGACCTGCGCTTCGGTCCATATCTCGCCGAAAAGCCTGACCCCAACATACTTTTCAAGGGCACATACTCACTGGATGGCAAGAGCGCACCGCTCTACCTCCCCGACGATATCAAGACCGGTGACGTGCTGAGATTCACATTCAGCGACCAATCACCATATTATTCCAACCTATATCTCGCATCGGTTGCCGATTCAGAAACCATCAGACCCCAAATGTTTGCTCCGTCTTACGGGACTGTTTTTGAAATCGGCATCACCGAAAAGATGCTTGACAGCGTAAAGAAAGGCGTAAAACTATGTAATACCAGCGGCATACTTACTGAAATCAGGGTAATCCGCAACGTATTCAACCACAAAAACATACTGACCTATGGCCGAAACGAATACAACGGCGATTTCATCATGGCACTCGACAACCTCGATAACTATGACAAAAAGTTTAATCAGTATATACAATTATCAATAGTCGCCCAATACCCTTCATCATCAAGTCCGACCATCGTAGCCGAAGGCCAAAGCTATGGATTAAGCCCCGCATTGCCATCACCGTCAGCCACCAACAGCGACGGCTCGGTGATATATACATTCTGGATTGATGATTACTATAAGAGCCTTATCACCGATAAGATTAGAATAAAGAATCTGGACAGCCCGATTCTCTACACCTTCATCGGTGCCCCGTCCAACTTCTACGCCGGAGAGAACTCGGTATGCATATGGGACCGACCGTTTGCCAATGACTGGAGCAAATGGATGAAACTCGAAGGCTCACTCTTTGAGGATATGAAAGCTGGTGACAAACTGGTCATAACTCTTGAGAATGTCAAGGGCGACTATTCTACCATACAGTTAAGCAATGGCGAATGGTATCACCTCGACCAGTATTATGTATCGTCACAAGACCCCATGCTGGGAGCAGACGGGCGAACCGTGTGGGAACGCACTATGACTGCCGAGGAGATTGCCGACATTAAATCGACAGGCATCGTACTACAAGGTACCGACTGCACAATCTCCGGCATATACATCGAATATGCCGAAAAACCTGCCGAAAAGCCCACCACCCTCTTCCTCGGTGCCAAGACACTGAGTGAAACCAACACCCTCGACATACCTCTTGACAATGTCAAAGCCGGCGACGTGATGCGCATACATTTCGCCCACACCTCTGAGGATTCATGGAAATATATCAATGTGGTAAAAAATAATGTCAGCAAATCGGATGAACGGCTTGAGATTCCGGGAATACCCTCTATGTCAAATGTTTCAACATATGATGGACACGTTGATATAGGCATTACCAAAGAAATGCTTGATTTCTGCGGCGGGTCATTGACGATAATCGGTCAGAACTGGACCGTCAACAAAGTTGAAACCCTCCCCTCAGCTTTCGAGCCTGAAGGTATGATATGCTATGGCCGTCGTCCGCCCTATGGCACCACATGCAACACATCTCTCCCGGCACATATAAAGGAGTTAATACTGACCCTTGAAAAGCCGTACGAGCCTGATGCTGTTTTTGACGTCGCTGTATCAGCAAACATTCCCGGTGCCTCACATATATTCAGACTCACTGACATGAGCTCAGTCATCGACAATGGCGACGGGACCATCTCAATCATTGTTCCGCTCACAACCGCCGACATCGAAGCCGTCAATAGCGCAGAATCAGACGGCCTGTGGCTGCTTCACGAAATACCGCTTCTATCAATCCGTTACGACGGTGAGCAGTCAGCCATCGAAAGCATCGCAGGTGACGACGCCGATGCGCCCGCTGTCTACTACAACATGCAGGGCGTGCGTGTCGACACCCCCTCAGCCCCCGGCATCTACATCCGCCGTCAGGGCAATAAGGCAACTAAAATTCAGGTGAAATAAAAATCTGAACAGGATATTTTTTAACCCGCTTTTTGAAAGTGTCGCAGGACTCATGCAGGCTCATCGCCGCAAAGTTCTGCGACACCGCTTTTTTTACATACGGTAGGAGCGAGGATGTTGCAAAACTCGTCCTCAAGGTAGGAGCGACGGCTTTAGCCGTCGATATGGCACAACAAAGCTAACTGATAATTAAATACTTATGTTTATTTTGTCGCTTTTGTCCTTTTGTATCCCCCGACAGGTCGCCTCACATCGACGGCTAAAGCCGTCGCTCCTACCATGTGCAAAAAAAATCGGTCTCAGAGGCGTCTCTGAGACCGATTCGGCTGGTGGCGGGAGCAGGACTCGAACCTGCGACCTTTGGGTTATGAGCCCAACGAGCTACCACTGCTCCATCCCGCGATGTTTTCGTGGTGCAAAGGTAGAAACTTTTATATTCACCACCAAATTTTACAGGGAAAATTACAGTTAAAAAAAGTTAACCATACATTTGTTGATATTTTCTTATCGAAAAACGGCATTAAGAGTGAACACTTTCCTATTAAAAAGTATTAATCAAGCGTACCCTCTCGCGAGCTTTTTGTACTTTTGTAAAATGGTATTCTCTCCGGCCATCGCATAACACCATACAACATCATCCTGTAAAAGCAATGAATAATCAGGGCTCATTTTTCGGGTCAATCCCCCCGGTCACTAAAAACCTCATAATCATCAATTTCATAGTCTGGCTCGCAATGTTTGTGCTGCCCGGACGCATCGGCGCGAGCCTTGAAGAGCTCGGCGGACTGCATTATTTCAAAGCCGCCGACTTCAACCCGCTCCAGCTGGTGACCTACATGTTCATGCACTCGACGGGGGGCTTCGCCCACATATTCTTCAATATGTTCTCGCTGTGGATGTTCGGCATGACGCTCGAGCGCACCTTCGGCAGCGCGCGTTTCCTATTCTACTACATGTCATGCGGCATCGGCGCAGGACTCATCCAGGAGCTTGCCTGGGCACTGACGTGGGAGAACTCGCTGACCCCGATTCTCGCCAACGCCATGCACATCGACTTTCCCGAGGCCCGCGAGATACTCCGCTCGCCCATGTGGGAGGCCCAGGTGTCGCAGTGGCTCAACATGTTCATAACCATCGGAGCCTCAGGCGCAATCTACGGCATACTCCTGGCGTTCGGCATGATGTATCCCAACGCTCCGCTTTACCTGTTTTTCGTCCCGGTGCCCGTCAAGGCCAAATGGATGGTCACAGGCATGATTGTCATAGAGCTGCTCATCGGGCTCAGCGAGTCGGCCGGACGCTCTGACGGCATAGCCCACTTCGCCCACCTCGGAGGCATGATTTTCGGCTTCCTCATCATATACTACTGGAAGAAAAAAGGCACCTTCGGAGGGGGTGGGTATGGAGGCTATTGACCGACTCATATCAGGCTTCACGCGTTCCACCGTTCTGATGAAGATTGTGTGGATTAATATAGGCATCTTCGTGGCCCTGCGCCTCGCAGCCATCGTGTGCGTATTCTCGGGCCACTCGGGATATATCAACGTTATACTCGCGCAGACCGTCGAGCTGCCCTCACAGCCTGCCGTGTTCCTGACCCGCCCCTGGACGCTCATAACCTATATGTTCGCGCAGTATGACCTGTGGCACATCGTGTTCAACATGCTGTGGCTCTACTGGTTCGGCACCATGTTCAGGATGGTGGCCACGTCGCGTCAGATGCTGGTGCTGTACCTATACGGCGGACTTGCCGGAGCGGCCCTCTTCCTGCTCGGGTATAACACGTTGCCGCTGTTTCACAACGCCTACGGCTCGCTCATAGGCTCGTCAGCCGCCGTCATAGCCATAGTCACCGCCGTGGCCATACTCATGCCCGACTTCAAGATGCACCTGCTGCTCATAGGGGGCGTGTCGGTCAAATGGATAGCCGTAGCGACAATAGTGCTCGTGCTTATAGGGGTGACGGGCAGCAATGCCGGAGGCGAGATAGCCCACGTGGGCGGCGTGCTCACCGGCGCGCTCTTTGCCGTCAGGCTCCGCCGCGGCCATGACATCACCGCCCCCGCATGCTCGGCCTGGGACAAGGCTGCGGCAGGAATATCAAGCCTGACCGCCCGACGCTCCCAAAAAAGCTCCGCCAACTACAACGCCACTTACGGTGGCACCGACGCCTCAGCCACCGGCGGACTCACCCCTGAGGAGCGTCGCGAACTTGACGCCATACTTGACAAAATCAAGAAATCAGGATACACAGCCCTCACCCCCGCCGAACGTGACCGACTGTTCAACGTCAGCAGAAAAATCAAATAACCACACTCCGAGGGCAATAATCAACTTACAATGACTTTATCACGACTGAAATATCTGATAGGAAGACCGACCAAGGCCACTCTCGTCACCATATTGCTGGTGGTGAACATCATTACGGCCATAGTCACGATTGTCGCGGCCTACGGCGGATACGTCGACCCCGGCAAGTTCGTGATTCCGGCACTCATGAGCATGATGCTCCCCGTCATCCTCATCGGCGGACTGGTGGTGCTCGTGTTCGACATGCTGTTCAAACGCGGCTTCACCCTAATCCTCGCCGCCGCGTGGCTGCTGTCGCTCCCTTCGCTCCTGACCTATTCCCCCCTCAACATCGGGACAAAGGAGCTGACCCCCGAGGAGAAATCCCACTCGTTCACCTTCCTTACCTACAACGTCCTGCACTTCTGGGACTTCCGCGGCAACGTGCCGGGGCTGGAGCGCAACACTACGATTGACTACATACTCGATACCGACGCCGACATCGTCAGCCTCCAGGAGGTAGAGTTCATAAAGTCATGGCCGCTGTGGCGCATCACCCCCGAGCAGGTGCAGGCACTCGACGCCAAGTATCCCTACCGCGTGGTCAACGTCAACAACCAGCTCACCGTGCTGTCAAAATACCCGTTTGAGTACGAGAACCTTGACATACCCAAACCGATGGATGTGCGCATGGGTCTGTTCAAATTCAACATCATGGGCCAGACCGTGCGCCTGTTCAACGTCCACCTCGAGTCAATCGGCCTGAACATGGCCGACAAGGCACTGTATAAGGGACTGTTCGAGAAAGCCCCCGGCAGCGAGCGTGCCATCAAGAAGGAGCTGAAGGATGTGAAACGACAGCTGATAGACAAACTGTCAATCGCCTTCGGCAAGCGTGCCGACCAGGCGAGATACATACGCCACGTGATGGACTCCATCGGCGGCAACTTCATCGTGGCCGGCGACTTCAACGACATCCAGGGCTGCTATGCCGTGCGCACCATCATGGGCGACGACATGGAGGACGCCTATGCCGAGAACGCCTTCGGCCCGGCCATAACCTATCACGGCAACCGCTTCTACTTCCGCATCGACCATGTGCTCTACAAGGGCGGGCTTGAAGCCGTTGACCTCGTGCGCGGCAATGTGCCGTCGAGCGACCACTATCCGCTGCTCACGACATTCGTGCTTGACGCCCCGCCCAAGCACGACTCAGACTGACCACATCAGCAACATTAACCCTAATTTAATAAACATGAAATCATTAATCCGAGCCGCCCTGATTGCAGCCGTGCTCACAACCCCGATGGCTATGACCGCCGAGACCCAGCGTGCCAACCCGTTCATGCAACCCTACGGCACCAAGTATGACATCCCCCCGTTTGAAAAGATACAGTACAGCGACTACATGCCCGCCGTAGAGAAGGGCATCGCCGACCGCCGTGCCGAAATCAAGGCTATCGCCGACAATCCCGCCGAGCCGACTTTTGAGAACACTATCCTCGCTATGGAGAAGTCTGGCCGTCTGCTGTCAAGGGTGATGCGCGTGTTCGGCTCACTCTCCGAGACCGACAACACTCCCGAGATTCAGGAGCTTTCAGAGGTAATCCTCCCGATGGTATCAACCGCATCGGATGAAATCTCGATGGACCCCAAACTGTTTGCCCGCGTCAAGTCGCTCTACGACCGCCGCGCCGACCTCGGTCTCAAGCCCTACGAGGTGCGTGCCATCGAGCTGTCATACAAAGACTTCGTGCGCAACGGCGCGCTACTCTCGGATGCCGACAAGCAGAAGCTCATGGACATCAACAAGGAGCTGACCGACCTCTTCCTCAAGTTCAACAAGAATCTTCTTGCCGCCACCAACTCGTTTGAGCTTGTGGTTGACAACAAGGCCGACCTCGCCGGCATCCCCGCCGGCATCGTAGCCACCGCCGCCACCGAGGCCAAGGAGCGCGGCAAGGAGGGCAAGTGGGTGTTCACACTCCACGCCCCCAGCCGTCTGCCGGTGCTCAAGTATGCCGACTCGCGCGACATCCGCAAGCAGATGTACAACGGCTACATCAACCTCGCCTCACAGGCTCCCTATGACAACCGCCCCATCATCGGCGACATCGTGAAGATACGCGCCCGCAAGGCCGCCCTGCTCGGCTACAAGGACTTCGCATCCTACATGACCGACAACGTTATGGCCAAGACCCCCCAGGCAGCCACCGACCTGCTCATGAAGATATGGACACCCGCCGTCAACCGTGCCAACGAAGAGGTGGCCGAGATGACCGAGTATGCCCGCGCCGAAGGCAAGGACATCACCATCGAGCCTTGGGACTATTACTACTATGCCGAGAAGGTAAGGGCTAAGAAATTTGACCTCGACGAGAACGAGGTGAGTGCCTACTTCCCCCTCGACAACGTGCGCAAAGGCATCTTCACCCTCGCCGAGCGTCTTTACGGCGTGAAGTTCACCGAAATGCCCGACGCCCCCAAATACAATCCCGAAGTTATTGTCTATGACGTGACCGACGCCAAAACCGGCGAGCACGTGGCCGTGTTCATGACCGACTACTTCCCCCGCGCCACCAAGCGTCAGGGCGCATGGATGGATGAGCTGAAAAGCTCGTTTGTCGACCCCGACGGCACCGTGGAGCGTCCCATCATCTATAACGTCGGCAACTTCACCCGCCCCACCGGCGACACCCCCGCACTGCTGACCCTCGACGAGGTCGAGACGATGTTCCACGAGTTCGGCCACGGCCTCCACGGCATGCTCAGCCGCGCCAAGCTCCGCTCGCAGTCAGGCACCAGCGTCGACCGCGACTTCGTAGAGCTCCCCTCGCAGATTACCGAGCACTGGGCTATGGAGCCTGAACTGCTCAAGGAGTTTGCCCACCACTACAAGACCGGCGAGGTGATACCCACCGAGCTTATCAACAAGCTCCAGGCCGCTTCGACCCACAACCAGGGCTTCACCACCACCGAGCTTGCCGGTGCTGCCCTCCTTGACCTCGAGTGGGGCGCGCTCAACCCTTCGGAGAGCGACGTGATTGACGTCGACGCCTTCGAGAAGCAGGTAGCCGAAAAGCTCGGCATGCCCTCGCAGATAGCCTACCGCTATCGTTCGCCCTACTTCAAGCACGTGTTCGGCAGCGACGGCTACGCCTCGGGCTACTACACCTATCTATGGGCCGAGGTGCTTGACACCGACGGCTTCGAACTGTTTGCCCAGAAGGGCATCTTCGACCCCGAGACCGCACGCTCGTTCAAGGAGAATATCCTCGAGATGGGCGGCAGCGAGGACCCGATGGAGCTGTATGTGCGCTTCCGCGGCCACCAGCCCTCGGTCGACGCCCTCCTTCGCAACCGCGGCCTCATCCCCTCGTCGACACCTGCTCAGGGTGGCGACATCAAAACTCAGGGAGGCAAGTAAGCGTTTATAAGGTTTAGAGTTTAAAGTTTATAGTTCAGGGGATAGGCTTCACGGCTCGCTTCCCCTGAACTTTATTTTTCACACATGCAATGACACAGCATAACGTCCACATCATACGCCACGTCACATGGGTAGGCTTTTGGGTCAACGCCGTGCTGATGGTGATAAAGATTGCCATCGGATATTACGGCCACAGCGACGCCCTCGTGGCCGACGGCGTGCACTCGCTCAGCGACTTCGCCACCGACCTCATAGTGCTCGCATTCGTAGGCATCGCCTACAAGAGTGCCGACTCGGCCCATCCCTACGGCCACGGCAAATACGAGACATTCGCCTCGCTGCTCATAGCCGTGATACTCCTCGGCGTGGCTGTGGGCATCGGCTGGAGCGGCATTAAGGCCGTCATCGGCTCGCTGGGCGGCAAGGTGCTACCCCGCCCCGACGTGTGGACCATCGTTGTCGCCGTCATAGCCATCCTCTCCAAGGAGTGGCTCTACCGCTACACCATCGCCACAGGCCGCCGCATCGACTCATCGTCGCTCATAGCCAACGCGTGGCATCACCGCAGCGACGCCGTCTCGTCAATCGCCACGCTCGTCGGCGTCACCGTGGCCTACCTCATGGGCGAAGGGTGGCGCATAATCGACCCCATCGTGTCGATACTCATAGCATTCTTCATCGCCGGTTCGGCCATCGAGATAGGCCGTCCTTCGATTGACGAGCTGCTCGAACGCTCCCTGCCCGCCGACCAGCTGCGGCAGATAGAGCAGCGTATAATGGCCGTGCCAGGGGTCAAGGCATTCCACCGTCTGCGCACCCGCCGCAACGGCCACTCCTATCTCGCCGAACTCCACATAAAGGTCGACCCCTACATCACCGTGACGCAAGGCCACGCCATAGCCACCGGCGTCGAAGACACCCTCCGCGACCTCCTCGGCCCCGACAGCATCATCACCGTCCACGTCGAGCCATACCACCCCGACCACCACCGGGCCTGACCGTCCGCCCCCGAGGCCGCGTCACACATCCGCCCCATATTATCGCCACTCACTCAAAAAAGATTTGTCCAAGTGTCGGATTTGTTGTAATTTTGTGTCATAAACCATTCATTGACATAGCCAGACACTTATGGTCGTATTTTTTAAGAAAGGCGCGAATCTGATTTACGCCGTAGAGACGAATCACAAGTTCTCCCCCGAGGAGGCTGAAAAGCTCACTTGGCTCTTTGACGGAGCCACCCCCCTGAGCTCCACATCCGTCAAGGGCCGCTTCGTCGGACCCCGCAAGGAGATGATTACCCCCTGGAGCACCAACGCAGTGGAAATCACCCAGAACATGGGTCTCGAGGGCATCACCCGCATCGAGGAGTTTCACCGCACCACAGCCGAAGAGCCCGTGTTTGACAAGATGCTCTCACGCCTGTATGACGGCCTCAACTCGCGAGTGTTCAGCACATCCAACACCGCCGCTCCCATCGAGCATATCGCCGACATCTCGGAATACAACAAGCGCGAAGGCCTCGCCCTCTCTAAGGAGGAGGAGGACTATCTGCGTCAGCTCGCCGAGCGTCTGGGCCGTCCCCTCACTGACAGCGAGGTGTTCGGCTTCTCGCAGGTCAACAGCGAGCACTGCCGCCACAAGATATTCAACGGCTCGTTCGTAATCGACGGCGAGGAGAAGCCCCTGTCGCTCTTCAAGCTCATCAAAAAGACTTCACAGGTCAACCCCGGCCGTCTCGTGTCGGCCTACAAGGATAACGTGGCATTCGTGGAAGGTCCGACGGTAGCGCAGTTCTACCCCACCCACCCCGAACGCCCCGACTACTTCGAGGTGCGCGACCTCCCCACAGTGCTCTCGCTCAAGGCCGAGACCCACAACTTCCCCACCACCGTCGAGCCGTTCAACGGCGCAGCCACCGGTAGCGGCGGTGAGATACGCGACCGTCTCGGCGGAGGACGCGCCTCGCTCCCCCTCGCCGGCACAGCCGTCTACATGACCTCATATCCCCGACTCGGCGGACACCCCTGGGAGCTGATGATGAATCCCCGCGCATGGCTCTATCAGACCCCGGCCGAAATCCTCATCAAGGCATCCAACGGCGCGTCAGACTTCGGCAACAAGTTCGGCCAGCCCCTCATCTGCGGCTCGCTCCTCACATTCGAGCATGACGAGAACGGCAAGATGTATGCCTACGACAAGGTAATCATGCTTGCCGGCGGCGTGGGCTACGCAGCCGCCAAGGACGCCATCAAGGGAGTGCCCGAAGCCGGCGAAGCCGTCGTAGTGATGGGTGGTGACAACTACCGCATCGGCATGGGCGGCGGCGCAGTGTCGTCGGTCGAGACCGGCCAGTATGCCTCGGGCATCGAGCTTAACGCCGTGCAGCGTGCCAACCCCGAGATGCAGAAGCGCGTATCGAACGTAATCCGCGCACTCGCCGAAAACGACAACAACCCAATCGTGTCAATCCACGACCACGGCGCAGGCGGTCACCTCAACGCCCTCTCGGAGCTTGTGGAGGAGACCGGCGGCAAGATTGAAATCGGCGCACTCCCCGTGGGCGACAAGACCCTCTCGTCAAAGGAAATCATCGGCAACGAGAGCCAGGAGCGCATGGGCATGGTGCTCAAGAAGGAGGACATCGACTACGTGAAGACCATCGCCGACCGTGAGCGCGCACCGATGTATGTCGTGGGCGAGACCACAGGCGACCATCGTTTCGTATTCGAGCAGAAGGATGGCGTGAAGCCCATCGACCTCGCCATGACCGACATGTTCGGCTCGTCGCCTAAGACCACCCTCACCGACACCACCGTAGTCAGCACCTACAAGAACGTGCCCTACGATGAGAACGATATTGAAAAATATGTTGCCGACACCCTCGCACTCGAGGCTGTGGCATCGAAGGACTGGCTCACCAACAAGGTCGACCGCTCCATCACCGGCAAGATAGCCCGCCAGCAGTGCCAGGGCGAGATTCAGCTCCCCCTCAGCGACTGCGGCGTCGTGGCCCTCGACTACTCCGGCACCAAGGGTATCGCCACCTCTATCGGCCATGCCCCCCAGGTAGCCATCATCGACTCGGCCAAGGGTTCGGTAATGGCTGTCGCCGAGGCTCTGACCAACATCGTGGCCACCCCGCTTGACGGCGGCATCAAGGCCCTGTCGCTGAGTGCCAACTGGATGTGGCCCTGCAAGAACCCCGGCGAGGACGCAGCCCTCTACCGCGCCGTCGAGGCATGCAGCGACTTTGCCTGCGCCCTTGGCATCAACATCCCCACCGGCAAGGACTCGCTGTCGATGACCCAGAAGTATGGCGACGACAAGGTCTACGCCCCCGGCACCGTCATCATCTCGGCCGCCGGCGAGGTCACCGACGTGCGCAAGACCCTCTCGCCCGTGCTCCGCGCCAAGGACTCCACCTTATATTATATAGACTTCTCGGGCGACTCGCTCAAGCTCGGCGGCTCGGCCCTCGCGCAGACCCTCGGCGCACTCGGCTCGGAGGCTCCCACAGTGACCGACGCCAAGGCGTTTGTCAACACCTTTGACACCGTGCAGAAGCTCGTGGCCAAGAAGATGCTCCTCGCCGCCCATGACGTGTCGGCCGGAGGTCTGGTGACCACTCTGCTCGAGATGACATTCGCCAACGTCTCAGGCGGTATCGAACTCGACACCGAGGCATTCGGCGAGACCGACCTCGTGAAGATACTCTTCAGCGAGAACCCCGCCCTCGTTGCACAGGTAGACGCATCCAAGGTGGCCAAGGTAGACGAAATCCTCACCAAGGCCGGCATCAAGTTCCTCCACATCGGCACACCGACCGAGGAGCGCGCCCTCATCATCAACCACTGCGGCACACAGCGTCTGCTCGGCATCGACCATCTGCGCGACGTATGGATGCACACCAGCTATCTCATGGACTCGCTCCAGAGCGGCGAGCAGAAGGCCCGCGAGCGTTTCGAGAACTACAAGAAGCAGCCAATCCGCTACCGCATGCCCTCAGGCTATGACGGCAAGCTCGCATCGCGCGGCATAGCCCTGCGACGCGACGGCCACGGCGACGGACGCGTACGCGCCGCCATCATCCGCGAGAAGGGTGTGAACGGCGACCGCGAGATGGCCTACTCGCTCTATCTGGCCGGATTTGACGTCAAGGACGTACACATGACCGACCTCATGAGCGGACGCGAGACACTCGAGGATGTCAACATGATAGTGTTCTGCGGCGGATTCTCCAACTCCGACGTGCTCGGCTCGGCCAAGGGCTGGGCGTCAGGCTTCCGCTACAACGAGAATGCCAAGCGCGCCCTTGAGAACTTCTACAAGCGCGAGGACACCCTCTCGCTCGGCATATGCAACGGCTGTCAGCTCATGATTGAGCTTGGCCTCATCAACCCCGAGCACCCCAAGAAGACCAAGATGCTCCACAACGACTCGCACAAGTTCGAGTCACAGTTCCTCGGCGTCACCATCCCCGCCAACAACTCGGTGATGCTCGGCTCGCTCGCCGGCTCCAAGCTCGGCATCTGGGTGGCCCACGGCGAGGGCAAGTTCCACCTGCCCATGCCGATGGACAATTACAACGTCGTGGCCAAGTATGCCTACAACGGCTATCCCGCCAACCCCAACGGCTCGCGCTGCTCGGTGGCCGGACTCTGCTCGGCCGACGGACGCCACCTGGCCATGATGCCCCACCTCGAGCGCGCCATCTTCCCCTGGCAGTGCGGATATTATCCCGCCACCCGCGCCAACGACGAGGTGACCCCGTGGATTGATGCCTTCATCAACGCCCGCAAGTGGGTTGAAGAGCATGTTTCACATTAATTTACATTAAAAAGCCTCCGTTTTTCCTGAAAATGTGTATATTTGTCGGAAAAACGGGGCTTTTTGTTTCATATCTGCCCCTGACATATCACGTAACTACATAAAACCTTAAATTATAACAAAATGAGTCTCAACATCATCGTGCTCGCAAAGCAGGTGCCCGACACCCGCAACGTGGGCAAAGATGCAATGAAAGAGGATGGCACCATCAACCGTGCAGCCCTGCCGGCCATCTTCAACCCCGAGGACCTCAACGCGCTCGAGCAGGCTCTGCGCCTCAAGGACGCCAACCCCGGGTCGACAATCACATTGCTCACAATGGGTCTGCCCCGCGCCGCTGAAATCATTCGCGAAGCCATCTACCGCGGAGCCGACACCGGCATAGTCCTCACCGACCGCGCACTCGGCGGTGCCGACACCCTCGCCACATCCTACTCGCTGGCTCAGGCCGTGAAGAAAATCGGAAACTATGACATCATACTCGGCGGCCGCCAGGCCATCGACGGCGACACCGCCCAGGTGGGCCCGCAGATTGCCGAGAAGCTCGGCATCCCCCAGGTGACCTACGCCGAGGAAATCCTCGACCTCAAGGACGGCCACGTCACAGTGAAGCGTCGTCTTGAGAACGGCGTCGAGACCGTCAAGGCCCCCCTGCCCTGCGTAGTCACCGTCAACGGCACCGCAGCCGACTGCCGTCCGCGCAACGCAATGCGTGTGCAGAAATACAAATACGCCGCATCGCCCAGCGAGGCCGCCGCACTCAACGACGAGCGCAAGGCCCTGCTCGAGAAGCGTCCCTATCTCAACCTCCAGGAGTGGAGCGCGGCTTATGTCGACGCCGACCCCGCCCAGATAGGTCTGCCCGGCTCGCCCACCAAGGTTAAGAACGTCGAGAACGTAGTGTTCACCACCAAGGAGTGCCTTGTGCTCGACAACAATGACGCAGCCATCGAAAATCTCGTGATAGAACTCATTAACAACCACACAATCGGATAAGCCCAATGGACCAGAACAATCTCATAGTATATCTCGAAATCGAGGATGGCCACGTAGCTGACGTGAGTCTTGAACTTCTGACCAAAGGGCGCGTGCTCGCCAAGCGACTCGGCGTCAAGCTCGAGGCCATCGCCGTCGGCGACAATCTCGACACCGTGCCCGAGCAGGTGTTCCCCTACGGCGTCGACCGCCTCTACCGTGTGTCTGACAAGCGTCTCTCACCCTACACCTCCAACCCCCACTCGGCAGTGCTCATCAATCTCTTCCGCGAGATTAAGCCCCAGATTTGCCTCATGGGTGCCACATGCGTAGGCCGCGACCTCGGCCCCCGCGTCAGCTCATGTCTGCACAGCGGTCTGACCGCCGACTGCACCGCACTCGAAATCGGCGACCACACCGACCCCCGCACCAAGCAGGAATACAAAGACCTGCTCCTGCAGATTCGCCCCGCTTTCGGCGGCAACATCGTGGCCACCATCGTCAACCCCGAGTGCCGTCCGCAGATGGCTACAGTGCGTGAGGGCGTGATGAAAAAGGAGATTGCCGACCCCGCACACCAGGGTGAGGTCATCGACCTCGACCCCGCAAAGTATGTCAGCGATGCCGACTTCGTAGTCGAGATTATCGACCGCCACATCGAGAAGTCGAAAATCAACATCAAGAACTCACCCATCATCGTGGCCGGCGGCTATGGCGTAGGCTCGAAGGAGAACTTCAAGCTGCTCCACGACCTTGCCGACACCCTCGGCGCAGAGGTGGGCGCATCGCGTGCCGCCGTCGACGCAGGCTTCACCGAGCATGCCCGTCAGATTGGTCAGACAGGTGTTACCGTCCGTCCCAAGCTCTACATCGCCTGTGGCATCTCGGGTCAGATTCAGCATATCGCCGGCATGCAGGAGAGCTCAATCATCATCTCCATCAACAACGACCCCAACGCCCCCATCAACACCATCGCCGACTATGTAATCACCGGCAACCTGGAGGAAGTGGTGCCCAAGCTCATCAAATACTACAAGAAAAACTCTAAATAACGTCATAGAGAAATGGCTAATTTTTATACCGATAACCCCGACCTCAAGCACCATCTGACCCATCCGCTGATGGAGAAGATAGTAGCCTTGAAAGAACGTAACTATACCGATGCCGAGAAGTTTGACTATGCTCCTCTCGACTATGCCGATGCCCAGGACAGCTATGACAAAGTGCTGGAGATTGTAGGCGAAATCTGCGGCGACATCATCGCCCCCAATGCCGAGGATGTGGACCATCAGGGTCCCAAGGTGGAGAACGGACGCGTAACCTACGCCGACGCCACCCAGGTCAACCTCGACGCATGCCGCAAGGCCGGACTCATGGGCATGGCTATGCCCCGCCGCTACGGAGGTCTGAACTTCCCCATCACCCCCTATATCATGGCCGCCGACATCGTCAGCCGTGCCGACACCGGTTTTGAGAACCTCTGGGGTCTGCAGGACTGTGCCGAGACCATCTACGAGTTTGCCAATGAGGACCAGAAGCAGCGTTTCATCTCACGCGTATGCCAGGGCGAAACCATGTCAATGGACCTCACCGAGCCTGACGCCGGCTCTGACCTCCAGAGCGTGATGCTCAAGGCCACCGAGCAGCCCGACGGCACATGGCGTCTCAACGGTGTGAAGCGATTCATCACCAACGGCGACAGCGACATCCACCTCGTGCTCGCCCGCTCAGAGGCCGGCACCAAGGACGGCCGCGGCCTGTCAATGTTCATCTATGACAAGCGCGACGGCGGTGTAAACGTTCGCCGCATTGAGAACAAGATGGGCATCAAGGGCTCGCCCACTTGCGAGCTTACCTATAAGGACGCCAAGGCAGAACTCTGCGGCTCACGTCGTCTCGGCCTCATCAAGTATGTGATGGCCCTCATGAACGGCGCACGCCTCGGCATCGCCGCCCAGAGTGTCGGTGTCAGCGAACTCGCCTACCGCGAGGCCCTCGCCTACGCACGTGACCGCAAACAGTTCGGCAAGGCCATCATCGAGTTCCCCGCCGTTTACGAGATGCTCTCGGTAATGAAGGGCAAACTCGACGCATCGCGTTCGCTTCTCTACGAGTGCGCACGCTTCGTGGATATGTACAAGGTGTATGACGACATCGCCAAGGAGCGCAGCCTCACCCCCGACGAGCGCAAGGAGTCGAAATACTACTCACGCCTGGCCGACGCCCTCACCCCCCTCGCAAAGGGTATGGGCAGCGAATACTGCAACCAGAACGCCTATGACTGTATCCAGATTCACGGCGGCTCGGGCTTCATGAAGGATTATGCCTGCGAACGCCTCTATCGCGACGCCCGCATCACCTCAATCTACGAGGGCACAACCCAGCTTCAGGTAGTCGCAGCCATCCGCCACGTCACCACCGGCACATACCTCAACCTCATCAACTCATATCTTGAGGCAGATGTCAAGCCCGAGCTTCAGTCAGTCAAGGAGCGCATCCGCGTGATGGCCGACATGTATGCCAAGGCTGTCGAGACAGTCGGCAAGGTCGAGGACCAGGCTTACGGCGACTTCATGGCACGCCGCCTTGTGGAGATGGCCGGTGTCACCATCATGAGCTGTCTGCTCATGAACGACGCCCAGCGCAACGACACCTTCCGCCGTTCAGCCGAGGTTTACCTCAACCTCGCCCAGGCCGAAGTGACCAAACACGCCGAATTCATCAACACCTTCGCCCCCGAAAGCATCGCCGAGTACAAACTCTGAGTCTAAGGAGTTTTTAAAGTTTAAAAAGTTAAGATAATAGACGCGGTCGCTCTTTAAGAGTCCGCATCTATTATCTTAACTTTTTTACTTTTTGGCTTTCTAAACCACAAGTCCCCCACCTCTAATGCACTTCGATGGTGGAGGGGGCGGGGTAGATGAAATAGTAGTCGATGCAGGGGGCGGTGTCGGAGGTGAAGGTCACGTCGCCGGGCTTCTTGACCTGACGGCCGGGGGTGTCGTCCATGCGACCGGGGCCAGGGACTTTCCACATCACGCCGTAGCCCTTTTCGGTGGTGATATACGGGATGGGGAGGCCGTCAGAGGCGTTGCCAAACTCGGCACGGCGTCCTTTGAGATTGAGGCGCGGGGCGGTGGCAGCAGGGCAGGTGATGGTGTCGGCTCCCGAACGCCCTATCTGGAAATCCTGACGCGCCACGTAACGGCGTTCACCCCCGGCCTCACCGGCCACAGGGGTAAGCGAGGCAGAGCGGTGCTGCTCGGCCATGATGAGATTGCCGTCATGGCTCCAGAATGACACGTTGCCGTCTTTCTCGTTGAGCGCGACGTAATACTCTCCGGCATCAATCTTGTATTTACCGTTACCGGCCTCGCGCTTCAGCTCACGGTCGAGCGCGGGATGTGTGACGCACGATTTATGCAACTCGGGGCGTTGGCCGATATATTTCAGCACCCTTACCGTCGAGGGGGACTGCACTATGACTTCGGTGGTGAGTGTGTCTACTGTGATTTTCGCACCGTTATCGGTGGGCACCACCTCGGCACGCATAGTCATGCCTACGGCCAAGGCGGCAAAGAGAGTCAGAATCTTTTTCATGGCAGGATTTATTTGTGTTACAAAGTTATGCATTTATCCGTCAATATCAAAGAAAGGCACATAAGAACATAAGGGACAAAAGCGACATAAGTTTTTTATTATTGGATAATCTCTGACAACCAATAAATTATATTACTTATGTCGCTTTTGTTCCTTATGTCCTTATGTACCTTTTTCGATACGGGATTATTCCCCAAGAGCCTCAGAGAGGATTGCCGAGACTTTGACGGGGTCGTGGCCGGCAAATACTATATGACCCTCGGGATTGATAAGCACCATGAAGGGAATGCCGCTGAAATTGTATGCGCGGGTTATGTCCCTGAATCCCTCGCGGGGCACACGGAGCTGGGTCCAGTCCATCTTCTCCTGCTCCATAGCCTTACGCCATGCGGCATCCTCCTCGTCCACGCTCACGGCGCAGATGGCAAGGCGGTCGCCATACTTCTTGTGAAGCTCGCGCACGTGGGGGATAGCCGCGCGACACGGTCCGCACCACGAGGCCCAGAAGTCGATCATCGTGTAATGCCCGTCACCCATATAATCAGAGAGCTTATGCTCCACGCCGTCAGGGTCGACTGCCGAGAAATCGGTGTATTTCTGACCGCGCACATGCTTGCGCGCACCCTCTATCACACGGGCAAGGGCCTCGCGGCGGGCTGGCGATGTGTTGGCACTCACCTTGCTCCAGATGCCGTCAAGCTCCTCGTTGGTATAGACAAACGGGTCGCCGAGCACACGCTGCCACTGCATCGCGCTGATGTGATAGGCGGGGTAATCGTTCATAAACCTGGTCCTCGCGCTGTCAAGAGCCTCGCCGGCCTTATCGTAAGCCTTTTTCAGTCGAGCCTCTTCCTCATCCGTTTTTTTAGCCTTGTCATCCCAATAGAGGTTATAGTGAGCCTGCTTGGCGGCCTCCTCATAGGGGAACATGGCCTCGAAATACTGCTCATACTCGCGCTGGGCCTCACCGGCATTGACTGTGACATTGCGCTTCTGATACAGTCCGCCTGCGCCGGTGAAGAATGAGGGGGCGAGGCTGTCGACATGCGCCACCGAGATTTCAATGGGCAGATTCTCGACCATCACGTCGATAATGCGGTCCATCGAGCCTTCGCTGTTAGAGTCAATGCGTATCTCGCAGAGTGTGGGCATCTCCACGCTGCCGGTGATTGTGAAGCCGCCATCGGTGGCCTTGCCTTCGACCTTGCGCCAGCTGTCCCGCGTACCCGCGTCCCTGTTGACGAGTTCCACGGTGTAACCGGGCGTGATACCCGGCACATTGCCCGTGATGGTGAATGATTCCTGAGCCTCCACGGCCATCGAGGCGAGCAGACCTAAGGCTGATAATGCTATGATTCGTTTCATGATAATAATAGTTTTTCGGAAAACAATATCAGTTTTTCTGAGAGGGGATGTTCGCCTCAAGATATGCGTCGATTTCCTTGGGGAGGTTGGTCGAGCAGACTATGCGCCCCATCGGGTCGATGAGGATGAGACGGGGGATAGCCGAGAGGCTGTAGAGCCGGCCGGCCTCGGCAAGCTGAGTGGGATTGAGGCGCAGCTGAGTCCACTCCATCTTCTCATGCATCATGGCCTGGTTCCAGGCATCCGCGTCCTCGTCACACGAGATGCTCAGCACCTCCATCTTGTCGGCATACTGCTCGCGGAGCTTGCGCACATGCGGGATGGCCGCACGGCACGGGCCGCACCATGAGGCCCAAAAGTCCACGAATGTATATTTGCCGGGGGTAACGAACTGCGAGAGTCTCACAGGCTCCCCCTTGACATTATCGACGGCAAAGTCGGGATACTTGCGGTCGAGGCTGTACTGACGGCTCCAGGCAAGGACACGGTCATTGAGGCTGACGCGGGCAGTGTCAGGGCACACGCGTACCGTCTCGACCATAGCCGTAAGCTCATCATCGCTATGCTTGAATATGTCCATCAGCTCCTTGAACACGAGAGCCGATGAGATATGGTATGCCGGATGCTCGGCCACAAACTTCATGCGCTGAGCGTAAAACTCAGCCTCGGCCTTCTTCTCAAGAGCCTCATATACGGCCATAGTGTCGGGGTCGTCGTTGGTATCGAAATACTTTTTGGCACTCTCGTAACCTGCCTTCTTGGCCTTGACCTCTGCTTCACCGCATGCCGCAATATACTCGGCAAACTGGCGGTGGGCCTCGCTACCCTCGACGGCCACGAGGGTCTCGGGGAGATATGATTCGGCCAAGCTGTCAATCGGCAGGAGCAGCGACACATTAATATCGGTGTTTTCAACCATCAGGCGCGGCATGGTGGCCGAGCGAAATCCGCCACGCTTGCTGCGCGGCTGTATGGCGAGCTTGCATATCTGCGGCATCTTCACAGTGTCGGAGAGTGTGAAGCGGCCATCGGTTGTGAATGTCTCGGCAATCTTTTCGGCCTGTTCGCGCTCGGCGGTCAGAAGCACCACCCTTACCGAGTCGGTCACACCGGGAATATTGCCGGTGATGGTAAATCCGTCACCTGCCACAGCCGACGACGCAAACGCCGAGGCAAGGGCAAGGGTGAGGGGTCTTAGAATATGTTTCATAATTACAATGATAATTTGTCCGTTTTTTCCGAAAAAAGGAAGGACATAAGTCACAAAAAAGAACGTTGTCTATGTGTAACTTATGTCCTTGCTATCCAATTTCAATTACTTATCAATCAATTTGATGATGCATCGCGACACCAGCGCACCGACATGCACTGCTGGCCCGATGTGCGTTCGCGCCACACCTGACCCTGGCCGACGAGGAACTTGCGGAAGTAGGCAGTCTCCTCATCAATGTAGCTCGGGTCGAGTGTCGAGGTCCAGTAGTAGCCATATACCTCCTCAAAACGGATATTAAGCTCAATCCATCCGTATATGGGCTCAAAGATGAAAGCACCACCGGGGAGAAGAGCGAGTTCGGTACCGCCCTCACCCTCCTGCATGCGGAAGGCCTGGCCGTCGCCACGGGCACCGATATTGTCTACGTCGGTCATGCCGAGGCAACGCTCAAGATTCTTCCAGTCCTCATCTGACGGAAGTCTCCAGCCTTCGGGAGCAGAGGCAACAGCATTGGCATAGTTCATCTGATTGCCATATTTGGGACGGTAGGTATTGTTCATATATTTCTTACGTGAACTGGGTACCCTGCCATACGAGTCGCTATACGTAGGCTGCCATGAGGAACCGTCATAATAATCGAAATCCCATACATCAGGGCCATTATTGGCATTTGTGGTGGTCCAGAGCAGGTCGCCGATGCGTACCCATTCATAGACATTGCCCTCGTCATCGGTTACGGTGCCGCGGTCAGCGGGCTTCACCTCAGGCAGATTGTCATCATCATCGCCACAGGCACTCACGGCCAAAGCCACGAGCGGAAGAAGCAGGTAATATATAATTTTTTTCATAAGATAATCAGTCGTTTAGAATTTATAACCTGTCTGTTCGATAAGCGAATACATAATATTGTATTTCTCCATTACCGCCGGATACTCACCGAATTCAGCCTCGAAGTCCTCACGTGTGCGGTCAAAAATCGCATTGAAGAAATCATCGAAATCGTCATCGGCATATGGGAATCTGTCACGGGTCACTTTCGACCTGTGTTTATTATATGTGATGTAACCGTAGGAATAGACCATGCTCATGTCGCTACGGTCCCAGTCCTCCTCATAATCGCTGATGTATTCTCCGCTATACTCATAGGAGAGATCCGTAAACGGTTCGGCCACAGAACTCTTGAAGTTGAACTTGGCTTTTACAAGCGACTTGCACAACTCAGCCGTGTACATCGAGATTTCCTCATCGGTCTCGGCCTCAATCCATCCCGCAACATTCACGCCAAGGCAACACACACACGGAAGAGTATAGGCCGTATAGTATTCATAATCGTAGCTATCATATACTTCAAGCCCGTTGAAGAGCAGCACCGAGTACGGCGACATTGAAGACCCCTTGATATGGGGAAGCACATATTTCATAAACAGGTCGGCTGCCTTGCGTTGGTCATCAATATCGGTAATATAACCGCCCTCATAGTCGAGAAAATCATCATAGTTGTTAATATTCCATGCGAAATCGACAGTCTCATTCTTAACGATATCATTGCCCTGCGAATCTTTGCCTACAACCTCAGAACGAAGCACCTCATCAAAAATCAGATGTATGCCCGTATTCTTGTAGAACTCGCGGCGCAGGTCTGCCTCAGGGCCGGTAGCGTCGGCGGGCACGGCAAAGAGGAGGTCGTTGGTATTACTCGGGGTCAACACCTCATCGTCCTTGCAGGATGTGAACTGCATGCCGGCAATAAGCGCGAGGCTGTATATAATAAGTTTTTTCATATAATTCAGATATTAAAAATCAACAGTATGATTATCACCACCAGTCATCATCGTCGTCATCCTTTTCAGGCACATATTTTGTGGAAGGACGCTCGGGACGGAGATTATTGCCTATAGATATCTGGAAATTACGGATGGCACGCGGGATGGGCAGCGTGTATGCCGGGTCGTTCTTCTCAAGCACAAAACACTCCACATAATCCGTTTCAAAGGTGTTCGTATTATAGAACGGGAACTCATGCGCGATAGTCTTGGACCAAGGATAAGGCTCGCACACTGTGTAGCGGCGGAGGTCAAACCAACGGTGACCCTCGACGAGGAATTCGCGTGCGCGCTCCTCGCGGATAAAGTCGATAAGGTCATTACCGCTGAGGCTTACAGGGTCGGCATCGAGCATACGGGTCTTGAGGAATTCGTCAAGTTTCTTGCATGCCTCCGAGTCCTTGCCCATATATGCCATAGCCTCGGCATAATTGAGATAAGCCTCAGGCAGGCGCAACAGCAACTGGCTCGACACGGTGCAGTATGACGACGCCTTGCTCTGCTGACCGTTGACCTTACGGAACACATTGTCAAGCTCAAGCACTTCGCTCGTGCCTACATAACGGCCCTTGCGCAAATCGTTATCGGCATAGAGTGACACCATGTCGTCTGACAGGTAGAACGACGGTTCATATTCCATATCCCAGTAGTTGCTGTAAAAATCAGCAAACGCGGCAGCGATGGCATAACCGCCGGATGAGAATATGGTCTCGGGTGATGTAGCGTAGATGCAGTCGTCGCCATTAGACTTGGACACAAGATTGAGCAGACGGCAATCGCCACTCATAACTTTCTCGGCATACAGTGCAGCGTCATTCCAGTTCTGCATATAGAGGCATACGCGGCTGTGCAGCAGATATGCGGCAAGGATGTCGGCGCGATAGACCGACTTGCGCTGAGTCTGCGACAGGCACTCCTCGGCAGCCTCAAGGTCAGCGAGAATCTGGGCATATGTCTCATTAAGAGTGAATCGGCTGAACTCGACATCCTCGATGGAGCCGGTGAGCTTCACAGGCACGCCAAGGTCGGAGTCGGCGGTAGCGGGAGCGTAAGGCTTGCCGTAGAGGTTGACGAGGAAATAATAGAACGCTGCGCGGAGGAAATGAGCCTCGCCCTTGACACGCGTCTTCTGGATAGCATCATCACTGTGATACTCGGGCTGCTCGTCAATGAGTTCGAGCACCATATTGCAGACGTTGATGCGCTTGTAGAGGTCGTTCCAATACTCGGCGTCACCGCCCTTATATTCGCGGAGCTTGTTGACGCCGGTGTCGGGCATCCAGGTGTAGAAGGCAAACATATCATCAAGATACGTGTAACCATATCCGCCTGTGCCGGCATCATAATCGATATTAGGCACAATCTCGTCACCCATGAAGTGGATGATGTCGAGGTTTCCATTATTGTCGGTGAGCATTGCCGGCGGGAAATAAGCGTCACCGAGCAGAAGCTCGTCCAGGTCATTCCAGCCCTCTACCTTGGCAAGGTCCTGAGAGTATTCCTCCAGGAAGTCAGAGCAGGAGGTGCCTGAGATTGCCATCACCGAAGTGATGACAAAAGTATTTAATATTTTCTTGAATGTTTTCATCGTAAATCCTGATTAGAATGATACATTGAGACCAAACGAGTAGCTTGGACGGTCAGAGAGCTGGATGGTGGTAAATCCGCCCTGCGTCGGGGTCTGGCCCTTGAGAGCCTTGTCACACCAGGTGTGGAGGTTGTTGGCGGAAACGTGCAGCTCGAGACGGCTGAGACCGAAACCGGCAATCCACTTCATGGGGAACTCGTAGGAAGCATTCACGCTCGAGAGTTTGAGATAATCGGCACTGACAACGCGGACATCGCTGTAGTCATACATGTCCCAATAGCTGTTGGCTATCTCCTGTATTCCCATAGTTTGTGCCTTAGCGGTTGTGCTCCAGTGGTTGCTGTAATCAAGGTAGGAGGGATGCCCCTTGCCGATAATGGCGGGGATATTGGTGTGAAGCTCGTCGCCCGGCTTCATCCAGCGGTCGAGATAATCGCGCGAGAGATTGTTGACGGGCCATATCTCGGCAGGTCTCATATATACACCGCCGCCTTCTTCACCTTTGCCACCCGAGCTGTACATACCGAAGAGACGGGTCTTGGCTCCAAGGCTGTAGGCAAAGTTGGCCGATACACGCACCTGCTTCCAGCGCAGGCTGGCGGTAAAGCTACCCGACATATAAGGCTCGCGTGAACCTGAAGCCACGAGTACATTGGTATATGTGTCATACTTGTTGAGACCGACGTAATCCTTAAGGTGGTCATAACCGTCATCGAACATAGGACCGCCGTCGAGCGGGTTGAGACCGATGAAGCGATAGGAGTAGAATGTACCCACGGGCTGACCCTTGACAACTGCGCTACCGTTGAGGAAGTCGCTGAGATTATAGCTCTCACCGGCGGGAAGAGTCTCGATAGAGTTGATAACACGTGAGAACGAACCCGTGACGCTCATCTGCCAGTCATGTGTCTGAATGGGGCGGCCGGTGATGTTGATACTGTAGCCGGTGTTCTTGATGTTACCGCCGTTGACGATGTATGACTCATAGCCGTTGACGGTAGAGATGTTCTTGGTCATGAAGGCATCCTTGGTGCGCTTCCAGTAGAAGTCACCCTCGACCTGCAGACGGTTGTTGAGCGTGCTGAGTACGAAACCGAGATTGACACTGTTGGTCTTCTCCCACTTGAGGTCGGGGTTGGGATTCTTGGTCACGCTTGAGGTGAACTCGCCAAAATAGTCGTTCATCGGGTTCTTCTGAATAATCATGACAGGATACTGGTCAGAGAGCATATTGCCCTGGAAACCGTAGCTGCCCTTGAAGGTCAGCTGGTTAATCCAAGTCTGCTGCTTGAAGAAGTCAAGCTGCGCGGCGTCAAACGAAGCCGAAACCGACCAGATAGGGAGAATCTTGTCGTTGGAGCGGTCGCCGAAGTTGTTGGAGCCGTCGATACGCATATTGGCATTGAGGAAGATAAGTCTGCGCCAGTTGTAGCTTGCCGTGGCGTAAGCCGAGATAACGTTTGACTTGCTGTCGCGGAGCGAGGGGACATTACCTGCAATCCATGCCTTGTATTCGGGATAGTTGTCGAGGTCGATATTCTCGACGAAACTCATGCCACGGTCGGGGTAATAGCCGCGGTCAGTGCGTGAATAACCCTTGTAGCGGTTCTGCGATGCCTCGAAACCGATGCCGCCGCTGAAGTTGTGCATCTCGTCGTTGAAATACTTGTTCCAGTCAATCTGGAAACGTGCAGTCCAGCTGCGCTGGCGTGTGTTGCTCTTCTTAATCTGACCGCCCTGCGGCATTACGCTCTTGTCACCGGGACGCTCGCCGTACTCGCTGTTGCGCCATTCGGCAGCTTTCCAGGTCTTGTCGCCCCACAGGCCCTCGATGTCGGTGCTTGCGGTGGTGTAGGAGAGGATGGCGTTGGCCGTGAGCCAGTCGGTGAAACGGAAGCGGAGGTTGGCATCGAATGTGTAGGATGACTGGTCCTGCTTCTGACCGCTGTTATCAAGCTCGTTGAGGATGTTGTAGTTGTGAGGATGGTTGAATCGCTTGTACTTGCCGTAATAATAGTACTCGCCGTTTTCATCAAAGGCGGGCACGGCACGGCTTGTCGAATAGGCGTACTCGACAGGGGCGATGGCGTTCATGTAGTATTCGCGGTCAGACACATTGCCCTTCACGCCAAACGAACCCTGAAGCCAGGGAGCGAAATTGACATCAAGATTGACAACGGCACTGTAACGCTTGTTCTTGGTGCCCTTGACTACATCGTCATTGTCGACAAAGCCGACCGACGCATAGTAGGTGCCGCGCTCACCGCCGCCGCTGAGGCTTGCGGTGTGCTGCTGCGAGAAGCTGTCGTGAGTGAGGAGGTCAAACCAGTCGGTGTTCAGGGTCTCGAGATAGCTTACCTGCTGAGTGAACTGCTCGTCGGTAATCTCACCCATATAGAGTTTCTGAATGAGGCCTTCGTATCCGACCATCGAGGCACGATTATTGTACTGATAGTGGTCGGCGGCAAGCTCACGTGAGAGCTGGATACGCTCCTTCGAGCTCATTACGTCGACGGAATTGTCAGTGTAGCGCGGGCGACGCTTCCAGGTGAAGTTGTTATTGTAGCGGATGGTGGGTTTGCCCTCCTTACCGCGCTTGGTGGTGATGACGATTACGCCGTTGGCAGCCTTGGTGCCGTAGAGCGCAGTGGCCGAGGCATCCTTGAGGATGTCGAGACGCTCGATGTCCTGGGGGTTGAGTCCGGCGATGGCGTTACCGATACGGTTCACGTAGTCGGGGTCGTTGAGGTCCTCGGCCGAAATCTCTACGGGGTCGTTGACAACGATACCGTCGACTACCCAGAGGGGCTCGCGGTTGCCGATGATTGACGACGTACCGCGGATACGGATTTTAGGAGCCACACCGGCCTCGCCTGAGTTGGACATATACATAAGGTCGGGCACCTGACCCTCGAGCATCTGGTCAATCGAGAGAGCATCGGGGCGGATGATGTCCTCGGCCTTGATTGAGGTGATGGCACTTGTGGAGGCGCGCTTGTCGATGACCTGATAGCCGGTCACCACAACGTCGTCGAGCACGTTGGTGTCATCCTCGAGATATATGGTGAGGGGTTTGCCCTTCCATGTGGCCTCGGTGCGCTTCATTCCGATAAACGAGAACACGAGTGTGGGGTTCTTCTTACCCTTGGTGGGGAGGGTGAACATACCGTTGAGGTCGGTGGCGGTGGCGGTGCGGGGTGAATCCTTGAGCCATACCGACGCGCCGGCCAGAGGCTCGCCCATCGCATCCATGACCACACCGTTTATGCCGGCGGCCTTGGGGGCGGTCTCCTCGCCAATAGTCACGATATTGCCGTTGATTTTGTAAGGCTCACCCAGGCGGGCGGCCACTGTCTCAATCACCTGACGGGCGGGTGCGCTCATCTTCAGGGTGATTTTGGGCCATTTGGCAGCTGTCTCGCTCTTGTAGACGATGTTGAGCCCTGACTGTTTTTCGATTTCTTTCAGCACCATGTCGGCCGACTGGTTTACGCAGTCGAGCGTGACGCCGGAGTCGGGCGACGAGGCAGCCATAGCCGCGTAGCTGAAAAACGATATTGCTACGCTAAGCATTAATGCTATTAACTTTCTCATTCGTGCTTTGATAATGTTGATAAGATTGGAATTGGTTTATTTTGATAATGATTGTTTTCCATGCTGTGGGTTCAGGCGGGCTAACGGATGTGCTGCCTGATGGTTATCCGGTCGCTGTCACGGCCTATGTCGAGGCCCGTGATGGTGGATATGGCGTCGAGCGTAGGCCCGAGGGTTTCGTAACGGTTAAAGCTGCCCGAGATGCGTATCTGCGAGAGCGATTCGTCGTCAAATCTCACGCTGTGGCCATACCATTTGCCGATGACGCTCATCACCTTGCCGAGGGGCCAGTCGGTGAAGTCGATGCGCCCGGTGTTCCAAGCCTCGTAGGGGGTGACGTCGACATCGCTGACGGTGATGCTTTCGTCGGTCATGCGTGCCTCCTGCCCGGGGCTGAGTTCGAGTTCGCAACCCGAGAGTGTGGCCACCCCTACGCTGCCACGCACGAGCACCACGCGGCAGAGGGCATCGTCGTCGGAGGTTATGACATCAAACTCGGTGCCGTAGACCGTGGTGGTGGCCACCTTGGTGTGTACCACAAACCGGCTCGCCTTGTTCTTGGCCACGATGAAGTAGGCCTCGCCCTCGAGATATACGTCACGAGAATCACCTGCAAAGCGGTCGGGGTAGATTATGCGGGTGTTGGCTCCGAGGTGCACAAGGGTGCCGTCGGGGAGGGTGAGCCAGAACTCCTTGTCATGATAGGTGGTGACCTTGGTGGCACTCAGCATCTCGGCCACCACTTCGTCCTCGCTGTCGGCTCCGGCGGGTGACGATGTTTCAGCCTGAGCCTTGGAGCCTGACGCTGCGGCTGGCACCGCGCTCCTGACGGGATAGGATTTCTTCTCAATCACTGCGGCTGTGAGTCCGCGCTCCCCGCTCAGTTCGATGGCGCGGGCTATCTCCTCGCTTATCACCGGGGGGATTGTGGCATTATGGCTGTCGCGCATGTACATGGCCACTCCGGCCAGTATCGCCACGACGGCTGCCACCGACATCCATCTGAACCATCCGCGCAACAGCGGGCGGCGGGTGCGACGCGCGGGCGCGATGTTGCCTCCGGCCTGTCCGCTGACCATACGCCATGCCGCATCGACATCAAACCGCCCCATCTGCCCAATCTGACTGTCTACATAGTCAGGATTGTGCAAATCGTCCACAAAAGCCTTCAGCTCAGGGGAAAGCTCATCACGGACACCGGCGATGTCGTCATTCCCGGCAGGGACGTCACTCCCCGTCAGGCTCTCAAACAAGCGGTCTGATAACAAAATTGGGTCTTCCATTGCATTTGCGTTTCTATATACTAATACATGTTTATTAACCAAAAGTATTACTAAAGAATCAAAAAAATGCAATTTTTCTTTGCAATAATACATACAAAACCTAATATCTGACAAAAAAATTTGCCTATAACCGAGATATTCTATACTTTTGACAGTTGGTTTTACCTAATGGAGCTTTATTTTCGAAAATATTATCAATCTCTTTGCTATTTCGCGATGAATATAGTCCACGACGAGAACCTGTGCGAGGACATTGTACAGGAGGTCTTTGTCAGGACAATCTCGTTGCAGATGCAGTTTGATTCCGAGCTCCATTTCAGGCAGTATATCTACGCGGCGGTGCGCAACAGCTGTCTCAGCCATCTGCAGAAACAGGGCCGCTCCGTGGGGCTGGAAGATGTGGACACAGCCGACACCCCGACGGCCGAAAGCTGTGACAATGAGATAGTTCGTGCCGAGATTATACGCATGATACGCGATGCCATCGAGTCGCTGCCGCCACGCTATCGCGAGGTGTTCCGCATGGCTTACATCGACAAGATGAAAAACGAAGAGATTGCCGAGGCTCTTGGGATAAGCCTCAACACGGTCAAGGTGATAAGGCAGAGGGCCAAAACCCGCATGCGCGAACTGCTGAAGGATATCTATCCGCTGCTGTTCATCTTCGCCAACCAGCTGTGAGAGGGAGAGAAGGGGTGTTTTAACATTATTTAATCATGTGTCAAGGCGGGTCAATCCGTCTTTAATTGTATATTTACACCTCTATTTATAAGTAACCTTATCCTGTAATATACATCCTGAAAATACCTATCGTGACACGACACATCATCACCTCTGCGCTCATGGCCGTGACATTCACCGCCGCCGTGCAGTCAGCCGTCCCGGCATGGACCGACCCGGCTGTAACCGAAATCAACCGTCTGCCAATGCATGCCGACTTCTTTTCCTATCGCGACGGGGAGGAGCATGTGAAGTCATCGTCGGCCAACTATCTGCCGCTTGACGGCACATGGCGTTTCCTCTATGTGCCTGACCGCAATCTACGCCCCGGGGCCGAGGTGGCCGCCAAGGACTATGACGACTCGGCATGGGGATTCATGCAGGTGCCGGGCGTGTGGGAGCTGCACGGCTACGGCGAGCCTATGTATGTCAACATCGGCTATCCCTGGCGCGGCAACTTCGCCTCCAACCCGCCCCTGACCCCCGACCGCGAGAACGCCGTGGGCACTTACCGTCGATGGGTCAGCGTGCCCGCCGACTGGAAAGGCAAGGAGATAACCGCGCATTTCGGCTCGGCGACATCCAACATGTCGCTATGGGTCAACGGCCGCCACGTGGGGTATGGCGAGGACTCGAAGCTCGCGCAGGAGTATGACGTGACACCTTATATAATACCGGGGCGCGACAACCTCATCACCGTGCAGATTGACCGCTGGTGTGACGGCACATATCTCGAGGACCAGGACTTCTTCCGCCTCTCGGGTCTCGCACGCGAAAATTATATGTATGCGCGTGAGAAGAACCGCATAACCGACATCAGCGTGACCCCCGACCTGGTCAATGACTACACCGACGGCACTCTTGCCATCGACATCACACTCAAAGGCTCGGTCAACGTCAATCTCACCCTCTCAGCCCCCGACGGCACCATCGTGGCCAACTCAGCCGTCACCGGCTCGGGCCGCAAACAGGTCAACCTCTCAGTGGCCAATCCGCTGAAGTGGACCGCCGAGACCCCCGACCTTTACACCCTCACCGCCACCGTCAGCAAGGGGGGAAAGACCCTTGAGGTGATACCCGTGCGCGTGGGCTTCCGCAAGGTCGAAATCAAGGACGGGCAGCTGCTGGTGAACGGACAGCCGGTGCTCATCAAGGGTGCCGACCGTCACGAGCTTGACCCCGACGGGGGCTATGTGGTCAGCCCCGAGCGTATGCTCCAGGACATAAAGCTGATGAAACAGCTCAACATCAACGCTGTGCGCACAAGCCACTATCCCAACGACCCGCGCTGGTATGACCTCTGCGACCGTTACGGCATTTATGTCGTGGCCGAAGCCAATATAGAGTCGCACGGCATGGGATATAACGAGAAGACCCTCGCAAAAGACCCCTCATATCTCAACGCCCATCTGCAGCGCAACTCACGCAACGTGGCGGCCAACCGCAACCATCCCTCCATCATAGTATGGTCGCTCGGCAATGAGGCGGGCTACGGCCCGAACTTCGAGGAGGCCTACAAGCTCGTCAGAGAGATGGACCCCTCGCGCCCCATACAGTATGAACAGGCCGGGACATGGGGCATGACCGATATATTCTGCCCGATGTACTATCCCTACGAGGCTTGCGAGAAATACTCCTCCGACCCCAATGCCACGCGTCCGCTCATACAGTGCGAGTATGCCCACGCTATGGGCAATTCGGAGGGCGGATTCAAGGAGTATTGGGACATCATACGCAAATATCCCAAATATCAGGGCGGTTTCATATGGGATTTCGTGGACCAGTCGCTACGTTGGACCACCCCCGAGGGTCGCACCATATATGCCTATGGCGGCGACTTCAAGTCCACCGACCCGAGCGACCAGAATTTCTGCGACAACGGCCTCATATCGCCCGACCGTGTGCCCAACCCTCACGCCTATGAGGTGCAGCGGGTGTATCAGGACATCCACACCACCCTCCTGCCCGACGGACGCGTGGAGGTGTATAACGAACGATTCTTCTCTCCGCTCACCGATGTGGCCCTGCACTGGACCCTCCTCCGTGACGGCCACGCCGTGCGCACAGGCATCATCGACAATATCAGTGTAGAGCCTCAGCAGCGCGCCGTCATCGACATCCCCTACGGCTCGACCGATGGCGAGGGGGAATGGCTGCTCAATGTGGCATGGCAGCTCAAGGAAGCGACAACTCTGCTCGAGGCCGGCACTGCCATCGCCCGTGACCAGCTGCGCCTCTCCGACCCCGTCATCAATATGACCGCACTTTGCCGCAAGCCTGTGACCTCGGTGGAGCACAAAGCCGGATTCCTGACTGTCAAGGGTCAGGGATTTACCGTGGCGTTCAACGAGCTTGACGGCTTCATCTCAGCCTATGACGTCGACGGCCGGGCCATGCTTAAGGACAGCTGTGCCGTCACCCCCAACTTCTGGCGCGCACCCACCGACAACGACTACGGTGCAGGATTGCAGAAAAAGTACAGCGCGTGGGCCGACCCGCGCCTCAGCCTCACCTCGCTTACCGACGAGCATAGCGACGGCATGGCCATAGTCAAGGCTTCGTACCGCATGCGCGCCGTCAACGCCACGCTCGACATAACATACACTATAGACGGATGCGGAGCTATACGCATCGACGAGGTGATGACCCCCGACGAGGGCGCGAAGGCATCTGACATGTTCCGCTTCGGCATGCAGATACCCATGCCCGCCGATTTCGACACCGTCGAGTATTACGGACGTGGCCCGGGCGAGAACTATGCCGACCGTCAGCAGGCATCCGACCTCGGCATCTACCGTCAGAGCGTGTCGTCACAGCCCTATCCCTACATACGTCCGCAGGAGACAGGCACCCGCACCGACCTGCGCCGCTGGGCAGTGCTCGACGCCTCAGGCTCGGGACTCGAGTTCACATCCACCCTCCCCTTCTCGGCCTCGTCACTCCACTACACCATCGAGACACTCGACGGCGGCCCGGAGAAACCCAACAGCCACTGGGGCGAGATTGACCCCGACGATGTGACCAATGTGCTCGTCGACTATGCCCAGATGGGTCTCGGGTGCGTGGACAGCTGGGGCGCACTCCCGCTGCCGCAATACCGTCTGCCCTTCGGCCCATACGCTTTCACCTTCACTGTCACCCCGGTGAAAGGGCGGCTGTAATGACACGCACGAGTCCGGGATTGCGCTTTTTTAGCATTTGAAATTAGGCATATCCGCAATATTTTCGCTAATTTTGCGTAGATAGATAACATACCGCAAAAATTAACGGAATTGCCATGATACCTTGCATATTCAATCTCGGGACAGGGGAGATAATAATCATACTTATAGTGATTCTGCTCCTCTTCGGCGCAAAGCGCATCCCCGAACTCGCGCGCGGCATAGGCCGTGGCGTCAACTCATTCCGTCAGGGGCTTAACGAGGTGTCTGACGAAATCAACAACACCGACAAGAAGGACGGAAATTGAACGAGACCGCCGGATTCTGGGACCATGCCGAGGCACTCCGCAAAGTGATACTCCAGGGTGCCGGAGTCGTCGTGGGGCTTATGTGCATCTACTTCGCCGTGATGCCTCAGCTCTTCGACCGGGTGATTCTCGCCCCGTGCCGCCCCGACTTCCCGCTCTATACTCTCTTTGACCGCCTGACCGGCTCGCCCGAGGGGGGCATGCAGGAGATTACACTAATCAACATACAGCTGGCCTCACAGTTCTTCACCCACATGACCACCTCGCTGTGGCTTGCGGTGATAACGGCATTCCCCATAATCATTTACCTGATATGGGGATTTGTCGCACCCGGCCTCTACGAACACGAGAGGCGCGGAGTGGGCGGCGTGCTGGCCGGAGGCAATGTGATGTTTTATCTCGGTGTGGCCACAGGCTATTTCCTCGTGTTCCCGCTCACACTCAGATTCCTTGCGGGCTACCAGTTGAGCGCGCTGATACCCAATCAGATTTCTCTCGACTCGTATATCGACAATTTCATGATGCTCGTGCTCGTGATGGGGGTGGTGTTCGAGCTGCCCGTCGTGGCCTGGATGCTCGGGCGCATCGGCCTGCTGCGCCGCGGATTCTTCCACACCTATCGCCGCCATGCCATCGTGGCACTTCTGATATTCGCCGCTGTCATTACCCCGACGGGCGACCCCTTCACTCTCTCCGTAGTATTCCTCCCCATCTATCTGCTGTGGGAAGGCTCGGCCCTCACCGTGCCACCTTCACCAAAGGCGCAATCGCAACAGGCAATGTGATAGCATTTTATCGAAATAAACAACCTGAAAATATGACAATAGGAATTATAGTAGCCATGACCAAGGAGCTTAACCTCCTGCTCCCGCTCATGGACAATAGAGAGAGCCGCAACGTGGGCGGCACCGAATTTCACCTCGGCACCATCAACGGCCACAAGGTCGCGCTCATGGAGTGCGGCATAGGCAAGGTGAACGCCGCCATCGGAGCCGTAACACTCATCGACACCTTCAGCCCCGACCTCGTAATCAACACCGGCGTGGCCGCCGGAGCCGGTGAGAATGTGGGTGTGATGGATGCAATCGTCGCCACGGGTGTGGCTCATCATGACTTCTGGTGTATCGGCGAGGAGTGGGGTCGCGTGCCCGGATGCCCCCGTATCTTCCCCGCCCTACCCTATGCCGAGGCTGTCGACGCACCCAACGTCAAGCGCGGACTCATCGCCTCGGGCGAGCTGTTCATCACCTCGCGCGAGCAGGTCGACGGCATACGCGAACATTATCCCGACGTGCTCGCCATCGACATGGAGAGCGCGGCCATAGCCCAGGCATGCCATCTGAGAGGGGTGCCGTTCTTCTGCATGAGGGTCATCAGCGACACTCCGTGGTGTCACCACGACAACTCGCAGCAGTATGAAAACTTCTGGGAGGATGCCCCGCGCCAGTCGTTCGGCCTCATAAAATCTCTCATAGCCTCACTGTAAACACCTCACTGCAGGTAACTGTAACTAACACAATCCGATATACCGTGGAAAAGATAGCAAGTTTCACCATCGACCATAACCGTCTGCTGCGCGGCATCTATGTGTCACGGCACGATGTCACCCCCTCGGGCGACGTCATCACAACGTTTGACATACGCATGACCGAGCCTAACCGTCAGCCTGCCCTCTCGCCGCGTGCCCTCCACGCTATGGAGCATCTCGCCGCCACATATCTGCGCAATCAGCCCGAGTGGCGCGACCGCATAGTCTACTGGGGCCCGATGGGATGCTGCACCGGCAACTATCTGCTCATGCAGGGCGAGCTCACCCCTGCAGACATACTCCCGCTCATGCGCGAGACTATGGAATTTGTCGCATCGTTCGAGGGGGAGATACCCGGAGCCACCCCGCGCGACTGCGGCAACTACTCATATATGGACCTCGACGAGGCCCGCAAGGCCGCACGCGTCTACATCGACGAAGTGCTTGACCGCATCACCCCTGCCAACCTCCAGTATCCACAGTAACTGTGAAAGACCTAAAAGGAATAAAAGGTAAATTCTATATCGCCTCGCTCATCGAAGAGGGGGAGCACGAGCATCAGGACTTCAAGTTTGCCATCTCCGATGCCCGCAAGATTGCCCGCTCGCTCTCGGCGTTTGCCAACAATGACGGAGGCCGTCTGCTGGTGGGCGTGAAGGACAACGGCGCGATAGCCGGAGTGCGCAACGAGGAGGACATCTATGTGGTGGAGCAAGCCGCCGAGATGTACTGCGTGCCGCCCCAGCAGCTGCGCATCACAGCCTTCAAGACCGAGGGCGGCCACACCGTGATACGCGTTGAGATTGACCGTGCCGCGCGCCGCCCTGTACATGTCAAGGAGTCGGGCGGACAGCTCCGCGCCTACTATCGTGTGCGCGACGAGAACATCGCCGCCCCCGACCTGCTGGTGCGGGCTTGGACCCGCGCGGAATCGAAGGAGGAAGGCACCGTCATCGAGATGTCAGGCCCGGGACGCAAGCTGCTCGAGATGGCGACCGACAACAGTGCCGGCGTTACGCTCGAGGAGTTCATGCTCACGGCCCACGCCTCTCGCGCCGCCGCCGAGGAGCTTGCCGTAAGCCTCTACGCAATGGGGCTGATAGACTTCCGATATGACGGCACGCGGTTCAACATCGTCAACCGCCCGGCTCAGTCCGAGGAAGACTAAAATGATGTAATCTCACCTCTTTTCATCTGAATTTTACTGATTAAGACTATTCCCTGAAGTCCATACAACAACCCGCCTATATGCTGCGCCTGCTCATACTCACCCTCATCATGGCACTCGCTGTCGCCGCCTGTTCCCATCGGGGCCAGGCACCGCACACCGTGCCAGGATTCAAGGGGCATGAGATTGTGGGTATAGATGTGAGCGCACACAACGGCGACATCGATTTTGACAAGGTGAAGGCCGAGGGGATAGAGTTTGTCATCATCAAGGCCTCGGAGGGGGGCACGTTCAAGGACCGCAAGTTTGTCGACAACGTCCGCAAGGCCCGCAAGGCCGGGCTAAAGGTAGGAGCCTACCACTTCTTCCGCTTCGACACCCCCGGCTATCTGCAGGGGCTAAATTTCGTCAACTCAATCCACGGACGCAATCTCGACCTGCCGGCGATAATTGACATCGAGGAGTTCACCAACCCCAACCTCCAGACCACCCGACTCGTCACGAGCCGCGTCATCGAGATGGCCGACCATCTCGAGAGCCGGGGCTATCGCGTGATGCTCTACACCAACAAGAAGGGTCACGCACGCTTCATCAGCGGCCGTCTCGCCACCTATCCGCTATGGCTATGCTCGCTCGGCACGCCCCCCGACGGTATCGAGTGTGACATATGGCAGGCCACACACCACGGACGCGTCAACGGGGTTGACCATGACGTGGACATCAACGTCTACACCTCGTCGCGCGACGACTGGGCCGCCTTTGCCTCCGGCGCGGCATCGACCGACACAATAAAAGCCGTGAATCCGCGTTAAGTAAGTGCATAATTATGAAAGCACTGCATCTACGATATATACTCCCTCTGCTCATCTCACTGCTCGGCACAGGCATCGCACAGGCATTCCCTGTCGACACCTATGCCTCATCGTCGCGCCTGAGCCGCGGACGGTGGGTGAAACTGAGCGTGGCCCAGACCGGCTTGCACATGATAAGCCTGTCGGAATTGCGCGCATGGGGATTTGACAATCCCGCCAAAGTCCGCGTCTACGGCTACGGAGGCAAGCGGATAGCCGACCGGCTGTCACTCGACGGATATGTCGACGACCTCCCCCAGGTGCAAAGCGAGACCACTTCGCGCGGACTCGTTTTTTATGCCGAAGGGCCGAACACACGCCAATATGATGCATCAAACGGCATCAGCTATTTCACGCCCAACCCCTACAGCTCGCTCGGCTACTATTTCATCAGCGATGTCGAGGCCGACGAGCGCGAGATTGCCGTGGAGGGATTAGCCCCGACCGGCTTCCCCTTTACGACATTCACCGAGACTGTCCAGCATGAGAGCGAGTCACTAAGCCCGGCTCAGAGCGGACATCTGATTGTGGGCGAGGACTTCCGATTCACCCCCACACGCAAATTCACCTTCAGCCTCCCGGGCATAGAGTCAGGAAGTACAGCCAAAATGCGATGCGAATTTTTCGCAAAATCGAGCGGAGGAGTCCAGCTGACATTCTCGATTGACGGCAAAACATCCGGCGCGTCAACCGCCGACCGTGTGCCCGGCACTCAGGACTGGGGCGAGACGGCGGTAATGTATGAGGATTTCACCCCCTCCGACCAGCAGGTGAGCATAGGCATCACGGCCTCCAACATCGGCACCGTGTCGCTCTCCCACCTCGACCGTCTCACCGTCAACTACACCCGCAGCATAGCTCTCCCGGCCAATAACCGGCTTGAGTTTCACTCCGGGGCTACATCGGTCAGCCTCGGCGGAGCCGGTGAGAATACCCGCGTATGGGACGTGACCGACCCGCTAAACATAATCAGAATGCGTCTCACCCCTGCCGAGTCAGGCATGGCGTGGACTAACGAATATTACGGACGGTGCATCTATGCCGCCTGGAACGAAAACGCCACATTCCTCACACCCAAAGTGGCCGGTGTGGTCAAGGCACAGGACATCCATGCCGAGCCGACGCCCGACATGGTGATTATCACCTATCCCACACTCCGCCAACAGGCCGAGCGCATAGCCCGTCTGCACAGCGAGACCGTCGACTCATTGCGCGTGCTCACCCTCACCCCCGAGCAGATATATAACGAATTCAGCAGCGGCACGCCCGACATCAACGGCATGCGACGCATGCTCAAACTGTTCCATGACCGAGGCACCGACGCTTCGGGCCATCGTCTGCAATACGTGCTACTGCTCGGCAGTGCCAACTATGACCACCGCCGCATAACCCCGCTGTGGCAACGTAGCACCCAGGCCACCGTGCCCATATGGCAGACCGACAACGGGTCAAACGAAAACTCATCATTCAGCACCGATGATTTCCTCGGCCTTCTTGCCGACAACTCGGGCACCAATATGGCCGCCGACGAGATGAAGATAGCCGTAGGCCGCATCCCGGCCCACACAGCCGACGAGGCCAAAGTGTTCGTTGACCGTCTCGTGAGCTACTGCACAGCTCCCCAGGCCGGACAGTGGCGCAACCGCATAATGCTCGTGGCCGATGACGGTAATGACAATGTGCACATGGAGCAGACCGAGGATATGGAGCGCAAGTTCCGCTCATTCTCGCGAGGCCGCGACATGACATACCAAAAGGTGTATGTCGATACCTACGACAAGATAGGCGGTGTGGTAAAGGTGTCGCGTGACAAGTTCATGAACCTGCTCAATGACGGCACCGTGTGGTGGAACTACGTAGGCCACTCATCCATCACCTCGATGGGTGGCGAGGGTCTGCTCGGACTCAGCGACCTCAACAATCTGTATCTGCGCCGCGCACCGTTCTACTACGGAGCAACATGCTCGTTTGTCCACTGGGACGGTGACGAGTATTCCGGCCTGGAGATGCTCGCCCTATCCGACGCCGGCGGCATCATCGGCGGCATATCGGCCACACGCCCAGTATATATCTCCCGCAACGGCATACTCACTGCCGGACTCGGCGATGAACTTTTCTCGACCGACAGCAACGGCCGCATCCGTCCTATCGGCGAGGTGTTGCGTCGTGCCAAAAACCGCATAGGCTCCGACGCCAACAAGCTCCGCTACGTGCTGCTCGGCGACCCGGCCATGCGTCTTGCCATACCCGAAAGCACCGCCCGACTCGACAGTATCAACGGCCGGGCCGTAGTGCCTGACGACGGTGTCAGTGACCCGATAGTGATGTCAGCCCTCGGCAACACCGTACTGAAAGGCTCGGTGCTCACCTCCGACGGTCGACCCCTCAATGACTTCAACGGTTACATCGACCTCACCCTCTACGATGCAGAGCGCAGTTTCACGACTCAGGGGCGCGACAATGAGCTTGCCGGACCATATGTCTATGACGAGCAGGGCGAACAGCTCTATACGGGCCGTGCCAAAGTGGTGGGCGGCAAGTGGGAATGCTCGCTGGTGCTCCCCTCGGAGATTGCCGACAACTTCCGCGCAGCCACGCTGTCGATGTTCGCGCAGACTGACGATGCAAAGGTCTCAGCCGCCGGAGCCAACAGGGATTTCTACGTCTACGGTTATGACGAAAATGCCATTGTCGATGACAAGGCACCTGTAATCGAGAGCATGTATCTCAACCACGAAAGTTTCATCAACGGCGATGCTGTCAATGTCGCCCCGATGCTGCTCGCTCGCGTCAGCGATGATATGGGGCTCAACATGTCGCTTGCCGGCATAGGTCATCAGATGTCACTCCGCATCGACGATACACTCAATTTCAGCGACCTCTCGTCATCGTTCGTGCCTGACAGCGACGGCTCACCCGCCGGTGACATCGCCTATCAGCTCCCCGAACTCGAGGCCGGCAATCACACCGCTACACTTAAGATTTGGGACATCGGAGGTAACTCGGCTACGGCATCCATCGACTTCACCGTCGACCCGTCACAGGCACCGAAGATATTCGATGTCTACACCGACGCCAATCCGGCATCAATCGAGGCCAATTTCTACATAGCCCACAACCGTCCCGAATCGATGCTCAACGTGCAGATTGACATATATGACCTCTCGGGACGCCTCGTGTGGACCGAAAAGACCCGCGGACGCGCCGACATGTACCTGACCTCGCCCGTCAACTGGAACCTCACCAACACCTCGGGCCAGCCCGTGGGCCGCGGCATCTACATCTACCGCGCTACTGTCACATCCGAGGCCACATCCACTGCACCGGCCACATCGTCATCCGTAGCCAAGCGCATCGCCGTGGCCCCGCACTAAAGTGAATGACGATGTGTCATAAATCGTGCAGAGATGGGATAGGAGTGACAAATATGTTATAAAACATGCTTTTTGTGAACTTTTTCATAATTTAAGTTTTTATAAAGGAGTGGGCGGTGAACATTGAGCCGTCCACTCCTAACATAACATTTCAATTATTTATGAAAAAGTTGATTCTTTCAGTCGCCGTGCTTGCAGCTCTCGCTGCCACTTCATGCGGTACATCTGACAAAAAGGCTGAGGACGAAGGTGCGTCCATCAAGGCTAAAATCGAAAACTGCACCGACCCCGACAGTCTGAAAATCTATGTGCAGCAGGCCAAGGATTATGCCGACAAACTCGTTAAGGACGGTGACGATTCAGCCGCCAAGGCATATCTCGACGAAGTGACCCCGGCTGTACAGGCCAAAGACCCTTCGGCTGCCGATATATTCACCTCGCTCAAGCAGGATGCCGACAGCGCACTCACCACCGCCAAGAATGCAGTTGACACAGCCGCCGTGAAGACCGGCGAGGCCGTGAAGGGTGCCGTGGAGGCTACAAAGGATAAGGCTTCTGACGTGGCTGACGCTACTAAAGACAAGGCAAAAGAGGTGGCTGACGCCACCAAGGACAAGGCCCGGGAAGTGGCCAAGAAGACTTCTGACGCTGTGCAGTCAGGGGCTGACAAAGTCAAAGACGTTTTCAGCAAGTAAGGCTGAAACTGTATTGTATAAATCTTTTGGTGTAGGGTGCTGTGACCTCGTCGCATCACCTTTCAAAACGAATCCGACCGCTACCACTACATGGCAACAGTCGGATTCATTTTTATAGGAGCGACGGCTTCAGCCGTCGATATGTGGCTACGTATCAGAAAAGGGGATACAAAAGGACAAAAGCGTACATAAGAAACATAATAGGTTAATTATAAGTTAGTTTTGTCGTGTCATATCGACGGCTAAAGCCGTCGCTCCTACAGTTCTGCAACACCGTAGCTCCTGCCCGGGCAGTTATTTAACGCGGTCGGCACGGCGGACACCGTTGATTTTAATGACCTTAGAGCATAGGGCGTCGACCTGACGGGTATTGGTGACACGTACATCGAGGTCGCAAGTGAACACCTCGCCCTTCGCCTCAATATTCAGGCGACGTATATCTATCTCCAACGCGCTCGATATCATGCCGGTAAGTTCCTGCAGTATGCCGTGGCGGTCAATGCCCTCGATACGGATATTGGCGATGAAGTCGCGGTCAACCCTATCCCACTTGACGGCCAGCAGACGGTCGCCGTGGCTCGCCTTGAGCTTCTGGGCATGCGGACATGTCAGGGCGTGAATCTCCACCTGGCCGTCATAATTGAGAAATCCCATCACATCATCGCCCGGAATCGGACGGCAACAGTCGGCAAGCGTGAAATTACGCTCGGTGCCGTCATCACGCAGCACATACACCTCCTTGGTGTTGATTTCAGCCGGAGTGGATATATTGACCGTCTTCTCGTCAGCGGTCTTCCTCTTGCGCACATTCTTGACCTTGCCGACAAAACCGAGTTTGAACAAACGGCTGACGAGCGATTTGGCTCGGCTCGAAGTATTGACATTCAGATAATCGTCAATCGAAGCCTCACCCGTTCCGAGCTTCAGAAACAGCTCCTCGCGCGAGTTCACCTGATAACATCCGAGTATCTTGGTGATGACATCATTATTGAGCGTGATGTTGTTATCCTCAAGAAACTTATCGAATATCTTCTTACCCTCCTCGATGTGGGGCTGCTGCTCGCGGCGCAGCTCCTTGCGCAGGCGGGTCTTGGCCTTGGCCGTGGATAGAAACGACATCCATTCAGCCTTGGGCGACTGCGACTGCGAGGTCAGCACCTCCACCTGGTCGCCCGAATTGAGTTTCTGCGACAGCGGCACAAGTTTGTGGTTCACCTTTCCGGCTATGCAATGGTTGCCGATTTCGGAGTGGAGCGTGTAGGCCACGTCAAGCACGGTTGCACCCGCCGGGAGCGTGAGCAGCTCACCCTTGGGGGTGAACACCACAATCTCGCTCGAAAACAGATTGAGCTTGAGCGTGTCGAGGAAATCTATGGCATTGGGATTAGGGTCATCGAGAATATCCTTAATGGTGCGGAGCCATACGGTCAGCTCGCTCTCCTCCTCGGCCTCACCCCCGCCTATCTTATATTTCCAGTGGGCGGCAAATCCCTTCTCGGCTATCTCGTCCATGCGGCGCGAGCGTATCTGCACCTCTATCCAGTTGCCGTCAGGCCCCATAAGCGTAACGTGCAGAGCCTGATAGCCGTTGGCCTTGGGCACGGTCACCCAGTCGCGTATGCGCTCGGGGTGAGGGGTATAGAGGTCGGTCAGCGCGGCATATATGCGATAGCACATCTCCTTCTCCCCCACCCCCTGGGGCGGGTCAAAGATTATGCGCATGGCATAGAGGTCATACACCTCGTCAAACGGAATACGCTTGGTCTCCATCTTGCGCCATATCGAATAGACCGACTTAACGCGCGCCTTGGCCTCATACGTAAGCCCCATCGCGGCAAGACGCTGATGTATGGGGGTGGCAAAGTTGTTATAGACCATCTCGCGTTTCTCCTCGCTCCCCTTGAGCAGCGAGGCTATGCGTGCATACTCCTCGGGGTGCTCATACTTGAAACTGAGGTCCTCAAGCTCGGTCTTGATGCCGAAGAGGCCGAGACGATGGGCCAGCGGGGCATAGATATAGAGTGTCTCGCCCGCAATCTTATACTGCTTGTTGGGGGCCATCGAGCCGAGCGTGCGCATGTTGTGCAGACGGTCGGCCATCTTGATGAGCACCACGCGTATGTCCTGGCTCATCGTGAGCAGGAGCTTGCGGAAGTTCTCGGCCTGGGCCGATGCGCGGTCGCCGAATATGCCGCCCGAAATCTTGGTGAGTCCGGCCACAATCTCGGCAATCTTCTTGCCGAACTGCCGCTCGATGTCCTCGACGGTGTACTCGGTGTCCTCCACGACATCGTGCAGCAGGGCAGCGCATATCGAAGTGGAGCCGAGGCCAATCTCGCGCGATGCGATTTTGGCCACGGCTATAGGATGCAGTATGTACGGTTCGCCTGAACGCCTCCTCACCCCGTAATGAGCCGCACGCGCAAACTTGAACGCGCGCTCGATTATATCGACCTTCTTGCGATGGTTGCTCGCAAGATAACCGGCAAGAAGGTCGGCAAACTCATCGTCAATGAGCTTTGACTCCTGCTCGGGAGTGAGATTATAGGCTTTCATGGCAAATATTCAGGCAGAGAGATGTGTGTATTAAGAGAGAGTGTGTGTTTTAGAGGTATTTTTCGTCGTAGCGCATGCGCACGTCGTTGACCATCTGCTTGATATGCTGTTCGCGCGACTTGGGGCATATGAGCAGCACATCGCCGGCATCGGCCACGATATAGTCTTTCAGACCGTCGGCCACAACGAGCTTGCCGGCCGGGGTCACGAAGATATTGCCCTCCGACTCATAGGCCACGACGCCCGCACCCTGCGACACGTTGCGGTTCTCGTCGGCCGGCGAATTGTCATAGAGCGCGCTCCATGTGCCGAGGTCATTCCATGCGAAAAGCGCGCACTCGACATACACATTGTCGGCCTTCTCCATCACGGCATAGTCGATTGAATTGGCGGGACATGCCTCGAAATTAGCCTTGATGAAATCGGTCTCGGCAGGCGTGCCGAAGTCGGCCACACCCTTGTCAAAGAGGTCGGTGAGGTCGGTATCATATTTGCGCAGAGCCTCGATTATAGTCGAAGCGCGCCAAAGGAATATTCCGGCGTTCCAGAAGAATTCGCCCGACTCGACAAACACCTTGGCCAGGTCGAGGTTGGGCTTCTCGGTGAAGGTCTTTACCTTGTTGATGCCGGGAGTCACCTCGGCACCCACCTGTATGTAGCCGTAGCCTGTCTCAGGGCGCACGGGCTTGATGCCGAGCGTGAGGAGGGCGTCATTGGCCTCGACAAACTCAAATCCGCGTGTGACGCAATCGCAGAACGTGGTCTCGCCGGTGATGAGATGGTCGCTCGGGGCCACAATCATCGAGGCCTCGGGGTCAAGGGCGTGTATATGGTATGCCGCCCATGCGATGCACGGTGCGGTGTTGCGGCGGGCCGGCTCCAGGAGTATGTTATGGGGCAACAGGTCGGGGAGCTGTTCGCGTATAAGGGGTGCGTATTTCTCGTTGGTAACGATGACAATATTTTCTTTCGGCACGATGGGGAGAATACGGTCATAAGACATCTGGAGCAGCGAGCGTCCGGTGCCGAGAAAGTCAATAAACTGTTTAGGTCGGTCTTCACGTGAGTAAGGCCAAAAACGGCTGCCTACTCCGCCACACATTATCACACAGTAACGATGAGACGTCATAATAGATGATATAATTGTTTGGAATTAATGCGGATACGGTTATTTTCCGCTAAGTTAATAAAAAATCAGGTAAAAAACAAGGCCGGTAGGGAAAAGGCTACCGCTTGACGTTTATCGAGCGTGACGACAGGTAGCCCGATATGAAGCCGATTACAATAACCACCCCTGCCGTTACAAGCAGGTCGGTCAGTTCGGGGCGGCAAGGATAATAGCTGATGGACATCTGCGAGGGGTCGCCACCAAGCGTTATTATGCCGAAATGCTGCTGCAGCAGACACAGTATCAGCCCCACCGTTATGCCTATCGCACCGCCAAGCAGGGCTATCAGCATACCCTCATACAGGAAAATGCGCCTGAGCATCGAGCCTGACGCACCCATAGCCGTGAGTATGCGCATATTCTCCTCCTTCTCGATTATCAGCATCGACATGGTCGAGAGGATGTTGAACGACGCCATTACAAGCACAAACAGCAGCATGAGAAATGTTATCCACTTCTCTATTTTAATCATTCGGAACGATGCCTCCTGCTGCTTCAGGCTGTCAGCCACGACAAAACCGTCGCCGAGAGTGCGCTGTATCGCCTCGGCCACTTCGGCAATGTCATAGTCAGGCTCCACACTCACATCGAGCGAGGAGGCCTCGGTGTCGTAGTCAAACAGGTCAAGAGCACGCTCCAACGGCACGAACACAAGGTCTTCGTCATACTCCCCCTGATTGCTCTGAAACACTCCGCTGACGCTAAGTGTATCGGTCTTGAACGCCGCCATCGGGAAGGCCGGATTGAATCGCCCCAACCGGCGGGGGGCCATGAGCAGAAACGGCTTCTCATAGGACGGACGCGCCCCCGTATTGACCGCCACGCCCACACTTATCAGCGCGTAAGGCATGCCGGGATATTCATTCATATGGCCGTCAATGACAAGCTCGCCCAACGAAGACACTTCGGAGTAGTCAGACTCTATGCCGCGCACACGCACCGGCATCTGGTCGCCGTCGCTCACGGCAAGGGCACGCTGCTCGATGACACGCTTTACGGCCTTGACTCCGTCTACCCTCTCTATGACCGACTCCAGCGAGTCAGCCCCCGAGAAAACTTCACCGTAAGGCCTGGTCACCTTAATCTCAGGGCCGATGGCCGAGAGGCGTTCCGAGGCAAGGTCGGTGAAGCCGTTGAACACTGACAGCACACACACCATCGCCAATGCGGCAACAGCAATGCCGGCCGTCGATATCATGGAGATGACATTGACAGCGGCATGACTTTTCTTTGCAAGAAGATATCGCAGCGCGACGCGCAGTGCAAACATTGGCTATCAGATTGTGCGTAGGATGTGCCTTCGGGCATTACTTGCCGAGCAGCTTGTCTATATTCTCGATATAGTCAAGCGAGTCGTCGATATAGAAACTCAGCTCGGGGCATTTCCTCAACTGGAAGCGCACCTTCTGAGCCAGCTCATAGCGTATGGTCTTGGCACTTGTCTTTATGCTCTCGAGCAGTTCCTGCGACTTCTCGGCGGGGAATATCGAGAGATAGACCTTGGCTATGCTGAGGTCGGGCGACACGCGCACTGCACTGACTGACACCAGTGTGCCGTGGGTCTTGGCCGTCTGCTGACGGAATATTTCGCTCAACTCCTTCTGAAGGAGCCGGGCAATCTTGGCTTGTCGTGTTGTTTCCATATTATATTTAAGTAAGTGAACCCCGGGATTGGGATTCACTTACTTAAAACAATCCTTTAAGATGTTTAGTTGATGATGTCAAAGCCGGTGTACTTCCTCAGGCACTCGGGCACTACTATGCCTTCGGGAGTCTGGTTGTTCTCAAGCAGTGCGGCCATGATGCGGGGCAATGCGAGAGCCGAGCCGTTGAGCGTGTGGCAGAGGTGGGTCTTCTTGTCCTCGCCACGATAGCGACACTTGAGTCGGTTGGCCTGATATGTCTCGAAGTTTGATACCGACGACACCTCGAGCCAGCGGCCCTGGGCAGCAGAGTAGACCTCGAAATCAAATGTGATTGCCGATGTGAAGCTCATGTCGCCACCGCAGAGACGGAGGATGTGCCAGGGCAAGCCGAGGCTCTCGAGCAGACCCTGAACGTGGTCTTTCATCTCCTCAAGGGCGGCATAAGAGTTCTCGGGCTTCTCGATGCGCACGATTTCCACCTTGTCAAACTGATGCAGACGGTTGAGACCGCGCACGTCCTTGCCATAGCTGCCGGCCTCGCGACGGAAACATGCCGAGTAGGCGCAGTTCTTGATGGGGAGCTTGTCGGCGGGAATGATGACGTCGCGATAGATATTGGTGACAGGCACCTCGGCTGTGGGGATGAGATAGAGCTTGTCCTCGTTAACGAAATACATCTGACCCTCCTTGTCGGGGAGCTGGCCTGTGCCGTAGCCCGAAGCCTCGTTGACCACATACGGGGGCTGGACCTCGAGATAGCCGGCCTCGGAGGCACGGTCGAGGAAAAACTGGATGAGGGCACGCTGCAACTTGGCACCCTTGCCGATATATACGGGGAAACCGGGGCCTGTAATCTTGACACCGAGGTCAAAGTTGATGAGGTCATACTTCTTGGCAAGGTCCCAGTGGGGGAGAGCGTCGGCGGGCAGGTCGGGCATCGGGCCGCCGGTCTTCTCCACTACATTGTCCTCGGCTGTGCGGCCTTCGGGCACCATGTCGCAGGGGATGTTGGGCATGCCGAGGAGGATGTCGCGGATAGCGTTCTCGGTGGTGGCGAGACGCTCGGCGATAGCCTTCTGCTGCTCCTTCATCTCGGCGACCTCCTTCTTGGCCTCGTCAGCCTCGGCCTTGTTGCCCTCCTTCATGAGACGGCCTATCGAGTCGGCCTTCTTCTTGAGCTGAGCGGCGAGATTGTCGCTCTGATACTGGAGATTCTTACGCTCGTCATCGAAATCGATGACATCGTTTACACCCTGTTTGCCGTCAAATCCCTTGACTGCGAGGCGCGCAATGATGCGCTCGGGGTCCTCTTTTATCTGCTGTAATGTTAACATCTGATTTTAGTTGTTTTGAGGCTTGGAAATTCAGCCTGTAAGGCCGACTATACAAAGATTAGCCTAAAAGTTCACGCACCTTGGCCGAGATGGCTTTGCCGTCGGCACGTCCGGCGAGGGCCTTCGAGGCCACGCCCATCACCTTACCCATCTCCTTGGCCGAAGTCGCGCCGGTCTGGGCGATGATTTTCTTGAGTTCCTCGGTAAGCTCGGCCTCCGAGAGCTGCTTGGGCAGATACTCCTCAATTACGGCGGCCTCAGCTAACTCGTTGTCGCGGAGGTCCAGACGGTTCTGCTCGTCATAGATTACAGCCGTCTCTCTGCGCTGCTTGGCCATCTTGGCGAGTATCTTCATTGCGGCATCGTCCGAGAGGGTGCCGTCGCCGCCCTTGGCGGTCTTGGCCTCGAGAAATTCCTTCTTTATGCCGCGCAGTGTCTCGAGCCTCACTTTCTCGCGGGCAAGCATCGCAGCCTTTATGTCGGCCGAAATCCTGTCAAATAAGTCCATATTCCGGATATTATATGTAGTTTTGTTTTGAATCGATGATATTACACTGCAAAGTTAACACTTAGCAGGGGATTTTTGTCTACTGTTCCGCGATTTTTTCTTCACCGTCAGCCTCATCGGCATCCTCCGGCACTATGAATATCGAGAAATTGACCGAACCATAGGCCCTGTGATGGTCAAAATGCGGCAGCGACGAGAAGTTATAAGCCTTGGAGTGCTCCATGATAAAGACCGTGCCCGGCTTGAGCAACGGGCTGGAGAGCACCGCCCCGGGGATGTCGCCGAATCCGGGCATGTCATAGGGAGGGTCGGCGAAGATTATGTCATAGGGCTGCGAGGCCGACTCGCGTATGTAGCGGACCGCATCGGTGCGGAGCAGACGCAGGTTGTCGTCCTTCAGTTCGCGCGCCACCTTCTCGATAAACCGTCCCTGTATGGGCGACTTCTCAACCGAAGTCACCGAGGCGGCTCCGCGCGACAGGAACTCAAATGACACTGCGCCCGTCCCGGCAAAAAGGTCGAGACAGCGCGCCCCCTCGATGTCGGTGATGTTCTCGATGACATTGAATATGTTCTCGCGCGCAAAATCTGTAGTGGGGCGGGCGGTTATATTCGTGGGCACATTAAATCGGCGTCGGCCGTATTTTCCTCTTATTATTCGCATAGCGGAGTGACAATTAAATCAAACGGAGCGTGCATGGCATCCTTGCCGGCACGAAACATCTGCGGGGGGAATATCGCGGGCATCACACGCGATATATACGTGCGGAGTGCGGGGGTAATCTCCTCGCGCACCTGCTGGTCGCCGGACAGCAGCACCTCGTCGGCATACGGGTCGAGGCCGTGGCGCGACCGGCACGAGAGTATATAGTAGACGGCATCCATGACCGTACGGAATGCAAAGGTATTGGCCTGCAGCAGGCTGTTGCCGTCAATGACTATCACATCCACTGCCGACTGTCGGAAGTTGCATATCATGCGGCGCGAGTTGCCCCGGCCCGGCTTCGATGCGAAATAGCGTGTCAGGGGCACAATATGAGGCACAACGGTCGCGCCGACAAACGTGCGGCTGATAAATCCGTTAAGCTCGCTGTCCACACCATATATTACCGATGCGTTGCGAGTGGCTGTATCGGCACAATCCACCACACCGCTCCATGACGGATGCAGGGCCGAGAAAATCTCACGCGCCCCACCCTCGTCCACACCGTCGGGTATCAGCACATAGTCGGGCGTGTCGACCAAGATATACACCTTGCGGAAATCGCTGAGCAACAAAGGATTGTCATAAACCACATCCTCCATAGCCTTGGTCGGCGTCGTGCCCTGCGGCACGGGGAACGAGCGATAGATGAGCGAGTTATCGGCAATAATCGAATACACCACCACATCAATGCACTCCCCGCCCACCCTCACGAGCATATTGCAAATCGCAGGGTCGGCCACCATATCCTTATCAAGCTTCCCGTCAAGCATCTGACTTTAATATTTTCATTCTATACATTTATCATCGGCAGTCTCTTCAGACATCTCTTCCAAGTATGCCCTGATTATAGGAGCCAAAGCAGGCACATCCTCGTCAATAGTCTTAAAGAACCGTTCGGGGTCAATCGTATAATATCCATGCACAAGCACGTGACGCATACGCTCCATTGCAAACCAAGGTACATCAGGATGACTATTCCTGAATTCAGTTGTCAGCTTATATGTAGCCTCGCCGATAACCTCCACGCATTTTACAAAACCGAAAAAGAGTATCGGGTCGCTCTTTATCTCATCTCTCGACCATCGGTCTGCACCCTGCATGATTTTATCGATGGCATTAATTATATGCTCAAGGCGGTCCTTATCGCGTACTTTATCTCTCATAAATCAATATTCTATCGCGATTAACCGAATCATAGGCAAACGACAGCAATCCCTTCTCTTCCACAAGGTCAACCCGCCGGCCTACTATGCCCTCAAGGCCCTGAATTATACGACAAACTCCTAAGAGCGATATCACTCCCTTGGAATCATCATAGTTGACAAGGATATCCAAATCACTCTTATCGGTCTCCTCGCCACGTGAACAGGAACCGAATATCCAAGCCCGGCTCACAGGCTGTGTGGCCAGGTAATCCCTGATTTTCGGAATTATAGACTGAATATCCTTAGTCATAATTGTAACCTCTTAGTTTTGCTTATGCAAAGATAACCTTTTGTTATCTAATAAACAAAATATCCCTCCAAAGTAACTTCTACCAACCGTTAAAATTCTAATCTCCGAGAGATACGTCTCTCTATAGACCCTTTTTGAGCCAGGTGCCGCGGAGGAGGCGGTAGAGGAAGATTGCGCCGCGGAACGTAAGCTCGATACACATGGCCAACCACACTCCGGCAAGCCCCATCGACGGGGCGAGCAGTGCGGCAAGCGGCAGACGCACAAGCCATATGCTGCCGAAGTTCATGGCAGCCGGCACTATAGTGTCGCCCACTCCAATCATCACACCATATGCCACTATCGAGGCGGCAAACATCGGTTCGGCAAACGCCTCGATGCGCAACGAACGCACGCCGAGACTGACAATCTCATCCACCGGCGACATCAGTTCCATAACCCAGGGCGCGCAGAAATAAAGCACCACACCCATGACGGTCATGGTGAACATGCCGAGGCCGACGGTGATATATCCAAACCGTCGCGCGAGGTCGAGACGCTTGGCCCCGTAACTCTGCCCCACGAGCGTCGTAGCCGCATCACCGATACCATAGCCCGGCATATAGCATATGCTCTCGGCTGTCACGGCGAAGGCATTGGCAGCTATGGCCATGATGCCGAGCGGGGCCACAATGACCGTCACGGCTATCTGCGCGCCGCATATGACGGCATGCTCGAGCGTCATCGGGGCCGACACCTTCATGGCCTTGCGCAGGACTTCGCGCACAGGTCTGAAACGCCCTTTCTCGCGAGCAATCGCCATCCCCTCCTGTCGGAAACACAGGAACCACATCATGGACGCGGCGGTGACTATCTCGGCCGAAACCGTGCCAAGAGCCGCGCCGAGCACGCCGAGTCCGGCTCCGGGCATGGTGAAACCGATTCCCGCAACTTCGATATGACGCGTCGGGAAAATGAGAAAAAAGTTGAAGATGACATCAAGGATACACATCATGACGTTAAGCCCACCGGGCACCTTCATGTTGCCCGCACATCGCAGCATGCCTCCGCCGAGATAATTCATGGTGAGTAGCGGAAGCGCGAGCACGAACACGAGGAAGTAGAGCGACGCCTTGGGACACACCGTATCGTTGCCGCCGAGCCAGTGGGGCAACGGATAGGCGATGGCCGCGCCGACAGCCGCAACTATAAGGCTGAAAATGAGGCATGAGGTGATGCCCTGACGCAGGATGTTGCGCGCACGCTTATGGTCGCCCGCGCCGATACTGTGGGCCACCTGTACCGAGAAGCCCATTGTCACAGCCGAACATATGCCCCAGAAGAGCCACAGCGATGTGGACACGAGTCCGACCGAAGCGGAGTCGTCAGCCCCGAGCCGTCCTACCATCGCTGCATCAATGTATTGCATCATGATACTCGACAGCTGGGCCATCATGGCGGGCCATGACAGCTGAACGGTCAACTTCAGTTGCTGCGCAAACGTCAGTTTCCCTCCTGAGCGAATCCTTTCAATCAATTAGTAATTAGGAATTATCAATTAGTAATTCTTGGCAAGCCAAGCGGCAAGCCGGTTAAACAATCGGCTAATGGTGCAATCACAGTCCGAGGCTGAGTATTCTCGCGTATGCCTCTTCGAGCAACTGACGGGGACAGGCGATGTTGATGCGGATGTAACGGTCGTCGCCATACATCGCGCCGTCATTTATCTTGACCCTGCATTTCTGCTCAATCTCCATGGCCAGACGCGACCCTGCCATGCCGAGACCCGTGACATCAATCCACGGCAGATAGGTGGCCTCGAGCCTTGAGAGCCTACACTGCGGGAAGTGCTCGTGGAAGAAATCGCGCGTGTATGCCCAGTTGTCGGCAAGATATGATTTCAGTGACTCAAGCCACTTGGCCCCCTCCACGGAGTAGGCCGCTATCAGGCCCTCGACGCCAAACGGGTTCACGTCACACACCTCGTTGATGTTGATGGCGCGGTTGATGAGCTCCCGCTTTTCGGCCGACCGGCTGATGATATTGGCTATCTGCAGTCCGGCGGTATTGAACGCCTTGGAGGGGGACACGCACACCACAGCCTCGGAATCAATCGTGCCATAGGGTGTGTACCGATAGCCCGGCATAGTGAGTTCGCAATGAATCTCGTCACTCAACACCTGCACGCCGTGGCGATGGCAGATGTCACGCACACGGGTCAGCTCCTCGGGAGTCCACACACGTCCGCCGGGATTGTGAGGATTGCAGAGGATAAACATGGTGTTTGACTCATCGGCAGCCAGCCGCTCCAGCGCATCGAAGTCCATGCGGTAGAGAAACTCGTCATAACCAACCGGCTCAACCGTGAGCGGACACTCCACGATGCGGCATCCGTTATTGCGGATTGAAGAGAAGAAGCAGTTGTAGACGGGCGTCATGACTATAACACCGTCACCCGGCTTCACGAGTGCCTTGATGATTGCCGACACGGCGGGCACGACGCCCGAGGTGTAGATGACATCCTCGCGGGTGAACCGGAATCCGTGTCTCGTGGCATACCACCGCGTCAGAGCCTCGTAATACTCGTCGCGCACAAGGGTGTAGCCAAACACGCCGTGGTCTACCCTCCGGCGCAGGGCCTCGATGATACACGGAGCTGTGGCAAAGTCCATATCAGCCACCCAAAGGGGTATCGTTCCGGGATATTCATCCCATTTATATGAGCCGGTGCCGGCACGTGAAGGAGCAAACATCGTTGAGAATTTAAAATGGAAAATTTAAAATGGAAAATTATTTTGATAGGAGCGACGGCTTTAGCCGTCGATATGTTGCGAATGAGCTAACTCTATTTTTCCACGAATCTTTGGCTAATACGTAGTCTCATATCGACGGCTAAAGCCGTCGCTCCTACCTGCGGGCTGAATTATGCTTTACACTATCCCTTGATTTCAATCTTGCAATCGGCCGGGGGAAGGACGTGCTCGTCAATGATAAGTTCGCCTACCGACTTGACCTCAATCGAGCCTGTGCGCGGGTTTTTGATGCTGGTGACGGGCGAGAGGATGGTGGCATGGAGCGACGAATCCTCAAATGCCAGGTCGGCATCGGCATCAAATGTGCAGTCCTCCAGCACGAGGTCCTCGCAATAGCACAGCGGCTGAGTGCCGGCTATGTGGCAGCGCACGAGCCGCAGTCCCTTGGAGTGCCATGCAAGATACTCGCCCGAAAGCGAAGAATCATAGACGGTGACATTCTCGGTGTTCCAGAACGCATCCTTGGAGTGAATCTCGGCGTTGCGTATCACCACGTTCTTGCAATACTGGAACGAATAGTTGCCCTCCTGACGGTAATGGTCTATGTCGATATTCTCAGAGTGCATGAACAGGTAGTCGGCATTCTTGACCTCGACCTCGCGCAACTTCACGTTGCGGCAGTGCCACAAAGTCTCCTGCGCGTCGGGGATATTGACACGCTCCAGGTCAACGCCGTCCATCTCGCGGAACATCTTGGGCGCATCGACCTGCGTGTCGCGCATGCGCAGACCCGATGAATACCACAGCGCGGCACGGGCTCCGGGCGTGAATAGGCAGTCGATGACCTCAAAGCCCTTGACATGCCAGAACGGGTATTTGCCCTCAAAACGGCAATGGCGCGCCACGATGTCGCTGCAGCACTTCAGGGCCGACTCACCGACATGAATCGTCACATTGTCGAGTTCGAGACCATGACTTGCGAAGAGCGGACGTTCGCCGCCAAATTCCTTATCCTTAATCACTTCCATAATCACATTGTTTTTATCAGAGTTGTAATTTGTCATAGTGCAAAATTACACACTAAGTGCATGACTTTATTTACCACTCTATCGGAAATAACTACCATTATTCCACTACAAAATTACTCAGAAACGCCGAAATATGCAAAAAGAATGGTCGCCCGGCAAGCTCCACATGGTGGAGACATTGCCGGGCGACGCTATCAGAGGGTGTTTTTCTTCAGAGGATGCTAATGAATCCTCGTATCTATCCGATTAAATTACTGCTTTGTGAACGAGCAAGTGTAGGGGATGGTGGAAAGGTCAAGTGTCACCAGATACTTGCCGACTCCGGGCGAGGCAAGGTTACCCTCGTTCTGATAGAGGTTGTCCACACTTCCGCCAAGATTAATATCCCAGCCGTTATTGGCTCTGAACTTGAGCTCACCGTCAGTAAGCTCCATCTCGCCTGACCAAATCAGATAGTCAGCTGAGGGGCTGAGTGCTGTCTCGGCATCCCATCCGCCGGGGGTGGCATTGCCGATTACACCAAATGATGACACGAGAGTAAGCGTGTATTTGAGGGCGATGGGGTCGAGCCAGCAGTAGTACAGGCCGGGCTGCTCAACAGTGATGTTGGCACATCCGGGAGCCAAATTAAGCACACCGGGTGATGCGTAACCGAGGTCAAGGCCCTGGTCCCATGTCTCGCCTGACGAGAACTTGAATCCGTCCTCAAGATTAGCATATCCGCAGTAGTTCACATAGTCGCGGGTGCCGATTTTCTGCGAAGCCTGATGGTTCCAGCCGTTGGACTGGCCGGGGGTATAGAAGAACTCTATCGCAAGTTTCTGCTCGCATGTCAGGTCAAGCATATTTATCGAAATCATGTGAGGACCCTTCTCGGCAATGTTGCCGGGCTCGCTGCTGAGTGCGCCGGTGCTCTCGACAAGTGCGCCAAAGGCATCCACGCCGTAATTCAGACCGAAAGAACCTGCATAGTAAGTAGTGCCGGGAATCACGACATACTCCACTCCGCCGTCAGGCACATTGATGATGGCCGAGAATGAGGGGTCGTCATATGCGTCCTTGTCAGTGTGGTTGCACTTAACAGCCTTGGAGATATCCCAGCCTGTGCTTGAGGTGACAATATAGTATTCCTGTTCTATCACCTGTCCGCCGAAAAGGTCGATAGGCTTAATCTTAACGGGGAAATTGCCATAGAAGTGCTTGCCGCCGCCCATACGTATGGTCTGGCCGCCACCTGTGGCATTTACGGCACAACGCACGTAGTAGGTGACTTCAGCAGGGTTCTTGCCCACCATTGCCAACTGGGCATCGTCCCATGCGTCAGTATCGACATATACGGCACCATTGTCGCCCATAGTTGCGTCAAGCTGGCGATATTCGGCAAAGTCTTCGGTGGTCGACACCTGGGCAAACGGCACTGAGGCCACGTATCCTTCCGGCCAGTCGGTTCCGTCCTCCACGCGTGCCACCTCGACCGAGGCGGGAGCTGTGGCGAAATCGATTGTGGATGTGACGGCCGATTCAACCTTTACGTTCTCGGCCTTAATCATATCAAGCTGAGGGTTGGACTGGGGAAGTGCGCTCGACTCGTCAATCTCGTCGCAAGCCATGAAAGCCATGCCCAGACCGGCCATCATAAATATTTGAAACTTATTCATAAGTTAAATAATATGGTCATGTTAATTATTCTACGACTTCACCCGCGGGGGTAAGAGTCACTCTGGAGAAGGTCACTTGCTTATCGGCAGTATTGACCACCATCTTCATATAAGAGTCAGTCCAGTCGGGGAACTTCCAGCTACCCTTGCCGCTAACATACGGGCCGCTGTACACACCGCCGGTGAGAGTCTCCTCAATGGGGTTGTCGTCAACCTGCGAACCGAGACTGCCTGCATCCCAGTTGCCGAGAGCCTCGTAGAAGCGGAACGAAGCCTTGCCGGCGGGGATGTAGAATGTGCCGGTGTATATACCGTTGCCGGCATAATCGAAGATACGGAAATTCTCATATATCTCACCGGCATTGCTCTCTGCGATAGACCATGCCGAGAAGTCACCTGCAACATAGAGTGCGGGGAGGGTCGACAAGTCATAGTTGCCGGGGATTATGGTCACTGACATGCGGCTGTTGGCAAGGTCATCCTCTTTAAGGTCGCGGAGGTCGACTACGAAAGTCACATCGCCACCGACCCAGGTCGAAGAGGTGTACCAGTTGCCCTTACCGGCAACAGCCTTGACCACGGTGGGCTCACCCTCAGTGAGTGAAATCTCCACATTGTCGCCGTCATTGGCCATAGCACCGATTGAGGGGAGCTGTCCGTTATCGCCCCAGCCCTTGTCGGCATTCATCTCGTTATAGAAACGGAAGTTCTTGGTGCCGGCGGGGACATTGAACACACCAACATATACATTAGATTCACGCGAAGTCTCGGTGAGCACATAGGGTGATGACGGGTCACCAGCGTTCCATGCGGTGAAGTCACCCACCATATATATCACGCGGCCACCCTCACGATAGGGATTGTATGTGACCACGCCGTCGAGGCAGATGGTGTTGGAGTAGCAGGGGGCCATGCTCGGCAGAGTAGCCACGGCACGCACGTAGAGCGGAGCCTCGGGAATGCCACCTTCGGGGAACGAATTATAGTCGAGCACACCGTTGAGTGTACAAAGAGCTACAGCCAGGTCAGATTCCTTCAACTGCATGGCAGCCTTGGGACCGCTGATTATCGAATAATACTCGGGCTTGCCCTCGTCATTGAGCTTAAACTCGGGAGTGAGCGACAAATCCACCGAATAGGTCGGTGCAAGGGTCAGTCCGTAATTGGGCTGCGAGCATGTGATTTCCAACACGCCACCGGGGCTAAGCTGATAGGTCTGCTCGGCAAACGGAGGGGTATTGAGTACAAACTCGGTAGGCACGCTGATTTTGGGGTCTTCGTCTGACTCGCAGGCAGTGAATCCAACGAGAGCGAGAGCCATCATGCCGAATATATGAAGTTTTTTCATATCGAAATCTTGAAATAACATTGTTTGGTCAGTATAAATGGTTCACTATTGAGCCGCTGTGCGCGGATAGCCCGGATTCTGGCCGAGAGTAGACTCAAACTGCACAGGTATAGCATAGAGGCTGCGGTATTCGGGAATCGACACGCCCTCGAGCACGCCGCCCTTCCAGCTCCAGTTGTAATTGTTGCCAGTGTACTTGCCGAAGCGGATAAGGTCGCTGCGGCGGTGGCCCTCCCAGTAAAGCTCGCACATACGCTCCTTGAGGAGGTCGTCAGCTGAATAGGAGTTAACCGTAGCCAGACCGGCACGCTTGCGCACCTCGTTGAAATAGTAGAGGCCGTTGCATGAGGTTCCGTGCATGTCACACTCGGCGAGCATCAGATATACGTCGGCAAGACGGAACAAGGGATAGTCAGCCGAGTTGAAGCAGTCGGGAGCGGTGTCGGTATTGCCGTCGTTGTAATAGTTGGTCTCGGGGGTGTAGACATACTTGATACACATGTATCCGTCGCCGTCAATCTTCCAGTCCTGAAGGTTATCAACATTCTCGTTAAGCTCGCCCTCATAAATCAGACGACGCTTGTCGCTGTGGTCGAGAGCCTGTGACAGCTCGGGACGCACGCGGGGACCGCCCCAGGGGCCCTTCTCAAGACCGAAGATAAACTGACCGTTCTCCGAGAATTTTGCCACGACATCAGCATTGTAGCATCCGATGGCGAGATAGGTTGTGCCACCGTAAGTCTGCAGCGTGTTCTCATCCTGAGGCACAGCCCAGATAATCTCGCCGTTGCCGACATACTTGTCGTTGGTGGCGCAGAACAGGTACTTATACTCGGGAGCCAGAGTGTTGATAGTCTTCACAATCTCCTGGCATGCGGCGGCACACTCGCCCCACATAGCCTGGCCGGTATAGACCTCGGCATTAAGATAGAGCTTGGCGAGAAGCATGTAACCGGCCTCGCGTGACACGCGGCCATACACCTGCTGTGACGCAGGCTTCATACCGGGTACAGCGTCGTTGAGGTCAGCGACCACGGCGTCGAAAAGCTGCTTGCGGGTGTAAGTGGGAGGAATCTCGCCCACCACTGAATTCTCATCGGTCCAGGGGCCTGTGCCGAAGATGTCGATGATATGATAGTAGGAAAGTGCGCGGAGCACACGCATCTCGCGACGGAAAGCGTCAATCTCCTCGGCCGAGAAGAACTCACCTGCGTTATTGAGCACGCGGAGAGTCTCGTTGCACAGTGCTATCTGATAGTTGAAACGTGAATACGCCTCGTAGAGCATAGCGCAGTCAGGACCGGCGTTGTTATACTTAACCTCGGGCAGACCTGCGTCCTTCCAGTTGTCGCCGACGATAGCCTCGTCAGCCGAAAGCTCCTGGAGATTCCACAGCAGACGGGTGTATACGGCACGACCGCCATCATTAACCTGCACGCCGCCCTCAAGCACGAGACCGCCGTAAGTGCGGGCTATGACACCGAGATAATCCTCCTTTGAGGTAAGCTCGGTCTTTGTTGTGGGATTTTCAGGCTCAACGTTGAGGTCGTCGACACATGAGCTGAGTCCCATTGTCAGGGCAACCGCGCCCATGACCATATATTTTGTCAATTTCATATTGCTGTAAGCTTTGGATGAAGTTGCGGTAATAATTTAATATTAGAATTGAGCCACCACTCCGAGAGTGAAGGTGAGAGGACGCGGGTAGACACCGTTGTCGATACCTCCGCTGACCTCGGGGTCAAGACCCTTGTACTTGGTGATGACGAATGGGTTCTGGACAGCACCGTAAAGACGCAGACGGAGATTGTCGTTAAGGAGGTTCTTCCAGGTATAGCCCATAGTGATGTTATCGCAACGGACAAACGATGCGTTCTGCACGAAGTAGTCGCTGAGCTTGGTCTTCACGTCGATATTCTCGAAGAGGAACGTGTCATTCATGAGGTTGTACAGCGGCAGTGCATTGTTGGCACCCATGTCGGTAGTAGCGCACATATTACCATTATACATCCAGTTGCCGATGTTGGCACGGAGCACGAAGCCGAAGTCCCAGTTCTTCCAGTTGAAGGTATTGTTCCAGCTCAGGGTCACCTTGGGGGTCGGGCTGTGGTAGTTGTACTTGTCAGCGTCATTGATTTCGCCGTCACCGTTACGGTCTACGAACACACCCTCGAGAGGATTGCCGTCCTGGTCATAAACCTGCTCGTAAACGAAGAAGCTCGATGCGGGATAGCCCACTGTGTGCTTCTGGCAGGTAAGGTCGGTGCCGACGCCGCCGAGACGGGTGTCTGCACCCTCGGCGAGACGGGTAATCTTGTTCTTGTTCCAGCCTACATTGAATGCCGATGTCCAGGTGAACTGGTTGGTCACGACGGGACGGGCGGTTACTGTAAACTCAATACCTGTATTCTCAAGGTCACCGATGTTCATGTCACCCTTGTTAGAGAGGTTAGAACCTGCGGGATAAGAGGTGTTGGTAAGGAGGTCTTTGGTCTTGCGCTTGTAGAAGTCAAAGCTGCCGACGATGCGGTTGTTGAGGAATCCGAAATCAAGACCTGCGCCCCATGTGTGGGTCTCCTCCCATTTGATAGTGGTGTTATAGCCTTCAGGCTGCACAGGCTGCACGCCGTTGCCGCCGTTCTGGGTGAGGTTGGGATAGAGATGTGTGTTGCCGGTCCACTGTGAGTACACGGGCAGATAGGGGAAGAGGTTGCCGCCGAGGTCCTGCTGGCCGGTCACACCATAGTCAGCACGGAGCTTCAGCTCGTTCATGAATCCGCGTGCACCCTCCATGAAGCTCTCCTCGAGAATCTTCCAGCCGATGGCGAATGAGGGGAATGTGCCCCAGCGGTGGTCCTTGGCAAAGCGGCTGGTGCCGTCGCGACGTACCGAAGCGGTGAGGATATACTTGTCAAGCAGCACGAAATTGGCGCGTCCCCAGAACGAGAGGAGCTGCAGAGGCTCGATAGTGTAGCTGGTGGGAGATGCCTGCATGCCGAGGTAACGCTCGTTGGCAGGGTCGCCTACGTAGTTGACATATGTGAAGTCACGTTTCTTGTTGTGGAACTTCTGCCATGAGTAACCGGCAGTCACGTCAAGGCTCGAATTGATTGACTCGAATGCCTTGTTATAATTCAGGTAGAAATCAAGGAGAAGGTTGACGCGGGTCTGGAACTCTTTCTTCTCAGATGTGCCGCCGTCGCGGATTGTGGTCTGCTCCATCTTGCCATCCTTTTCGATAAGCACGGGATAACCGTCATACCATGCCATAGGGGTCGAAGGATTGTTGCCTGAATGATTCTCACCGTGCTGATAGTCATAACCGAGGTTAAGGTTGGCACGGAGGTCGGTCAGGAACGGCAGACGGTAGTCAATCTGAAGATTGCCGGTGCTCTGGTAGGCATCACCGATTGATGTCTTGCCCAGCTGGCATGCGATGGGGTTGAAGGGGGCGGTATCCTTGTTGACCGACGGGGGATTGCTCATGACGGGAGCGGCATTCCACTCACAGCTGGCATTGTATGTGGTCCAATAGCCGAGTCGGGGGTCGCCGGTCTCATAGTTGACCACCGGCATGGTGGGGTTGAGGTTGACGCAAGTGCCCATAGGATTATCGGCATAATTGTTGCGGATATATGCGCCCTTGACATTTGCGTTGACCTGAAGCGCACCGTCAAAGAATTTGGGGGTAAGGTTGATAGAACCTGTCACACGGTTCATGCCGGTGTTCTTGAGGATACCGTCATTATCGGTATAGGCCACAGCCACACGATAGGGAAGGAATCCGGCTGTGCCGCCCACGCTGAGTGAGTAGTCGGTCGACAGTGTGGTGCGTGTGGCAGCCCTCTGCCAGTCGGTCGAGTGGTTGCCGAGCTGCGAGGCCTGGGTTGAGTCAGCACCGTAACGGTTGAGGATGAAATTGCTGAACTCGCCGGCATTCATCACGTCGAGATACTTGCGTGTGGTGTTGATATAGGCATTGGCGGTGAAGCTTATCTGAGGCTTGCCGCTCTGACCTTTCTTGGTGGTGATGATGATGACACCGTTTGATGCACGGCTACCGAAGATGGCAGTTGCCGACGCACCTTTAAGAATAGTCATTGACTCGACATTCTCAGGCGACACCAATGCGAGAGGGTTGGAAGAACCAACCACACCCTTGGTGTCCATAGGCACACCGTCAATCACGATAAGGGGGTCATTGGAGGCCTGGAGTGACGCGCCACCGCGTATCACAATGTTGGCTCCGCCCGAGGGGTTACCGCCGTCGGTTGTTACTACCACACCGGGCGATGCTCCCACGAGGAGGTCCTGGGCTGAGGTGGCAAGACCGGCCTCGATTTCCGAAGGCTTTACGGTGGCTACCGAGCCGGTGGCGTCGCTCTTCTTTACGGTACCGTAACCGATGGCTACGACCTCGCCGAGCATCACGCTGTTTTCCTTCATGGTCACGTTGATTGAAGTCTGACCGTTGACTGCGATTTCCTGGGTGTCATAGCCGACATAGGAGAAGACGAGAGTGCCGTCAGAGGGGACTGAGATGCTGTACTCGCCGTCAATGTTGGTGGCTGTGCCGAGCGTTTCGCCCTTCACTACCACACTTGCTCCGATGAGGGGCTCACCCTCAGGGTCAACCACAGTACCGTTGACCGTGATTTTCTGCGCTAAAGCAGGGAAAGAGAAGCACAGCGTAAGGAGTGCTGCAAGCCACACTTTCCGACTCATTTGATGACAAATGTTCTTCATGCAAGAGTTTTTTAGAACGTTGTAAATATGTATTTGTAATCTCTAATTTGATTTCTAAAGTCGTTTGTGCTTTACGGCGCAATGCCGTAAAGCACACGCCTATAGGCGTGCGTTTCGTTGAATGGACGCGTCAAAAGAAAATGTAAATACGTTTTTCACGCCCGGCCCGTGAGGTAGCTTTGGCGCGGGGTTATTCGGTTGCGGCGGAAAGAGTCGGAGTGGTCATGGTACCCGACAAAAGTAAGACAGCTAAATTTTTACGTGGGTCTCTACATTTTTTCTTGTTATGTCTCTGAGTATTCCCCTCGTTTACCCTCTGATAGGCTTGGAAAGGAAAGAAATGGCGTTCACACTTCTCACACATCATCCTCGTGAGCAGGATGAGCGGTCGGAGCATTTACGAGGGCAAATATAAAACATCTTTTTGGAATACTCAAACTTTTTTCACTAAAAAATAATTATTTTAGCATATTTCTTAGAGTAGAGAGAGTTAAAGAGGTTAAAAAAGTTAAGATAATAGATGTATGTGCAATGTCAAGTGTCACACACATCTATTATCTTAACTTTTTAAACTTATTACTTTATAGACTATAAACTTAACTATAGACTATAAACTTAACTCTTAACCCTTTAGACTTATTACTCTATAGACTATAGGAATATAGTGCTATTGGAATCTATAAGTGATTGTGCCTGTCTGGATGGCAGGGGCGTCGTTGTCGACAGAGAATCGCGACGCACGCGCGGCATTGACGCAGTTCTGACGCGTCGATGCGCTGGCTGCCGCCGCTCCCGTGCCTGACTGATAGGACGCTGCGGTCACCTGACCCTGACGGTTGACACTGACTTTGACCGTGATTGTGCCGAGCGGGCCGGGCTTGGGCTTGTCCCACGAGGCCATCGTGCGGCCCTTAAGATTAAATCCGGGTGTGCCGCTCAACGCTCCCGTCGACGAATTGCCGTCAGGGCTTCCGGCCTTGCCTTGCCCCGATGCCCCGGTGCCGGTCTTTCCAAACTGCACCTTATTGGCAATCTTCTGACGGGTCTCCTCCTCGCGCTTGGCCTTTTCGGCGGCCTCACGCTCGGCCTTGGAGGGACCTGTAGGCTCCTTGGGGGTCTCTTTCACCACCTTGGCGGGTGACGGACGCTCCGAAGTGACGACCGGGGCGGGATTGGGCGCGGGCTTACCCACATTCTCCACTGCCTCGACTATCGGTGCCGGAGGTGTCGGCTCAGCCTGTTCGGCCGGGGCCGGTTCCTCCGATGACTCGGCCTGCTCGGGCGAATCGCCTGTCATGACAAACTCACCTCCGAACAGCACTTCCGAGGAGTCGACCGGCGGCCATGTGCGCTGAGCCTCCTCGGCGGGCGAATACCGCAGATAGAGGCTGACAAGTATCACCACCACCATTGCATGAAACAGCAATGTGGCGAGCATAGCTATGATTTGATTGCGACGCTGTGGAGTCATAATGAGTCATACGGACGGGCCGAATCGGGGGCGGGCTTGGTGGCGAGCACCATCTTGAGATTGTTCTGCGCGCCGAGGTCGAGCACCTTGACAAGCGTGCCATAAGTCACTTCCTCATCGGCATACACGGCGATGAAGTCATCGGCCTGTGGGTCGGAGTTGAGACGTGCGTCCTGAAGGGCACCGGCGAGCGATTCCAGCTCGACAGCTGCAGGTTCCTCGCCCGAGATGGACACGTAGAAACGTGAATCCTTGTCGATATACACGCGGGTCGAGGGCTTGAGTGCGGTCTGATGCGAACTTTCGGGCAGGTTCACTTCGAGCGCGGTGGGGAACACAAATGTTGATGTCACCATGAAGAAGATGAGAAGCAGGAATATGACATCGGTCATCGATGCCATCGAAAACGCTTCCATCATGCGGTGCTGTCGTTTGAGTGCCATGACGTCAAGCCGGCTCGTTGAGGAGGTCCATGAACTCCATAGTCTTGGCCTCGAGATTATTCATCACCTTATTAATACGCGCCACGAGATAGTTGTAGCCGAAGAGCGCGATGATGCCGACGATAAGACCGGCCACTGTGGTCACAAGCGCGGCATAAATGCCGTCGGCGAGCACTGCGATGTTGGCACTCGTTCCGGCCGACGCGAGGTTGTAGAACGCGTCCACCATACCTATCACCGTGCCGAGGAAGCCTATCATCGGGCCGCCGGCAGCAGTCGTTGCAAGCCAGGGCAGACCTTTCTCGAGATTGGCAATCTCGATGTTGCCGGTATTCTCGATGGCCACAAGCACATCGTTCATCGGGCGGCCGATGCGCGATATACCTTTAAGTATGAGGCGTGAGTATGGTGTGTCGGTGCGGTTACAGAGATTGCGCGCGCTCTCTATCTCGCCGTCATGTATGTAGTCGCGGATGCGCTGCATGAACGACGAATCCTCCTTGCGCGCACGGCTGATGGCGATGCAACGCTCTACGAAGATGTATATGCTGATAATCGAGAGGATGGCGAGGGGTATCATGATGAAACCGCCACGCATGGTGAGGTCCCACACTGAGAGTTCCTGCACCATCTGCGCGGCCTGCTCCTGCATAGCCGGAGTCACGACGGCGTTACCGGCCGAAGCGAGAGTGTCGACAAACTGTTCCTGAAACATTGCTTGATGATTGGCTTTATGAATGAGGTGTTACGTTCTGAAATTTAAAACCCTGCAGACGCCTACGGACGCAGGCATGCGAGATAGCGGTGAATGGTCTCCTCAAGGCCGAGATAGAGCGCGTCGCATATGAGCGCGTGACCTATGGACACCTCGCTCAGACGGGGGATGCGGTCATGAAACCATTTGAGGTTCTCAAGGCTGAGGTCGTGACCGGCGTTCACGCCGAGTCCGCACTTGAAGGCCGCGTCGGCAGCCTCGACAAACGGGGCCACGGCCCCCTCGGGGTCGGTGGGGTACATATCGGCATACGGCTTGGTGTAAAGCTCTATGCGGTCGGCACCCGTCTTGGCGGCAAGGCGGATGTTGTCGACATCCGTGCCAACGAATATCGACGAGCGTATGCCCGCGTCACGCAGACTCTCGACAATCGAAGTGAGAAATTCCATATTGGACTCCACATCCCATCCGGCACTAGATGTGAGCGCGTCAGGAGCGTCGGGCACGAGTGTCACCTGCGTGGGGCGCACCTGCAGCACAAGCTCCATGAAGCTCGGCGAGGGATAGCCCTCGATGTTGAACTCGGTCTTGACCAGGGGGCGCAGCTTGTAGACATCGTCGCGCTTGATGTGACGCTCATCGGGACGCGGATGCACCGTGATGCCCTGCGCGCCGAAAGCCTCGCAGTCTGAAGCCACCTTGAGCAGGTCGGGCACATTCTCGCCGCGGGCATTGCGCAGCGTTGCTATTTTGTTGATATTAACACTTAGATTTGTCATCATTTCTCTTTTTAACCCGTCGGCGGTTGAATATGTATTATAATATTAGTAACTTTGTATCACCGTAGCCGGATTCGGATGCAAATTTACTCAGAAAAAACTGAAAACTGAAAAATTTTGGCCTCAAAAGACATCATATCACCCAACGAATTTCTCCCCGCCCTCCCTGTCGAGCCGTCGCTTGAAAGGCTGTTCCCTCCTCGCGAGGAGGCCAGCCGTCTGCTTGTGAGCTGTCTGCCGTCAGACTACAGCGCATCGCGCATAGCCCGAGCCGTGGAGGATGCCGACGCCCATCTGCTCAACCTCAACGTCACCAACGACGGCGAGCGGCTGGACAACCGTGTCGTGGCCGAGCTGAGGGTGAGCCACCGCAGCCCGCTGGCCGTGGCCCGTTCGCTCGAGCGATACGGCTACGAGGTGCTTGATGTCGAGCATGACGCCCTCGCTGACGATGACCTGGCTGCCCAACGCCTCAACGAGCTTCTGCACTACATCGACCTGTAGACAGCCCGGAGCACCCGTGGCAACAATGCGTCGCTCCGCGAGATGCTCTCGGAGTTGCAAGACAAAGTCAGCCGTGGCGTATAACATAATTTTAAATTTTAAATTTTCAATTTTCAATTTTAAATTCCCCATGAAGGTAGCAGTGTTCGGCAAACGCCGTCAGAGTGCCGAGGATTTACCCCGCATAGCCTCGCTCATCCGTCTCCTGTCAGAGCGCGGCATGTTCGTGACCGTCCAGCGTCATTTCTACGAGGCCATGACCCGCGAACTGGGCACTCCGCTCGAGGCCGACGACGTATTTGAGGCCGACGAGTTCACCGCCGACATTGCCATCAGCATCGGAGGCGACGGCACATTTCTGCGCACCGCACGCTGGGTAGGGCCTAAGGAGATACCTATAATCGGATTTAACACCGGCCACCTCGGCTTTCTTGCCGAAGAGTCGCTTGAGGAGGCTCCCGTAATCGTTGACAATCTCATAGCCGGCAACTTCTTCATCGAACCGCGCTCGCTGCTCGAGGTGCGCGCCTCGGGCGACAGTCTACGAGCCTCGATCTCAGGCTGGGCCTACGCCCTCAACGAGGTGGCCATACTGCGCCACGACTCGGCCTCGATGATTACCGTACACACATTCCTTGACGACATCGAGGTGGCATCCTATCAGGGTGACGGCCTCATAATCTCGACCCCCACCGGCTCCACGGCCTACAATCTTTCGGTCGGCGGCCCCATCATCCAGCCCACAGCACCATGCTGGGCACTCTCGCCCGTCGCCCCTCACGCCCTCACTATGCGTCCGCTTGTGGTTAGCGACAGCCATCAGATAACCACGCGTGTCGACTCGCGCGCCGACACCTATCGTGTCAACCTCGACGGTCGTCTGCTCGTGTTGCCCATCGACGTTGCCCTCCACATCCGCCGCGCCCCGTTCGTCATCAAGGTCATCCACCGCGACGGACATACGTTTGTCGATACCCTCAGCTCCAAACTCCTCTGGGGCATATCGAAACGCTGATTTTTCACACGGGCAGTTGTGTGTAATAATCAAGGGGATACAAAAGGACAAAAGCCACAAAAGAGACATAAGAGATTTTTTCTGACAGTCAATTATAATTCAATAATAAAAAGACTTATGTTTCTTTTGTGACTTTTGTCCTTTTGTATCTCCCGCAATTAAGACACATTCTACAGGTAAAAAATAATAAAAGAACAGTGGATGTGTCAGGCCGCAGCCTGATACATCCACTGTTGTTTATGTAATGTCGTCAGTCTGACGCGCTATTAAGCGTTCTCGGGACGGAGGGTGCGGACTACGGCACCAGTGCGCCACATCTCGCTCTCGCGGAGTGCCTTGAGTTCCTCCTCGAGCTTCTCGCGATAGTCGGGCTGGGTGTTGGAGTCGATGCTGCGCTGAGCCTCGCGGCCGGTCTTCACGCTCTCATAGAGGTCACGAACGACGGGCTTGATAGCATCGTGGAACGGGCCCATCCAGTCGAGCGCACCACGCTGTGCGGTGGTCGAGCAGTTGGCATACATCCAGTCCATACCCTTGGCTGCAAAGAGAGGCATGAGTGACTGGGTAAGCTCCTCGACAGTCTCGTTGAAAGCCTCAGAGGGGGTGTGGCCGTTCTCGCGGAGCACCTCGTACTGAGCCAGGAGCAGACCCTGGATGGCACCCATGAGTGAGCCGCGCTCGCCGGTGAGGTCGCTGACAGCCTCACGCTGGAAAGTGGTCTCGAAGAGATAGCCTGAACCGATGCCGATGCCGAGGGCGAGTGTGCGGTCAAGCGCACGGCCGGTGGCATCCTGATAAACGGCGAATGACGAGTTGGTACCCTTGCCCTCCTTGAAGAGCACGCGGAGCATTGTGCCAGAGCCCTTGGGGGCTACCATGATTACGTCGACATCAGCGGGGGGAACCACGCCGGTGCGGTCACTCCAGTTGATGGCAAAACCGTGGCTGAAGTAGAGAGCCTTGCCGGGGGTGAGGTGCTTCTTGATGGTGGGCCACTGTGAGATTACAGCGGCGTCGCTGAGCAGACACATGATGATGGTGCCGCGCTTGCATGCCTCCTCGATTGAGAAGAGGGTTTCGCCGGGCTTCCAGCCGTCAGCCACAGCCTTGTCATAAGTCTTGCCTTCGCGCTGGCCTACGATTACGTTAAAGCCGTTGTCGCGCAGGTCGAGGCCCTGACCGGGGCCCTGCACGCCGTAACCGATGACTGCGATGGTTTCGTCCTTGAGGGTCTCAAGAGCCTTGCTCAATGGATACTCTTCACGAGTGATGACGGTCTCTTCTACACCGCCAAAGTTAAGTTTTGCCATAATTAATGATATTATGAGGATTTGTTAATTGTTTTATCGTTTCTTGAAACTGATGCGCGCGAGGGCACACGACGTGTCCCCTACCCTGATTTCGGTGTCATAGACTCCATCCTCGCCGGCATGAGGCTCCATGAGGGTCACAGCCTCCTCGGCATAGCGGGCCTCATGCTTGAACGCTATCTCAAACCGGCTCACGCGGCAGTCGTTATACATATCGAGCGGCCACACATCGGTTATGAGGTCGATATACCTGCGGGTGGTGACATGACGGTTGACATCGATGTCGCTCACCTTGAAAGTGTAGGCATATCCCTGCGCGCCCTCATGCACGGGTTGCAGCTTGCCCCCCTTGACTCCGCCAAATGCGCGGTCGTTTATCACGTCGACCAGCTCACTGAGGCGCGACAGGTCGGTGGGTCTGCGCGAATCCATGTCAATGGCCATCCACGTGGTGTGGGCCCAGGCGATTGTCTCGCCGCTCTCGGCATCCTTCAGTTCAAAGAGACGCTCGGAATAGATGCGGTTGACGCTCTCCACCCATGTCTCGAGCTTGTAAGCCCTGTTGACACCCGGCATACGCGCGATGTCAATGCTCAGTCTCGACAGCACCCATGACGTATTTCTCTCCATCATGCTTGCATACCCCACTCCGAGGATATTGGCATGCGCGGTGGCGGTGTCAATAATCAGGAGCACGAGCCGCGAGAGCGACATCTCCTCCTGGGCATTGACCTCCGAGGCGGTAAGATAAAATTCGTTGACGTACTGTTTCATGTCCGAATCCCGATTAGCGTTTCGTCAGTTCTTCTCCTCGATTGCGCGGCGGCGTGCCTCCTGCTCATCGAGGAAGCGAGAGAAATGCTCGGTGGGCGACTTGGTCACGCATATGCGGCCCGAGCGGATGAACTGCTGGATGCCATACTGCGTGAGCAGGTCATACAGGGCCTGTGTCTCGGTTTCGTGGCCGGTCTTCTCGATTACAGTATAGTCGCGTGTGATTTCGAGGATGCGAGCGTTGTGCACGCGTATTATCCTCTCGAGGTTAGGCTCATCGAGCAGACGCACGGTGGGCACCTTGTAGAGAGCCACCTCCTGATAGACGATTTCATCGTCAGTGTAGAGGAACGCGCGAAGCACGTCGACACATTTCTCTATCTGCTTCACCACCTTTTCAAGCAGCTCGCGGTCACCGGCCACAAGAAAGTTCATCTTGTGCACGCCCGGCTCCGCGCTGGGGCTTGACGACACGCTCTCGAGGTTGATGCCCCGGCGGGTGAATATAATGGAGACGCGGTTGAGCAGTCCCACCTGGTTTTCGGTAAACACCGATATGGTGAACATTTTCTTTTCCATCTCTCCCTTATTTCTGATATTTCTTATTACGATTGATGTGTATCTCGTCCACAGCCGAGCCGGGTGCCACCATCGGGAAGACCATGTCGTCGGTCTCGATGTTGACGTTGAGCAGATAGGCCGTCTCCGACTTAATCATGCGCTCGATGGCGGCGTCGAGCTGCGATGCATCCTTAACGTCCTCGGCGGGGATGTTGTAAGCCCGGCTCACCATGGCGAAGTCGGGGTTGAGCATAGGTGTGCCCATGAAACGGTCGTTATAGAACATCGACTGCCACTGGCGCACATTGCCGAGGAAGTTGTTGTTGAGGATAATCATCTTCACGGGCACGTTATAGTCCATGATGGTGCCGAGCTCCTGCATGGTCATCTGGAAGCCGCCATCGCCCATGAATGCGAACACCTGACGCTCGGGCGCGCCAATCTTTGCTCCGATGGCCGCCGGGAGGCAGAATCCCATGGTGCCGAGTCCGCCCGAGGTGATGACACTCTTGGGCAGGGTGTACTTGAAGTATCTCGCGGCCATCATCTGATTCTGGCCCACGTCGGTGACGAGTATGCCGTCATTGCCGCTCATCTCCGACACCTTGCGTATCACCTGGCCCATTCGCATCGCGCCGTCGCGGGTGTCAATCGGGTGCAGCTCGCGCTGCATCACCTCGACCTCCTCTACCTTGCGCGGAGCCTCGAATGACTCCAGCCATTCAGTGTGTGACGCCTTGTTGATGTTGGGCAGCATGGCCTCGAGGGCCTTGCGGGCGTCGGCATGGATATGTATGTCGGAGCGGACAATCTTGTTGAACTCGGCTGCATCGATGTCGACGTGAATTATCTTGGCCTGCTTGGCATATGAGTCAATACGGCCGGTGACGCGGTCGTCGAAGCGCAGACCCACGGCCAGAATCACATCGGCCTCATTAGTCTTGATGTTAGGCGCGATATTGCCGTGCATGCCTATCATACCCTTGTTCAGGGGATGGTCAGAGGGAAACGACGAGAGGCCGAGCAGAGTGGTGGCCACAGGTATATCGGCCTTTTCAGCCAACGCGGCCAGGGCATCGCCGGCCTCGGCAATTAACACACCGTGACCGGCCAACAACATCGGGCGTTTGGCCTGATTGAGCAGGGCACATGCCTCGGCAAGTGCCGACGGCAGTATCTCCGGGTCAGGATTATAGCTGCGGATATATTTTATGGGCTTATAGTCCCATTCTACCATCTCGGCCTGAGCATCTTTGGTGAAATCGAGCACTACGGGACCGGGACGGCCTGTGGATGCAAGATAGAAGGCGCGGGCCACGGCCCAGGAAATCTCCTCGGCCGAGCGTATCTGATAAGCCCACTTGGTGATAGGCTGTGTGATGCCGAGCACATCGGTCTCCTGAAATGCCTCGGTGCCGAGCGACGACACGGCCACCTGGCCGGTAATCACTACGAGCGGTGTGGAGTCAGACATCGCGTCGGCGATACCTGTGATTACGTTAGTAGCCGCAGGGCCTGAGGTGACAGTCACCACTCCCACCTTGCCGCACGCACGGGCATAGCCCTGAGCGGCATGCACCGCACCCTGCTCATGACGCACGAGTATATGATGCAGCCTGTCCTGGAAATCGTAGAGAGTATCGTAGAATTTCATTATCTGACCTCCGGGATAACCGAATATCGTATCGGTCCCTTCAGCCAGCAGTGCCCGGCACATCGCCTCGGCACCTGTTATCTTTTCGCTCATGTATTGACGCGTTTTATATACATATTATAATTAGAGGTCACGCACGCCGCCTTTGTCAGCCGAAGTCACCATTGCGGCATATGCGCGCAGTGCCTGACTCACTTGACGGTCACGGTCACGTGCGGTGAATGCCTTGGCTCCGTTTGCCTCTTCGTCGGCCCTGCGCTGGGCCAGCTCTTCGTCACTCAGACGCACGTTGATTGAACGTGCGGGTATGTCAATCTCGATGATGTCGCCGTCGCGCACAAGGCCGATATTGCCTCCGGCAGCGGCCTCAGGCGAAATATGACCAATCGAGAGGCCGGATGTGCCGCCCGAGAAGCGTCCGTCGGTGATGAGAGCGCACTCCTTGCCCAGGTGCTTGCTCTTTATATAAGAGGTGGGATACAGCATCTCCTGCATGCCGGGGCCACCCTTGGGGCCTTCGTAAGTTATCACGACGACATCGCCGCTCTTCACCTTATCGCGGAGAATACCGTCAACGGCTGCCTCCTGCGATGTAAACACTTTGGCGGGGCCGCTGAAACGGAATATGCTCTCGTCCACACCGGCTGTCTTGACCACGCATCCGTCCTGGGCGATATTGCCCTTGAGCACGGCCAGGCCACCGTCCTTGACATAGGCATGCTCCATGTCGCGGATGCATCCCTTCTCGCGGTCAGTGTCAAGCTCGGAATAATAGCTCATCTGGCATCCCAGCTCGGTGGTGCGCTTCATGCCGGGCGCGCTCTTCCACAGCTCGTCGGCCTCGTTGCCGAAAGCCTTGCCTCCGACAGCCCATTTGTCTATGGCCTCGCCGAGGGTCATGCGGTCAACGCGCTTCACGTCGGCATCGACAAGCCCTGCATCGGCAAGAATCTTCATTATCGAGAGGATGCCGCCCGCGCGGTTGACATCCTGAATATGGTAGTGGGAATTGGGAGCCACCTTGCACAGCACAGGGGTGTGGCGTGACAGGCGGTCAATATCGGCCATCGTGAAGTCGGCACCGGCCTCATGAGCCACTGCGAGGAGATGGAGCACGGTGTTGGTCGAGCCGCCCATAGCGATGTCAAGGGTCATGGCGTTGAGCATGGCCTGACGGGTGGCGATATTGCGAGGCAGCACATCGGTGTTGCCGTCACGGTAGTATGCGTAGGTGTTCTCCACAATCTGCTTGGCAGCCTTCTTGAAAAGCTCGCGGCGGTTGATGTGAGTGGCTACCACGGTGCCGTTGCCGGGAAGGGCAAGGCCGATGGCCTCGTTGAGCGAGTTCATCGAGTTGGCTGTGAACATGCCCGAGCATGAGCCGCACGTGGGGCATCCCTTCTGCTCGAGGAGTGTCACCTTGTGGTCAGACACGGTGTCATCGGCAGCCTCAATCATGATGTCGATGAGGTCGACATCCTTGCCTTCGACATTGCCGGCCTCCATCGGGCCGCCTGACACGAATATGGCGGGAATGTTGAGGCGCATGGCAGCCATGAGCATGCCGGGGGTCACCTTGTCGCAATTGGATATGCACACCATCGCGTCAGCCTTGTGGGCGTTGACCATATACTCAATCGAGTCGGCAATCATGTCACGCGAGGGCAGCGAGTAGAGCATACCGTCATGACCCATTGCGATACCGTCGTCAATGGCAATGGTATTGAACTCAGCTGCGAAGCAACCCTGCTTCTCAATCTCCTCCTTGACCACCTGACCAATCTCATGGAGATGTGTGTGGCCGGGAACGAACTGTGTGAATGAATTTACGACGGCAATGATGGGCTTACCAAACTGCTCCTCTTTCATGCCGTTGGCACGCCATAGGGCGCGGGCACCGGCCATGCGGCGACCCTCAGTGCTTGCGGCGCTTCTCAACGGGAATTTCATAGTGCGGTAAATATGTCTTTTATCAAATTACGAGGCTAAACCCTCACAAATTTTAAGAATTTAACCGCAAAAATATAAAAATATGTTGTGCAACACAAATTTTCAGCGATATTTATTATCACAATTTTGACACTACGCTTACTTTTGTCCAAAATTTTTCCTGAATCACGCACAATTTTCAATAAAAATATCTAATTTCGCACTCTACAACAGCATTTGTGCAATGAAAATATTATACCTCATACCCGCGCGCGGCGGCTCGAAAGGCATCCCCGGCAAGAACATAAAACCATTCCTCGGCAAACCGCTAATCTGCCACGCAATCGACCAGGCGCGCGAGGCCGGAGCCGACGACTGTGACATATGCGTCAGCACTGACTCCGACGAAATACGCCGCACCGTCGAGGATTATGGGCTGAAAGTGCCGTTCATGCGTCCCGGGCATCTTGCCACCGACACAGCCGGTACTTATGAGGTTATACTTCACGCACTTGACCGATATGAGGAGCGCGGAATGCATTATGACCTCGTGGTGCTGTTGCAGACCACCTCGCCGCTGCGCCGGGCCTCTGACATCACCGGCGCACTCCGGCTATGGACCCCGGGCACTGACATGGTGGTAAGCGTCTGCGAAGCGGCTACCAACCCCTATTACAACGCATTTGAGACCGATGCACAAGGCAACCTGCACATATCGAAAGGTGACGGGCACTACACACGCCGTCAAGACGCGCCTAAAGTGTGGGAATACAATGGTGCCGTATATGTCATGAACACCGATTCGCTCAGAAAGATGCCTATGTCACAGTTTCCTGTCAGACGGCCATTTGTAATGCCGGCCGACAGGTCGGTTGACCTCGACACTCCTTCTGACTGGAGCCGCGCCGAAATGCTGGCTCAACAGTGTCGATGACTACGCACTCCCAAGACATACCCCGACATCACAGCGTGGGATAGAATGCGTCAGGCAGATGCTCTATCTCATAGCCGTCCGGCCCGCCTATTATTATAACGAGGTCAAACTGTGGCTCTAACGGCTCGGTCACACCTTGCATATACATGTCGGCGGCACGTATCATGCGTTGCCGCTTTTTACGGTCTACAGCACATGCGGGGTCCACAAAATCATCCCGGCGGGTCTTGACCTCCACGAAACACAGGCGGTTGTCCTTGCGCGCAATGAAATCCACCTCGACCTTGCCGATGCGGATGTTCACACCGTCAATGGCATAGCCTTTCGACAGCAGGAACTCCCGGGCCACGCCCTCGCCCCACTTGCCGAGGTCATTATGCTCTGCCATGAATCTTTAGAGGTCCTGATAATCATCCTCGTCCAGCATCTCATAGCCGTAATCCTCACCCTCAAACTCCTCGTCGTCATACATTTCAGGGTCGTCTTCAGGCATTGCCGGAACGTTTTCAAAGATAAACTCGTCCTCCTCGCGCACACGATGGTGGCCGTCGAGCGGACGGTGTGTAATGGGGCTGACCTCTATGCGGTTACGTTCATCGGTAATCTCGCCCCACAGCATATCCTTGAGTTCGGTTATGCCCTGGCCTGTGACAGCCGATATGAAAATATGAGGCACACCCTCTGGCAGATGATGCGACATCTCCTCGCGCAGCTCGTCGTCGAGCATATCGCTCTTCGAGATGGCCAGTACACGGGGCTTGTCGGCAAGCTGGGGATTGAACTTCTCAAGCTCTGAGGCGAGAATCTCATATTCCTTCTTGATGTCATCGGCATCGGCCGGCACCATGAACAGCAGCACGGCATTACGCTCGATGTGACGCAGGAACCTAAGACCCAAGCCCTTGCCTTCGCTTGCCCCCTCGATGATACCGGGGATGTCGGCCATGACAAACGACCTGTCGCCGCGATATGACACAATGCCAAGCTGAGGCTCCATCGTAGTGAACGGATAGTCGGCAATCTTGGGACGTGCGGCTGAGATGGCTGACAGCAGCGTGGACTTTCCGGCATTGGGAAATCCCACCAGACCCACGTCAGCCAGCAGCTTCAGTTCCATGATAATGCTTTTCTCAATGGCAGGCTCGCCCGGCTGGGCATAGCGCGGAGTGCGGTTGGTGGCACTTTTGAAATGCCAGTTGCCAAGGCCACCGCGTCCGCCGCGCAACAGCTTTATCTCCTCGCCGTCCTCGGTGACTTCACACAGGAACTCGCCGGTCTCGGCGTCAAACACTACAGTTCCGCAGGGCACATCCACGGTCACATCCTCGCCGTCTTTGCCAAACGAACGACCTCCTGACCCCGACTCGCCGTTGCCGGCAAAGATATGCCGACGATAACGCAAGGGCAGCAGTGTCCACATATGCGCATTACCGCGGAGTATTATATGTCCGCCGCGTCCGCCGTCGCCACCGTCAGGGCCGCCCTTGGGCACATACTTGGCACGATGGAAATGACGTGAACCGGCTCCGCCCTTACCCGAGCGGCACAGCACCTTAACGTAGTCTATGAAATTGGAGTCAGCCATATGGTCGAATTGATGATTTCAGTAATTAAAGAAGATTCAGCATACTCAACTAACATACCGAATCACGCTTTAGATTACAAAATTATACAAAAAACGTGACATTTTACGTACATTTACCCCCGAAACTCTTAATCGGCACAAGCCCTTATACACGGCCCGACAGTTCGACATGCCGCATCAGCTCCTTGGCATGGGCGTAATCGGCGGGGGAGCCTATGTCAATCCACGTGCCGTTGACGGGGAAGTAAGTGACCTTGCGCCCATCGGCCAAGGCCATGTCTATAAGGTCTGTGGCATCGGTGCGCGCGTCACGGGGCAGAGCACGTAACAGTTCATTGGAAATTATATATATGCCGGCATTAGCATAATAGGAATACGACGGCTTCTCCTCAAGTGACGTCACCCGCGACCCGTCCGTAGCAAGTATGGCATACGGCACCGACACATTATACGGCACGGCGGCAATGGTAATGTCGGCCTCCTCAGCCTTATGGTGCAGATACATATCCTCAAACGAAATAGTCGTCAGGAGGTCGGAGTTCATCACTATAGTATCCCCACGCTCGGCCACATCACACAGCGACACGGCCCCGACAGTGCCCATAGGCATTGATTCCCTCACGCACTTCACCTTCACGCCACTCACAGGCTCGGCAAAATGAGCCTCAAGCTGTTCGGCCAGATAGTTGACAGTCACGGTGATGTCATCCACTCCGACAGCTGCAAGAGCGTCGATGTTATGGTCTATCACCGGGCGGCCACCCAGGGGGAGAAGCGGTTTCGGCGTAGTCAGCGTCAGGGGGCGCAGACGCTCCCCCTTGCCTCCTGCCATTAGTATGGCAGCCACAGGCAATACGGTATGGGTCAGGCGAGTGTCTATGACACGCACTATACGTCCGTCACCGTCAAGCACAGGCACAAGTCGCAGACCACGCAGACGCATATCGCGCAACGCGGCTACACTCTCCTCACCCTCACGCAATGCGCTGAAATCAGTGTGCATAGCCTCGGCGACAGGCGAGTCGAGCGCGACCCCGCGCAAAAGTGCGCGGCGCACATCGCCGTCAGTGAGAGTGCCGCACATGCGTCCCTCCCCGTCAAGCACAAGCAGGGTCATAAGTCCGCCCGGAATGACGTTAAGGCGTCCGAGAGCCTCCATCAGCGTGGCATTGTCGTGGATATAGTGACGGTCCATATAGATAGTTTTTAGAGGTTGTTTAATAACAAATGTGAAGTCGGAGTGGATGGATTTTTGAGCTAACCTGTTCATAATCTGAAGGAGCTATGCTGTAGCATAGTGACTGAAGATTAGGAACAGGTTAGCCAAAAAGGCATCCATGCAACCTTTGGTAACATCTATTATCTTTTCTGTTCATTGCAATTGATTGTTGCGAGGTTATAATAAATGTTTATTTGCATCCATTCTCTTGGGTGCCTTTCGTGCTGAATTTCAGTCACAATGCTACAGCATTGCTCTTTCAATTCATCCCGATTATCGGCTTGCCGCTTTCGAGCTTGCCGAGAAAGAATCCACCTCAAGAGAATGGACTCCGGCTTTCACATTTGTTTTTAAACAACCTCTTAGTTGACAATATATTATTCCGACATCGGGGCGTCATAAAATCGTTTCCTCCTCAACCGCTCCAGCGGAGTCTCGGCGATAGCCTCAACCGACAGTCTCAGAGTGTCGGGGCGGGCATACGGATTCGGCGAACTCTCGGCAAGTTTCTTCCCCTCGTCCGACAGGGCAAAGGAAATGGCACGTGCGATATCGTCGGCCGAATCACCGCAATGTATCACACTCTCGGAGCACAGCCGCCCCTTCTGCCTTATGCCTATGTTGACGGTAGGAATCCCCGTGGAGGGCACTTCGATTATACCGCTCGAGGAATTGCCCACGACAGCACCGACACACCGCAGGGCCGAAAGATAGCGTATCTTGCCGAGCGAGGGGATGACTTTGACCCTATCGGGATTTCTACGTGCATACCCTTCGATTGCATCGATTATCACACGACCCTGCGCGTCATTGTTGGGGTACGTAATCAGCACATGCGACTCGGGGAAACGGTCGAGTGCATCGAGCAGATTCCGGCAGTTCTCAGCCGTGTCGGCCGTATCGAGCGTAGCCGGGTGATAGGTCACAAGCAATGACCCGGCGGGCAGAGCGAATCCGATGGATTCCTCCAGCTCATCACGCGACATCAGCCGCTCGTTCATGAGGTTATACACCCCGATTGAGCCGGTATTTATTACCCTGTCAGGCTCCTCGCCCATAGCTATCACCCTGCGGCGATACACCTCGGTCGACGTCAGATGCAGAGCCGACATCTTGGTGATGGCATGACGGATAGAGTCATCTATAGCCCCCTCCGAAATCTCGCCTCCCGCGATATGCACGATGGGCACTTTCAGCATCAAGGCGGCCGAAGCGGTGGCAAGCATCTCGAAACGGTCGCCGAGTATCACGGCCACATCGGGCTTCACCTCGTCAAGAGCATGTGCCATACCCGACATACATGCGGCCATCGCATCAACCGTACCCACAGGCGTGTCACCCGTCTCAGGCATCGGCACACACCGCACGTCGGTCATGCCGTCAACCTTAATCTCATTGACAGTCATGCCATAACGCTCCTGCAGGTGCATATTCGTTGCAAGGACAGTCACCTGACAATCCTCCCGCGCCTGCAAGGCTTTCGCAATGCCGCTGAGCAATCCCCAGTCGGCTCGCGTACCTGTAGCTATGGCAATCTTTCTCATGCTATACTGTTAATACTCGCGCTCTCCAAAGATAGTTGTGCCCACACGAATCATATTCGCGCCGGCCTCCACAGCATCGGGCCAGTCATGGCTCATGCCCATGCTCACGATGCTAAATTCATCATGGCCGCCAAGCGCACCGGCCTTCAGGCGGTCATACGTATCACGAATGGCGCGGAAGTCACGGCGCACGCGCTCCTCGTCATCGGTATTCGAGGCCATGCCCATTATGCCGGCAATCTCCACGTGGTCAAGCCCGGCCAGCAACTCAGGGGTCACAAACCCGATAAGTTCGTCAGGGGTGAAACCATATTTCGTCTCCTCCATAGCCACATGAAGCTGCAGCAGCACCCTCACCTTACGGCCAAGGCGTGCAGCCTCACTGTCGATAAGCCGGAGCAGACGCTCAGAGTCGACACTATGTACCAGCGACACGTGCGGGAGTATCTGACGCACCTTATTGGTCTGCAGATGGCCTATGAAATGCCACTCGACATCCTCAGGCATCGCCTGAGCCTTGGCGCACAGCTCGTTGGCCCGACTTTCGCCGAACACTCTCTGCCCCGCGTCATAAGCCTCACGCAACGCCTCGACGGGATGAAACTTTGACACGGCCACCAGCTCGACACCCTCAGGCACCGACGCTCGCAGCCGCATCAGATTATCTCTTACCCCCATGCCTGTGCGGATTAGTCCTCTTTGGCCTGTCCCTTACCGCTCAGGTCAGCGTCATAGACATCCATGATAGCTGTCTCCTGAATGGTGTTGATTTCAAAATCGGCCATAGTGCCGCTCATACCCTCCATGAAATTGTCATAAGCCTCCTTAAACGAGTCGGCTGACACGAGGAACTGGGTAATTGACTTCTTCTCGACAGCAGTTTTCTCGTCGAGCGTGATGAAAGCGGCCTTCACGAGATACCACTTGTCGCCGGTCTTCTGACGGAAAATCTCAGCGATTTTTGAAATCTTCACAGCCGACACATTGTAGTCAGAAGTGAAGTGGGCAATTTCTTCCGAGATGCGGGCCTCGGCCTCGGTAAACGACAGCGCGTCCACCATATATGCTTCAGTGACTTTCTTTACGGCACCGTTCTCCATAGTCTTGTCGTAACGGACCTTAGTCTCAAACCATAATGCCATTTTGGTATGTATTTATTTGATTGTTATTTTATTAGATAAGTTTACCCTGAAAGCATTTCAAAAACGCTTTCAACCGACAAAATTAATGAAAAAAGCTGAGAAAATCACCTTTTCTCGAAAGTATCTGAAAAACGATTTTCACGGCCCGATAAAGGAAATACGCCTTTCGCTATCCGACCTGTGAGGACAGATACTCAATGATGGCCGCCCTCATTTCAGCCTGGTCAGGTGTCGTGAGTATGGGCATCAGGACATCGACCTCTTCAATCGGCTTGTCCCACCAGCGCAACTGCAGCAACAGGTTGACGGTATCGTCATCAAACCGTCTGCGCACCACTCTTGCAGGATTGCCGACGGCGATGCTATAGGGCGGAATATCAGACGCAACAGTAGCATTCGTGCCTATAATCGCGCCGTCACCGATATGCACACCCGGCATGATTGTCACATTCTGGCCAATCCACACGTCATTACCCACCACGGTGTCACCTTTCAGAGGCAACTCATCCATGACCGGCGCAATCATGCCGCCCCAGTCACCGCCCATTATGTAAAAAGGATAGGTGGTGGCACAATCCATACGATGATTGGCCCCGTTCATGACAAAAGTCACCCCTCGGGCTATAGCGCAGAAATTACCGATAATAAGCCTGTCGCCTATAAACTCATAAAAATGAGTCACATGCTCTTCAAACCTGTCCGCGCCGTCAACATCGTCATAATATGTGTAGTCGCCGATGATGATTCTCGGATTCTTTACCACATTCTTGATATAACACAGGCTCGGAATGTCAGGATTAGGAAATGCCGCATCCTTGTCAGGCAACCGTCGCTTCATATCTTATCGTTATTGTCTTACACTCTTCAACATCTCACAGATTCTCGGCAAGATGGCTCACTATGCGCGCCGAGGCCAATCCGTCGCCATAGGGGTTGACGGCATTGCTCATCGCGCTGTAAGCCTCGCTGTCGTCAAGCAGCCGTGAAAGATTGCTTACTATCAGGTCATAGTCAGTGCCAACGAGCTTGACCGTTCCGGCCTCAAGGGCCTCGGGACGCTCAGTGGTGTTGCGCATCACGAGCACAGGCTTGCCCAGCCCGGGTGCCTCCTCCTGAATACCGCCACTGTCGGTGAGTATCACATGAGCCTTTTCCATGAGATAGACAAACGAAAGATACTCAAGAGGCTCGGTGAAGAACAGGTTGCCATAGGCGGTCAGGTCATCGCCGAACACCTCGCGAATCGGCTTACGCACATTGGGGTTCAGGTGCATGGGATAGACGAAATCCACGTCGGGATAACGCTCGGCCACCGTCTTTAACGCATTGCATATCGCCAGGAAACCCTCGCCGAAATTCTCGCGACGATGGCCTGTGACGAGCACAAGCCGACGAGCACCGCCGTCAAGACGCGAGGTGTCATATCCGGCTCTGACAAGCGTGTCATGCAGACTCGAGGCCAAAGCCCCGTCATGCCTTATGCGGTCGACGACGATATAGAGCGCGTCGATAACGGTATTGCCGGTCACGGTTATCTTATCCTCCTTCACCCCCTCGGCTATCAGATTGTCATGGCTCAGTGCCGTGGGCGAGAAGTTGAATGTGGCGATGCGTGACGTGAGCTGACGGTTGACCTCTTCGGGCCACGGCGAATATATGTCATGCGTGCGCAGACCGGCCTCGACGTGCCCCACGGGTATCTGACGGTAGAACGCGGCAAGCGCGGCGGCTGTAGAGGTGGTGGTGTCGCCATGCACCAGCACAACGTCAGGCACACACTCGGCAAAAATGTCACGCATGCCCAACAGGACTCTTGACGTGACGTCATACAGGTCCTGCCCCTGACGCATGATGTTCAGGTCATAGTCGGGCGTGATGCCGAAAATCTCAAGCACCTGGTCAAGCATCTCGCGATGCTGTCCTGTGACACACACCACTGTGTCAAACATCTCGGAGCGAGCCTGAAACGCCTTGACGAGCGGAGCCATCTTTATGGCCTCGGGACGTGTCCCGAACACAAGCATAACTTTCTTCTTACTCATCCCTGCTTACAACTGATTGGTATATAAAAGGCATGCATACTTCAGATAGGAAGTAATGCGGGGCAGACGCTTGGGGGTTATGACAAAGCGGTAGGCAAACTCGAGGTTATGGTCTATCCACCATTTCGGCACCCTCTGCTGCTTGCCGGAATACACATCGAAGCTGCCCCCCAATCCCTGATAGATGGCATGAGGATGCCTGCGCTGCATCTCCTGCATCAGAAACTCCTGGCGGGGCGAACCCATAGCCACGAACACCACGTCAGGCTTCTTGGCGGCGACATCATCAATCAACGCCGCACGCTCGGCATCATCAGCAATAAAACCGTTGCGCGCACCGAGAATGTTTATGCCGGGATATTCCGCACGCAATTTCTTCACGACTGTGTCGATAACCTCGGTGGTGGAACCGATTAGATAAAAGCTCTTGGAGGCATGAAACCTGTCGACTATATGGAGCCACAGCTCGCACCCGGGTATGCGCACCACATCGGCAAACCCCTTGCGGCGCAATGCCTTTACGGCCCCAACTCCGTCGCAGTATCCTATGTTTCCGTTTATAATCTCCCTGAGACGGTCGTCGGCATTGACAACCTTCTCGGCATTGACGGCCACAAGTATCCCCTTTGACGCGTCGGCATACTCTATAAGACTGCCGGGTGCATCAAACGGATATACCTCTATACCTTTTATGTTACCAGTTTTCTTAGATTCGGTTGGATTCATTACGTTCTTTTCCTGTGAGACCGCCACCCCTCATGCAAGGATGTTAGGACAATCTCATCATAATGAACGTAAACGACACGCATTATATTTTAGAGCGTGCTTAAATTGCCACAAAAATCTATAATTCCCTTTAACAAAAATCACTTTCCGGTGATTCCGCAGAAGTCGAGCACAATCTTGCCCTCCGACGGGCCGAGCGACCTGAACGCACTGTGCCCCGTAAGGAACACGACTATATCCGCATCGCGGTATGCACTCTCCACATCTGCAAGCTCATATGCGGGATGCGACTTGATATTCGGCTCCACCACCATGAAATCGGCATCAGCGGCACACCGCGCCGTCACATCATCGGTGATAGCCTTGGCCGGCGACTCGCGCAGGTCATCAATATCGGGCTTGAAGGCAAGTCCCATCATAGCCACGCGCGGCTTGCGCCCGTTGTCACATCTGAAACGCAGAATCGAATTCACAATCTTCTCCGCGCTCCACTGCGCCTTATAGTTATTGACACGTCGGGCATCAGCTATGAGCTTTGACTCTTCAGGATAAGCGGCGGTGATAAAATACGGGTCAACGGCTATGCAGTGTCCTCCCACTCCGCAACCGGGACGCAGGATGTTGACACGCGGATGACGGTTGGCCAGCTCAATCAGCTCCCATACATCAATCCCGGCCTTGTCGCATATCAGCGACAGCTCGTTGGCAAAGGCTATCTGCACGTCGCGCGACGAATTCTCGGTCAGCTTGCACATCTCGGCTGTACGCGCGTTAGTGGCATGAAGAGTGCCCTTCACAAAATGTGCGTAGAACTGTTTGGCATGCTCGGTCGCCTCGGGCGTCATTCCGCCGATTACGCGGTCATTATGCACAAGCTCATGAATAACATTGCCCGGCAACACACGCTCAGGACAATATGCAATCGAAATATGACCCTTCAGCTCAGGACGCTCGGCATAGATAATGTCAGCCATAGCCTCGGTGGTACCCACCGGCGATGTAGACTCAATGACGAAAAGCGCGCCCGGTTTAAGAAACGGTATCACACTGCGTGTGGCCGCTTCGACATACGACACATCAGGCTGATGGTCACCCTTGAAAGGGGTCGGCACCACAATGAAATAAGCATCGGCATCGTCAGGCTCGGTCGAGGCCTCAAACGACCCGTCGGCAATCACTGCCTTCAGCATATCCTCCAGTCCCGGCTCAAGTATATGCAGCTCGCCGGCGTTAGTCTTGTCGACCACGCTTCGGTTAACATCCACTCCATGCACCCTCACCCCATGACTTGCGGCAATAATCGCGGTAGGAAGTCCTATATAACCTAATCCTATAAAATTTGCTTTCATATCTGAGAATCTATATGGCACCACCTCCCACAATATTCATCCGGGGAGCTTAAGGTCACCGCAAAGTTAACAATTTTTTGCTACTTTCACCAAGGTGGATGCGAAAATAAAGTAATAATCCCGTTATGCCGAAACGGTAAAACTTGTCATATCAGATATTTGTTGTAACTTTGTCATCAAAACCAATATATTATGACACAAATTGTCGTAACTCTTGAAAACGGAGCTGACAGCTCTCTGCTCCGGCAGATGATTGAGAACATGAAAGGTGTCCTCAAAACATCGTTGCACAAACGGCCATCCGATGAAAACATGGTTGAAATCAACGAATGGATAGCCGACATGAGAGAGTTGAGCGGGAGCGTGGATTCATCAATCATCGACCCGGATGACGAACGCACCCGATACATCATGTCAAAATGAGACGGATATTCTTAGACACGAACTTTATCATTGACCTTCTGGTAAGGGACGAATATAAAGAGGAAGCATCGAATTTTCTTGCCGAAGGAGCAAGACGAGGATTCAAATTCCATATAAGTTTCCTTACGGTTGCAAATTTCGCATATGTCGCAAGAAAACTCCCAATGAACGAGCTTCATCATCTTATCGACATGATAAGTTCATTATTTGTGATTGTGCCGAACAATGCCGAACAAATAAAGCAAGCCATAGCATTAGGCGCAAATGATTTCGAAGACGCGCTGCAATACCAATCAGCCCTCGATTCGCAATGCGAGTGTATTATCACGAGAAACGAAAAAGATTTCAGGTTTTCCAAAATCCCTGTCCACTCCGCAGAAAATTACACTAAAAAATATTTCGCCTGAAACATCTTTTGGAAAAGAAGAAAAAATGAGTTACCTTTGCACTGCGTTTACCGCCCAAACGTAACCGACCTGAAAAAGGGATGCTCGAATGGTGGAATGGTAGACACGAAGGACTTAAAATCCTTTGGTCATTGCGACCGTGCGGGTTCGAGTCCCGCTTCGAGCACGACATTCTGCCCCGCCGACCTCTTTAATGAGTGGTAAGCGGGGCTTTTCAAATTTTATTCACCTCTCAGACTCCATATAAGCCAGTGCGCGCCATCAGATTTATAAGCAATGCGTGTGTCATTACAGTGATGATGCTCGCTTTACTGTCACCCACCATCACCCACGCCTCATCGGCACCGACCGATGGGTCGTCGATACTCTCGCAAGGCAGATGGATTAAAGTGCATGTAGACACAACGTCGGTCTACCGCATCACTTACTCCCAGCTAAGCGAATGGGGCTTTGAGAATCCCGACAATATCATTGTGGCAGGATATGGCAGCGTGGAGCGCGCCCACACCCTCGACACGGCTCCTGACGATTTGCCCGTATTACCTATATTCCGCGCGGCTGACGGCATATATTTCTACGGCGAGGGGGACTCACGCCTGACCCTCAACTCCGTTCCCACCACAAGCACTATCGCTCCATTCTCCGCCCATTACAACTACTATTCATCCGGCTCGTATTATTTTATCGGTGAACGCGCCGGTATCTCGTCGCCGGAAATTTCCACAATCAACCCCGACAAAGAGCCGACCTCTTACACCGACACCCACTATGCAATGTCGCATAGACTGTATCGTGAATCACACCCCTATGTTCACAGCATGATGTCACACTCCCGGGCAATCACCCCGGGCGACGCACGCAGCATCGACTTTGATGTCAGCGGAAACACCGGCTCGGCCACCTTATATTACAGCTATATCTGGGCTCACGGCAACACTTCGTCACAAAGCATAGGTGTAAACTTCTCGCGAGACGTCACCTCGGCCAACGTCTCATCCGACCGTCTCGCACGCAACTCCTCAAACGAGCACATATTATTTTCAGTCAAGCATAATGGCCGCTCGATTCTGAATCTCGCCCAGGGGGCTGACCGATTCGCCGCCACATTTCATAACAACGACGGAAAATTCACCCAGCTCGCTCTTTTCAACTCTACCCTTATTTATCAGCGGACCAACAGCATATCAGCCCCACAGCAGACACTCCATTTCCCAAACTCCGGCGATGCCATCCGCCTCACCGACGCGCCGGCAGGACTGGCAGTATGGGATGTCAGCAATCCGCGACAGCCTATCAACCTTGCCACCGTATCTGACGGCGATGTGACCACAACCGTCGGCCCAAAGTCCGGCATGGCAACCGTATGCGCATTCACCCCTTCAGCACATATCCCCTCTCCTGAATATTCAGGCATGGTGGCCAATCAGAATATAAGTTCAATCGACGGCATAGACATGCTCATCGTGACTACCGAGGCCACCTACAGCGCAGCACTCCGTCTCGCCGAGGCTCATGAGAAATGGCAGGGCATGAAGGTGGCCGTGTTGCGTCAGCCAGAAGTGTTCAACGAATACTCGTCAGGCGCACTACACCCCAACGGTCTGCGCCATCTGGTCAAACGGCTCGCCGCCTCACCGTCACGTCAGTTGCGCTATCTTATGCTGTTCGGCCACGGCTCATGGGATTCGCGTGCCGACTTTGATACAAGCGGCTCGGAATACATGGTGATGTTCAATACCGAAGAGGGATACGAAATGGGCAATACCACAAAACAGTATTCATCTGACCTATATTTCGGAACTCTTGCCGACAAAATATCCTCATCGTTTGGCAGCATGAAGCACGATGTGGCCGTAAGTGTCGGCCGCGTGCCTGCTCTTGACGCCGCTGCAGCCGAAGCCTATGTAGACAAATGCATTACCTACCTTTCTGACCCGTTTAAGGCCGGTTCATTCAACCATGCGATGATTTCGGGAGGCATAGGCGACTCCAATGCGCATTTCGACGCGTCGGAAAACGTAGGCCAACTCATACGGTCAGCCATCGAATACCCTACCATATTCAGGTCACACCTTTCGCTGTTCCCGCTGACCAATGTGCAGACTAAATTCTCGTCAAATCTCGCCAATTACTACAAATTGAGATTTGGCGGAGACTTACGTTTTTTCAATTTTCTTGGACACAGCATGATATCGCACATAACATATAACGCACTAAACATCAGTAGAGAACAAGAAATAGTCTACGGTTCTTTACCTGTTGTATACATGGCGTCGTGCAGCACAACCCCCATAGACATCCCTGACCTGAACCTCGGCACTACGATGATACTCCATAATCCCGGCCCTATAGCCGTTATCGGAGCCGGTACCGAAGTATATCTCAACTACAACATCCGTCTCAATAACCGCTTTGTCGAGCTGTTCTATTCACCCGAAGGGGGAGAATGCCTTGGCGACGTATTCCGCACGGCGGTCAACAGCGTCAAAAACACCACCGACCAATACATCAACAACCTCTGCTACAACTTCCTCGGCGACCCGGCATTGCCACGTTACATGCCTCAACGGTCAGTCCGTGTCACATCCATCGGCGATAATACCAATCTGACATCCGACTCCAAAGTCTCGGTCAAACCGCTCACAAAGGTCAGAATCTCAGGCGTGATAACCGACAGCGACGGCAATACCGACACATCATTCTCTGGCCGTCTCTCGCTGGACATCTATGACGCCCCGCACACACAGTCCACGCTCAAGCATGACAAATCCGACGCGATAACCACTCTCACCATCGACGAAGACATCATCCACACCTCGATGGTTAACGTCGAGGCCGGACGATGGAGCGCAGATGTGACGCTGCCGTCATCATCCAATAAGGGCACTAACCGAATGACCCTCAATGCCGTGTCTGACTCGCACATAATCGCATCCGGGGCCAACTGCATGCTCACCGTTTCAGCCGACGCCACAACCAATCCGTCATCTGACACCACCGCCCCCGTCATCCGTCTATGGCTTGACAGTCCCGACATGACCGACGGAGCAGAAGTGTCATCATCACCCACACTCTATATCGAAATCACTGACGACAATTCGGGCGTCAATCTCAACTCATCGGCAATCGGCGTGGCTCCCAAGGTGATGATTGACGGCACAGCCATCTCATCCGCCCCCTACTCTCTGCGTCCCGAGGGCGAAGGGCGCGTATGCGGCGAATACCGTTTCAGCCAACTTGCCGACGGCCACCACTCCATCACAGTCACAGCCCGCGACCTCGCCGGCAACTCGGCATCGCAGACCATCGACTTCACCGTAGTGCACCGCGACCCCACCGCCACTCTCCAGGCCTCAGGCACGCTCGTGCGCGACGACATCACCTTCACACTCAGCCACTCACTGCCCACCGACATCACTTCGCAACGCCTCGTCATCCGCGACATCGACGGACGCACGGTGCTGTCCACCGACACCGCCACATTCCCCTACACCTGGGATTTCAAAGGCAACGACGGTCATACAGTGCCCGACGGCGTATATCGCGCATCGGTGAGCATCAACGCCCATCCGTACTATACATCAACACCCGAAACCCAATTCACAATCGTAAAACGATGACCGCCAAAAATCTCCGCATAGTATTCCTCGGCACACCCGAGTTTGCAGTCGAAAGCCTTGAAGCCATACTCGCACATGGCTACAACGTAGTCGGCGTCGTCACCATGCCAGACAAGCCCGCCGGACGCGGCCACAAGATGTACCAGTCGCCCGTCAAGCTCTGCGCCCTCAGCCACGGCATCAAAGTGATGCAGCCTGTCAAGCTCAAAGACCCTGAATTTGTCGAAGAGCTGCGCTCACTCCAAGCCGACCTTTTCATAGTCATAGCCTTCCGCATGCTCCCCGAGGTAGTCTGGTCCATGCCACCGTTGGGCACATTCAACCTCCACGCCTCATTGCTGCCGCGCTATCGCGGAGCCGCGCCCATCAACCGCGCCGTCATGAACGGCGACACCGAGACCGGCGTGACAACATTTTTCCTCAAGCATGAGATTGACACAGGCGACATAATCTCGCAGGAGCGTGTGGAGATACTCCCCACCGACAATGTAGGCGACGTACACGACCGCCTCATGCACCTCGGCGCGAAACTCACGGTCAAGACCATCGACGACATCGTGGCCGGGACGCTTACCCCTATCCCTCAGGACGACCTCATAGGCGACACCGAGCCTACCCCCGCGCCCAAGATATTCAAGGAGGACTGCGAGATACACTGGACCGAACCGGCCGAAAAGATTCACAATCAGGTGCGCGGACTCTCCCCCTACCCTGCCGCGTGGACCACTCTCGTCAGCGACGGAAACGAACCGGGAGCGATGAAGATTTTCGAGACCCGCATATTGCCGTCGGCCGCACCTCTCGCCCCCGGCGAGATAGCCATAGATGGCGACACCCTCACCGTCGGCACCGGCACACACCCCGTGCAGGTGCTGTCACTGCAGGCTCCCGGCAAACGTCGCGTACCCACCGCCGACTATCTTCGCGGCGCACGCCTCGTCACCCCGCGGTTTGTCTGACCCTCTCGGCCGTTAATGTCGTGCGGCATAGTTGCTAAAGTTAAATTATTTTGTTAATTTTGCACGCTGAATGGGCTTATTGGCTCACGGCGTCAACACATGGCGTCGGCATAAACCAACGTATATATTAATATATCAGATAATTATCTTAAAAAATGAACATTTCAAAGGAAGAGATTTCTCCCGTTGAGCTTCGCCTCACGGTAGCCATCGAAGAGAATGACTATAAGGACGAAGTGACCAAGAAGCTCAAGGAGATTGGCCGTACACACGTAATCCCCGGATTCCGTAAAGGTCACGTGCCCTTCGGCGAGCTCAAGCGTCGTTTCGGCAAGCAGATGACCAGCGACGTAATCAACGACACCGTTTACCGTGCCGTTATCGACTATATCACCGAGAACAAGCTCAACGTCATGGGTCATCCCCTGCCCGTTGAGGTCAAGGAGGCATTTGAGGAGGGCGACCAGGAGTTCAAGTACGACCTCGCGCTCATTCCCCAGCTCGACATCAAGCCCACCGCCGACGACCACTACCCCTACTACGAGATTGAGGTTACCGACGAGATGGTCAACGAGCAGGACACCGCAATGCGCAAGCGTTTCGGCTCGCAGAAGCCCGGCGAGGAGATGACCCCCGACGGCGTTGTCAAGGGCTCGCTCATGCAGCTCAACGAGAACGGCGAAGTCAACACCAACGAGGGAGCCATCCAGGTGACCGACGGCATCGTCTTCCCCCTCTACTTCAAGGACAAGGAGGAGGCTGCCAAGTTTGACGGCAAGAAGCCCGGCGACAAGGTGGTGTTCAACCCCAACAAGGCCGCAGGCGGCGACGCAGGCGAGCTTGCTTCGATGCTCCATGTCGACAAGGCTATCGCCGGCGACATCCACAGCGACTTTGAGATGAACATCTCTGAAATCATCGTCAACATCCCCGCCGAGCTTGGCGAGGAGTATTACAACACCGCCTTCGGTCCCGACAAGGTACACAACGAGGAGGAGTATCGCGCAGCCATCAAGGAGCTTATCTCCAACGAGCTTGCCCAGAACACCCACATCCTCTTCCGCAACACCTTTGACAAGGCCATGATGGAGAAGTACGGTGACATGACCCTCCCTGCAGCCACCATCAAGAAGCTCTTCTTTGCCGATGCAGAGAACGCCGACGAGGCATATGCCGCACAGGAGCCCGCCATCAAGCACGAGATTATCGAGAACAACCTCCTCAAGGCTCTCGACATCAAGATTGAGGCCAACGAACTCCTCGACACCGCCAAGATGCTCACCGCCCGCCAGTTTGCCCAGTATGGCCTCGCCGGCATGGACGATGAAATCATCACCAAGTATGCCAAGGAGCAGCTCGAGAAGGAGGAAATCCGCAACCAGCTCGCCCAGCAGATTCTCTCATCCAAGCTCTATGCCGAGATTGAGAAGCTCGTCACCCTCGACAAGGAGACCGTTTCGCTCGACAAGTTCAAGGAAATCGCTCAGAATCTCTAATCGAGACTCATCGCACCAATCCGCAAGCGGGCCATATATTCACTTGAAATAACGCCCGCATAATCATACCACCGCCCGGCCTTCAATCGGCCCGGGCGGTGATTTTTATTCCCCGACTCATGTGTGGATTGCCATGTAGGAGCGACGGCTTTAGGCTGTAGGAGCGACAGGGTTAGGCTGTAGGAGCGACGGCTTTAGCCGTCGATATGAAGCTACGTATCAGAGAAAGGGATACAAAATCGCCGCCACAATGACAAATACTCATTGTGGCGGCGACTATATTAAGCTATTATCTTCCTGATTATTAAGCTAAATCCTGCTGATTACTGCTTGATAAAATTCAGACCAAGCTCAATCTTGGAAGTTGTGTCGATGACATCGGGAATACTACCCAAAATGCCGGGAAGCATAACGGCCATTTCACCCATAGTCGGGTCAGAGGATGCTGCGCCGACAATAAAATCAATCACTTCCTTGTCCTTGAGCAGGGGCGATACATCCTTCAGGATGGGAAGGAGCAGATTATTGTCAAGATAGAACGACACGAAATTGGGGTCGGTAGTAGGCACCATGACATTGTCAGCCTCTTCGTCGATAAGAGCAGGGCCGTAGCATACGGGAATACCCTGAGAGAAAAGAGGTGTGACTTTCGGAAGTACATTTTCTACAACAGGGAGGAGCTTGGGAAGAAGATTGGTCAAATCAGAAGATGACGCATCACCCTCACCGGCCTTTGACGCGGATGAGGCAATGATGGCTGAGGGATTGAGATAGAGACGTATCTGATTATCGGAAGTAACCACATACTGTGCAAGGCCTTTGGGAGCAGTCTTCTCGGGAAGGCCGGGCACCTTGGTGTCAGCATACACGGCTGTGACACTGCCATCCTCACCAAGGGTTACTGACTTGAGCACTGTGGTGAGCGCATCGAAAACCGTCATGCTTTCACCGTCGACATTGACAAGCTCATAGCCTGCGAATGTCATCACAAGCATAGTCTTCACCGGGAAGTCCATCGGGAAGCCGGGGAACAATTCAACTTTAACAGAATTTTCCGATTCCCACTCGAGTCGTGAGATATTAAAATATGTGTCGTCAAACTCAGGCATATCATACTTTCCTGCCAGCGAGGTATTCTTGAGCTTGAGGTCGGTCACAGCCATTGTGAGCGATTCGGGTGTCACCTTACCTGCATAGTTGAATGTGCAGTAGTCGGTAGTGGCGTTGCCGCTGAAAGTGTTTACGCCTTCGTTGTCGAGTGTGAGCTGAACGGGAATCTCAACCTGCACAGAGCCGGGAATCATCGAAGCGGTAGGAATAGAGAATCCTGTAGGGTTATCAGCCTTGGACATCATTCCGCCGATAAGCTCACCCACATTGAGGTCTGAGCCCTTGATGGTGATAGTGGCGTTGCCGTTCTGGCCGGGTGTGAAAGTCACTGTCTGACCATACGCAACATCGCCGTTGAGTGTCACGGTCAGTCCGTCGGCCATAGTGTAGGTCTTGGCCTCAAGCCCGTCACCGGGCATCTGCACATAATCGTCGTCATCGCTACATGCCGTGAACAGACACATTGCTCCCACGACTGCCATAAGAGGCATGAATTTTAATCTTCTCATAAATATGTAATTTTAGTAGATGACAAAAAATGAATTTTGTCGGTTATATTGTTGATTTTTAAT
>CAJUCI010000004.1 GCA_910584825.1 uncultured Duncaniella sp. | reverse complement strand
CCGGGTATCAACGATATCGGTTAAGCTCAGCCACGGACATTTGCCCGTGTCCCCAAAAAATCCTATTTATAAGTAATCCAGCGTATGATTTCCTTGAACGAGGGCTTTTTGCCGTACATGAATATGCCCACGCGATAGATTTTCCCGGCCACCCACACCATGCCGAGAAAGCCGAGAAACAGCAGTCCGAGCGACAGCCATATCTCCCACGCAGGTATGCCGAACGGTATGCGCGCCACCATCACCATCGGTGAGGTGAGCGGGAATATCGAGGTCCAGAATGCCAGCGGCCCCATGGGGTCGGCGGCGGCCACGGTGGCGAAGATGATGCCGAAGATGATGGGGAACACGGCAAACGATGTGAGCTGCGAGGCGTCTTGTATGTTGTCGACCGCCGAACCGATGGCGGCGAATATCGACGAGTAGATGAGGAAGCCGAGCACGAGGAATATGGTCATGAGTGCTATCAGTCCGATGATGTTGCCTACCTGGGTGATGGCGGCAAGTGCCGTCACCATGTCCACCGAACTCTGGTCGCTTATGGCATCGAGATTGCCGGCACGGACTGCCGCGATGTCGGCCATTGACTCGGCGGGGATTATAGCCGGGAGCACCCATGCCGACATGGCCGCAAGCAACAAGCCCCACAGCACCATCTGGGTCACGGCCACGAGTGCCACACCTATTATTTTACCCATCATGAGCTGGGCGGGCTTGACCGACGATACTACCACCTCGAGCACGCGGTTGCCCTTCTCCTCGATGATGGATGTCATCACCATCTGGCCGTAGATGAGCAGGAACATGTAGAGGATAAACGACATGCCCACGCCTATACCGTAGCTGAGTCCCGATGAAAGCACCTCCTCATTGTCTTCGCTGTCGTTGCGTATTGTGCTGATGGTCACCGAGGCGTTCACGTCCTCGAGTATGCGGTCGAGGTCAGCTATGTTGTACTGCTTCAGACGCTCGTTCTCGATAATCTCGTTGACCTGCGATGTGATTGTGTTCTCAGTGGTCATCGAGGAGGGGCCGTTGCTGAACAGCTTGAGCGACGCACGCCGTGATGCGATGATATTCTCGGGTATCACGAGCACGGCATCGACACCGTCGCAGCGCAGGGCTGAATCGACAGTAATGTCTACCGTCTGCACAAACTTCACCTCGTCGCTGTCATTCAGGCGTGTGCCTATGCTGCCGTTGTTGTCCACGACGAGCACTTTGGTGACACTGCCGTCGACATACATCATTATCAGTGCCGGAAGTGCCATCAGCGCGAGCATCAGCACAGGCATTAGTATTGTGGTGAATATGAAGCTCTTTTTCTTGACGCGCTCGAGATATTCACGCTCGATTATAATTCCTATCTTTGACATTGGAATATGGAATGTAAAGTTTTAAAAATGTAGATGGCACCGCGCCGTTAATCAGCCGTTCTGACGGTCAGAGTTGACGGTGCGTATGAATATGTCGTTCATCGAGGCCAGGCTCTCCTGCACTCCGGCGAGTGTCACGGTGTTGTTGGCTATCGCGATGACGTCGCGCAGGATGGCATCGTCGGCCACATGGAGCGAGATGCGTGTGCGCCCCTGGCCGTCATGCTCGAGCGGGCTGAAATTGTCGGCCACGGGACAGAGGGCGTCTGTGAGCACCGACATGTCGCCTGTGAAAGTCAGGTCATAACGGTTGCCGAAATATTTGCGGCGCAACTCCTCGACATTGCCGCTCAGTATGTTGCGGCTCTTGTTTATGAGGGTGATGTTGTCGCATATCTCCTCGACCGACGACATGTTGTGGGTCGAGAATATCACGGTCGCCCCCTCGTCACGCAGCGTGAGTATCTCGCGCTTGAGCAGCTCGGCATTGATGGGGTCGAAGCCCGAGAACGGCTCATCGAATATCAGCAGTCTCGGGTGGTGAAGCGCCGTGACGATGAACTGCACCTTCTGAGCCATGCCTTTCGACAGCTCCTCGACCTTCTTGTCCCACCACGATGTAATGTCAAATTTCTCAAACCATCTCTTCAGCTCTCTCGTTGCGTCGGCGCGGCTCAACCCCTTCAGGCGGGCGAAGAACACGGCCTGCTCGCCCACCTTCATCTTCTTGTAGAGTCCGCGCTCCTCGGGCAGATAGCCTATGTTGGCCACGTCGGCCTCGGTGAGCACGTGCCCGTCAAGCATGACGCGTCCCTTGTCGGGGGCGGTGATGTGGTTGATGATGCGTATGAGGGTGGTCTTGCCTGCGCCATTTGGCCCGAGGAGTCCGTAGACCTTACCCTCGGGTATGCTCAGGCTCACGTCGTCGAGCGCAAGGTGTGACGAGTATGCCTTGCTGACGTTTTCGACTTGTAATATATCCATATGCAAGAGTGTTTTTTATAGGTTGTGCTGTCAAAAAAATAAAGACAACCATTTAAATAAGTCGCGAATTTATGAAAAAAGTTTCATTTTGATGGAACTTTTCTATTAATTTCGCGTCAAATAGCAAAAATAAGACACAGCGCGCAATTCATGTCAGCATCCACCGAAAAGGAAAAACGTTTCATGGCGATTGTCGATGACAACCGCCGTATGATATATAAGGTGTGCTACATGTATGCCGACGATGATGAGCACTTCAAGGACCTCTATCAGGAGGTGCTTGCCAACCTCTGGCAGGGACTCGACAGTTTTCGCGGCGACGCGCGCATGTCCACGTGGCTCTACCGCACCGCCATCAACACCTGCGTCACCTATTTCCGGCGCAATGCCAAGCATGACAACGGCAAGGTGGGGCTTGAGACCCTGGCCGACACTCCGGGCGATGACCGCGACCATCAGTCGGAACTGCGTCAGATGTATCGCCTCATCGGCGGACTCGACAGGATGGAGAAGGCTATTATATTAATGTGGCTCGACGAGAAGAGCTATGATGAGATAGCCGGGGTGACCGGCCTGCCCCGCAACACGGTCGCCACCCGTCTGCACCGAATCAAACAAAAACTGAAAGAACGTAACGAAAGAGAATCTTGACCATGAATATTGACAATCTGCGAAAACAATGGCACTCGATTGATGTCCCCGAGAGTGACATCCGCGAGATAGAGCGCATGGCCTTGGCCGGACGCTCGGTGGTGCCTATGCGCGACCGCCTAATGCGCATTGGCCGCTATCAGTTGGCCCTCTGCGTGGTGGGTGTGCTGTGTATGCTGCCTGCAGTGACCGACCATACGCTGATGGTCGTGCTGGTCGACCTCTTTTTCATCGCCATGGGCATAGTCCATATGATGCAGCTGCGCACATTGCGCCGTCTCGACCCGTCGCGGGTGACCGTGACCGAGGCGTTGGGGCTTGTGTGGCGATATGAGACGGTGCGTTCGCGCAAACGGCTGATAGGCATAACTGTAGTCGTGCCGATTGTCGTATACATAGTCCTCACATTGTCGTCAAGCTATGGCGCGGTAATCATCCCCTCCTGCATAGTAGGCGCACTGTGCGGCTGCCTCGTAGCCATCCTCATCAACCGCCGCACCACCCGCCTCCTCCACGCCCTGAAGCGTGAACTGGGTGACGGTCACATAGAATGATGACGGGCAGTACCTCAAGTGTGGTCTGATTTGCCTGAGGGAGGGTGTGCTTTTTTTCTTTAGTGTGGAGGGTGATTTGTCAAAAATTCTCTTTAACTTTGCAGTAAACTCACGATGCATTTCACATTTCACTGCAATGAATACTAAAAGTCTTGTGTCAATCAGCGATTTAAGTCGCGAGGAGATACTCACTCTGCTCGACACTGCCCGTAAGTTTGAACAGCGGCCTAACCGCCGTCTGCTCGAGGGCAAAGTGGTGGCAACGCTCTTCTTCGAGCCGTCAACACGCACCCGACTCAGTTTTGAGACCGCAGTCAACCGTCTTGGCGGCAGGGTGATAGGTTTTTCCGACGCCTCAAACACCTCCACTTCCAAGGGCGAGACACTCAAGGATACCATCAAGATGGTGAGCAATTATGCCGACCTCATAGTGATGCGCCATTTCCTCGAGGGAGCCGCACTCTATGCCACCGAGGTGACCGACGTGCCTATCATCAACGCGGGCGACGGTGCCCATCAGCACCCCTCGCAGACCATGCTCGACCTCTATTCCATATACAAGACACAGGGCACACTCGAAAACCTCACCATCACTCTTGTGGGCGACCTGAAGTACGGACGCACAGTCCACTCGCTCATCATGGCAATGAGGTATTTTAACCCCACATTCCGCTTCGTTGCGTGCAAGGAACTCGACATGCCGGAGGAATACAAGGCATTCTGCCGTGAGAACGGCATCCGCTATACCGACCACACCGACTTCTCGGCCGAGGTAATCAATACGAGCGACATCATCTACATGACCCGCGTGCAGCGCGAGCGTTTTGCCGACATCATGGAGTATGAGCGCGTCAAGGACCTCTACAATCTCAACAACGCCATGCTGGCCGGTGCGCGCGACAATCTGCGTATACTCCACCCGCTGCCCCGCGTCAACGAGATTGCCCAGGATGTCGACGACAACCCCAAGGCTTACTATTTCGAGCAGGCCCGCAACGGCCTCTATGCCCGTCAGGCCCTCATATGCCGTTCGCTCGGCATCGAGGTGACCGACTGACGGCCCGCAGGCATCGACGTGTGGTGCCTTACTCATAATCCTCATTAACCGCTAACCTTTAAGTCTTGCCCGCAAGACTTGGACATCATATAATCATGACCAGCATATCAAAGGCAGAGCTTGCCGTAGCCGCACTGCGTGACGGCACAGTGATTGACCATATCCCCTCGGATGTACTCTTCAAGGCAGTGAAAATCCTGGGTATCGAGAGGCTTAAAACGGCTGTCACAATAGGCAATAACCTTGACAGCAAGAAACTCGGCAACAAGGGCATCATCAAGGTGGCTGACGTGTTCTTCCCCGAGACCACGCTCAACCGCATCGCCCTCATTGCCCCGTCGGCCGTCGTGAACATCATCCGTGACTACGAGGTGGTCGAGAAGTTCCCCGTGACGCTGCCCGACAATATCATCGGCCTCGTGAAGTGCGGCAACCCCAAGTGCATCACAAACAACGAGCCGATGCGCACGCGATTCCACGTGATTGACCGTGAGGAAGTGACCATAGCTTGTCACTATTGCTCGCACACGGTCAAGAGCACCGACGCGCAAATCATCTGAAAACTTTTCCGTCTATGAAAAAGGTCTCCTGGAAACCGGGTACAATGATTTATCCGCTGCCCGCCGTGCTGGTGAGCTGCGGCAACATGGAGCGGTCAAACATGCTCACCGTGTCGTGGACAGGCACGCTGTGCACCAACCCGCCCATGTGCTACATCTCCGTGCGCCCCGAGCGGTATTCCTATCCGCTTATCAAGGAGAGCATGGAGTTTACCATCAATCTGACTACCGCCGCAATGGCCCGCGCCACCGACTGGGCCGGCGTGAGGTCGGGTGCCGACTATGACAAATGGCGTGAGACAGGCCTGACCCCCGTGCCGGGCGAGAAGGTGAGCTGTCCGTCGATAGGGGAGTCGCCCCTGTCGATAGAGTGCCGCGTCAAGGAGATAGTGCATCTCGGCAGCCATGACATGTTTGTGGCCGACGTGGTCAACGTGCTGGCCGACGAGAGCCTGATTGACCCCGAGACCGGGGCCTTTGACCTTGCCGCCGCCGGGCTACTCAACTATTCTCACGGACAGTATTTCGAGCAGGGCGCGCCGATAGGCCGTTTCGGCTGGAGTGTAAAAAAGAAATAGGTACATTAATTCAACATTATAATATGAAGAGAGACAACGCAATCTTCGACATCATCGAACGCGAACATCAGCGTCAGAAGAAAGGCATCGAACTTATTGCCTCAGAGAATTTCGTCAGTGAACAGGTAATGCAGGCTATGGGCTCATGCCTCACCAACAAATATGCCGAAGGCTATCCCGGCCACCGTTATTATGGCGGTTGCGAGGTGGTCGACGAGGCCGAGCTTATCGCCATCGACCGTCTGAAGCAGATGTTTGGCGCAGAGTGGGCCAACGTTCAGCCTCACTCGGGTGCACAGGCCAACATGGCTGTGTTCATGGCTTGCCTCAAGCTCGGCGACAAGTTCCTCGGTCTCAACCTGAGCCACGGCGGTCACCTGAGCCACGGAAGCCCTGTCAATTTCTCCGGCCTTATGTTCCAGGCTCTTGAGTATAACGTTGATGCCGAGACCGGCCTTGTGGATTACGAGCAGATGGAGGAAGTGGCACGCCGCGAGCGTCCCCGCCTCATCATCGGCGGTGCAAGTGCCTACAGCCGCGAGTGGGATTATGCCCGCATGCGCCGTCTGGCCGACGAAATCGGTGCCATCTTCATGGTCGACATGGCTCACCCCGCAGGTCTTATCGCCGCCGGACTTCTTGACAACCCCGTCAAGTATGCTCACATCGTGACATCGACCACCCACAAGACCCTCCGCGGTCCGCGCGGCGGCGTGATTATGATGGGCAAGGACTTCGAGAACCCTTGGGGCAAGACCACTCCCAAGGGTGTCGTGCGCATGATGTCGTCGCTCCTTGACTCAGCCGTGTTCCCCGGCGTGCAGGGCGGCCCGCTCGAGCATGTTATCGCCGCCAAGGCTGTGGCCTTCGGCGAGGCTCTCCAGCCCGAATATAAGGAATATCAGCTTCAGGTGAAGAAGAACGCCGCTGCTCTTGCCGACGCTCTCATCTCGATGGGCTACAAGATTGTGTCGGGCGGCACTGACAACCACTGCATCCTCCTCGACCTCCGCACCAAGTTCCCCGAGCTTACCGGCAAGGTTGCCGAGAAGGCTCTCGTCGAGGCCGACATCACAGCCAACAAGAATATGGTGCCTTTCGACAGCCGTTCACCCTTCCAGACCTCGGGTATCCGCCTCGGCACACCGGCCATCACTACACGCGGTGCCAAGGAGCCCCTCATGGGTGAGATTGCCGAGATGATTGACACCGTGCTCCGCGCCCCCGCCGATGCCGACACCATCGCTGCTGTCCGCGCAAAGGTCAATGCCACGATGGCCGACTATCCCATGTTTGCATACTGATTCTTTTAAAGAATACACATACGATGAAAAAAGCCCTGTCGTCTCGACAGGGCTTTTTTAAATTCTTACCTATGCGGATTTTTACCTAAATCATAATCTTTATAAAAAGTTTTTCATGGTATGTTATTTCTTTATCATCATTGCCGATACAAAATTACTCATTTGTTCACCGCCGATAGGGGTAAAATTTCTCAAACTTAGGGGTAACAATTATCAAACTGCCCTATAATGCTTGTTTTTAACACTTTTCGAGGGGGTGATAATTTGAATTTTCTTAACTTTGCGATAGGAAAACATCCCTAAACTCTGATTCCATGCCACGTCACATCTGCAGTATAATATTGTTTTTTGTGCTAAGTCTGGCCGCCGTCTCTGACATTTCGGCCCAGCCTTATTGCCGGGTGCGCACGTTTGATATTCATGACGGACTGCCATCCAACAGTATCGTCGGACTCGTGCAGAGTTCCGACAATCTGCTGTGGGTGCCGACGTGGAACGGACTCTGCTACTACGACGGCTATCAGTTCATGACGTTCCGCGAAGGAGGGGAGAACGGCACGCTTTCGTCAAAGCGGTTGCGCAACGTCGAGCCGGATGACAACGGACACGTGTGGATATTCACCTACGACAGGAATCTCTACGTGCTCGACACCCACACCGGCCTTTACACCAATCTCAGCGATGTTATCGCCGGCATTACCGGCAAGCAGTTTCAGGGGCTGAATATCTACAGGGCCGGAGACAGGATGTGGATTAACGGCAAGGACTCGCCGATGGCTGTAAGGGTTAGCATTTATGCTCCGGCGTCGCCCGACAGTATAGAGGTGTACGATGTGTCGCGTCATTGCGATGTGAGTTCGCAGGTACACAAGATTGTGGTCGATGATGACGGTAACGAATGGGTCGTTGCCGACAACTGCATACATCTTTACGGCTCGGACGTCACGTGCCGCGGACGGTTTGTCGATGTCAAGATAATGGACGGAGTAGCCCATCTCATCACTGAGGACGGGCATATGTATGTTTACAACAGCCGCAGTGAGTCGCTGCGCCATATGCCTGTCCCGGAATGGGTAAAAAAGGTCAATACGGTCATGGCTTATGACTCGCGCAACCTGCTGCTCGGCACATCTGACGGAATTGCCGTTTACAATGTGCCTAACCGCAAGTGGCGCAGGCTGGCCGAGGGAAATGTGAGGCAGATATATGTCGATTCGCAGGCTCGCCTATGGGTCTACACTGATGCCCCAGGCGTTATGCTCACCGATATATATGGCTCGACGGTCGAGACGTTCACTTCTGCCCCTGAAGGGTCGGCATGCACCGGCAGTCTGCGTCCGCTGTGGCTTGAGGATAAGTATGGGGTGGTGTGGCTTGTGCCGACTGACGGTGTGTTCGGCTATTTCGATGAGGATGCCGGCCGGATAGTGCCTTATCCGCTCGAGTCGCCGCGCTTCGGCCGCACCAGCATACCGGCTATTGAGAAATTCTATGTCGATTCGCAGCACAACCTGTGGGTGACCTCGACCCACGACCTTATATTGATTAACTTCAGCCACTACAATGTGATGAGGTTGCCGCTTGTGCAGAACGAGGAGACCCGTTCGCTCGTGGCCTTGGCCGACAGTTCGGTGCTTGCGGGGTCATATAACGGAGTCATCGGATGGTATGGACTTGACGGCTCGTTGAAAGGATATGTCGGCAACGGCCCCAAGGCATGGTTGTCAAAGACTCCCGTGAAATTCTCTGACCGCATCTACACCATGCTGCAGGATTCGCGCGGGCGTGTGTGGATAGGCTCGAAGGGCGACGGCCTGCATGTCATAGACACCGACGGCACCGTGGTCCATTACATGCCGGTCAAGGGTGACCGTTACGCCATCAACAGCGACTACATATATGACTTCGACGAAGGGCCGTCAGGCCGGATGCTTATTGCGACATACGGCGGAGGCGTTAATATTGTCGACGACCCGCAGGCTGATGTCAGGAAGCTGAGGTTTATTAACGCGTCAAATGACCTGAGCAAATATCCTATAGACCTTTATCCCAACACCCGCCGTGTGGCTCACGGACTTGGGGGTGAGGTGCTGTTGTCCACGACGGGTGGTCTGCTCACATTCAGCGGCAATTATTCGTCGCCCGGCGAGATAGAGTTCTATGCCTCCAACCATGTGCCCGGCGATGCCACCTCGCTCCGCACAAATGATGTCATGCAGGTACTTGTGGCGCGTGACGGCAGTGTGTACGTGTCTACGATGGGGGGCGAGATGCAGCGTGTGGTCTCGTCTGACCTCCTGCAGCCGGGGCTGAAATTTGCCTCCATGCCCGACGGCATAGCCGACACCGGCCTGACATATACAGTGCCAGAAGGGGGCGCGGTGATGTCGATGATTGAGGATGGTGACGGTAATATATGTGCCGTGCGTGAGACCAGCATTGTGCTCTATGATATGGACAAGGGGCGTATTACCGTCTATGGTCCCAACGACCTCGGGGGGAGCATCGAGTTTACCGAGGCGTCGCCCGAGTTGATTGACTCCACCGGCAGCATATGGCTCCCGACCGTCGGCGGAATCGTATCGTTTCACCCCAACGATGTGACCAAGAGCGATTACAGGCCCAATATCGTGTTTACCGGCGTGCAGTTTCAGGGCGAGTCGGAGATGCGCCACATTCTGAATGCTGACCGCCTCGACGTCGAGGTGGACAAGCGCAACCTTGCCATCAGCTTCGCGGCCCTTGACTTCTCTGACAACTATCTGCTCCAGTATGCCTACAAGTTTGACGGCGACGAGGAGTGGAACTATCTGCAAGGCTCGCACACCATCCAGCTTGCCCGTCTGCGTCCCGGCCATCACCGTCTGCTTGTCAAGAGCACCAACAGTGACGGCGTGTGGCTCGACAACGAGGCCGGCCTGGACATATACGTGCACCCGAGTTTCAGCGAGACCCCCTGGGCCATATTGCTCTATGTGGTCATTGCATTGCTGCTGGGGTGGGGCGTCATACGTTACTATTTCCTGCGCAAGAAGAACGATATGCTCAGTGACATGCGCGACAAGGAGGCTGAGTTTTATTCAGATGTCAGCCACAAACTGCGCACTCCGCTCACGCTCATCGGCGAGCCTGTGCGCGAGGTGCTTCAGTCCGAGCCGCTTTCCGACACTGCCCGAGGCCATCTCGAGAAGGTGGAGCGCAATTCGGGTCGCATGCTCCATCTTGTCGATGAGATGTTGCGCAAGAGCCACGACAAGGGTGTGTATATAAGTGACGAGAACGTGGCTACCCCTCCGCTTTCGCCTGTCGATGCTGAGAGCCGCCCTGCGCAATCCGAGGCCGAGCCTGTGGCCGAGGTGGCCGGCGCGCATGACCCGTCGAAATCTACGCTCCTCGTCGTTGAGGACAACGACGACCTCCGCTCGTTCCTTACCGACATCCTTTCGTCGCAATACAATGTCATCGCCGCATCCAACGGACGCGAGGGTCTGAAGATGGCCGAGAAGGCTCAGCCTGACTTCATACTCACCGACGTGACGATGCCCGAGATGGACGGCCTGACGATGGTGCGCAACATCAAGAGCAACAAGATGCTGAGTCACATCCCCATCATAGTCCTTTCGGCCAAGGCTTCGGAGCAGGACCGCGTGATGGGTCTGCGCGAGGGCATAGACGACTATGTGACCAAGCCGTTCAGTGCCACATATCTGCGTCAGCGCATAGCCAACATCATAGCCCAGAGGCGTATGTTGCAGCAGTCATATCTCGAGTCGCTCGGCAGTGTTGGTTACGAGAATATCGCCGCCGAGCCTGACACCGTGCCCGAGCAGACCGAGAAGCCCGCTGATGGCGGTGACACTCAGCCCGCGGCCAAGGAATACAGGCTCGATTCGCCTCAGGTGGTGGATGCCGACAAGGAGATGATGGCGACACTCATGGCGTTCATCAACGAGCACATCGAGGAGGAGGGGCTTAAAATCGAGGAACTTGCCGAGGCTGTCAACCTGGGCCGCACGGTGTTCTACGGCAAAATCAAGGCTCTTGTGGGCATGACGCCGTCAGATTTCCTCCGCCGAATGCGCATGCAGCGTGCCGAGGAGCTGATAGCCAAAAGCCGTATGAACTTCTCCGAGATAGCCTTCAAGGTTGGGTTCTCCGACCCGAAATATTTCACGAAATGTTTCAAGAAGGAGACGGGCATGACACCGTCGGAGTATCGTCAGAAGTCGGTGCAGTAACTGTAAGTCCGATTGTGTCACAGCTTTTTGACCACGCGACACGGATTGCCGACGGCCACGGAGCCTGAGGGGATGTCGCGGTTCACCACGCTGCCCGCGCCGATTACGCAGTTGTCGCCGATGGTCACGCCGGGGAGCACGCTCACGTGCGCTCCAATCCACACGTTGTTACCTACCGTGATGGGGCGGGCATATTCCAGCCCCTTGTTGCGGCTCTCGGCATCAAGCGGATGTCCGGCCGTGTAGAACCCGCAGTCGGGCGCGATGAACACATTGTCGCCGAATGTCACCCGTGCCCCGTCAAGAATCACAAGGTTGACGTTGGCATAGAAATTCTCACCCACCGTAATGTTGTAGCCGTAGTCGCAGTAAAACGGCTGCTCAATGAGCAAATTCTTGCCTGTGCCGCCTAACAGTCGGCGCAGCAGAGCCTCCCGCGCCTCAGTGTCCTTGGGGCACAGAGAGTTATAGTCATGGCACATCTCCTTGCAGTCGAGGCGTTCGGCTATCAGTTGAGGGTCATAATTGGCATCGTATATCATGCCGAGGTGCATCTTCTCCTTCTCCGAAAGTGTGTTCTCAGTCATGTGGCAGAGGGTTGGTTATAATGTGTGCAAAGATAGCATCATAGGTCGCATTATGCAAGTGGCGTAGCGAAACTTTGCCCTATGTATCATTGTTGTCATTGTGTGATTAAACATGATGACTATGACTAAGATTCAGATAAAGCGGGCCTATGAGCCGTCACAACCCTCTGACGGCTACCGCGTGTATATTGACCGCCTGTGGCCTCGCGGCCTCTCGCACGAGACATTCCATTACGACCTTTGGGACAAGGAGATAGCTCCGACCACCGAGTTGCGCGAATGGTTTCATTCCGACCCCGTCGTACGTTGGCCCGAATTTGAGCGTCGCTACAAGGCCGAGCTCGAAGGCAATCCAGCATTCGCAAGTCTTCGCCACGAGATAGCTGGGCACCCCGTAGTCACGCTGCTCTACTCCTCCCACGACCCCGCCCACAACAACGCAATCGTCCTCCGCAATCTCCTTTCAAGTCTCTGACCTCCAAGGTATAGCAAGACAATGAGTAGTAGATGTGTCAAAAGCGGTCTGTCATCAAAAAAATCCTAAGAGTCAAGTGCTGTATGCCCTCATAGTCCTGTGGGGCAGACATCGGATTCATGGATATTACATACTTGGGATAGTTGTCATTTATTTTCAGTAGGTTGCCAAATTCTCTTTCCATAGTCTGATGGTCTGCAATGAGATATGCCACCTGTAAATATATTGTGGCACCACCCTTTTCGGCTACAAAATCTATTTCGGCCTTATTAAGCGTTCCCACACTGATTTTATATCCAAGACTCTTAAGATGCAGATATACAGCGTTCTCTATTACCTTCTCAATGTCTCCAATACGGTTGGGGCCTGCAAGCATATTGCGCAGGCCTAAATCCTCGAAGTAATATTTGTCATTTGACTCCAACAGTCGCTTGCCGTGTATGTCATATCTCGACACTTTGTTGATTATGTATGCGTTTGAGGCAGCTTTCAGATAATTAATGGCGGATAGAGGTGTGAGGTCAACTCTTTGTGATTTGAGATATTTCGATAATGAGGTAGCCGATACAAGCTGACCGACATTGTCGCTGACGAATGACATGAGATTCTCAAACAGTGTAACGTTGCGCAATCCCTCTCGTTGAACGACATCCTTAAGTACGATAGTGTTGTAGATATTTTGTATATATTCCCATACCATATCCTCGTTTTCAAGACCGAGGCGATAGAGGTGGGGAAGACCGCCAAACCCGAGATACTTCTGAAGGCTGTCATCCGAATCGGAGATGTTGTGGAATGTGAGAAACTCACGGTATGACAGACTCTGGACATGGATTTCTATATATCTGCCCCCAAGATATGTCGAAAGTTCTGACGAAAGCATTTTGGCATTGCTTCCCGTCACAATAATCTGACATTCCTCGTCGGCATTGAGACTGCGGAGCACATTCTCAAAACCGTCTATGTCCTGCACTTCATCTATGAGCAGATAATTTTCACCGCCATCTATGAGTTTCCCGCTAAGGTAACGCGACAGGTCATCGGAATTTCGGATATTGTCAAATTTGGTCTTTTCTTTATTGATATATATTATATTGGCATCCGGGGATTTACTCTCAATCTCAGATACGAGCTGACGTATTATGTAACTTTTGCCTACACGACGTTGCCCGGTAAGGGCTATTATCATGCCCTTGCCGATGTATCTTAAAATGTGCTCGATGTATTGTTGCCTTTCAATTATCCTCATGATGCAAAGTTAGTGAATTTTATTAATCATACCAAACAAAATTGTGTATTAGTCAATTTTTGTTTGCTTAGGCTAATAAAATTGAGTATATTTTGCCTGCTTACCACTCTGCTAATCGGGACGGGGCGGGAAAAATAAAACAGGCTGTAAGTTCAAAACTTACAGCCTGTTTTCAGCGGAAAGAGAGGGATTCGAACCCCCGGAGGTGTGACCCTCAACGGTTTTCAAGACCGCCGCAATCGACCACTCTGCCATCTTTCCTTTGGTCGTTATGAAGGTTGCTCGCGCCTATTCCTTAGCGTTTGCGGATGCAAAGTTAGTAATTTCTCATTTCATACGCAAGCGTTTTTGCAAATTTATTTAAATTTTATCTTTTCGTACATATTTTTAGTCCATTTGGATGAATTTTTAATCTAACTTTTGTAATTTTGTTGAATAAAATAAAGGTATCCGACTTTCGCGCTTGAAATTCGGATATATTACACTCCCCCTTACATCGGAAAAGTAGTTATGTTGCATTCAATGACAGGATTCGGAAAGTCAGTAAAGGAACTTCCGGGCAAAAAGGTCACTATCGAAATCAAATCGCTTAATTCCAAACAAGCCGATATCGCTGTGCGCATACCCTCGACTCTGCGTCAGCACGAGCTGGAGATGCGAAATCTCATAGCCGAGCGTCTTGTGAGAGGCAAGATTGACCTCTCGGTCGCGGTGGAGTCGCGTAGTGCCGAGGCTACTCAGAAGTTCAATATCCCCGTCATGGAGGCTTACAAGGCTCAGATAAGTCACGCGGTCGAGGCTCTCGGCATCCCCGAGCCGGCCGACTGGCTGAGCATGATAATGCGTTTTCCCGATGTGCTCCATGCCGAGTCGCAGCCCGATGCCGACGAGGGTGAGGTCAAGGCTGTGATGGAGGCACTTGCCGATGCTATAGATGAGCTTAAGGCCCACCGCCGCGCCGAGGGGGAGAAGCTCGAGGCGTTCTTCGAGCTGCGCGTAAAGCATATTTCCGACCTGCTCGCTCAGGTGCCTCTCTACGAAGGGGAGCGCACGGCCAAGGTGCGCGTGCGTATGGAGGAGGGGCTTGCCAAGCTCAGCGGCGTCGACTATGACCGTTCGCGCCTGGAGCAGGAGCTGTTCTTCTATATTGAGAAGTTTGACATCAACGAGGAGAAGCAGCGTCTGGCCCAGCACCTCAACTACTTCCTCGATACCATGAAGGCCGACGGAGCGCAGGGCAAGAAGCTCGGATTCATTGCCCAGGAGATGGGTCGCGAGATTAACACCCTCGGCTCAAAGAGCAACCATTCCGACATGCAGCGTCTCGTGGTGCAGATGAAGGATGAGCTTGAGCAGATTAAGGAACAGGTGCTCAACGTATTGTAAACCACACACGTATATCAATCCCATATATGTCCGCAAAAGGCAAAGTAATAATCATATCCGCCCCGTCGGGGTGCGGAAAGTCCACGATAATCAACGCGCTCCTGGCCAAGGGCGAGATTGACATGCAGTTTTCCGTATCGGCCACCAACCGCAAGCCGCGCGAGGGGGAGAAGCACGGAGTGAACTACTACTTTCTCTCCGACGAGGAGTTTCGCCGCGCCATTGACGCGGGCGAGTTCGTGGAGTATGAGGAGGTGTACCCCGGCCGCTATTACGGCACTCTACGCGGCGAGATTGACCGCATTGTCGATGCCGGCCATAATGTCGTGCTCGACATTGATGTCAAGGGTGGCGTGAATGTCAAGCGCATGTATGGCGACGAGGCTGTAAGCGTCTTCATCCAGCCCCCGTCGGTCGAGGCTCTGCGCCAGCGTCTCATAGGGCGCGGCACCGAGACCCCCGAGGCGATTGCCCAGAGGGTTGACCGTGCGGAGTTTGAGATAAGCTATGCCCCTCAGTTTGACCATGCTGTGGTCAACGATGACCTCGACAAGGCCATAGCCGAGGTGTCTGACATACTCAAAGACTTTACGGCACGATGAAGATAGGTGTGCTCGGAGGGTCGTTCAATCCCGTACACATAGGCCATGTGATGCTTGCGAGCTATCTCAAGCAGTTCGAGGGGTTTGACGAGGTGTGGCTGATGCTCTCGCCGCTCAATCCGCTGAAGATGAACAGTGCCGACCTCATTCCCGATGTCACGCGTCTGCGCATGCTCGACATCGCGCTCAAAGGGGCCGAGGGGATTAAGGTGAGTGACATAGAGCTGTCAATGCCGCGTCCGTCCTATACCATCAACACCCTCCGCTACCTGGCCAAGAGGTATCCGCGTCATTCGTTCAGACTGATTATCGGAGCCGACAACTGGAAGATTTTCTCGCAGTGGAAGGATTCGCAAGCCATTATCGATGATTACGGCGTGGTGGTCTATCCCCGTCCAGGCTACTCGGTCGGCACCATTTATGATGCCGGTGTAGAAGTGGTGCAGGCTCCTATGGTCGACATCTCCAGTTCGTTTATCCGCAGTGCCATAGCCCGAGGCAAAGATATGAACTTCTTCCTGCCGCCGGGAGTGTACGATTATATCAAAACCAACAATCTATATGTCGTTAAGCCCTAATTCATTGGCCTTTGTGGCTCTCAGCAATGAGTATTGCGCCGCTGTCGAAGGTGCGTCGCAGGTTGCCGACAGCCGCACGTTTGTTGCCACTATGCTCAGGCTGTTGCCGCGCATTTACATCGTGGCTTCCGACCTCGCTCCCGCGCCCTCGCTTGACGAGGACGCCCCGTATCTCGACAGCTATCTAAGCGAGGATTACTACGAGGAGGCATGCGAGTCGATACGCACGCTGCTCGGCACGGATGACGTGTATCTTGAGACCTTTGAGGAGGATATGAAATATTCCGATACCCCTGTGGCTGCAAGCGTTGCCGAGGGCCTGTGCGATATATTTCAGGAGCTTTACAACTTCATCTCAGTGGTGCGTGACGCCCATGAATCGCAGATTAACGATGCGTTGATTGCGGTGAAAAATGATTTTGAGTCATTCTGGAGCCAGCAGGTGGTCAACGTGCTCCGCCCGCTCAACCAGTTGCGCTATAACGGCGAGGATGACGAATATGACGACGAGCCCGGCAATCCGTCAGCTGATGATGGCGGCATCGACCTTATGTAGAGTCCCGCCGACATTGCCACATATATTAATATAAGGTGTAAAAATCTATTCTATCACATACGAAAAATAATCTACCGTAACTATGTCAATTCTTAAAGCGGGCGTGCCCGTGGCCTTCTGCAGCGACCATGCAGGCTATGAGATGAAGATGCTTCTCGAAGGGTATTTCGAGTCGCAGGAAATTGAGTTCAAGGATTTCGGCACATTCTCGGCTGACAGCTGTGACTATGCCGACTATGCCCATCCCTGCGCACAGGCAGTCGAGGAGGGGGCTTGCTATCCCGGCATCGCGCTCTGCGGCTCGGGCAACGGCATAGGCATGACCCTCAACAAGCATCAGGGCATTCGTGCCGCACTGTGCTGGAACGTTGAGCTTGCCGAACTTGCCCGCCGTCACAATGACGCCAATGTGCTCGTGCTTCCTGCACGTTTCATTGACAATGTGACAGCTATAAATATTGTGGAGAAATTCCTTGCCACCCCCTTTGACGGAGGCCGCCACCAGAAACGTATCGAGAAAATTCCGGTGAAATAGGAATTTGAAAATTTAGAATTTAAAATTTAAAATGGAAAATTGACTTTGTTGCGACATGTTTCGCGCAGCCAATTTTCCATTTTCCATTTTAAATTTTCAATTCAATTTTTGTTTTCCGACCGTGCCGTTGTCGGGCGGACGGGGAGGACTGACGCGATAGCCCTGCGGCTTTCGTCCATTATGTTGGCGAGGTCGTGACCCTCGGCCGGCGGGAGTATGGGCTTGTGGATTGTGATGTGGATATGACCGGGGCGGGGGAGGAATTCAAAGCGGGGCAACACGTCAAAGGCTCCGTCGATAGTCACCGGCACGACGGGCAGATTAAACTCCACGGCCAGCATATAGGCCCCCTTCTTGAACCGGCGCATATTGCCGTCCCATGAGCGCGCACCCTCGGGAAAGACAGTCAGTGACATGCCTCCGCGCAGTTGGCGTTCGGCGGCCTGCATTGTGTGGCGCGTCGCGCTTACTGATGAATTGTCCACAAATATTTGTCCCGCCGCCTTGCAGGCCCATCCCACAAAGGGTATCTTTCTGAGGCTCTGCTTCATCATCCATCTGAAATTGTGGCCGAGATAACCGAACAGCGAAAATATGTCATACGCCCCCTGATGGTTGGCCACGAAGACATACGACGTCTTCGGGTCGATATTCTCGCGCCCCTTGACATCGACCTTCACGAATGCCAGCCAGCAGAATATGCGTGACCACAGCACCTCGGGGTAGAATCCCCACCATCGGCCTCCGCCGAGAGCCGAGCCTATGACTGTGGCCAAGGCTGTGATGATTGTCGACACCACGATGAGCGGGCAGAAGACCAATATCTGATATATGCGGTAAAGGATAAGCATGGATTATGGTGGATGATGTGTTGTAATGGTGAATACAAAAGTAGCGATTTTCGTGTAAAATATACTACTGTGGAGTGAAAAATAAGGCAAATCCCACTAAAGATTTTTTATGAAGATTAAAGAAAAATTTCTTTAAATATTGTGTGAGCCGTGGATTTGCACTATCTTTGCAAGGAAATCTTATAGTCACGGGGTCTCGAGTTTCAGGCTTTGTGTTTCCAATCATTGCGTCCTGTGGTGCAAGGGGCGCAGTACCTATGGTAAAGAAATAATCAATTATTCAATAAATTTTAATTTTTACTCAACACTACTATGTGGTTAACATGCTCATCTATAGGACGCAAGTTTGTGATGGCAATCACCGGCGTTTGCCTCGTCCTATTTGTCACGTTTCACTGTCTGATGAATGGTGTCGCGCTTTTCTGGCCATCGGCCTATAACGCGATTTGCGAATTTCTCGGAGCCAACTGGTATGCTCTCGTAGCATCCATCGGTCTGGCTGCTCTCTTCGTCATTCACATCATCTACGCCACCTGGCTCACCCTTCAGAACCGTCGCGCCCGTGGCAATGACCGCTACGCCGTGGCCGGTGCCGCTCCCGGCGTTGAATGGTCGTCGAAGAACATGCTCGTGCTCGGATTCGTAGTGCTCGCATTCCTCATCGTGCACCTCATCCAGTTCTGGGCCAAAATGCAGCTTGCCGAAATCCTCGGCGAGGAGTACAACGGCATTCACCCCGCCAACGGTATTGCCTTCATCAACCTCGCATTCGCGCAGATTTGGACCCCCATCGTGTATATTATCGGCTTCATCGCCCTCTGGTTCCACATGAATCACGGCATGTGGTCAATGATGCAGACCGTAGGCTGGGACGGCGACACTTGGATGCCCCGTCTCAAGAAAATCAGCCTCTGGTGGACATCTATCGTAGTGGCTCTCTTCATCGCTCAGGCTGTTGTGTTCACCGTGCGTGCCAACTGCCCTGACTGTGCCGTTGAGGGTTGCGTAGTGGAGGAGGTCGTTGAGTCATGCTGCTCTGCAGAGGCCGCTCCCGCCGACGCCTGCTGCGCTGCCGAGTCAGTTAATGAGTAATCCCCAATTTAAGAACCAAAAAAATCACACTACCAGATATGGCAGACATAAAGAACCTCGAGGGGATGATTGACTCTACCCCCATCATGAAGGATTATGCCGACATCGAGTCATCCAAGCTTCCTGAATATCAGATAGACTCCAAGATACCCGAAGGCCCCTTGGCTCAGAAGTGGACCAACTATAAGGCCCACCAGAAGCTCGTCAACCCCGCCAACAAGCGCAACCTCGACATCATCGTCGTGGGTACAGGCCTTGCCGGTGCATCGGCCGCTTCGACACTCGGCGAGATGGGCTTCAACGTGCTCAACTTCTGCATCCAGGATTCACCCCGCCGCGCTCACTCTATCGCCGCACAGGGTGGTATCAACGCTGCTAAGAACTATCAGAACGACGGCGACTCGGTCTACCGTCTCTTCTACGATACAATCAAGGGCGGTGACTTCCGCTCACGCGAGGCCAACGTATATCGCCTTGCCGAAGTCTCCAACAACATCATCGACCAGTGCGTAGCTCAGGGCGTGCCTTTCGCACGTGAGTACGGCGGCCTGCTCGCCAACCGTTCGTTCGGCGGCGCACAGGTGTCACGTACATTCTACGCCAAGGGCCAGACAGGCCAGCAGCTCCTGCTCGGCGCATACGCTTCGCTCAACCGTCAGATTAAGAAGGGCACAGTGAAGTCGTTCAACCGTCGCGAGATGCTTGACATCGTCATCATCGACGGCCGTGCACGCGGTATCATCGTGCGCAACCTCGTCACCGGCGAGCTCGAGCGTTACGCCGCTCACGCCGTAGTGCTTGCCACCGGCGGTTACGGTCGTGCATTCTTCCTTTCCACCAACGCTATGGGCTGCAACGGCTCTGCCGCCATCCAGGCCTTCAAGAAGGGTGCATATCTCGCCAACCTCGCCTTCACCCAGATTCACCCCACCTGTATCCCCGTCCACGGTGAGGACCAGTCAAAGCTCACCCTCATGAGCGAGTCGCTCCGTAACGACGGCCGCATCTGGGTGCCCAAGAAGAAGGAGGATGCCGAGGCCATCCGCGCCGGCAAGAAGAAGCCTACCGATATTCCCGACGAGGACCGCGACTTCTACCTCGAGCGTCGCTATCCCGCCTTCGGTAACCTCTGCCCCCGTGACATCGCCAGCCGCGCCGCCAAGGAGCGTTGCGATGCAGGTTATGGCGTAGGTACAGGCAACGCCGTATATCTCGACTTCAAGTATGCCATCGAGCGTCTCGGCGAGGATGTAGTGCGTGACCGCTACGGCAACCTCTTCGACATGTATCAGATGATTTCTGATGACAACCCCTACAAGACCCCGATGATGATTTTCCCCGCCAGCCACTACACCATGGGCGGTATCTGGGTCGATTATGAGCTTCAGACTTCAATCAAGGGCCTCTTCGCGCTCGGCGAGTGCAACTTCTCTGACCACGGTGCCAATCGTCTCGGTGCATCTGCCCTCATGCAGGGTCTTGCCGACGGCTACTTCGTGATACCCTACACCATGCAGAATTACCTTAGCGACCAGATTAAGGTTCCCCATTTCTCGACCGACTCCAAGGAGTTTGACGAGGCTGAGAAGGGCGTGCGCGCACGTATCCAGAAGCTCATGAACATCAAGGGCACCAAGTCGCCCGACCAGATTCACAAGCGTCTCGGTCATGTGATGTGGAATCTCGTGGGCATGGGACGTACACTCCAAAGCCTCGTAAAGGCACTCGACGAAGTCGAGGAGGTACGCAAGGAGTTCTACTCTGACCTCCGCATCGTGGGCCGTGCTGACGACCTCAACCAGGAGCTCGAGAAGGCACTCCGCCTCGAGGACTTCCTCGTAATCGCCAAGATGATGGCTATCGACGCCCTCAACCGCAACGAGTCATGCGGCGCACACTTCCGCGAGGAGTATCAGCTTGCCGACGGCGAGGCTGCCCGTAATGACAAGGACTACATGTACGTGTCATGCTGGAAGTACACCGGCGAGAATGAAAAGCCCGTCCTCCTCAAGGAGCCCCTCAACTACACCGAAATCAAGGTGCAGACCCGCAACTACAAGTCATAATCAATCCCCCGATTTTTTATCAGAAGCAAAATGGAACATAATATAAATGTAAACCTCAAGATTTGGCGTCAGCGTAGCCCGAAAGAACCGGGGGCGTTCAAGACCTACCGCGTGGAGAACGTATCCACCGGAAGCAGCTTCCTTGAGATGCTTGATATGCTCAACCAGCAGCTCGTAGAGCAGGGCGAGGAGCCTGTGGTGTTTGACAGCGATTGCCGCGAGGGCATCTGCGGCATGTGCTCGCTCTACATCAACGGACATCCCCACGGTCCCGTACAGGGCATCACCACCTGCCAGCTCCATATGCGTAAGTTCAACAACGAGGACACCATCACCATAGAGCCTTGGCGTTCGGCTGCATTCCCTGTAATCCGTGACCTCATGGTCAACCGTAACGCATTCGACCAGATTCAGCAGGCCGGCGGTTACGTGTCAATCAACTGCGGTGGCGCACAGGATGCCAACGCCCTCCCCATCTCAAAGGAGGTTGCCGACATCGCAATGGACTCAGCCACCTGCATCGGTTGCGGCGCATGCGTTGCAGCTTGTAAGAACGGTTCGGCCATGCTCTTCGTCAGCGCAAAGGTCAGCCAGTTTGCCCTCCTTCCCCAGGGCAAGGTGGAGCGCGCCCGTCGTGCCCGCGCAATGGTGAGCAAGATGGACGAGCTTGGCTTCGGCAACTGCACCAACACAGGTGCCTGCGCAGCCGAGTGCCCCAAGAACATCTCGCTCAGCAACATCGCCCGCCTCAACCGCGAGTTCCTCAAGGCCAAGTTTGCCGACTAAACAGTCTGCGAGGCTCTGACGTATAGCCTTCCGTCAGTTATGCTCTGACGTGCTGCTTACCGTCAGCTATGCTCTGAATATTCAGGCAAGCCCTGAGCCATCGCATTCCGTCATCAATATCCGCCCCCCGCCCGGCATCATCCGCGGCAGGGGGCGATTTTTTGTTGATGGTTAGTTAGGATGTTGGTTAATTGATGCCGGTAATCGATGTTGGCTTTTGATGCCGGCTTTTGATGTTAGTTTTAATCAACGTGTTATCCGCTGTTTTTGAGTTTATAGGGGTACTTTAATATGAGTATTTTAACTAATTATTATAAAAATGCACCTAAAAAATAAATTGTATGCGTAAAATTTTAGGATTTTATTGGTAAAAATATTACTTTTGCCTCACTTACAATGTCTATTATGCTTATGAATGACTCTGCGACAATGATTAGTAACTATAGGAACGCTGCGAGGGCGATTTTGGCTGTGTGTCTGATGGCTATGACGGCGTTGGCCGTTAGGGCTGACGGCAAGAAGCTCCTGCTTGTGGGGCATATCCAAGAGGCTGTCGGGAAGACTGACCTGATGAAGGGCTATGCCATACCGATAGATGCCGACGGCAATCCGGGCGACACACTCCGGGCAGGAGTCCTGACTACTAGTGGCGGGTTTACAGTTATTTCTGAGAGGTCGCTATTCGGATTTCATGCCGAGCGTAAGGACTCAACGTATGTATTTGAGATAGGGTGTGACGGCTACTTGCCTCAGACATTGGTCTATAAGGTAGAGAATCTCGGCAAGCGCGAAACCAGCCGCGAGATGCCTGTCACGTATCTCGAACGTGCCCCGCACAAGCTCGGCGAGGTTACGGTCACGGCTTCAAAAATCAAATTCTACAACCGTGGTGACACCATTGTATATAACGCCGACGCTTTTCAGCTTGCCGAGGGGTCGATGCTCGACGGCCTGATTTCTCAGCTTCCGGGTGTAGAACTTAACTCGGACGGTCAGATTAAGGTCAACGGCGAGTTTGTGGAGTCGCTGCTGCTCAACGGCCGCGAGTTTTTTGACGGCAACAACAATCTCATGCTAAAGAATCTTGCGGCCTATACAGTCAAGAATGTCGAGGTGTATCGCGGGCAGTCTTTTGACGACAAGTGGCGTGGCGATGCTTCGGCCCGGCAGCGTCTGACGATGGATGTCAAGCTCAAAAAGGAGTATGACATGGGCTGGCTGGTCAACGCCCAGGCCGGTTACGGCACCGAGGACAGGTATATGGCGCGGCTCTTCGGAATGTGGTTTAACCGTACGACCCAAGTGATGCTGGTAGGCAATCTCAATAACCTGAACGACTCGCGCGAGCCGGGCAAGAATGACAGCTGGAAGCCCGAGCAGATGCCCTCGGGACGCATGAAATATCAGCTCGCGGGGCTGTCATACAACTATGAGTCGAATGACCGCAGCACTTATGCCCGTGGCGGTGCGACATATGAGAATAACTGGATGGACAGCCGGACATACACTGACCGCACCAATTTTTACACTGACCGCAATACATATGATTATGCGCAGTCGCGCAACCGCACCAAGAATGTGCGCGCCAAACTGTTCAATACGCTCAGCCGCCGTTTTGGGGATTTTTCCGCCGAGTGGCGCGTCAACGGCAGCTACAACCGCGTCGACAGGTCAGGGCAGTCGCTCTCGGCCAGCTTTGACAGCGAACAGTACGGAATGTCGCTCGCGGCACTCGAGGCCATATACAGCGACGGCTCAGACTCCAGGCTGACTTCGGTGATAAACCGCACCCTCACCCGCAGCGACGGCAAGTCGCGGCAGGGCAACGTGGAGACTTCGCTGTATGCCGGATATAAGGTGCCGCGCACCAGTGACAGGCTCTATGCGCAGCTGCGTGTGGCGTATGACCATAAGAAGGAGACGCTTTGGGATGACTATGACGTGCGTTTCGGGGCTGAGGACCTCTCGCCGCTGCGCCGTCGTAACTATACCGACAATTCCCCCAATCATGACCTCAATCTCTACGGCACGCTCGGTTACGACCTGAATAGCGATAATTTCAATATCTCGCTGAGATATATCTACAATCTGCATACCCGCGAAAGGGACTCTTACTCCTATGCCCTGGACCGCCTCGAGGAGATGGGCGTTTACGGCACTCTCCCGGCGGGCTATCTTTCGGCTTTCGATGCAGCCAACAGCTTTACATCGTCGCTCATTGAGAATACCCATACCATCGGCCCGACCTTTGATTACTCATGGGAAGGCTCGGGTTCGCGCCGAAAGAATTTCAGCATACGTCTGAATCCTGAGTTGGGTCTGCGCCATAGCCATTTCAATTATCACAGCGACGGTGTCATCTATCCCGTGCGCCGCACATCTTTTATCGGTACGCTCCCGGCCATGAACGGCACGGTGCGCTATGGCTCGGGCAACAGGATGCAGGGGCAGAACATGTATGTCCTCTTGTACAGCTATGAGCTTGCCACCGAGACTCCAGACCTGTTGCATATGGTCGACGTGACCAATACCTCCGACCCGCTCAACATCATGCTCGGAAACTCGGGGCTGAAAAATGCCTACCGTCACAGGCACAATATCTCGCTGCGATTCTTCTCGGGCAAACATCGTCTGCAGGATTTTGTGGATTTTGACTACATGCCTGTCACAAACGCACTTGTGCGCGGATATTCCTACGACATGTCCACGGGTATAAGGCGTAACCGCACATACAACGTGAGCGGAGAGTACACCGTGGGAGCCAAGAACACGCTGACGATGCAGTTTGGCCACCTCAGGCAGTTCTCGCTGTCGTCAATCACCGAGGCTGCGCGCATCCACAGTGTCGACATGATAGGCGTTAATGCCGAAGAGCCTTCGCGCTCTACGGTCAACACGCGCAATCTCAGCGAGAATCTCAACCTTACCTGGCAGATAGGTGGCCAGAGCCTGTCGCTAAAGGGTGTCGTGACCAACAGGCACACCACATCGGCGCGAGATGGGTTTGCCGACATCAACGCAACGCATCTCACCTATGGTGTGGCCGGACAGTTCAAGCTCCCGGCGGGATTCGGCATAAGCACCGATTTCAATTTCTACACCCGACGCGGCTATGGTGTCAGGGAGCTTGACACGACCGATGCCGTGTGGAACGCGCGCGTCACCTACACTCCGCGTGGCGGGCGATGGGTGTTCACTGTCGACGGTTTCGACCTCCTGCACCGCCTGTCCAACGTCCATTATGCCGTGACAGCCTCGGGCCGAACGGTGACTTACACCAACACTCTTCCGCGCTACATCCTCGCCACTGTCCAATACCGCTTCTCCCTCCAGCCGAAGAAAAGGTGAGGGGGGGATGTAACGCATAGCAGGTAGGCACGAGAAGACGAGAGACAGGAGCACAAAAAGTTAAGAGGATAGATTCGATGGCCTATTTCAAGCCGTGAATCTATCCTCTTAACTTTATAGACTTTATAGACTTTATGAACTTTATAACCTATAGGGGAAGCTCTAATTCTTAACTTTTTAAACTTTATACACTCTTTAAACTATAAGAATCAATCTCCCATTGTGCGGAGGAGTTCTTCGTTGTCGTGGGTGCGTTCCATGCGGTCTTTGATGAACTCCATTGCTTCGATTGAATTGCGGTCGCTCAGGAAGCGGCGGAGAATCCACATGCGGTTGAGAGTCTCGTTGCGCAGGAGCAGGTCGTCGCGGCGGGTGCTCGATGCCATGATGTCGACGGCGGGGAAGATGCGCTTGTTGGAGAGTTTGCGGTCAAGCTGAAGCTCCATGTTGCCTGTGCCCTTGAACTCCTCGAAGATGACTTCGTCCATCTTTGAGCTGGTCTCGGTGAGGGCTGTGGCGATGATGGTGAGCGAACCGCCTCCCTCGATATTGCGGGCTGCGCCGAAGAATCGCTTGGGTTTCTGGAGAGCGTTGGCGTCAACACCGCCCGAGAGAATCTTGCCCGATGCGGGGGCGCAGGTGTTGTAGGCGCGGGCGAGTCGGGTGATGGAGTCAAGGAGTATCACTACGTCGTGGCCGCACTCTACCATGCGCTTAGCCTTCTCGAGCACAATCTGCGCTATGCGCACATGACGCTCGGCAGGCTCGTCGAATGTCGAGGCTATGACCTCGGCGTTGACGCTGCGGCTCATGTCGGTCACCTCCTCGGGACGTTCGTCGATGAGGAGTATCATGATGTAGGTCTCGGGATGGTTTTCGGCGATAGCGTTGGCTATGTCCTTGAGAAGTATGGTCTTACCTGTCTTGGGGGGTGCGACGATGAGTCCGCGCTGACCCTTGCCGATGGGCGAGAACATGTCGACGACGCGGGTGGATATGTTGGAGCTGCGGCCCGATGTGAGGTCAAATTTCTCGTCGGGGAACAACGGGGTGAGGTGCTCGAATGCCACACGGTCGCGGATAAATTCGGGGGAACGTCCGTTGACCGACAGTACGCGGGTGAGGGGGAAATATTTCTCGTCGGCCTTGGGGGGACGCACGTTGGCCTCGACCACGTCGCCGGGACGCAGACCGTACTGCTTAATCTGCTGCTGGGTAACGAGGATGTCGTCGGGCGAAGCGAGATAGTTGTAATCGCTTGAGCGGAGGAAACCGTGGCCCTGAGGCTCGATTTCGAGCACGCCCGAAGCCTCGATTATGTCGTCAAAATTATATTGAGCCTGATAGCGTGCCTTCTCCTCGGCATTGATGTCGCCGCCGTTCTTGTTGCGGTTCTTCTTATTCTTTTTGCCCTGGGGCTGCTGGGGCTTCTCCATGCCCGGCTCGTTGATGGTGATGGGGGCTGTTGCGGCAGCCTTGGCGGCCTGTTCGCGCTCCTGGGGTGAGCGGGGGGCGAAGGTACGGCCTCCGGCGCGGGGGAAGAATGAGCCGAACGATGATGCCTCGGGGCGGGGCATGTCAAAGCCCTCGGGTGCACCCGGACGGATGAATACTCCGCGGTGGGGCTGCTGTCCGCCCTCCTCTTCCTGTCCGTTGGCGTTATCCTCAGGCAGGGGATTGCCCTGGCGGTCATCCTCGGGGGCGGGGAGTGAGAGGGTAGATGCCGGCTCGGCGGGATTGTTCATCTGCGAGGGTTCGGGCTGCAGGTCACGGTCAGCGTCGGCATTGGCGTTTCCGGCTGCCTGACGTAATGCGGCCTCTCGCTCCATGCGCTCCTGACGCGAAGGGCGGCCACGCTTTTTCTTGGGGCGGATGTCTGCGTCAGGTGCCTGGTCGGCAACGGTAGCCTCAGCCGCGATTTCTTGACTCTCGGCCTGCTCGGGCTGAATGGGGGTATTGTCGTTGTCGGCAGTTTCGGCCATGTCAGCGGTGCTGTCACCTTCGGCGGATTCAGTCTGCTGATTTTTGGGCTTGCGTCCGCGACGCTTGGGCGCATCGGCCTGGGGCTGCTGTGCGGCATCCTCGGCTGACGGCTCAGCCTGTGCGTCATCAGCGGGTGCGGCGGTATCGGCAGGGGCATTGACCTGCTGAGTGTCGGCACCCTTCTTGCGGCGCGGCTTGCGCTCGGCGTCCTTTCCGGCCTCTTTTTTCTGACGGCGGGGTTTCTCCTGCACGTTGGCCGACGCTGAGGCCGCATGGTCGCGCGCCTGTTTTTCAAGAATCTCGTAAACGAGACCCTCTTTGTCGTTAAGATTAATTTTCTTTATACCGATGGCATTGGCGGCTTCCTGCAGTCGCTCGTCGTCCATCTTGTAGAGTTCGTCAAAATTGTACATATAATATATGTGGGTATTGGGGGCTTATTCTTGGGGGGATATATATTGTTTTGTTATTTAATCCCCGGCATCGTTGCCAGTGCGTGGATGCGAATCGGATACATTGACATTTCCACCCTCCCGATAAAAATAACAGTGAGAATTTCTGCCTGACATCCTTAGGGCTGTCAAACCCTCAGGGATTTAAAATAAAATTGCGGAGATGTGGGGTGGGAGGTGGATAATTGACCGTAAAAAATCAATAGAGTTGATGAGTGGTGATTGGATAAATGATTTAAAAGACGTTTCAATCCGGCTCAATCCACTCTGCAAAGTTACAACCGTTTTTAGTTTCTAACAAATATTTTTGAAAAAAGTTGCTCGGATTATTTTAGTAATCGGTCGGCGAGCCGTATCTTTGCATAAAAATCAAGCACGAATGTTAGTAATCGGCATAGCCGGTGGCACAGGCTCAGGCAAGACCACCGTCGTCAACAAGATAATCAACGCCCTGCCGCAGGGTGAAGTGGCAGTGCTGCCTCAGGACTCCTATTACAAGGACCTGAGCCATCTGCCCATGTCGGAACGCGCCAAGACCAATTTTGATGAGCCGGCTTCGATAGAGTGGCCGCTGCTCGTGGAGCAAATCAAGGCCCTGAAGCGCGGTGAGACCATCGAGATGCCCACATATTCCTATCTCACATGCACGCGCCAGCCCGAGACGGTGACTGTCAGCCCGCGCGAGGTGGTGATAGTGGAGGGGATACTTGTGCTGACCGACCCCGTGCTGCGTAATATGCTTGACGTAAAGGTGTTTGTCGATGCCGAGGCTGACGAGCGTCTGATACGTGTCATCGCGCGTGACTGTGTGGAGCGCGGACGCATCCCCCAGATGGTGCTCGACCGCTACCGCGACGTGCTCAAGCCCATGCACGAAATGTATATCGAGCCGTCAAAGAAGACAGCCGACCTGATAGTGCCCCAGGGTGGCAGCAACGTGGTGGCCATACAGTTGCTCAAGGATTATATCGAATCGCGCCTGCGCGCACGTTGAAAAAAACAGTCTACCGAACTATGTCTATGGAAGAAGAACAGCAGCAGAATATCACTGCCCCCGAGCAGACCGCCGCGCAGGAGCCTGAGCGCATGGTGCTGCGCACCGAGAACCTGGTCAAGAAATACGGCAAGCGCACCGTGGCCAATCACGTGTCAATCAATGTGACGCAGGGTGAGATTGTAGGCCTCCTCGGCCCTAACGGAGCGGGCAAGACCACGACGTTCTATATGACGGTAGGACTGATTACGCCCAACGAGGGTCAGATATTCATCAACGACCTCAATATCACGAAATATCCCGTCTACAAGCGTGCGCAGAACGGCATCGGCTATCTCGCCCAGGAGGCCAGTGTATTCCGCAAGCTCACGGTGGAGGACAATATCAAGGCTGTGCTTCAGATGACCAACACCTCCAAGGAGTATCAGCGCGAAAAGCTCGAGAGCCTTATAAAGGAGTTCAGTCTCGAGAAGGTGCGCCACAACCTCGGCGACCGCCTGTCGGGCGGCGAGCGACGCCGCACCGAGATAGCCCGCTGTCTGGCCATCGACCCGAAGTTCATCATGCTTGACGAGCCTTTTGCGGGCGTAGACCCTATAGCCGTCGAGGATATCCAGTCGGTGGTATATCATCTGAAGGAACGCAACATTGGCATTCTCATCACCGACCACAACGCTCAGGAGACACTGCGCATCACTGACCGCGCCTATCTGCTCTTTGAGGGTAAAATCCTATTCCAAGGCACGTCGGAGGAGCTTGCCGAGAATCCTATCGTAAGGGAGAAATACCTGGGCCGCGACTTTATCTTCTACCGTAAGAAGTTTGAGGACCGTAAGCCTGACGATGCTCCGGCTGGGGAATAATCGCACGGCTTTTTACGTACCGTCGGGTTGACGAATTTTGACCTTTTGCTGTAGTAATAACATATTGCCTTTAAATTTTCTATATTTCAGTGGTCGTGGGTGAGAAAATTTTACTATTTTTGCACCTAAATTTGTAAAAACGAACTAATGAAAGTCTTGAAATTTGGAGGCACGTCAGTAGGAAGTGTCTCGGGGATTAAGAATCTCAATTTAATAGCCCAGGGGTGCGACAAGCCTGTAGTGGTGGTGGTTAGTGCCCTTGGCGGGGTCACTGATATGCTCATCTCCACTGCTGTCACCGCAGCCCGTGGCGATGAGGCTTTCCGCGAAGGCATGGCCAGACTGACCATGCGCCATCATGACATCATCGACGAGGTAATCACCGACAATCCCGGCGAACTGAAATCGAAGGTTGACAAGCTGCTCGACGAGCTGGCATCCATCTATCACGGCCTGTTTCTCATCCGTGACCTCAGCCCCAAGACCCAGGCTCTTATCGTAAGCTATGGCGAGAGGCTGAGTTCGCTGATTGTCAGCCGACTGGTCAGCGGGTCGGTGCTTCATGACTCGCGCAAGTTCATACGCACTGAATTTAAGCACAACCGCAATCTGCTTGCCACGGAGCTGACCAACAGCCTCGTGTGTGAGGAGTTTTCGGGCCCCGACTATGAGGGGCATATCCACATCGTGCCCGGTTTCATATCGAGCGATGCCGTGACCGGTGAGGTGACCAACTTGGGCCGCGGAGGCAGTGACTACACCGCCTCGATTATCGCGGCCGCCCTCGATGCCGAGGTGCTGGAGATATGGACCGACGTGGACGGCTTCATGACTGCCGACCCGAGGGTGATACCGACGGCCTACACCATCAACTCGCTGAGCTACGTCGAGGCGATGGAGCTTTGCAACTTCGGCGCAAAGGTGGTGTATCCTCCCACAATCTATCCCGTATGTGTCAAGAATATACCTATTCTTGTCAAGAATACATTCCGCCCCGACGCTCCCGGCTCGGTGATACGTAACGAAATCGAGGATGACCGCAAGCCCATCAAGGGTATATCGAGCATCAGCGGCACGTCGCTCATCACGGTGACCGGCCTGTCGATGGTGGGCGTAATCGGTGTGAACCGCCGAATCTTCACCGCGCTCGCCGATAACGGCATCTCGGTGTTCCTCGTGAGCCAGGCTTCGTCAGAGAACTCCACCTCGGTGGGTGTGCGTGACGAGGATGCCGAGGAGGCTGTAAGGGTGCTCGACAATGAGTTTGCCAAGGAGATTGCCACCGGCGCGATGTTCCCGATGCACGCCGAGAGCGGACTGGCCACAGTGGCCATCGTGGGCGAGAACATGAAGCATACCCCCGGCATTGCGGGCAAACTGTTTGGCGCACTGGGTCGCAGTGGCATCAGCGTCATCGCCTGTGCGCAGGGCGCGAGCGAGACCAATATCTCGTTTGTGGTCAACGGCAAGTCGCTGCGCAAGTCGCTCAATGTGCTGCATGACTCATTCTTCCTGAGTGAATACAAGGAGGTCAACCTCTTCCTGTGTGGCGTAGGCACCGTGGGTGGCATGCTCATAGAGCAGATACGTTCGCAGAAGGAGGAGCTGATGCGCACACACCGACTGAAACTCAATGTGGTGGGCATAGCTTCGAGCAAGCGTCTGGTGCTCGACCGCGGCGGCATTGACTTGGCCAATTTCCGTGCTCTTCTTGACGAGGGGATGCCCAGCTCGCCCGCGATACTGCGTGACGAGATTCTGAAGATGAATATCTTCAACAGCGTGTTTGTCGACTGCACGGCGTCCAAGGATATTGCCGAACTCTATCAGACATTCCTTGACCATAATATATCGGTTGTGGCCGCCAACAAGGTAGCCGCCTCCAATTCCTACGAGAGCTATGCGCGCCTGAAAGAGACCGCTCTGAAACGTGGCGTGAAGTTCCTGTACGAGACCAACGTGGGTGCCGGACTTCCCATCATCGGCACAATCAACGACCTGCGTTCGTCGGGCGACCGCATCCTGCGCATCGAGGCTGTGCTCAGCGGCACGCTCAACTTCATATTCAATGCCATCTCGGCCGAGACGCCGTTCTCCGAGACCGTCCGCCTGGCCAAGGAGCTTGGCTACAGCGAGCCTGACCCGCGTATCGACCTCAGTGGCACCGACGTGATGCGTAAGCTCGTCATCCTGACCCGCGAGGGGGGCTACCGTGCCGAGCAAGACCAGGTGGAGCGCAACCTGTTTGTGCCCGACGATATAATGAACGGCTCGATTGAGGATTTTTGGCGTCGTCTGCCCGAACTCGATGCCGATTTCGAGGCGCGCCGCAAGGTGCTCGAGGCCGAGGGCAAACGTTGGCGTTTCGTGGCACGCATGGAGATGGGACGAATGAGCATCGGCCTTGAGGCTGTTGACTCGCGCCACCCGTTCTACGGCCTTGAAGGCTCAAACAACATTGTGCTGCTCACCACCGAGCGTTACCGCGAATATCCTATGCTCATTCAGGGCTACGGCGCGGGTGCGGGCGTGACCGCGGCCGGAGTGTTTGCCAATATAATCTCAACAGCTAATAATTAGAGTTTATAAAGTTTAAAGTTTAGAGAGTTTAGGGTTTAGAGTTTATAGTTTAGGAGTATTTTTAAAGAATAAAGTTTTTAAGGCGTTATTTGACCTCATTGACCTAATCGACTATATCGACTTTTTTAACTTTTCGACTCTCTCGACTCTCTCTACATTCTACCATAAGGAAATGAAACACCTTATAATATTAGGCGACGGTATGAGCGACCACAAGGTGGTCGGGCTGGGAGATAAGACTCCGCTGGAGTATGCCTCCACGCCTCACTTTGACTTCCTGGCATCGCAGGGGCGTTGCGGTCTGCTTCAGACTGTCCCCGAGGGCTTTTCGCCCGGAAGCGAGGTGGCCAATACCGCTATACTCGGTTATGACCTCAATGAGGTCTACGAGGGGCGCGGGCCGCTCGAGGCTGCCAGCATAGGCTATGAGATGCAGCCGGGCGATATGGCCATGCGCTGCAACATTCTCACCCTCACGCCTGACGGCAATATCGCCAACCATCACGGCGGACATCTCACCACCAAGGAGGGGCGCGAGCTTATCGAAATGCTTGACCGTGAGCTGGGCGATGAGCGCGTGAAGTTTATCCCCGGAATACAATACCGTCACCTTCTGATAATCAAAGGCGGCAACAAACATATTTCCGCAAATCCTCCGCATGACCATCCCGGCGAGCCGTGGCGTCCGCTGCTGGTGAAGCCTGACGGCGATGTAACCGAGGAGGGGCGCATGACCCCGGCGGAGACTGCCGACCTGCTCAACTCGCTCATAGAGCGGTCACAGGCGTTGCTTGAGAATCACCCTATAAACCTGCGCCGCAAGGCCGAGGGGCGACTGACGGCCAATTCGATTTGGCCGTGGAGCGCGGGCTATCGTCCGTCGATGCTCACGCTTCAGCAGATGTATCCTCAGGTCAAGGTCGGCGCGGTAATCACAGCCGTCGACCTCATTCGTGGCATAGGCCGCTATGCCGGGCTCCGCTCCATCGAGGTGGAGGGTGCTACCGGGCTTGCCGACACGAATTACGAAGGGAAGTGCAAGGCCGCCATCGAGGCGTTGCGCACCGATGATTTTGTGTTTCTACACGTCGAGGCCACCGACGAGGCCGGCCATGACGGCGATGTGGAGCTGAAAGTCAAGGCCACCGAGTATCTTGACAAACGTGTGGTAGGGCCTATTATTGAAGAGGTCATGACGTGGGACGAGCCTGTGGCCATAGCCCTGCTCCCTGACCATGCCACCCCCGTGGAGCTGCGCGTGCATAAGGGCGAGCCTGTGCCGTTTGCCATATGGTACAAGGGCATCGAGCCTGACTCGGTGACATCATACACCGAGGCCGAGTGTGCCCGAGGCAGTTACGGCACGCTTCACCTGATGCAGTTCATGCACGAATTTATGAAATAACATCTCATCCCCCCTGATATGAAATATTACAGCACCAATCATAATTCGCCCGATGTCAGCCTCGCCGAGGCTGTGGTCAAGGGCCTCGCTCCCGACCGCGGACTTTATATGCCCGAGCGCATAGGGCGTCTGCCGCAGGAGTTTTTCGATAATATCGCCGACAAGTCGTTTCACGAGATTGCTTGCACGGTTGCGCGCGCGTTTTTCGGCGACGACATCCCTGCCGCCGACCTTGACGCCATCGTGTGCGATACGCTTTCGTTCCCCGCGCCTGTAGTCGAGGTGGAGCCGGGCATCTACAGCCTCGAACTGTTCCACGGTCCTACGCTGGCATTCAAGGATGTAGGCGCGCGCTTCATGGCCCGCCTGCTGCAATACTTTATCAAACGTGGCGATGACCGCCGTAATGTGCATGTGCTGGTGGCCACAAGCGGCGACACCGGCTCGGCTGTGGCCAACGGTTTCCTCGGCGTGGACGGCATCAACGTGCATGTGCTGTACCCCAAGGGCAAGGTCAGCCCCATTCAGGAGTGCCAGTTCACGACTCTCGGCAAAAACATCACGGCTATCGAGGTCGACGGCGTGTTTGACGACTGCCAGAGGCTTGTGAAGAGCGCGTTTCTCGATGCCGAGCTTAATGACAAGCTCCTGCTCACGTCGGCCAACTCAATCAATGTGGCCCGTTTCCTCCCTCAGGCGTTCTATTATTTCAACGCCTATGCCCAGCTGAAAAAGGCCGGCAAGGCTGACAATGTGGTGATATGCGTGCCGAGCGGCAACTTCGGCAACATCACGGCCGGACTCATCGCTCACCGCATGGGATTGCCGATTAAGCGATTCATCGCGGCCAACAATGCCAACGATGTGTTCTTCAACTATCTGCAGTCGGGCGTCTACGAGCCTAAGCCGAGTGTGGCCACCATAGCCAACGCTATGGATGTCGGCGACCCAAGCAACTTTGCCCGCATTCTTGACCTTTACGGCAACGACCATAAGGCCATAACGTCGCTCATATCGGGCACGTCCTATTCCGACGGTCTGATAGCCGAGACTATGGCCGACTGCTACAAGCGCACCGGCTATATGCTCGACCCGCACGGAGCCGTGGGCTACCGTGCACTCAAGCAGTTGCTCATGCCGGGCGAGACGGGCGTATTCCTTGAGACAGCCCATCCGGCCAAGTTCAAGGACACAGTCGAGGCCCATATCGGCACCACCGTAGAGATTCCCTCACGTCTCGCCGACTTCATGAAGGGCACCAAGCAGTCAGTGCCCATGAGCAAAGACTTCGACTCATTCAAGAAATATCTCGCCGGATTGGTATAGATAAAGATTCTCAATTATAAGGGTGTTACTGGTGGCTTAATACTACCGGTGACACCCTTTGCTGTATATTGGCCGGAGATGCCGCGGATGATTTTTTGCCATTGATACGTAAAACTTAAATTCAATTAAGGTTGTTAAAATTTTAATCATGGCAAAGAATATTTACGTTTCAACAGTCATCCTGCTTGCTGCAGGGATATTCAATGTCGCTTCGGCTGATGAGCGGGGCGATGAGGACCGCTATCTGCGTCAGCCGATGCCTGAGCGGTGGTCGTTCACACAGGAAGTGTCGCAGACTCTCCCCACTGAGGATGCGTGGTGGAAGTCGTTTCACGATGCCACGCTCGATTCGCTTATAGCTGTGGGCATTGACAACAATTATAATGTGAGCCAAGCTGTGCACCGTCGCGAGATGGCCCGACTTGCTGTCAATCAGGCCCGGAGCGCGTATTTCCCGTCAGTCGGACTCTCGGCGGGATATACCCGCACGCAGACGCGACATAACGGTACGAACGACTTTTCGCTCGGGGCGGATGTCAACTGGGAGGTAGATATTTTCGGCAAGATAACATCGCAAGTCAAGGCCAAGAAGGCTTCCTACAGCGCGTCGCGAGCCGAATATCTCGCCACAATGGTGAGCATAACGGCCGACATAGCTACTTATTACATCAATTATCGTGTGCTTCAGAACGAACTGCGCGTGGCCAACGAACACATTGAATATCAGGCCAAGGTGGTGAATATTGCCGAGGCGCGTCATGAGGCCGGGCTGGTGTCGAAACTCGACGTGGCACAGGCCAAGACGGTCTATTACTCCACTCAGGCCACACTTCCGTCGCTCGAGTCACGGGCATCGCAGACGCTCAATGCCCTCGCTATACTCCTCGGAGTGTACAGCGACGAGCTTGCCCCGGTGATGCAGAGGAGCTCGGCATTACTGCCATATCAGCAGATAGTCCCGGCAGGAGTCCCGGCCAATCTGCTGCGTCGCCGTCCTGACATAGCCGAGGCCGAGGCACAGCTTGCGGGATATGCCGCGCAGTTAGGTATAGCCAAAAAGGATTTTCTGCCTACTCTCACGCTGCAGGGCACTGTGGGGTGGGGGAGCGACAAGGTTGACAGGATGTTTGACAGCAATCATTTTTCATTAAGCGTAGGCCCGAAACTGTCATGGACCCTGTTTGACGGATTTTCACGAAAAAATGCCGTGGCTCAGGCCAAGGAGCAGATGATGGCCGGAATCGACGCCTACAATCTCACCGTGATGAACGCTTATGCCGAGGTTGAGAATGCCATGAAGGCTTATGAGGCCGCCACGCGGTCAATAGATATAAATGCCCAGGTGCTTGCCCAGAGTCAGGAGTCGTTTGACCTTGCTATGGACCAGTACAAGCAGGGACTTGCAGCGTTTACCAACGTGGTGAATGCGCAGATTGACTGGCTTAACTGTGCCAATACCCTTGTGGGCAATCACGGCGACGCGCTCGTGGCTCTCGTGGATATATACAAGGCTCTCGGCGGCTCACCGATAGAGTGATGCACAATGATGTGATAATGCAGCCCGTTGGATAATGACGTGGCATCCCCCCATTGAATAAAACAAATCGTTATGGATACAAAAATACTTCTCTCGCTTCTCGCCATAGCATCATCATTAGTGTCATGCGGGCATCGGACATCTGAATCCGAGGCCGGTGTGGAGATTGTGGATGTGGCTCTGCCGGTGGTTGATACCGTCACACTCTCCACTGTATATCCCGGCTATCTGACGGCCATCGGTTCGGTCAACGTGGTGGCCAAGGTGAACGGTCAGATACTGTCAAAGAATTTTGAGAGCGGCTCGAACGTAAAGGCGGGTCAGGTGCTCTTCACCATTGACCCCTCCACTTACCGCGACCAGGTGAGTCAGGCCCAGGCATCGCTTGCCACAGCTCAGAGCACGCGAGATTATGCCAAGGCTCACTATGATGCGGTGAAGAAGGCTCTCGAGAGCGATGCCGTGAGCAAGATGGAGGTGGTGCAGGCCGAGAGTGCCTATCATCAGGCCGAGGCGTCAATCAAGAATGCGAGTGCCGCGCTTGAGAATGCCCGTCGTCTGCTCGGGTACTGCACGGTGACGGCTCCGATTTCGGGCATGGTGGCTGACAATACTCTCAGTGTAGGCAACTATGTCAGCGGCCAAGGCTCGCCGGTGGTGTTGACCACAATCTATGACAATACCACTGTCTCGGCCAACTTCGCCATCGAGGATGACCGCTATCATGATATACTCAATTCAATGGCCAAGCAGGATTCGCTGAATTTCAAGAGGGTGCCTGTGACATTCGAGGAGCCTCTGCCTCACACCTACACGGGCGAGATTTCGTATATGGCCCCCGCGCTCAACAATTCGACGGGAACTATGAAAATCAAGTGTCGCATTAAGAATCCCTACAATGAACTGCGTCAGGGAATGTATGTGAAGGTCGACCTCCCGTATGACAAGCTGCCTGACGCCGTGCTGGTGCGCGATGCCGCCTTGGGGTCAGACCAGCTCGGCAAGTACCTCTATGTCGTGAACGATTCCGACAGGGTGGTCTATACTCCCGTGACCGTAGGCCCGCTCTATCACGATTCACTCAGGGTAATCACCAAGGGCATCACCCCCAAGGACCGTTATGTGACCAAGGCACTCCTGAAAGTGCGCGACGGCATGAAGGTAAATCCCCGCATGACCAAGTGACACTGTTGACTACTCGATTCATCCACCCGCATATGCGTTAAAAACGCCCGCTGATATGTTCTCGAAATTCTTTATAGACAGGCCTATTTTTGCCACTGTCCTCGCCATACTCATGGTGCTTGTGGGATTGATTACGGTCAAGACCCTTCCGATAGCGCAGTTTCCCGACATCACCCCGCCCACGGTGATGGTGCGGGCCACGTATCCCGGTGCGGATGCCGAGACTGTGGCCAAAGTGGTGGGCGAGCCTATCGAGCAGCAGGTCAACGGCGTGGAAGGCATGATGTATATGAGTTCCAATTCGAGTGCCGGCTCTTACGGTCTGACAGTCACTTTCGAGAACGGCACCGACCTCGACGAGGCCGCCGTGAAGGTGCAGAACCGCATATCGCTCGCCGAGGCCACACTGCCTGCGGCTGTCAAGGAGCAGGGCGTGTCGGTGACATCCGAGGCTTCAAACATCATCCTGTTCATCGCCCTTGAGGGGGACGGCAAGCATGACTATTCGGCCTTGTATCTCACCAATTATGCCCAGCTCAATATCATCGACGAACTTACACGTATCGACGGCGTGGGCGGCGCGGCTGCTTTCGGAGGCGGAGAGTACAGCATGCGTGTGTGGCTTGACCCTGCCAAGATGCAGGTGAGGGGGCTGACTCCGGCTGATGTGATGCGGATGATACAGTCGCAAAATCTCGAAGTGTCGGCCGGAAGTGTCGGTACACCGCCCGCCGCAGATGATGTCGACTTCGAGTTCACCCTTACCGCCCAGGGTCAGCTCTCGACGGCTAATGAGTTCGGCAACATCATACTACGTGCCGAGCCTGACGGGTCGTTGCTGCATCTCAAGGATATAGCCAAGGTGGAGCTGGGCAGTAATTCATATTCCGACATCTCGCATGTGTCGGGCAAGTCGGCGGGACTTATCGGCGTGCAGCAGCTGCCGGGCGCAAATGCTCTCGAGGTTGCGGGCAAGGTCAAGGCCAAGCTCAACGAGCTGTCGCAATATTTCCCCGAGGGGGTGAAGTATCGCGTGATAATGGATACGACATCGTTTGTGACCTCGTCGATTGACGAGGTGCTCGTGACGTTTGTCGAGACCACGCTTATCGTGATGATTGTAATTCTCATCTTCCTTCAGAGCTGGCGTGCTGTAATCATCCCCATGATTGCCATTCCTGTGTCACTCATCGCGACGTTTGCCGTGATGAAGGTGCTCGGCTTCTCGCTCAACACGCTGACACTCTTCGGCCTGGTGCTCGCCATCGCCATAGTGGTGGATGACGCCATAGTGGTGGTGGAGGACTGCGCCCGACTGGTGCAGGAGGGCAAGCTGACGCCGAGGCAGAGTGCCGAGAAGGCGATGGAGGAGTTGCAGGGCCCTGTAATCGGCGAGGTAATAGTGTTGCTGACGGTGTTCATACCCACGGCATTCGTGAGCGGTATCACCGGCGAGCTTTACAAGCAGTTTGCCCTCACCATAGCCACGTCGGTGGCATTCTCGGGCTTCAACGCGCTGACGTTCACCCCGGCGATGTGTGCGCTGTTCCTGCGCAAGAAGTCTGACCCGAATCCTCATTTCTTTCTCTACAAATGGTTCAACAAGGGTTACGGCTGGGCCTTGGGGCGTTATGTCAAGTGGATAGGCTCGATGCTGAAGCGTCCTGTCGTGGCCATATGCCTCTATTTCGTAATCTGCATCATTGCCTTCGGGGGATTCATAAAGTGGCCGTCAAGCTATATCCCCGAGGAAGACCAGGGATATTTCATGACATCGATTATGCTCCCAACGGGTGCGTCGCTCGAACGTACCGACAAGGTGGTGTCAGACATCTCGGCCGAAGTGCTGAAACTCCCTGCCGTGGAGAATGTCATATCCATTTCTGGCCAGTCGATGATGGGTGGCGGCACGGGGGGCAACACAGGTTCGCTCTTCGTGGTGCTCAAGCCGTGGCATCAGCGTCACGGGGCTGACGAGAGTGTCAACGGCGTGATAGCCAAGGTCAATGAGATTGCTGCCGGTTATCAGGAGCCGGTGGTGTTCTCAATCAATCCTCCTGCCATTCCCGGCCTGGGCATGACTTCGGGCATGCAGATGCAGCTGCTCGACATCAACAATCTCGGGGCCGACGCCCTTGCCGACGCCATCGAGGCGATGAAGGAGAAGGGCGCGACCGACAAACGGTTTGCCCAGTTGACGTCGCAGTTCCAAGGCTCGGTGCCGCAGTACAGCATAAAGGTTGACCGCGACCGTGCAAAGATGCTGAATGTGGAGATTGAGGATGTGTACTCGACGCTGTCGGCATTCATGGGTGGGTCGTATGTGAATGATTTCGTTAAGTTCGGGCGCACGTATCAGGTGACACTGAGTGCCGATGAGGCCGCCCGCAGCCATATCGATGACATACCGCGACTGTCGGTGCGCAACAGCAACGGCGACATGGTGCCATTCTCGTCATTCGCGAGCGTGGTACCGTCGGAGGGGCAGGCCTCGGTGAGCCGCTACAATATGTACACGACCGCTTCAATCACCGGCACTCCTGCACATAATGTGTCGAGTGCGGATTGTATTGCCGGAATGGAGCAGTTGCTTAAAGAGGCTGTCGGCGATGATTTCGCCTATGCCTGGACGGGCGAGGCTTATCAAGAGACGCAGTCAGGCACGACTATAGTGATGGTGCTGCTTTTTGCGGTGATTATCACTGTGCTTGTGCTTGCGGCGCAGTATGAGAGCTGGACCGACCCGCTGGCTGTGGTGATTTCGATGCCTACGGCCATACTCGGCACGGTGATAGGCTGTGTGATAATGTCACAGTCGATATCGATATATACTCAAATCGGTATCATACTTCTGCTCGGACTGTCGGCCAAGAATGCGATTCTTATTGTGGAGTATGCCATTGACTTCCGCAAGAGTGGCGTGAGCATCCGTCAGGCGGCCTTGGATGCGGGGCGCATACGTTTCCGCCCGATTATGATGACGGCTCTAGCGTTTGTGTTTGGTGTGATGCCTATGCTGTTTGCCACGGGTGCGGGTGCGGCTTCGCGAGTCGCACTCGGTACGGCTGTGGTGTTCGGTATGGCCGTGAATGCAGTCGTCGGTACGCTTTTTGTGCCAGGATTCTGGGAACTTCTCGAATCGTTCCGTGAGAAGTATCTGAGCAAGATATTCGCATCCTCGACCGAGCCGGTTGAGGCTACTGACACCACAAAGTCAGATAGTTCGGCAGGTAACGATGACTCTAAGATTTAGAGAGAATAATCTATTGGAGTGTCACGGATGTTATTTCTGCATCCAGCTGGCGCGCTCGGGGGCGGACATTTTTTCGATGGCGTAACGCAGGGCGGTGCGTGGCATCTCACGATGACGGAGGGTGAGGTATGTGCGGAGTGTGGCGATGTCGCGCTTGCCTACCTCGCGCAGCATCCACCCGATGGCTTTGTGGATGAGGTCGTGCGGATGGGTGAGCAGGCTGTCAGCCAGGCGCAATGTGTCGTCAAACTGTCCGGCCCGGATGAGTGAGATGGTGCTGACTATGGCTATGCGCTGCTCCCATAGGTTGGAGCTTGCAGCGAGGCGGTCGAGGATGTCGCGCGATGGCATCGTGCCGTCAGCAAGAGGATACAAGAGCCATGTGCCGAGGATGTAGGGGCATGAGAGGTCTACGAGGTCCCAGTTGTTGGCGCGAGTGGCGTGGCTGAGATAGAAGTCGGTGATGGCCGTGCGGCGGTCGGCGTGCAGGGTAGGGTGGTCATGGCGGCGTGGGGTGGCGGCTTTCATCTCCTCGACGAGCAGGAGGAGTCCGCACAGCCTGGCTTCGTGCCACGGGGAATGGAGCAGCTGACTTATTTCGTCGAAGGGCACGTCGAGGCGGGCTTGCTTGACCAGGCCGCGGGTCTGAGGGACGCGGAGGCCGAAGAATGCGTCACCCTCGCCGTATTGCCCTTTGCCGGTCTTGAAGAAGCGGGTGAGTATGCGGCGTTGCTCCTCGTCCTGCATGGACTGCATGAGGCTGATAAGTTCGGTTGCTGTGGTCATTGCTGTGGGCTGTCGGATTATTTTATTATTACGGAGCGAGAGGTTTTTTATTGTTTTTTGGAGTTAAAACCGATGTGGAAGTGCGGATATGTGGAATTATATTCGTACATTTGCATTCGGTAGCAGGACGGTCGTGTCGCTTGCCGAGGGCATCTGCGTGATGCTGAGCGGCAAGAGGAAAGTCCGGGCAACACAGAGCACCATACTCTTTAACTGGGAGCTGTCGGTGACGGCAGAGTAACGTGACAGAGAATGACAGCCTCACTCGATTCCCCTTCACGGGGATTGTGAGGTGATGGTGAAAAGGCGGGGTAAGAGCCCACCGGGTGTCGTGGCGACACGGCATGCCGCACGTCTTATGGGTTGCAAGGCCATGTATACCGGCAAGCGGGTAAGTTCTCCCGGGCGTATCGCTCGGTCGAGACTCCGTAATGGGTTGCTCGTCCATCGCCGGGGGGTAGGCTGCTCGAGTGCCGTAGCTATGCGAGGCACCAATTAGATAAATGACTGCGACCGCCGCGGTAACCTGTCAGCCAACAACGCTTGACGAGAAGTCCCGCGACGACATAACCCGGCTTATAGTCCTGCTACCTTTTTTATTATATTTCCCTTTTCAACTTATTCAGGATGTCTGCTTTCAGATTTTTGCTATGTGGCGTGTTGTCGTTGCCGATGGCTGTGAATGCTGTGACTCCGTCGGTGGCTTCGCCTGACGGTCGGCTGCAGCTAACGATTGAATCAATGCCTTCGGGCGGTGTGGGCTATGCCGTGACTTATGACGGCAAGAGGATGCTCGATGCTTCGCCGCTCGGGTTTGTGGCCAATACCGGCAATTTCGTGGATTCACTTTCGATAACCGGGACTGAGGAGCGCAGATATACCGACGACTATACCCTCGACCGCTCCAAGACTGCCAATGTGCATTATGAGGCCAATGAGCTGAGGGTCAATCTTGCGAATAATGAGGGGAATAGTGTGGATGTCCTTTTCAGGGTGTCAGACAACGATGTGGCTTTCCGATACGAGGTGCCGAGGATGAACGGCGGCGAGACCGGCTCGATTGTGATAGAGCGTGAGGCTACGGGATTTGATTTCCCTTCGCATACAACAGTGTTTATGACGCCGCAGAGTCGCCCGATGGTTGACTGGAAGAGGACCAAGCCCAGCTATGAGGAGAAGTATCAGTTTGATACGCCGATGACTGAGGCTTCGCAGTTCGGGAATGGTTACACGTTTCCCGCGCTGTTTCGTATAGGCGATGACGGCTGGGTGCTCGTGAGCGAGACCGGGCTTGACAGGAATTATTGCGGCACGCGCCTGGGCGATATGACGGGCGACGGGCTGTACACCATAGAGATGCCTATGGCGGGGGAGAACAACGGTAACGGCACGTCGGCTCCGGCGTTCGCACTGCCGGGACATACGCCATGGCGCACGATTACTGTGGCCGACAACCTCGCGCCCATTGTCGAGACGACTGCCCCGTGGGATAATGTGGCCCCGCGGTTTAAGTCGGATAACAAGTATAAGTACGGCAAGGGTACGTGGAGCTGGATTCTATGGCAGGACGGCTCAATCAATCTCGAAGACCAGAAGCGGTTTGTTGACCTGGCGGCTGAGATGGGATATGACTATACGCTCGTGGACAACTGGTGGGACACTAATATAGGCCGCGAGGGGATTGAGGAGCTTGTGGAGTATGCCCGAGGAAAGGGTGTTGAGCTTTTCCTATGGTATTCGTCGAGCGGCTACTGGAATGATATAGTGCAGGGGCCGACGTCGAGAATGGATTCGCCCATAGCCCGCAAGGAGGAGATGAGGTGGATGCAGCGGCTCGGCGTGAAGGGCATCAAGGTGGATTTCTTCGGCGGTGACAAGCAGGAGACCATCAGGCTCTATGAGGATATATTGTCGGATGCTGACGACCATGGGCTGATGGTGATATTCCACGGCTGCACGATACCGCGCGGATGGGAGAGGATGTACCCTAACTATGTAGGCTCGGAGGCAGTGCTTGCGAGCGAGAACAATATTTTCGGTCAGCATCATTGCGACCGCGAGGCCCAGCGCAGTGCGTTGCATCCCTTCTGCCGCAATGCGATAGGCTGTATGGAGTATGGCGGCAGTTTCCTCAACCGTCATATGCGCAAGGGTAATGAGGGCGGCAATATCCGCCGCACTACCGACGGGCATTCGCTGGCCACGGCGGTGACGTTCCAGAACCCTATTCAGAATTTCGCTCTCGCACCCGAGAATCTGAGGCCCGTGAGCGAGGGCGGCGCGCCGGAGATTGCGCTTGATTTCATGCGCCGTGTGCCTACTACGTGGGACGAGACGCGCTTTATCGACGGTTATCCTGGCCGCTATGTGGTTCTCGCGCGCCGCAACGGGGATAAATGGTATATCGCCGGGACCAATGGCACCGGCGAGGCTATGAAACTTGACCTCGACCTTTCGCGCTTTGTCGGGACGGGAGCCACAGTGACAGTGACGAATGATTCGCCGGACGGAAAAGAGCTTTCGCAAAAGAGTGTGAAGGTGAAAAATCCTGCCAAATTTGCCGTTACCATAGCCGCTCAGGGCGGATTTGTGGTGGAATCTGAAAAAAATTAAGGGTGATGCGATAATTTTTTGCCAAAACTCTTGCACAGTCCAAAAAAACTGCCTACCTTTGCAACGTCAAAAACGAAAGAGGTCACAGCGGTGACATCGAGTTGATGACTGAATAAGCTGAATTGCCTTGTGGTGTAATGGTAGCACGTCGGATTCTGGTTCCGCCTGTGAGAGTTCGAATCTTTCCAAGGCAACATCGAGAGCTAAACTCATAGAGTTTGGCTCTCATTTTTTTGTGGTGTAATCATTCTCATTATTAGAGTTAGGATGTGGCAGCCGCATCTTTCATTACGGTTGCCTAATGTGTTTATAATCTGCACGCAAATTTCAAAAATCATACAGCATCATTTTACTTTACATCATCGCCTCATAGTCCCATAAACTTTAATAGATTTAATTATACAAATGTGGTGACCTCAGCCATAATTTCGCCGGGTCACCATGCTAAAATCTTTAAACTAAATTAATTGTTTCAATCATTATTGTATTTTGCCATCATATTTTTATCAAGATGGATTATCGCTTCGATGATATAATCTATCTTTGTAGCCATAAAGGCTGGTATATTATCGGTAGGATTTTTCCATTCTGTCATAATCCCTACTAATCGATATTTCATTCTATCAAGATACCATAGGCCGCATCCACTAATACCATATGGATTAGGAGCAACTTGTCTTTTCCCAGTTTTTGTGTCTGCAATTTTCTTTTTGTGAAATTCTAGTAGCAGATTGTACTTTGGATTAAAGTGCGCATTCTTAGCATGGGGAGATGTGCTATATCCGCGGGTAAAAAATTTAAATGGATATTGTATTATTGCTTTTGTATCATCTATTATCTCGGTTTTCTTTGCTGGGTGCCCGTAAATAAAATATTTACTTTTATCCGATTCCATATGATTCGGAAGGCAATCTTTAATATCATACCACCAGTCATTAGGCGCAATGTCGTTTGCAATTTCGGGTTCTATATACCATATTGCAATATCCAAACTGGATTTGACTAAATCATCTATCTCTGTGCACTTGCATACAGTTCCTAACTCAAAAAAGTCCTTTTTTGTAGTGTAAACTCCGATATGTTTCTCTTTAAAATCTTCAACAACATGAGCCGCTGTAACAATATAACTGTTTTTATTTTTTTTCAATAAAACACCACTTCCTAAGGGAATAGGTTTGTTGTCAGGATCAGCGGGGTTTGTGTTGTAGAAAAATTGAATTGTATGCTTTTCAATAGGAGCAGTTAAACAATCCATTATGATATTTTTGAGTGTTTGTGTAAAATCCATAAATATAATATATAGCCGATTAGCAAAAAAGTTTTTCATTATGGTAATTTGGGATTATTCTGCCATATTTGAATCAGACATTCTAATTTCATGTTCCAGTCCTACTTGTCGAGGCTTCTCGCATTGCCCTTCAGATGTCGGACGGCAACGCAGAAGCCCACGCTTATATATGCAATCAATGCGTCCGGCTATACTTCTCCCGAAATATCGTGCCGAATGCATGATAATTACATATCCACGGGCATCTACCGTTGCTCAATCCTTGACACCTGAATGAAATTTTGCGAGAATTTCGACAAGTCAAGAATCAGCGCGGATAAACGCTTTCTTATGTATTTTCACTACATCCCGCTCCGCTTAACCCCAGGCCGGGGCTTCTGCGCGAGTCGGTCTGCATGAGCAAAGTTAGTAATTATTTTCGAGATTGATATTCTATTATGCTGTAAAACATAATTTCCCCTGACTTCGTTGACGAGGTCAGGGAAAAATAAGCTCGCCGATGCGTGGAGGCTTCGGCGAGCTTAATTATATTAGGTGCGGGACCATTTATACGTGTCGGTCCCAATTACGGGGTCCGGGAAATCAGAGGAGGCTGACGGAGCGGCGGATGAAGTCGCTGAGTTCGCGGCCCTGGAGGAGGCCGTTGCCGAGGAGGGCGAGGTCAATCATCTGCTTGACGGCGGGCTGGCCGGCGGCATAAGTGGTGACGATGCTGTCCTGCTCTTTGCGCGACTTGTCGACCGATTCCATGAGTTTCTTCTCTTCGGCCTCCTGCTCGGGGGTGGGCTTGTTGTCCTTGACCTCGGCGCGGACGGCGGTGAGGCGTTCGTTGTCGGCACTGACGGCGGCGCGCAGGGGGTTGAGTTTTTCGTCAAGAGCCTTTTCGGCGTCGGCGAGGATGCGGGCTACGACGGGCTGCGAGGTGTTGACAATCAGATTGTAGTTGTCGGGCAGTTTGGCGTAGAAGCTCATGCCGGGCTGGGTGGCGGCCATGTCCTTCATGCGTCGCATGTATTCGTTCTGCGTGATGAGGACAGGGTTGGCGGCGGGGTCGAGCGACTCGAACGACACCATGAACTCGCTCTTCTCGAGCTTGGGAAGCTGGGAGCGGAAGAGGGTGGTGAGGAGCGAAATCTGGTCGGCGTTGAGACCTGAGTCTTTTTTGTCGGCCTTGGGCACGAGGTTGTCGGCTACGTCGCTGTCCACGCGGACGAAGGTGGTTTTCTCGAGCTTGTTTTCGAGCATTGACAGGAAGTGGCCGTCAAGCTGTCCGTTCATGAGCAGGACGTTGTAGCCCTTGGCGTTGGCGGCCTCGATGTAGCTGTATTGCTCGACGGGGTCGGTGGCGTAGATGTAGACTACGTTGCCGTCCTTGTCGGTCTGTGATGCCTCGACGAGGGTCTTGTATTCGTCGAGGGTGAAGTATTTGCCTTCGGTGTCGCGCAGGAGCGTGAACTTGAGGGCGGCGTCGCAGAATTTCTCGTCGGTGAGCATGCCGTATTCGATGAAAATCTTGATGTCGTCCCACTTCGATTCAAAGTCGGCGCGGTCGGCCTTGAAGAGGTCTTCGAGGCGCGAGGCAACTTTCTTGGTGATGTAGCCTGAGATTTTCTTGACGGCGCGGTCGCTCTGCAGGTAGGAGCGCGACACGTTGAGGGGGATGTCGGGTGAGTCTATGACGCCCTGGAGCAGCATCATGAATTCAGGCACTACGCCCTCGACGGAATCGGTGACGAAGACCTGGTTGCAGTAGAGCTGGATGCGGTCTTTGCGGATGTCGAGGTTGTTCTTGATTTTGGGGAAGTAGAGGATGCCGGTGAGGTTGAAGGGGTAGTCGACGTTGAGGTGTATCCAGAAGAGGGGGTCTTCCTGGCCGGGATACAGCTCGTGATAGAAGTTGCGGTAATCGTCATCGGTGAGGTCGGATGGCTTTTTGGTCCAGGCCGGCTCGGTGGCATTGATTACCTTGTCGCGGTCGGTGTCGACATACTTGCCGTCTTTCCACTCCTGCTCCTTGCCGCTGACTACGGGCACGGGGAGGAAACGGCAGTATTTCTTGAGCAGGAGGTCGATGCGTGCCTGCTCGAGGTATTCCTTGTTGTCGTCGTCAATCCAAAGGGTTATCTCGGTGCCTCGTGTGGTCTTGTCGCAAGGCTCCATGCTGTATTCGGGTGAGCCGTCGCAGGTCCAGCGCACGGCTTCGGCACCCTCCTGATAGGAGAGCGAACGTATCTCCACCTTGCTCGACACCATGAAGGCCGAGTAGAAGCCGAGACCGAAATGGCCGATGATGGAGTTGGCGTTGTCCTTGTACTTATTGACAAATTCCTCGGCTCCCGAGAAGGCTATCTGGTTGATGTACTTGTTGATATCGTCGGCTGTCATGCCTATGCCGTGGTCGGTGACGGTGAGGGTGCCTGCCTCCTTGTCAACCTTGACTTCGACACGCATATCACCAAGCTCACCCTTGTATTCACCGAATGATGAGAGGGTTTTGAGCTTCTGAGTGGCGTCGATGGCATTGGCCACAAGCTCGCGGAGAAATATCTCGTTGTCGGAATAGAGGAATTTTTTGATGACCGGGAATATATTCTCGGTGGTCACTCCAATTTGTCCTTTCTGCATGATATATTAAGAATTTTGCTGTTTGTTATACTACTTTTGATATAACAAACAGCAAAATCAATGCCAAAGGCCAAAACTGACAAATAGTGTTAAATCACACTGACAAAAGTGACATGTAAGGACAGCCGACATATCGTGGAAGGCTATTTTATGTAGGATTTATTACCGAAAAGTCGGGGATTTTCATTAAGTTTGCAGAACGAAACCTAAACTATCAGCCATGAAGCTAAATCACATCTTCACAGCATCTCTGATATCTTTGACTGCACAATATGCAGTGTCGGCCAATCCCTATCTCCCCTTGTGGGAGCATATACCCGATGGGGAGCCTTATCTTTTTGATGACCCGGACGTGCCCGGAAAGAAGCGCGTGTATATCTACGGCTCGCACGACATGCTCAAAAACCAGTATTGCGGCACTGACCTCGTGGTGTGGTCGGCCTCGCCCGACTCGCTCGACACGTGGCGGTATGACGGCGTGATATTTGAGGTCAAGGCCGATGCTGACGGCAAGCTGCTGCATGCTGACGGCACAGGCGATGTGCTCTATGCCCCCGATGTGGCGGTCGTGACCAAACCTGATGGCAAGAAGGTGTATTACCTGTATCCCAACAATCAGGCCGGCGGGCGTAACGGCATGGTAGCGCGCTCTGACCGTCCCGACGGGCCTTTTACGGTGACCAACTGGTCAAAGGAGAAAGCTGACTTGAGCGACGGAGTGCTGAGGTTTGACCCGGCGGTGTTTGTCGATGATGACGGCCGCGTGTACGGCTACTGGGGCTTCTGCGAATCATTCGCCGCAGAGCTTGACCCCGAGACGATGGCTACGGTTAAGCCCGGCACCGAGATTGTAAGCATCATGCCGAGTTACAAGGAGGAAGGCGAGGAACGGTTCTTCGAGGCTTCGTCAATACGTAAGATTAAGGACAAGTATGTGTTTATTTACAGCCGCATGACGGCTGACGGCGACTGGGGGATGCCGCGCTCTAACTATACGCTTGCCTATGCCTATAGCAACAACCCTCTCGGCCCATATACTTACGGCGGTACCATAATCGATGCCCGCGGACGTGACACGGATGCCGACGGCAAGCCGATAGCGACTGCGACCCCCAACGGCAACACTCACGGCAGTATCCTCGAAATCAACGGTCAGTGGTATGTGTTCTATCACCGTCAGACGGGTTTGGATGAGTATGCCCGCCAGGCTATGGTAGCACCCATAGAGGTGGCTGTCACTCCCGGTCCGGACGGAAAGGTTGTGATAAGCGAGGCCGAATACACGTCGGAGGGATTTGAAATCGATGGCCTCGACCCGCTCCGCCGCTATCCCGCTGCAATAGCGTCGCATTTCACAGGCCCGACACCCGCATATCAGTCATATCCCGGCATGCATTATTCCGGCCCGTATTTCCAGCCCACCTATGTGGCTGACCACAGTGTCGCCGACCCCTATAATGAGTCGATAAACATTAATCCCGTAGTGAATAATACCGATGGCTCGATACTCGGCTACAAGTATTTCAACTTCGACAAACTCAACGGTGCGAAGAATGTAAACCTCGTGCTCGACATCATCCCCGAGGGTGTTGAGGGCACCATCACCGTGTTCACCTCGGCTCCGTGGAAGGGCAATCCCGCACCTGTAGGCATGATAGAGCTTAAAGCCGATGCCCCGAAGACGGCGACTAAGGTCAAGGGCGACGTTTCGGGCGTGGCAGCCCTTAAGGGTAAGCATCCGCTTTATCTTGTGTTCTCGTCGCCTGTCAAGGGGCAGTCGATGTGCACAATCAATCATCTGCAGTTTGAGGCAGATAAATAATAACGTGACTAATTACTTATAATGTCTTTATCAAAATCAGATGACGCATCCCTGCTCTCGGGGCGGGGGATTGCTGTCCTGCTTCCGTTTATGGCGGTCACCACATGTTTCGCGCTGTGGGGATTTGCCAATGATATCACCGGCCCGCTCGTAAAGGCCTTCTCAAAAATCTTCCGCATGAGCGTCACCGAGGGCGCGCTGGTGCAGGTGGCATTCTATCTCGGATATTTCTGCATGGCTTTCCCTGCGGCGATGTTCATACAGCGTTACACCTACAAGGCGGGCGTGATGCTCGGCCTCGGCCTCTACGGCGTGGGTGCGCTGCTGTTTGTGCCCGCGCAGTGGACGGGTATGTATTATCCGTTCCTGTTGGCCTATTTCATCATGACGTGCGGATTGTCGTTTCTCGAGACGAGCTGCAACCCTTACATCTACAGCATGGGCCCGGAGTCGACGGCTACACGCCGACTGAATATGGCTCAGGCGTTCAACCCCGTGGGCGCGCTTGCCGGAATGTGGGTGGCGATGCATTTTGTGCAGGCCCGCATGCATCCGATTGACTCGGATGCGCGCGCCACGCTTGGCGATGCCGAGTTTGAGGCCGTGAAGAATCAGGACCTGTGGGTGCTCATCCAGCCTTACATATATATAGGCATTGTCGCGCTCGGCATGCTGCTGCTCATACGTCTGCTCAAGATGCCCAGGGCCAATGACTCTGGCACTCGCATGAGCGTAGGGCGTTCGCTTGCACGGCTTGTGAAGATACGCAACTATCGCGAGGGTGTGATAGCGCAGTTCTTCTACGTGGGTGCGCAGGTAATGTGCTGGACGTTTATCATCCAGTATGGCACGCGCATGTTCATGTCGCAGGGCATGCCCGAGCAGGAGGCCGAGATACTCTCGCAAAGATACAATATAGGCGCGATGGCACTCTTCACGTGCAGCCGTTTTATCTGCACATGGTTTCTGCGCTGGATTTCGCCGGGCCGTCTGCTGTGTGTGCTCGGCACACTCGGCGTGGTGCTCACGCTTGGGGCGATATTCTCGACCGACGTCAAGGGGCTGTATTGTCTCGTGGGTGTGAGCGCGTGCATGTCGCTTATGTTCCCGACCATCTATGGCATCGCGCTGACAGGGCTTGGCGAGAATGTCAAGGTGGGCAGTGCCGGACTCATCATGTCGATTATCGGCGGCTCGGTGTTCCCGCCCCTGCAGGGTGCCGTCATTGACTCGGGCGTGGAGTGGCTTGGTGTGTCGGCCGTCAATCTTTCGTTTTTTATTCCTATGATATGTTTTGTCGTGGTGGCCACGTATGGACTCCGTTCGTCGGCTCGCCCGTTGGTGCAGACCGCTGCATGACGCTATCGGCAAAATGCCTAAATTTATACCGTTATTATGACAAAGAAACTCCTGTCGCTCCCGCCCAACCTCGTGGATGCGTTCCACGACGTAACGGGGGTCTCACACGATGAATATTTCTGCACATCCGACCCCGTCGGTGCCCGTCTGGGCAGTGGCGGCGGCACCACGTGGCTCCTCGAGGAGTGTCACCGCAACGATGCGCCCGAGCGCGGGTTTGCCGACTGGCTCGCTTCGGAGAAGCGTATCCTCCTTCACGCCGGCGGTCAGAGCCGACGGTTGCCGTCATACGCTCCGTCGGGCAAGATTCTCACCCCCGTACCCATCTTCCGCTGGGAGCGCGGTCAGAAACTGAGCCAGACCCTCCTTGACCTGCAGCTGCCCCTTTATGAGCGCATCATGCAGTCGGCTCCCGAGGGGATGCATACGCTCATCGTGAGCGGCGATGTGTATATCCACTCGTCTCAGGCCCTGCCTCCGATACCCGAGGCTGATGTGGTATGCTACGGACTGTGGCTCGACTCGTCGATAGCCAAGAATCATGGCGTGTTCTACAGCCGTCATGACTCGCCGTCGGTGCTCGACCGTATGCTGCAGAAGCCCTCGGTGGTTCAGCTCAGCGAGCTGTTGCAGTCGGGCTACTATCTCACCGATATAGGTGTATGGCTGTTGAGCGACCGCGCCGTGGAGTTGTTGCGCCGTCGGTCGAGGGATGCTGCGGGCAATCTGCATGAGTATGACCTCTACAGCGAGTTTGGCGGTGCGCTCGGCACCAATCCGTCATGCCCTGACGACGAGCTTGCCTCGCTGTCGGTGGCCATAGTGCCTCTGCCCGGCGGAGAGTTCTATCATTACGGCACGAGCCGTGAGATGATAACCTCGACACTGGCCATCCAGAACCGCATCAACGACCAGCGCGAGATTATGCACCGCGACTGCAAGCCTCACCCCTCGATTTTTGTACAGAACTCTATAACCGACATTGCCTTTACCGGCACGAATACCGACATATGGATTGAAAACAGCCATATCGGCCCGCGCTGGACGCTCACTGACCATAATATCGTCACGGGCGTGCCGGCCAACGATTGGGAGCTGTCGCTACGTCCCGGCGAGTGCATAGACATCGTGCCTGTGGGCGAGAACAGCCATGTGATCAGAGTCTACAATATCGACGACCGATTTGCCGGTGCCGAACAGCAGCGCAAGCGGTTCCCTGTTGTGGAGTCGCCCGATGAGATGGAGCGCGCTGTGAGGTGTCAGCTTGCAGGTGAGGAGCCGCAGGGGTTCAGCCGCCTGATGAGTGCCGAGGAGATTTCAAACGAGGCCTCGCTGCCGCGGCTTGTGGCACAGCGGCGCGGATTCCGCTCGGCCAACTGGAAGGCTCTTGCTGACAATCATAGCCACAGCGTGTTCTATCAGCTCGACCTGCATGATGCCGCCGAGGCGTTTGCCCGTGAGGGGATAGAACTGCCCGGACAGCTTGCGAAGTCTACCCCGCTGCTCACGCGTATGAGCGATGCGATGTTTCGCGCCGAGGTGTGCCGTCGCAGCGGCCGCCCGCATGAGGCGTATGAGCATGAGGCGTTTGAACTGTTGCGCGAGGGGCTGACATCGACCGTTACGGGGCAGAGGCAGTTGCCGCGCCGCGCCGTATGCTCCGACCAGATAGTGTGGAGCCGTTCGCCCGTCCGCATCGACATAGCGGGAGGGTGGACCGACACCCCGCCGTTCTGCCTGATGGAGGGGGGCAATGTCATAAACCTCGCCATCGAGCTTAACGGCCAGCCCCCGTTGCAGGCTTATGTGCGCCCGACTTCTACGCCGCACATTGTCTGCCGTAGCATCGACCTCGGAGCAGCCGAGACGATAGAGACTTACGAGCAGCTGCTTGATTTCAAGAAGGTAGGCTCGCCATTCTCCATACCCAAGGCCGCACTCGCGCTTGCCGGTTTCCATCCGCAATTCTGCACCGAGCATTTCCCCTCGCTCCGCGACCAGCTCTCGGCTATGGGTGGCGGACTGGAGATTACGCTCTTCTCGGCCATCCCGGCAGGTAGCGGCCTCGGCACAAGCAGCATCCTCGCCTCGACGGTGCTTGGCGCGGTGAGCGATTTCTGCTCGCTGGCATGGGACAAGACCGAGATATGCAAGCGCACACTCGTGCTTGAACAGCTCCTGACCACCGGCGGCGGATGGCAGGACCAGTATGGCGGTGTGATAGGGGGCGTGAAGCTGCTGCAGTCGACCAAGGGGCTGACGCAGGACCCGCTCGTGCGCCGTCTGCCCTCCGACCTCTACACCGACCCGCAGTACGCGCAGTGTCATCTGCTCTACTATACCGGCATCACGCGCACGGCCAAGGACATTCTGGCCGAGATAGTGCGGCGCATGTTCCTCAACTACGGCAGTCAGCTGAGGCTGCTCCGCGAGATGAAGAGCCACACTATGGAGATGTATGATGCCATCCAGCGTGATGATTTCGCCCGTATGGGACGGCTCGTGCGCAAGACCTGGAGCCAGAATATGGCCCTTGACCACGGCACCAATCCTCCTGCTGTCGAGGCGATAACCCGTCTGATTGACGACCTGTGTCTCGGCTATAAACTGCCCGGTGCGGGTGGCGGTGGGTATCTCTACATGATAGCTAAGGACCCCGAGGCAGCCGCCCGCGTACGGCATATACTTACCACCGACCCGTCATTGCCGCGCAACGCCCGCATGGTGGAGATGTCGCTGTCGTCACACGGTCTGCACATCACCCGTAGCTAAACCTGTTGCCTGATGTCGTTACAATCTTCGGTTCAGGAGGTCGTGGGGTTGGTGAGCGGTGTGCTCACCGATTACGTCATGGTGACGGTGCTGCTCGCCGCCGCGCTGTTCTTCACCGTGACCACGCGCGGCGTGCAGTTCAGAATGGCAGGAGAGATGTTGCGGCTGTTGCTCAAGTCGGGCAAACGCTATGACGACGACCGTGCGGACGACCGCCCGGCCCACGGCACCATCAGCTCGTTTCAGGCATTTGCACTGTCGATAGCCTCGCGTGTGGGCACCGGCAATATGGCCGGTGTGGCCACGGCGATAGCCCTCGGCGGACCGGGCGCGGTGTTCTGGATGTGGCTCATAGCACTCTTGGGCGCATCGAGCGCGTTTGTCGAGTCGACCCTCGCACAGCTCTTCAAGGTCAAGGGTGAGAAGTCGTTTATGGGCGGTCCGGCTTACTATATTCAGAAAGGTCTGCACAAACGTTGGTGGGCCGTGACGTTTGCCGTGCTCATTACGCTGACATTCGGATTTGCATTCAATTCCGTGCAGTCCAACACCATATCGCAGGCTTTTGACGCATGTTTCGGATTTCCGCGCGAGTGGATGGCCGTGCTGCTCGCAGTCATGACGCTTGTGATAATATGGGGTGGCGTGCAGAGGGTGTCGCGTTTCAGCGAACTCGTCGTGCCTGTCATGGCCATTGCCTACATATTGCTGGCTCTCGTGATAGTGTGCATGAACATCACGCGCATTCCCGAGATATTCGGCCTGATAGTGAATAATGCTTTCGGCTTTGACTCGGCACTTGGCGGCACCGTAGGCTCAGCCATGATTATGGGTGTGAAGCGCGGACTTTTCAGCAACGAGGCCGGCGAAGGCTCCACGCCAAACGCGGCGGCTACGGCCTCGGTTACACATCCCGTGAAGCAGGGATTGATACAGGCCCTCGGCGTGTACACCGACACTCTGCTCGTATGCACGGCCACAGCGTTTATCATACTGTGCAGCGGGGTGTATGCAGACGGGCATGACGGCATAGTGCTGACGCAGCGCGCCATTGACAGCGAATTGGGCGGAGGGCATCAGTACGGGTCGATATTCGTGTGCGTGGCGATATTCTTTTTCGCATTCACAAGCATTATCGCCAACTATTATTACGGCGAGACCAATATACGGTTTATACGCAACAGCGACAAGGCGGTCAACGTTTACCGACTGCTTGTGGGCGGTATAGTATATGTAGGGGCGATTACATCACTCGACATCGTGTGGGGATTTGCCGACATCACGATGGCCCTGATGACGCTCTGCAACCTCGCCGCCATTTTCATGCTCGGAAAATATGCCGTGATGCTGCTCAAGGACTACAACCGTCAGCGTTCGCAAGGCAAGGACCCCGTCTACACCGCATCGACCATCCCCGAGATAGAGTCCGAGACCGACTGCTGGAAAGAATAAAGTCAATATCCAAGAAAGGGACAAACGGACAAAAGAGACAAAAGCGACATAAGAAATATATTATTCTGATGTCGCTTTTGTCTCTTTTGTCCGTTTGGCGGGATTACTTCACGATGCCCTTCTCAAGGTATTCGGCGAGGTTGGTGCGTACCTGCTCGCCGGCACGCTCGATGGCTACCTTGGCCATGTCGGCGTCGACCATGAGATTGACAAGCTCCTCAAACGATGTCTTCTTCGAGGGGTCCCAGCCGAGTTTGCCCTTGGCCTTGGTGGGGTCGCCCCAGAGGTTTACAACGTCGGTGGGACGGTAGAAGTCGGGCGACACCTCGATGACCACTTTGCCGGTGGCTGTGTCAATGCCCTTCTCGTCAGCACCTTCGCCCTCAAAGCGCAGCTCGATGCCGGCGCGGCGGAAGGCGAGCTGGCAGAACTCGCGCACGGAGTGCTGCTCGCCGGTGGCGATTACGTAGTCCTCGGGCTTGGCCTGCTGGAGGATGAGCCACATGCACTCTACGTAGTCCTTGGCATAGCCCCAGTCGCGGAGGCTCGAAAGGTTACCGAGGTAGAGCTTCTCCTGCTTGCCCTGTGCGATGCGGGCGGCTGCGAGGGTGATTTTACGGGTGACGAATGTCTCGCCGCGACGCTCTGACTCGTGGTTGAAGAGGATGCCTGAGCAGCAGTACATGTTGTAAGCCTCACGATATTCCTTCACAATCCAGAAACCGTAGAGCTTGGCCACGGCGTAGGGGGAGTAGGGGTGGAAGGGGGTGTTTTCGTTCTGCGGAACTTCCTCCACCTTGCCGTAAAGCTCGGAGGTGGAAGCCTGATAGATACGGCAGGTGTCAGCGAGGCCGCACTGGCGCACGGCTTCGAGGATGCGGAGAACGCCGGTAGCGTCAACGTCAGCGGTGAACTCGGGGGCATCGAATGATACCTGAACGTGGCTCTGGGCAGCAAGGTTATAGATTTCGTCGGGGCGCACCTTGCCGATTACCTGGAGGAGCGACATGGAGTCGCCGAGGTCGGCGTAGTGAAGGTGGAAGTTGGGGTGTCCTTCGAGATGTGCGATGCGCTCGCGGAAGTCAACGCTCGAACGGCGGATTGTGCCGTGTACGTCATAACCTTTTTCTAATAGGAATTCGGCGAGAAATGAACCATCCTGACCGGTGATACCTGTTATTAATGCTGTCTTCATTGAAATGTTAATAAAATATAGTTAAGTTAATTAGTCGTTGTTGAATAGTTATACTTCGTGAATAATTCGTGTCTTTTTTTACCTATTGGAATACATCGATTCGTAATACTTTTCGTATTCGCCAGATGTGATGTCGTCGAGCCACTGCTGATGGTCGAGATACCACCGCACGGTGCGCTCGATACCCTCCTCAAACTGCAGTGACGGCTCCCAGCCCAGTTCGTTTTTGAGCTTGGTAGAGTCGATGGCGTAGCGCAGGTCGTGACCGGCGCGGTCGGTGACATAGGTGATGAGGTGGTCGCTGTGACCTTCGGGACGGCCGAGCAGACGGTCGACGGTGCGGATGACCACCTTGATGAGGTCGATGTTGCGCCACTCGTTGAATCCGCCGATGTTGTATGTGTCGGCGGTCTTGCCGAGATGAAATACTGTGTCGATGGCGCGAGCGTGGTCCTCAACATAGAGCCAGTCACGCACGTTCTCGCCCTTGCCGTAGACGGGGAGCGGTTTGCCGTGGCGTATGTTGTTGATGAAAAGCGGAATGAGCTTTTCGGGGAACTGGTAAGGCCCGTAGTTGTTGGAGCAGTTGGTCACGACCGTGGGCATCCCGTAAGTGTCGTGGAAGGCGCGGACGAAATGGTCGCTCGATGCTTTCGATGCGCTGTAGGGGGAGTGGGGATTGTATTTGGTGGTCTCGAGGAAAAATTCGCCGTTCATCTCAAGTGCGCCGTAAACCTCGTCGGTCGACACGTGGTGAAACCGCTTGCCCTCATATCCCTCGGGGCGGCTCTCCCAATATATCCTGGCGGCCTGGAGTAGCGAGAGTGTGCCGAGCACATTGGTGCGGGCAAAGGTGAAGGGGTCTTTGATGGAGCGGTCGACGTGGCTCTCGGCGGCAAGGTGGATTATGCCGTCCACCTCATATTCCTTCATCAGCGCGAGCATGCGGTCAAAGTCGCAGATGTCGGCGCGGACAAAGGTGTAGTTGGGACGTCCCTCGATGTCGCTGAGGTTGGCGAGATTTCCGGCATAGGTGAGCTTGTCGACGTTGATGATGCGGTAGTCGGGATATTTGTTGACAAACAGCCTGACTACGTGGTTGCCGATGAAGCCTGCGCCCCCGGTTACGATTATGTTGCGTACACTCATGACTTATGGGTTAGAGCGTTGATACATTCGGCCAGCGAGTCCTGCCAGTAGGGTATCTCAAGACCGAATGTGGATTTTATTTTATTCTTGTCAAACACGCTGTAGGGCGGGCGTGTCACCTTGGAGGGGAACTCCCACGAGCGGCAGGGACGGATGCGGCATCTGTCGTGGCCTGACAGCGCGGCGATGCTTTTAGTGAAGTCATACCATGAGCATACCCCCTCGTTGGAGTAGTGGTATGTGCCTTCGTTGCCTTCGTACAGCCGCTGCTCCACGATTTTCACGATTGCCGAGGCGAGGTCGCGGGCATAGGTCGGCGAACCGGCCTGGTCAAACACCACGTTTAGCTCGGGGCGTGTGGCGGTCAGTTCGAGCATGGTCTTGACGAAGTTGCGCCCATACTCGCTGTAGAGCCAGGCTGTGCGTATGATTACGGCTTTAGCTCCCGAACGCTTAATAGCCTCTTCGCCGTGGAGTTTGGTCACTCCATACACGCCGATGGGGCAGGGGGCTATGTCCTCGGTGATGGGGGTGTTGCCAGGTACGCCTCCGAACACGTAGTCGGTGGAGAAGTGTATGAGTGTCGCCTCGCGCGATGCGGCGGCGTCTGCGAGAGAGCCGACAGCGGTGGCGTTGAGCAGTTCGGCCTTCTCGGCATCATCCTCGGCGCGGTCAACGTTGGTGTAGGCGGCGCAGTTGATTATCACGTCAGCCTCATTTCGTTTCACGGCATCGGCCACTGCCCCGGCATCACAGATGTCGAGGTCGTTGATGTCGGTGAAAATGTATCGGTCTTTGGAACTGCGGTCCACACACTCGCGTAGGCATTGGCCCAGCTGCCCGTCAGCTCCTGTAACGAGAATATTCATCAGCCTGATTGGTATGCAAATATATATAGGCTACAAAATTACTACTTATTCCCCACTTTCACAACCCCGAAGGTAAGATTTGACGGAAAATGGCTGAGGATGCCACAGAACTGTAAGAGTGAGGGCATTGCAGGACTGTAGGAGCGACGGCTTCAGCCGTCGATATGATGCAGCTTGAGTAACTTTAAAACCGTGAGCTTTTGATTGATACGTTGTTACATATCGACGGCTAAAGCCGTCGCTCCTACCGTTTCAATTAACCAGATGCAGGCGGATGCCTGCTGAGATGGAGAGGGTGTTGCCCCAAGATGCAAAAATATGGCTGTATTTGTGTGAAAAGCAGTGAAAAAATGTTGTAGAGGGGCTTGTGGGACGAGTGAGGGTAAAACCATCAAACGCCTCGATGTGTTATTGTGATAAATTCAACTTTTAAAAATTACACTGTTATGACTTATAAGGAATTAATCAACACTGACCCTGTGATGCTTGTAGAGTTTTTCGCCACGTGGTGCCCTCACTGCCAGGCTATGATGCCTGTGGTCGAACAGGTCAAGGAATTGCTTGACGGGCGTGCTCCTGTGGTGCAGCTTGATATTGACAAGAACGATACAGAATCTGATGAGGCTTCGGTGCGCTCCGTGCCTACTTTCATCGTCTATAAGAATGGTGAGGAGATGTGGCGTCACACCGGCGAGGTGGACGGCGAAGTGCTCCTCAGCAAGGTTGAAGGCTGTATCAATTAACAATTAGTAATTAGTAATTAGTAATTAGTAATTAGCAATTAGTAATTTTCATCAAGCCAATCGTCAAGCCGGTTAAGCAATTATTTAATTGGTAATTAGTAATATACAATGTCGGTCGTATGGATAATCAGAGAAACATTTTCACCGACTATATCGAATTGCTGGGGGTGCCTTACACCCCCGGCTATTCTATGGGGCAGTTCGGTAGTATGCCGTTCAAGTCGCTCTTCGGCTTGTCGAAACTGCTTGCGGCGTATGGCGTGGAGAGTCAAGGCTACAGTCTGACCGACAAATCGCAACTCACCTCGCTCCCGCTACCCTTTATCGCTGTCACTGACGGCGGTATGGTCATAGTCACCTCGGTTGATGACTCGGAAGTGACTTATCTTTCGCAGGGTGTGTCGGAACGGATGGACCGCGCGGAATGGGTCGACGCCTGGAACGGCGTGGCATTCTGCGCCTTCCCAAAGTGTGATGCCTGCGAGCCGGACTATTCGATGCACCGACGGCTGATATTCCTTGCCAAGGCTCGCGACCGCGGTATAGTAATCGGTGTCATTCTGCTGTTTGCCTACCTGTTTATAAGCAACCACATCTATGCGCATGTGTCGACGGTGCTGCTTACACTCTTTGACCTTGCGGGATTGTATTTCACATATCTGCTTGTGCAGAAGTCGCTGAAAATCAACAACCGTGCGGCCGATGAGGTGTGTAAGGTGTTGCAGGAGGGCGGATGTGACAGCATACTTGAGACGTCAGCCTCGAAGTTTCTCGGATTCTTCGGCTGGAGCGAAATCGGGTTCACCTATTTTTCGGTGAGCCTGCTGACACTTCTGATATTTCCGCAGTGGACCTGTTACCTGGCACTGTTCAATGCCTGCTGTCTGCCGTTCACGGTGTGGAGCATATGGTATCAGAAGTTCAAGGCCGGGGTGTGGTGCACGCTGTGCGTCAGTGTGCAGTGCACGCTATGGTGCCTATTCTTCTGCTATCTCGGCGGCGGATGGTTCGCGGGTATTTTCCCGCTGCGTATCGAGGCTGTTGTGCTCGGCGTGACATACATGACTGTCCTGCTTATACTTAACAGGATACTTCCGAAATTTGAAAACAACGCACGATGATGAAAAAGGTTAAGACTATACAGCGTCCCGACATCGCCGGGGCATGCGTGCTGACAGCGGCTCAGCTCAATAAATACCGATTCTCTGACAGGCACACCGTGCTTACCCCTGAACTGTTGGAGAAGATGGCTAAAAACTCAAAATTAAGTTAAAAACCTTTAATAACGATACGGTTTTGCGTACAATTTGCTAATTTTGTACCAGCATTCTAAAAATAGCAATAGAATATAATATTTAGGTAATGGGCCGTAGTCCTTTGTGAAAAGTGTTGCGGCTTTTTTTGTGCCCATACGTAAGGTAGTTCCGGCCTCATTCAAGAGGTGAATACATAAGATACAAAAAAGAGATAAGCGATTTATACTCTGAGACCTGCGTGGTCGTATAAATCGCTTATCTCTTTTTTATCTCTTATGCACTTTTGTAGTCCGTACACGTTTGGTGAGCGGGGACTACTCAGGCTATCAGAATATCTTTATCGAGGGGATATAACGTTTGGGCTGTTTTTTCAGGTCGATAAGAATGCTGTCGACGTGGGCGGCTGAGTTGTTGAGGTTGTTGTAAAGGCCCGGGTCGTTGAGCAGCAGTCCGAGCGACGAGTTAGTGGAATTGAGTTTTGACGTTGCCTCGTCGAGATTGGCGGTGATGCTGTTGAGATGGGTCACTGTGGAGTCGAGAGGCATGTTCTTGAGGTCATCGGAGAGCGATGCGAGAGCCTTGGATACCTGCGAGATATTGGCCGAGATTTCGCTGACGTTGGCCATCGTGGTGTTGGCGTTGCCCATGATGGCGGGGAGAGCACGGTTGAGCTGATTGGTCGAGGTCTCGAGGTTGGCCATTATGACGTCAAGACGGCGCACGGCGGTGAGCAGCGCAGGGTCGGCGGCGATGGTGTGGAGCGCGACCACGAGTGAGTCGAGGTGGGGTGCTATCTGCATCACGGTGGGCATCAGTTCGGTCGACACCTTGTCCATGAGTCCTGAGCCTTCTACGCCTTTAAGTTTGTTTCCGACTTCGATAAAATTGGGTGATGTACCCATTTTCAGTTCAATGGTCGAAGTGCCGAGCATGTCGGTGACGATGACTGCGCTTGTGCCTTCGGGGAGACGGAGCTGGCGGTCAAGGCTGAGTTCCACGCGCACGTGGCCGGGATTGTCATACTCGTAGGCTATCTCGCGCACAAGTCCTACCTTGTAGCCGTTGAGGGTCACAGGTGCCGACTGCGCGAGACCTGTCACATTGGTGTAGGAGGCATAATAATAGTTGGCGGCCTTGAAGATGTTGACACCTTTGAGGTAATTGATGCCGAATACGAGTGCGACGAGTGCGATGAGCACTGAGGCTCCAATCTTGACTTCGCGTGAGAATAGTTTGTTCATATCTCGATGTGTGGATTGTTTTTTCTTGTTATTGTATGCGGGTTATTTGACACGCTTTCCTCCGCGGGTCTTGATGACGAACGCGTCGGGATATTTCTTCTTAATCTTTTTCAGGTCGCCCGATGCTTGACTGACCGAACTGTAAGAACCGCTTGTGTATTTTATCATGCCGTTCTCGCGGTAGGAGTCTATCTCCTTGATGCCTTTAAACCGCCTGTCAGAGGCCGGGATTACTTTGGGCGAGGTGAGGAACTGTATCTTGTAGACAATCTTTGAATCGTCATCTTTGACATTTGAGACCGTCTCAGGCTCTTCATCTTTGACCTCGGGACGGTTGACAGGTTTGTGTCGGCGTGTCGGAGCGGTGACGGCAGAGTGGGTGGATGATTTGCGGTAACGCTCGATGCCGTTGTAGATGGCGCGGGCCAGCTTGGTGCTTCCTTTATCCGATGACATGAATGTCTCCATCGTGGGGTTGCATATGAAGTCAAGCTCGACAAGAATTGACGGCATGCTCGTGCGTACGAGTACCCAGAAGGGAGCCTGACGCACACCGTTGTTCTTGCGCCCTGCTGTGCGCACCAGCTGGTTCTGCACCGCCTCGGCGAGTGCGATGCTCTGGTCCATATTCTTATGCTGCATCATCTCGAAGGCTATGTAGCTTTCGGTTGACGACGGGTCAAAGCCCTGATAGGTGGTGGAGTAGTCAGGCTCGAGCTTCATCACCTCATTCTCGCGCATGGCCACGCTGAGATTGGTGTCGCTGCGGTCAAGACCGAGCGTGTAGACGGCTGACCCGTTGATGGTGCGGTGGGTGGGCGATTTTTTCGAGATGGAGTTGGCGTGGATGGATATGAAGATGTCGGCATGCTTGCTGTTGGCAAAGTCGGCACGTTTCTGAAGGGGTATGAACCTGTCGGTCGAACGCGTCATCTCTACCTTTACGCCGTCCATATCGCTCTCGAGCATCTCTTTAAGTTTCAGTGCCACTTTGAGATTCACGCTCTTCTCGTTGGTGCGGAGGCCAAGCGCGCCGGCGTCTCTGCCTCCGTGGCCGGGGTCGATGACCACGACAAAGTCCTTGGCGGCAACGTGCGGAGCGAGGCCGAAAAGGAGCATACACATTAATATATATAAATAGCGGCGCATGTGTCTTTATTTATCCAAAGTGCAAAATTAGCAAAAGAAAAGGAATTAATGGCCGGCCGGTCCAAATTTTTGGCTTATGTGCCAAAAAATGTCTAATTTTGGACAATAATTCGGATTAGATTTTCTGACAGCATCAAAATTTATTTTTATTGGCTCTATGGCATTTCGCTTTAAGATATATGCGGCTTTATGCCTGGCACTGGCGGCAATATCGGTCAGCTCGTGCGGGCGTGACGGTGGTGATGACGCGAGTGTAGACATCCGTCGTCTTGACCTTGATATTTCGCACGGACATATGCCCGGAGATTCGATTGGCGAGCGTGCTGTGAAAAGGCTCTTTGAGATAAGCGGTTATCCCGAAGCCTCGGAGTCGTCGGTCAGTGAATATGCCATGAAGCCGTCGATACATTCTCATGTCGGAGCGGTCGAGGCCGAGTTTGCCGACATGAAAGGCGAGAGTGCGGCACTCGGGCGGATGTTCTCGTCGATAGAGAGGACATTCCCCAAGGCTGAGATTCCCGAGGTGTTTACCATCATATCTCCGTTCTCGCAGTCGGTCATCGTGACTGACTCGATGCTGTATATCGGTCTGAACCATTATCTCGGCGTCAATTATGAGCCGTATGGATATTTCCCGGAGTATATGCGCCATCTCAAGGTGCGTGAGCGTATTCCCGTAGATGTGGCCGAGGCTGTAATCAGGACGTCGTATCCCTACGCTCCCTCCTCTGATTATCCGCGCGTCATCGGTCGCCTTGCCTATGAGGGGGCTGTGGCTATGGCGGTGATGAGCGTCATGGGTGAAGATGCGATGAATGTACTCGGCTATAGCCCCGAACAGTACAGGTGGCTGAAAGATAATGAGCGGGACGTGTGGGATGCTCTCATAAGCCGTCAGTTGCTCTTTTCCACCGATGCTTCGGTGGTTCGCTCGCTTGTGGATGTCGGCCCGCACAGTTCGGTCATATCGCCCGATGCGCCCGGCCGGGCCGGACGGTATGTGGGCACAAGCATGATGCAGCAGTATGTCAAGAATAATCCTGACGTCACGCTCGAGCAGCTCCTGTCGCCCGAGGTTTACGAGAGTGACGACCTGCTGACCAAGGCCGGCTACAGGCCGTGATGGCCGCAGGATTGTCGGAAAAGATAATTAATGTGTGGCTGATTGTGACATCATATTTGTAGATGTTACAAAGAATAAATAAAATGACACAATCAGTTACATTCGGGATGAGCGAAATGATACGAGGCCGTATGTCTGCGAAATGATTATTTCGTAATTTTATGACATGTAATATTTCCATTTGCATGAAATCATAAAATCAAAGACAGGTGATGTTGAAAAGAACGTTAGGCTTATTATGTGTAATGTTATGCAGTGTCGGGGCTGTGTCGCAGCAGTTGGATGTGACTTTTGTCACCCCCTCGATTGTGAGGGTGCGATGGGTGGCTGACAGTGTTGCGACGGTGGACAATGCCACCGGCGTATGTGTATATCCCGAGAGCAATGTCAAGGTCAGGCATAGGGAAACGGAGGAATTTCGCGAATACGTGTCGCACGACCTTGTCGTGAGGGTGGGGCGCAAGGATGCCGCCGTGTCGTTCCTCGACAGGAAGACGGGACGGATTCTGCTTAGTGAGAACTCCGACGTGCCGCACGAGGCGGAGCCGGTGGTGCAGGAGCGGATAGTGTATGACGACGGGAGTGCGCGCATGGTGGAGACCGCCAACGGTAAGGTGACGGTCAAGGATATATTGCGTCGTGACACCATCGGGGTCAGCACCCGCTATAAGGTGCATTTCAGCTGCGGCGATGAGTTCTTGTACGGTCTCGGATGTCAGATGGAGGATTATCTCGACCTCAAGGGCAAGACAGTGTGGCTCACGCAACATAATCTGAAGGCTATGGTGCCTGTGTTGCTCTCTACCGGCGGCTACGGACTCTTATTTGATGCCGGCAGTGCCATGAAATTCTCCTCAGAGGGTGACGCGCCGTCGGGCGGCGGATTCACAATGCAGATAGAGGCGGCAAAGGTGCTTGACTATTATTTCATTAAGGGTGAGAGGCTCGACGATGTGGTTGCGGGTTATCGCTATCTCACAGGGCCTGTGTCCATGATGCCCCGCTACGTGTTCGGATATACTCAGTCAAAGGAACGCTATGTGTCGTCAGCCGACATTCTCGGCACCTTGCGCGAGTACCGACGCCGTAGGGTGCCGATAGACATGATTGTGCAGGACTGGAACTATTGGCCCGAGGGGTGGGGATACATGAAGATGGATTCCGTGCACTATCCCGACCCTAAAGCGTTGGCCGACTCGGTGCATGCCATGAATGCAAAGCTGATGATAAGCATTTGGCCCAATCCGCAGTATTGTCCGCAGGAGCGTGACTTCCGCAGACGTGGTTTCATGCTTGAGCATTCGGTGTATGACGTGTTCAACCCCGATGCGCGCCGCCTGTATTGGAATTATGCTGATACGGAATTCTTCTCAAAGGGGTTCGACGCATGGTGGTGTGATAGCAGCGAGCCATTGGACGGCGACTGGAACAGCATGCCCGCGCCCGAAGATGGTAGACCGTATGGCCGTGACTCGCACGAGCGACGCTGGCGGCTCAACAAGGATGTGCTGAGTGACGCGCTTGGTGCCGAGCGCAGTAGCCTGTATTCGCTTTACCATTCAATGGGCATATATGAAAACCAGCGTCTTGCCACTGACAGCAAACGTGTTGTGAACCTTACGCGCAGTTCCTATGCCGGGCAGCAACGTTATGGTACGATAGTGTGGAACGGCGACACCCATGCCTCGTGGGCCTCGTTCAGGCAGCAGATACCTGCGGGACTTAACTATATGGCCACAGGTAATCCCTACTGGACGGTGGATGTGGGGTCATTCTTCACGCGCGACGATGGCAGGAGATGGTTCTATGCCGGGGAGTTTCAGGACGGGGTGAACGATGAGGCTTATCGTGAATACTACGTCCGTATGTTTCAGTGGGCTACGTTCCTGCCCATGTTGCGCAGCCACGGCAGCGATACTCCGCGTGAGATTTGGCGTTTCGGCGAGCCGGGCACTCCCTATTATGACGCGATACTTTCCATAATTAAGCTCAGATACTCGCTGATACCTTATATTTACACTATGGCGGCTATGCAGTGGCAAGGCGACTATACTATGGCGCGTCTGCTGGCGTTCGATTACCCTGAGGACAGGACGGTGGCCGATATGAAGGATGAGTATATGTTTGGTGACTTCCTCGTTTGTCCAGTGACGCGGCCCGTGAGCGAGACTGATGTGCGCAGGGTGTATCTTCCGGCGGGAGACCGTTGGACGGACTATCATACAGGTCGGACATATGACGGCGGACGCTGGCTGGATATGACGGTCGACATCGGCTCGATGCCGCTCTTCGTGCGTTCAGGCAGCATCATAGCCACTGCTGAGCCGTGCGAGCATACAGGCGCGCAGGTCGGTAAGCCTGTCACATTAGAGGTGTTTCCAGGTAAGGATGCTAACTCCATGCTGTACGAGGACGAGGGTGACGGCTACGACTATGAGCGCGGAGCATACTCCGTCATACCATTGAAGTGGGATGATGGCAGACAAGTTCTCACCATAGGGAAGCGTAAGGGCGCGTTCCCGGGCATGCAGGAGACGCGTACATTCATCGTCAAGACCCCGGCCGGAGTGCGTAGGGTGGAGTATGACGGCGGCAAGAAGCAGGTGCGTTGCCGGTAATCGAAGTAGGGTGTTCGTACAAGTTTGCGACTTATAGTATAAGATAAACCAATATAATTCATCACGATTATGAAAAAGATTTTAGCGTTATTCATCGCTTTGGGCATCGTATGCCAGCAAGGCGTGGCACAGCGCGTGGAGTTCTTCACTCCTGAGATTGTGCGGATAACCAAGGAGGCCCCGGGGCAGGAAGGCTCTGAACTCCCGAGGTCGCTTGTGGTCATAGCCTCGCCCGAGAAAGTGAAGGTGGATGTGAAAAAGACCGCCGGGGGTGTGGAATACCGCTCCCCAGCCCTGACGGTGAAGGTTGATAATGGCCGAGTGAGTTTCTCCACTAACGACGGCACCACCCTTTTGCAAGAGGCCGACTGCGACTTCACGCCCATCACGCAAGGCCCTGACAAGGGGGCATGGCGCGTCAGGCAGTCATTTGCCCTGGAGGCCGACGAGCCTGTCTATGGTATAGGCATGATGCAGAACGGCAAGATGAATCTCCGAGGCGAGCACCGCCGGATGCAGCAGTCTAATCTTGAGGACTTCTCTCACTTCTTCCAAAGCATAAAAGGCTACGGAGTGTATTGGGATAATTATTCTCCCACTGACCTGAACGATGGGGAAACCCTTTCGCTTGAGAGTCAGGTAGGCAAGGCTGTGGACTATTATTTCATGTATGGCGGCGATGCTGACGGCGTAATCTCCGGGATGCGCCATCTGACGGGCAAGGTGCCGATGCTGCCGCTGTGGACCTATGGCTATCATCAGAGCCGCGAGCGGTATAAGTCGCGGGCTGAACTGCTGGAGGTGGTGCGCCGATACCGCGAGATGGGAATACCGTTTGACGGAATCATTCAGGACTGGCAGTACTGGGGCTCCAACTATACATGGAATGCGATGGAGTTTATTAGCGACGACTTCATGTCTGCTCAGGATATGATAGACGAGGTGCACCGTCAGAACGCGCGCATCAGCATCAGCATATGGGCGAGTTTCGGACCGCAGACCAAGGCCTATCGTCAGTTGAAGGATAAGGGGCTGCTTTTTTCCTTCGACACATGGCCGGAGTCGGGGCTGTCACAGTGGCCGCCTCGTAAGGACTATCCTTCCGGCGCACGCGTGTATGACTGCTATAGCCCGGAGGCGAGAAGTATCTATTGGGATAACCTCTCGCGTCTGCACCGCATGGGTATTGACGGCTGGTGGATGGACTCCACTGACCCTGACCACCTCAACTACAAGGATAGCGACCTCGACGAACAGTGCGCCTTAGGCTCATACCGCTCGGTGCGCAACCTGTTTCCCTTCATGACGGTGGGAGGCGTGGATGAACATCAGCGTGATGTTGACAGCACTAAGCGCGTGTTTATCCTCACCCGCTCTTACTTCGCCGGACAGCAACGCTACGGAGCCAATACGTGGAGCGGTGACGTAGGCAGTTCGTGGGAATCGCTGAGAAACCAAGTCCCGCTTTGTCTGAATTACACCCTCACGGCCAATCCGAATGTCAACACTGATATAGGCGGCTTCTTTGCCGGTGCATACAGGAACGGGCATTACGGGGCCGGCTCCGGCACGAAAAATCCGCAGTATCAGGAACTGTATGTGCGCTGGATGCAGTTCGGACTGTTCTGCCCCATGATGCGCAGCCACGGCACTGACGTGTACCGCGAACTGTATTATTATGGCAAACCGGGTGAGCCTGTATATGATGCCCTCCTTTCAGCTGTCAAGATGCGATACAGGTTTCTGCCTTACATATACAGTACAAGTTGGCAGGTGAGCAAGAATGATGACTCATTCATGCGAGCACTTATGATGGACTTTAGGGACGACCGCAACACGTGGGATAATGGCCGCGAGTTTATGTTTGGCCGCAGTCTGCTCGTCTGCCCTGTGCTCGACCCGCTTTATACTGAGGAGAAGATTGTCAAGGTAGATGAAATGTCGGGATGGAACAAAGGCGGCGCGCATGCTGAGGATGCCGGGGCCAAGGCTGTGGATTGGAATGCCGACAGGAAATATAAAGTGTACCTGCCCGCAGGAACCGAATGGTTTGACTACTGGTCGGGAGCGCGATTGGACGGCGGACAGCATATAATGGCTGATGCTCCGCTTGCCCGTTCACCGCTCTATGTCAAGGCAGGAAGCATACTGCCGATAGGCCCTGAGATGCAGTATTCCGGTGAGAAGGTGTGGGATGATATTACGCTGAAGGTCTATCCCGGTGCCGATGCCGAGTTTACCCTCTATGAAGATGAGGGCGATAACTATAATTATCAGAATGGAAAGTTCACCGAGATAGCAATGGCTTGGAATGACAAGGCCGGAACTCTGACCCTGGAGAAGCGTAAAGGCGAATATGAGGGAATGCCGATAGTACGTACATTCCGAATTGAACTGCCCGACGGTACCGGCAAGACTGTGACATATAACGGCAAGAAGATGACCGTCAAATTAGGCGGCCGACGTATATGACAAGTTTTATAAAAGCGACATAAGAGATTTATTATTGATAACCGAATGATTATCCGATAATAAATCTCTTATGTCGCTTTTATTTCAAATCTTCCTCGGGGGATTGTGACATCACCCGAGGAAGATATGATTGCCTTGGAGGGTTGTTTAGCAGTATTTGCCGAGGTTAACGTTCCTCATGTCGCCTGAGGCGAGGAACTCGGTGTGGAATGCGAGCGATGCCTCGAGTGTGTGTGGGGTCTGACCGCCACGGGTCGACATCTTGAGGTAGTCACGCAGAAGTTCGCGATACATGGGGTGGGCGCAGTTGTCGATGATTACGTGGGCGCGCTGCACGGGGTCGAGACCGCGGAGGTCGGCGATGCCCTGGTCGGTCACGATGATGTCAACCGAGTGCTCGGTGTGGTCGACATGCGATACCATAGGCACAATGTTGGAAATCTTGCCCTCCTTGGTGATTGAGGGGCATGAGAAGATTGAGACGTAGGCGTTGCGGGTGAAGTCGCCCGAGCCGCCGATGCCGTTCATCATGCGTGTGCCGGTCACGTGGGTCGAGTTGATATTGCCGAAGATGTCAGCCTCGAGTGCCGTGTTCATGGCGATGACGCCGAGACGGCGGATTACCTCGGGGTTGTTGGAAATCTCGACGGGACGTATCACGAGGTGCTCCTTGAAGAAGTCGATGTTGCTGATGACCTCCTCCTCGACCTCGTTGCTGACGGTGAGCGAGCTGGTGGAGCCGAATTTGCAGCGGCCCTTCTTCATGAGGTCGATTACGGCGTCCTGGATAACCTCGGTGTACATCTCGAACGGGGGAATCTCCTTGGCGTCAGCCAGACCGTAGAGCACGGCATTGGCCACGTTGCCCACGCCTGACTGGATGGGGAGGAATGTCGAGGGGATGCGTCCGGCCTTGAGTTCGCCCATGAGGAAGCGGCACACGTTGGCACCAATCATCTTGGTGGTCTCGTCGAGCGGAGTGAACGGCTTGACGCCCTCGTAGTTGTCGCTCATTACTACGCCCACAATCTTCTCGGGGTCAATCTTGAGCACGGGCGAACCGATGCGGTCACTGGGCTTGTATATGGGTATCTCGCGACGGTAGGGGGGGTCGAGGGGAAGATAGATGTCATGCAGACCGTAGAGCGCGTGGCGCAGTTTCTCGTTAAGCTCGATGATGATGCGCTTGGCCATGCGGGCTATGGTGGGGACGTTGCCCACGCCGGTGCCTACGACTGCTGTGCCGTCATCCTGAATGTCGCTGACTTCGATGATGGCGATGTCGATGTCGCCAATCTGACCGTAGCGCAGCTTCTGGGCTGTCTCGGAGAGGTGGAGGTCATAATAGTGAGCGTCATGCGAGTTGATGCGCTTGCGCAGGTCGGGATGGTTCTGATAGGGGGTGCGGCGGCCGATGGCGTTGGCACGTGCGAGTACACCGTCACACTTGTCAGATGTCGATGCTCCTGTCACGATATTGATTTTGAACTCTTCTCCTTGCTCGTGAAGACGTTCGGCCTTTGCGGCTATAGCCTGGGTGACCACTTTGGGCGCGCCGGGTGCGGTGAAGCCGGAGAAACCGCAATAGCAGTCGTTGTAAAAGAGGTCTGCTGCCTCTTCGGGAGTGAGAATGGGGAATCTCATTGTGATATTCGGTTTATTATTCTTGAGTATTGGGATTCTTGATTGTGATTCAGAATTTGCGCTCGAGCACCTGGGTGTCGAGTATGGCCTGACGCCATCGGTCGTAATGGGCCTTCAGGCGAGCCTGTTCCGCCTCGTCGCGCAGTCGGTTTTCATCTGCGGCCTGTGCTGACGGCATTGACGGCCCTTCATCTTTCGGGTCGGGGCTTATAGCCAGTGGCTGGTAGCCATGAGTGGGAGCGGTCTTGTTTTTGGGGGTTGATTTGCCTGAAGCGGTTGTTGACTTGCCTGAGGCGGCTGCAGGTTTTCCTGTAGCCTTGGCTTTCGGCGCGGTTGCGGATTGTTTGGCCTGAGATGGTGAGAACAGGGGTTCACCCCACGATTCGCTTCGCGCGGGTTCGGGAATATACGGTTCGGGTATGAACGGAGTCGGGGCTGTCCGCGGTGTCTGGTTCGCGGGATGATGGCGGTTACGGTTGTTAGCGGAGGATTCCGAAGTCATGGATGCGGACATGCTGTCACTACCCCGCTTTTTCTTGAGGTATTCGACAGTCGCGCCGATGGCGACAATCACTATCCATATTATTATATCCTCCATTTGCGAAAAAATATGTAACTTTGTGCAAATTTCCGTGCAAATATACTTATTATTGCGCTATTCCACAAGAAATCAATGGAACAAAACCGTACATTATATATAGAAACCTACGGCTGTCAGATGAATGTCGCCGACAGCGAGGTGGTGGCCTCGGTGATGGCCACTGTGGGCTATGAGATGACCGACGACCTTGACAAGGCCGATGCGGTGCTGCTCAACACCTGCTCCATCCGTGACAACGCCGAGCAGAAGATACTTTCGCGCTTGGCGTTTCTCGCCTCGCTCCGCCGCAAGAGGTCAAAGGACCGTCCGCGCCTCATAATCGGAGTGATAGGGTGCATGGCCGAGCGCGTGAAGGAGGACCTTGTGGCCAATCACGGCGTTGACCTCGTGGCCGGCCCTGACTCATATCTTGACCTTCCCGCACTCTTTGCCTCGGTCGAGGCAGGGGAGAAGGCGGTCAACGTCACTCTCAGCACCACCGAGACCTATCGAGACATCATCCCGGCACGCATCACCGGCAATATAGTGTCGGGCTTCATCAGCATAATGCGCGGATGCAACAACTTCTGCTCCTACTGCATCGTGCCCTACACCCGCGGTCGTGAGCGTTCGCGCGAGCCGGAGAGCATACTTGCCGAGCTGGCCGACCTGCGCAAGCGCGGATTCAAGGAGGCGACCCTGTTGGGGCAGAATGTCAACAGCTATCGTTTTGAACGTGAGGATGGCTCGTGTGTGACCTTTCCGCAGCTCCTTGCGATGGTGGCCGAGGCCGCGCCTGATATGCGCATACGTTTCACTACGTCTCACCCCAAGGATATGAGTGACGAGACCATCGATGTGATAGCCTCGCACGCCAACATCTGCCGCCACATACATCTGCCGGTGCAGTCGGGTTGCGACAAGGTGCTCAAGGCCATGAACCGCAAATACACCCGCGAGTGGTATCTCGGCCGCATCGCGGCCATACGTGCCCGCATACCTGACTGCGGCATATCCACCGACCTCTTCACAGGCTTTCATGACGAGACCGAGGAGGATTTCGAGGAGACTCTCTCGCTGATGCGCGAGGTGGGTTTTGACTCATCGTTCATGTTCAAATATTCCGAACGTCCCGGCACACAGGCTTCGCGCACGATGCCCGACAATGTGCCCGAGGATGTGAAGATTGACCGCCTCAACCGCATGATAGCCGTGCAGAACGAGCTGTCGCTCGCAAGTAATCTGCGCGATGTGGGCAAGACTTTCGAGGTGCTTGTCGAGGGTGTGTCCAAGCGGTCGAAGGAGCAGATGGTGGGACGCAGCCAGCAGAACAAGACATTCGTCTTCCCCCGTGGCAACTGCCGCATAGGCGATACCGTGCGTGTCAAGGCTGTGTCGGCATCGTCGGCTACAATCATCGGCGAGATTGCCGAGTGAGACGACACCGTATAAATACGAAAAATGGGAGATTTTTTACTTCGTGAAGGAAATCTTTTACGCCCTTAACATTGTTTAAAAGGTAAGAACGCTGTTCTTACGAGAGATGTCCAACCCGAAGTGAATCATTTTAATAAGGTGAATCATGGATTACAAGTCATTGCTGTTTAATATAGACATACCTTCTGCCAACGCCCCGGCTCCGGGTGCGATGCTCGTGTCAGAGCCGTTTCTGCGGGAGGAGTACTTCAACCATTCGGTGATTGCCCTTATCGAATATGAGCCGGGTGGGGGTGCTATGGGCGTTGTGCTCAACAATGAGTCGGAGTACACGCTTCAGGAACTCGTGGAGGGGGTTGAGGTAAAGGAGCCGATACCCGTCTACTGCGGTGGCCCTATGGGCAGCGACAGGCTGTTTTTCGTCCACACTCTCGGCGACGTGATTCCCGGCACACAGCCGTTGGGCAACGGACTGTGGATAGGTGGCGAGTTTGAGCCGATGCTGTCAATTATCAACGACCGTTATGAGCTGGAGGGCAACATCAGATTTTTCCTCGGCTACAGCGGATGGAGCGACGGGCAGCTTGAGGATGAGATAGCACGCAATGTGTGGGTTGTGTCCCCCTTGGCCGGTTCGCCTCACGAGGCCCTGCGCGGCGACGGCGACGCCTATTGGCACCGTGCCGTGCGTGCCCTCGGTCCCGATTTCCGCGGATGGCTCTATCATCCCCAGAATCCGATGGCCAATTAGAGTTTATAGTTTACGGGTTAAAGTTTAGGGCTCGGGCTAATTTTTAAGATTCGTTATAATAATTGGCATGCGTTTTCGTTTATAAGGTTGTATACGTATATGTAACTACCTTATGAAATTGAAATTCCTATCGTGGTGCGCGCTGTCGGTCATGCTGTTGGCCTCCTCTTGTAGCTCACCAAAGACCGTACTTCCCTATTTCACTGATATATCTGATGTAAAAGAGGGCACTCTGCCCAAGGCTGACTATCTCCCGACGATTGAGCCTGATGATGAGCTGTATATCACAGTCAATTCGGTAAACCCGTCGGCCACAGCCATATATAATCTTCCGCTGGCTAATCCTGCTTATAATTGGGGCTTTTCCGAAAACAGGATTGACAAGCAGATGACATATGTCGTCACCTCGAAGGGCGACATCAATTTCCCCGTGCTCGGCACGCTGCATGTGGCCGGAATGACCACCGAACAGCTCCGCGAGGACCTTATCAAGCGTCTGAGTAAGGATGTCGAGGACCCGATGGTGAATGTCGCGCTTGTGAATTTCAAGGTCAACGTGGCCGGTGAGGTCAAGAACCCCGGTCAGATAGAGCTGAAGGGCAACCGATGCACCATACTTGACGCGCTTACCGCCGCCGGTGACCTGACTGAATATGGTGAGCGCAGCAATGTGCTCGTGATACGTGAGGAGAATGGCGAGAGACGTTTTGCCCATCTCGACCTCAACTCGTCAGCGATGCTCAACTCTCCATATTATTACGTGAAGCAGAATGACTATATCTATGTGGAGCCTAACTCCATACGTCAGTCCAACTCGAAGTATAATCAGAACAATTCGTTCAAACTCTCGGTGATATCCACCGTAGTGAGTGCCGCATCGGTCATAGCCTCGCTCGTAATCGCCCTTACGGTAAAATAATCAATCTCCATTATCACCTAACTCCAACTCTGCATTATGGCAAACGCCCGGTCAAAAGCTGAATTTATCGACATAAAAGGCCTGTTGCGCTCCTATCTCTCCAAGTGGTATTATTTCGTCATATCGGTGTTCCTGTGCCTTGTATTGGGTTACCTCTACACACGCATGCACACCCGCGATATGGCAGTCAGGGCCAATATCCTCATTTCGCAGGATGATGACGGCCCCTTTGGAGCCTCGTCAGCCGGAAAGGCCGGAGGCAGCGGAATGGCCGCACTCTTCGGCTCCAACGCCAATGTGCAGGATGAAGTGTTTGTGATTTCATCCCATTCGCTTTATCGCGATGTGGTGAAGTCACTCGGCATCAACAAGACCCACATCGTACGCTCGGGATTCCTGAAATCCTATCTCGCATACCCCGATTTTCCTATAGATGTGGTTGCTCCCGGCATTGCCGATACACTGCGCACAGCCGTGGTGTTTAAGATTAAGGTCGGCGAGAACGGTCTTGCCGACATCAAGGCCAAGGCCGAGAAGGAGACCGTGGCCGAGCTGGAGGATGTGAAACTGCCCGCTGTGGTCAAGACGATATACGGCGACTTCACTGTGACCCCGACTGAAACCTATCCCAAGGGTGAAGAGGTGAAGACTACCGTGATTTTTGCCGGATATGAGAGCGGGGCTGAAAGCCTGACTGACCATGTGGTGGCCGACCTCGCAAGCAAGAAGAGCAATGTGATTACCCTTGCTTTCGATACGCCCAACCCCGCTTACGGCAGTGCTATTCTCAACAAGATACTTGAGAAATACAATGAGCGCGGCATCTATGAAAGGAATCTGCAGGGCCAGAAGACCGCGACATTCCTCGAGGACCGCATACGCATCATGGGCACAGGGCTTGACCAGGCCGAGATTGCAATCCAGAATTATAAGGAGGCCAACGGTATCACCGACATTCAGGCTGAGGCGGCATATCAGAACAACAAGAGGGGCACGCTTGAGAACAGCATATTTAATCTTGAGACCGAACTTGAGCTTCTGCGCATAACCCGCGAATTTTTCTTGGACTCGATTCACAATACCGAGCTTGTGCCGACCACTGTCTCGACAGCCTCGGTTCAGCAGGGCATCGGGGCATACAACGCTCTCGTGATGGAGCGAATGGAGTTGCTTAACAATGCCAAGCCAAACAACTTTGCTCTGCGCAAGGTGGACAACCGCATGGAGATGACGCGCCGTAACATCCTCGCGACGACCGACCGTGCCATCGAGGCAGCACAGCTGCGGTTGAACGACCTTATGTCGCAGCAAGGCTCTAACCGTTCAAAACTCGGCCGCATACCTACGCAGGAGCGTGAGTTTGTCAACATGAAGCGTCAGCAGCAGATGAAGCAGGAACTTTACCTGTTCCTCCTCCAGCGTCAGGAGGAAAACTCCATGATGCTTGCCAATTCCATTCCCAAGGGTAAGATTGTCGACGAGGCTTTTGTGCTGAGCCAGCCTCTTGGTGTGGGTAAGGGTATGATAATGATTGTGTTCCTGCTTATAGGTCTTATCATACCTCCCGTCTATCTCTATGTCCGTAAACTCATTCTCAATAAGGTAGAGACCCGTGAGGAGGCTGAGCGTCATCTCTCAGCCCCGGTGCTCGGCGAGATGTGCATTGACCGTTCAGGCCGCAGTCTCGTAGTGACTGAGCATGACACATCGGCTGCCACCGAGCTGTTCCGCCTGCTCCGCTCCAATCTGCAGTTCCTGCTCGGCGGAAGCGGTGACAAGGTGGTGCTCATGACCTCGACCAAGTCGGGTGAGGGCAAGTCGTTTATCTCGATAAATCTCGCCGCATCGCTCGCGCTTCAGCACGGCAAGAAGGTGCTGCTCGTGGGCATGGACATCCGCAATCCTCAGCTTGGCAATTATCTTGGCATTAATCCCAAGTGGGGTCTGACCAACTACCTGTCAGGTGCGGGTGTAGGTGTTGACGACATTATCAATCATGTCGACGGCACGACGTCGCTTGACGTTATCGTGGCCGGCCCGATTCCGCCCAATCCGGCCGAACTGCTCATGAGTGATGCCGTTGACAAGCTCTTTGCCGAGCTGCGTCCCAAGTATGACTACATCATAGTCGACTCCGCGCCTGTAGGTATGGTGAGCGATACATTTACGCTTGACCGCATCGCCGATGCCACAGTCTACGTGACCCGCATCAATTACAGCACGCTTGATGACATGAAGTTTATCGAGGATATATATGAGGATAAACGCCTCAAGAAACTCTCGGTAGTAATCAACGGCACGCACAGCAAGAAGGGCTACGGCTACGGCTATTCGGCCAAGGATTCCAACGCGAAGTAACAACGGCTGTCAATATGGTTGACAAGTACAAGCTGATTTCAGGCATACTCTTCACGGCACTGTGGATACAGCTGTGCTGGGGCTTCGTATGTACTGACATAGCCCCTGTGCTCGAACGCTCGCAGAACTATATCAACCTTCTTCTTGACGGAGTATACGTGGTGCTCGGTCTTTCCGTAATCCGCGCCCGACGCGACCTGATAGTGTTTGGCAGTTTTGTGGCTATCGCATCAGTCTCGGCATATCTCAACCATCAGGGCATGCTGGTGTTTTTCAACGGATTCCGTGGATTTATCGGCATTCTTCTCGTGCCGCCGATTATCCGAAGTCTTGTGACGTCATATCAGGGAAAATGGTTTGTCGAGAAGATGGACCGTATGCTGTATGTGTTCCTGTGGATTCAGGTGTTCTGCATCGGCTCGCAGTTCCTGCGTTTCGGTGCAGGAGACGAGGGTGGCGGTTCGCTCGGATACGGATATTCCGGCATGATTTCGACATTGATTTATGTGATTTCGTTCTATCTCATGAACAAGAGATGGGATAAAGACGTGTCATATATCAATAACTTATGGGCCAATAGGGTACTGATATTCCTTTTGTTCCCTTCTTTCCTGAATGAGACTAAAATCAGCTTTATATACTTCATCGCATATTTTATACTTCTGATGAAGATTGACAGGCGTTTCATCATCCGCCTTGTGTTGTCCACTCCCTTGGTGATAATACTGTTTTTAATTCTCGGATATGTATATCTGGCTGCTACAGGAACTGAAAGTGACAGGTATGACACCGAGTTCTTTCGGGACTATCTGGTAGGTGACGACATCGAGCAGCTGGTGGAGGTGGCCATAGCCGTGCAAGAGGAGGATGTGGAAACGGATAACCTGTGGGTTGTCGACCTCCCGCGTTTCGGCAGACTGCTGTTTATCCCCGACGCGCTCTCCACGACCGGCGGAGGCTTGATGCTTGGAGCCGGCATAGGCCAGTTTAAGGGTGGTTCGATTGTGAGTGTGTCGCCGTTTGCAAAGAAGTATAACTGGTTTCTGCGAGGTTCGCTTACCATGCTCTTTTTCATATTGATAGAGTTAGGCATAGTAGGACTCGTGTGGATTTTAAGTTCGTTGTTTTCACTGATATTTGCGCATAACAGTTGGTCAAGATCCAAGAATATAATGCTATACAGTGCTATGGTGGTACTGTTGGTTTTTGTCTATGACAACGAGTTTCGCTTTCCCAATTACTGTATCATAATGTTTTATATCTTTATGAACGGATTGCAGCACGAGGTCGATAATGAATCTGAAGAAATTGTGACATATGCCTGATAGAGTCTCCGGTGTCCCTGTAGTATCGGTTATTATACCTGTTTATAAGGTAGAAGATTATCTGCCGGTATGTGTTGAAAGTGTCAGGCGTCAGACGCTCAAGGATATTGAGATAATCATTGTTGATGACGGCTCGCCTGACGGCTGTCCGGCCTTGTGTGACGAGTATGCACGTGAGGATTCGCGTATCAGGGTGATACATAAGGCGAATGCCGGACTCGGATTTGCTCGGAATTCAGGCCTGGATATAGCCCGCGGCAAGTGGGTTAGTTTTGTCGATTCGGATGACTATATCGCTATAAACACTCTTGAGGCATGTGTGGCAGTAGGAGAGAGCAACGATGTTGACCAGGTGAGATTTCTTTATGAGACATTTGGTTACGACGGCGAAACTAGGCTACGTGAAGTGGAAGTGACCGGCAACGTGACAGTGCTGCGGGAGTTCCCTGAGAAGGCGTATCCGTTTCTTGTCGGCATGATTCATGACAATGGCGTTATAAAATCATACGTGAAGTCTACAGCCAGTGCATGTATGGCAATATATCGACGTGAGGCCATAGAGAAAATCGGACTGAGATTCCTGTCCGAGCGTGAGATGGTGAGTGAGGACTATGTATTTAACGTGGATTTTGCCGCACTTTCGGGGGGCATAGCCTACATGCAGGAACGCTTTTATTTCTATCGTCAGAATCCTGAATCATTATCGAGATTCAGGGCTGACAGGATGAATCGAACTGTGCCGTTCTGCCGGAAAATGCAAGAACGGTTTAGGAATTTGGGCTATCCCGAGGCTGATTACATGGCCACGAGCATGATGCTGTCAAATCTGCGTACCCATCTGCGCCACATATTCAAGTCAGACATGACGTTGGCTGAAAAGAGACGTTCGCACGGAAGTGCCGTCAATATGCAGTATTTTGATGAGCTTGCGCGGCAGGGGGAATACAAGCGGATGTCAATGTTTCCCCGCATAGCGTTCATGTGCCGCCGCAGTTATTTCCTGTCTTATCTCCTGTCAACGGCTAGGGATTTTCTAAAATAACAATCACTCTTAGTAAGTTTCGCCCAAATTCAAGAAAGGGACACAAGGACATAAGATACAAAAGCGACATATATTATTGACTATCAGTAATCATCGGAATAATCAATAACATATGTCGCTTTTGTGTCTTATGTCCTTGTGTCCCTTTCTTGGATTGAGGTAGAGGGGGATGTTATGCCTGGGCGGCTTTGAGATGGAGTGAGGCCCAGCGGTCAAGCACCGTGTGGTCGGCATAGCTGAGGCCGAGCGTCTCGGCGACCTTCATAATTACCGGGATATCCTCCTCGTAAAATCCGCTAAGTATAACCGATGCTCCGGGAGCGAGTGTGTCGGCGTAGGCGGGAAGGTCGGCCGTGATGATATTTCGGTTGATATTCGCGAGGAATATGTCTATATCGCGTATGTTTGCAAGCGTTGATGCGTCGCCGTGATGCAGGGCTACGTGTTTGGCTCCGTTGAGACGAAGATTTTCCTTGGCGTTTTCGTAGGCAAACTCGTCAATCTCTACGGCATCCACTTTGGCCGCTCCACGCATGTCGGCGAGTATGGCAAGTATGCCGGTGCCGGTGCCCATGTCCACCATCTTGCGCCCGGTCAGGTCCATTGACAGCAGACGGCGCAGTATCAGTGTGGTTGTGGCATGATGGCCTGTGCCGAATGCCATCTTCGGGTCGATGAGAATGTCGTAGGTGCACTCGGGCACATCTTTGTGAAACGACGAGTGTATCGCACACAGGTCATCGATGACTATGGGTTTGAAATAATTCTTCTCCCATTCGGCATTCCAGTCCTGTCCTTCGACAGTGGTATGTGACGGCGAAATGGCCGTCTCCATCGGGAATTCACGGATTATATGGTCAAGTGCGGCTGCGTCGAAATCTTCTTTTTTTATGTATGCAGTCAGGCCGGTGGAGTCGGGTACGAAACTTTCATATCCGGCGTCGGCGAGCATGGCTGCCAGGATGTCAGTGTGAATCTCAGAGCATGGGTCAAGTCCGAGTCTTACTTCAGTGTAGTCGTTCATATTATTTTCTTATGGCACGTGTTACGGTGAACAGCTTCTTACCTACACGCCATGCTATCAGTGCGATGTCTATGTAGCTGAACGCACCGAGCATCTTGCCGAGCATCCCCTTGGGCATGCCGGGCTTAATACCGTTTTTGCGTATGTTCTGCGAGCGAGCGGCGAGGCGTTCACGGTTAAGCTCCATGCGCGCAGCCGTATAGGCGCGTGCATAGCGTATCTCATCGAGGGTATATCCCTTCCACTCCAGGTCATCCTTGTGGTGTGGCAGTTGCTTTTGCGTATTCTCCATGACTCTTATTTTAGGAACAGGTGTGAGAGGAATCGTGCTACGGGGTCAATCAGCAGTTGCTTGCGCAGCAGTATGGCGGCCACGAGAATCACAGCGTAAATGCCCGCCATTATCATGCATGCGCCAAACAGTCCGGTGCTCTTGGCCAGCAGGAGCATTAGTCCGAGTGATATCAGAAATATGATTATGGAGCCTATGGCAAAGCACACCAGCGCGAGCCCTATCATGGACAATAGCACGGTGAGCTTTTCGGTGGCGGTGAGTTTGGCGTAATCTATGTTGAGCCTAAGGGTCTCTTTGATTTCAATCCAGATGCTCGATAACTGTTCTTGGATTTCAGGCATAATGGCGTCGGTGGGAGTGAGGTGGTGAATTGGGGATAGATACAAGCGTTAGGGGCACGAAGATATGAGTCGGCGTGCCCCTAACGATGTGGTTGCGTATGGTCGCTGGCCTCTATGGCTCAGTCATCAATCTGAGTGGTGAGCTGCTCGACGAGGGCATCGATTTCGTTGTCAGAGCACAGTATGCCCTTCTTGCGAAGGAGTTCGGCTATGCGCGCACGTACGTCCTCGCCCTTTTCGGGAGCGAAGAGGATAGCGGCTCCGGCACCTACGATGGCACCGCCGATAAAGGCGTAGAGCATTGATAAATTTGACATAATCTTAAGGATTGTATGGTGGTGGTAGTGTGTTAACTTGCTGCTTATTTGCCGAGTTCGTCAGCGATTTCATCGGCCAGTTCCTCGAGCTTGCTCTTCTGGAGCTTGATGCCCTTTGATTCGAGATACTTAACGATGTTCTTGCGGGTGTGTTCACCCTTTTCGGGAGCGAGGAGAAGACCTACTGTGGCACCTGCGATGGCTCCGCCTACTACTGCGAGCACAATGTTTAAAGCTTTCATAACTGTTAGTTTTTTATTTAATTGGCCACGTGTCGTGTCTTAAACGATGCGTGTCCGGGGTTAATCGTCATGTATTATCAACACCGGCATGGCTGAAAAAGTTCACCAATGGTGCGATAATCTTTCCGAGCCCTAAGTTACTAACAATTTTGTGCGCCGCCAAGAAATTAAGTTAAATTTTTTCGCCGGTTTTTCCTCACGGCTGTCATCAGTGTGACATCGCGGCGGTCAACAGCCGCTCAATCTGCGGGAGTACGGCACGGTCGTCATCGTTCACTATGAGATGCACACAGTGGTGCGGTGACGTCGCTTGGAATGAGTCCTGCGAGTCGATTCTCGCCTTCACCTGCCCGGCAGTCAGTCCGTTGCGTTTCATCACACGCTCCACCCGCAACTCCGTGGGGGCTGTGACCTCCCACACCTCATTTACCATCGCGTCAAGGCCGCTTTGATAGAGTATGGCGGTCTCTACGAAACATATCGTAGCACGGCTCTCAAGCGTCGCGGCCCACATGGCAAGATGCTCTCTCACGGCTCCGTGTACGATGGAATTGAGTGTGGCGAGCTTCTCCTCGCAGCCGAATACTATGCCGGCAAGCTCCGCGCGGTCAATCCGCCCGGACTTCACGCATGATTCGCCTATTCGACGCGTGATGTCCTGCTTGATTCTATCGCTCTCGTCCATCAGCCGCTTGGCTTGCGAGTCGCAGTCATAGACTTGATAGCCCATAGCTTCGACCACACGGCTCACGATGCTTTTGCCGCTGCCTATGCCTCCTGTTATGGCTATGATTCTCATTGCGCGTCCTCGATGATGTATTCAACGCTTTCGGGCGAGAACGATACGCTGTGATAGATGCTCGGGAGCATCGACAGTGTGACGGGTATCTTGTTGCCCGGCTTCTTCACGTCGTTATACTCCACGAACGCTTTCAGGGGATATTCGTCGTTGTACGCGCTCATGGGCACGAGATACGATACCTCGACCTTAGAGGGGAATGTCACAAGATTCTTGCCTTCAGGCACTCCCTGAGCCTCGATGACCGCCATGCGTTTGCGCGCAATCAGCGGCTCGACCGGCACAGTCACCGTCACCTTGTCGGGGATGATTCTCACTCCGGCGATAGGTTTGACTTTCACCTCATATCTTGTAGTGTCCTTGAGGTCAGACTTGACGATAGGCTCGGTGCTGACCACTTTGAGCGAGTGGGGGATACCGTTCACCGAGTAGAGCGTCACCGAGTCGACATTGGCATACGGCGCGCCCGAAACGATGTACTGGAGGTTGGGGTGTATGTCGGCCTGCACGAGCAGTTTCACCTTCACGCCCGGCTGGGTGGTGTAGGGGATGCGCAGCGAGTCGGGGCGGCATGACACAATCTCAACACCCGTGCCGAAATATTCGCGTAATCGGCTGTCAAGGCGTGCGCCGGGCAGTTTCATGTTGCCATCCGACGCATTGTCGGCCCACTTGAATTTGACGGGCGACATCTTGCCCCACATGAAGCGAAGCAGTTGCGAGTCCTTGCCCTTGACGCTCACGGCAAGTGTGGGTGGGAGTTGGCCTATGAGCGTTACGCTGTCGGGCACTTCGGTCACCTCCATCGGCACCTCAAAGTCGCGCTGCACCTCGGTGTCGAGCGACATCAGCACCCAGAAGACGAATGCCACGGCCACAAACATCAGGTATGTAAGCACATCCTTGCCCCTGCTTGAACGCAGGGCGGTGCTCACACGGTCGGCGATATGTCTGACTTTATCCTTCAAGGTGCGTAATTAATGGTGGGGTGAATCAGGATGTATGCAGCAGCGACGGCTTAAACTGTCGATATGTTTTTAATAAGTTGTCAGTAAACAACCTCTGAGAGGCCGGCTTTTAAACAACCTTTAAGATTTTAACACTGACATAGTCAGTAAGTTCATATCGGCGGTTTAGGCCGTCGCTCCTGCGTATGTGTGTGACTTTTAAAATGTAGTCGATTATTTCTTCTCGGCCTGGGCGGCGTCCTCGCTTGCCTGCTGGGCAGAGGGATATACCGAACCCTTGTCGATGGTGATGCGCACGTCCTTGGCGATTTCGAGGATGAAGGTGTTTTCCTCGACTGAGCGAACCTTGCCATAGATGCCACCGGCGGTGACTACGCGGTCGCCGGCCTTGATGCCCTCGCGGAACTTCTTGATTTCGTTCTGCTTTTTCTGCTGCGGGCGAATCATGAAGAAGTAGAAGATGGCGATGAGCACCACAATCATTATGATGTTTGCCCATCCTGTGCCCTGTGACTGAAGAAGAATTGTGTTAAGCATGTCTTATTGTTGTTTTTTTGATTTTTAATAATAGTTATAATGTGTCTGATGCGCGGCTGGACCGAGCGGCTTGCGGTCGGCTCGCCTACGCGGCGGAATCAGTTCTTGAATATACGGCCCTCTTCTCTGAGATGTTTGATTACCGAGTAGAGTATGCCGTTGATAAACGAGCCGCTTCGCGGGGTGGAGTAATAGTTGGCAATCTCGATGTACTCGTTGAGAGTCACTGCGATGGGTATTGCGGGATAGTCGATAATCTCGGTCACGGCTGCAAGCATGATTACGATGTCCATGAACGCAAGGCGGTCGGCATCCCAGCGAGATGTGTTGACAAACTTCTCAATCATCTCCTTGTACTCGTTGCAATGCTTTATCGCGCTCATGAGCAGGTCGGAGCCGAAGTGGCTGTCCTCCTCGTCCTTATACATCGGGAGTATCGGCTGCGGGGCATCCTCACGTCCTGACAGCGACATGCGGCGGATGGTCTTGAGCACGAATGTGCCCATCTCCTGCAGGTCGTCGTTCCAGTAGATTGACTTTGACTCAAGAGCCTCGGCGAGAGCGTCGGAGGGGAGAATTACGTTCTTGTAGAGTGTGCGCCACAGGTTGGCATCCTCCTCAAGGGTCTTTTCGCCCGACTTCTCCATGTATTCCAGGTAGGCGTCTGATGCGAGTATCTCGTTGAGCAGAGTTTCCACGAGTGACTCCTGCGAGAGCCATGAGATTTTCTTGTCCTCGATAAATTTCGTGAACTCCTCGTCGGCGGTCAGAGCCTGGATGTATTTGTTCTCGACAAATCGCATGTCAGGGTGCAGGTCGGCATCAGTGGGGAGGAATTTATGCTTGGCGTTGTCCAGGCGCAGAGCCTGCTCGTTGGTAATCTCCACAGCGAGCTGGAGCAGTCCGTGATACAGCTCATAGGCCTTCTCCATCGAATGGTCGAGCGAGTTGCGGGCATGAATTACGAGCGAACGGTTGTCGCCATAGTTTCCGAGGGTGGATTTCAGCGAGGCGATGCCGCGCTCGAATCCGGCAACTGTAAAGTCAGAGTCCTGACGGGCGGCGGCCATGAATTCGGGATTCTTGGCAAAGATGTTCTCGACAATCGAGAGCCACAGTGTCACCTCGTCGTGAAGGGTCGGAGTCTTGATTTTTGCAAAGCTCTTGTAGGCGGGCAACTCGGCTATCGCGCGGTAGAGCGAGGGTATCACGGCGTCATACACCTGAGGGTTGGCGCGCTCCTTAACTATAATGTCTCGAATCTCAAAGTTGGAGTTCAATGACTTGGCCAGCAGGCTCTGGTGGATATGCTTGTTGAGCGTGAGCCCTCTCAGCGGCGATTCGCGGCGTCCGTTTGAGACATCGATGCCCGAAAGCTCGAGCACGAGCATGAGCAGGTCGAGATAAAGGGCATAGCCATACTTCTTGTCGCGTGAGGGGTTCTCTACTTGAGCCTCTATGCGGAACTCGTTCTGCGACAACAGGTAGGAGTAAAGCAGCTGAACTACCTTGATACGTATCAAAACTCGATTTATCATAATTTTAAAGAGCTATTTCTTGAAATTACGGTGCAAAGTTACGAAAAATATCTTAATTCCGACGCGAAATTTGGGTGAAAATAGGGTGATATATTTTTGGTGAACAAGGATTTTATTCCTAACTTTGCACCGCCATTACGAATATTGCGCCCTACCAGCGCGAAATCAATTTATTCGTTAAACCAAATAACCGCAATACTGAAATGAAAAAAGACATCCATCCCTCCAACTACCGTGAAGTAGTATTCAAGGACATGTCAAACGATGAGATTTTCATCACCCGTTCAACCGTAGCCTCACGCGAGGAAATCGAGGTAGACGGCGTGACCTATCCCCTGGTGAAGCTTGAAATCACCAGCTCATCACACCCCTTCTTCACCGGCAAGCAGAAGCTCGTCGACACCGCAGGTCGTGTGGACAAGTTCATGAGCCGCTACGGCAACCGCAACAAGAAGAAGTAATTGCGACTCACCTGATGCCGCCCGCTCCATGCGGCGTGGCAGCAAGCGAGAAAAGCTACAAAAGCCTGACACATGGCCCCGCCATCGAGTCAGGCTTTTGTAGCTTTTTTCTTTGACAAATTTTCGTTACCTTTGTACAAAAATTTTTCTTATGGCCGATAATTCACTTTTAGCCCGTCTGGATGGCATAGAGTCGCGATTTGAGGAGGTGAGCACACTGATTACCGACCCCGCCGTAATTCAGGATATGAAGCGTTATGTGAGACTCACCAAGGAGTATAAGGACCTGGAGAAGCTCACGGCAGTGACACGCCGTTACCGCACACTCCTCGGCAATATCGACGAGGCCCGCGAGGTGCTGGCCGCCGAGTCTGACCCCGAACTGCGCCAGATGGCCAAGGATGAACTTGACGAGGCCACCGATGCTCTACCCGCGCTCGAGGAGGAAATCAAACTGCTCCTTATCCCCGCCGACCCCGAGGACTCCAAAAATGTGGTACTCGAAATCCGTGGCGGCACGGGCGGCGACGAGGCCGCAATCTTTGCCGGCGACCTCTTCAAGATGTATTCCAAGTATTGCGAGTCCAAGGGCTGGAGCGTGGCTGTGACCAGCTGCAGCGAAGGTGCGGCCGGAGGCTATAAGGAAATCGTGGTCAGCGTGACGGGCGACAATGTCTACGGCACCATGAAATATGAGAGTGGCGTACATCGCGTGCAGCGCGTCCCGGCCACCGAGACACAAGGCCGAGTGCACACATCTGCCGCCACTGTGGCCGTGCTGCCCGAGGCCGAGGCTTTCGATGTGGAAATCAACGAGGGCGAAATCAAGTGGGACACCTTCCGCTCGGGCGGTGCCGGAGGCCAGAACGTCAACAAGGTGGAGTCGGGCGTGCGTCTGCGCTACATGTGGCGCAACCCCAACACGGGCGAGACCGAGGAGATACTCATAGAGTGTACCGAGACGCGTGACCAGCCCAAGAACAAGGAGCGCGCCCTCAGCCGCCTGCGCACCTTTATCTACGATAAGGAGCATCAGAAGTATATCGATGACATAGCGTCGCGACGTAAGACTATGGTGTCGACCGGCGACCGTTCGGCCAAAATCCGCACCTACAATTATCCGCAGGGGCGTATCACCGACCATCGCATCAACTATACCATCTATAATCTCCAGGCATTCATGGACGGCGACATCCAGGATGTCATAGACCAGCTCACCATAGCCGAAAATGCCGAAAAACTCAAGGCTGCCGAGCTGTAATCCTCCAGTCATCTCTCCGTCATACACGCATATCCAAGGCAATGGAAACACCTCCTCCATATCAGCAGTCCGATTCCGGGCAGCGACCCCAGTCGAAGATTTCGGTTGGCATGCTCGTCGCGGCTTTTGACGGCGCATGGCGACGCTTCCCCGTCACCATGCTCTTCATAGCCTATGCCACATTGTGGACCATAGTTTATACGCTTAATTTTGAACAATGGTTTGACGAGAATGCTCCCAATCTAGTGGGTGGGTTGTGGTATCTTGCCGGAGTAGGCGTGCCGCTCACGCTTGCCATATCGCTTTGGTGCGAGTATCTCGACCGGCCGTCAAAGTGGCCGATGACATTGGGCTTGGTACTGCTTGCCGCCGATTTCATCTATATACTCTGCTGCGGGTCGGAACTGGGGGCTTACTGGAGCCTGTCGCGCCTGTCGATATTTACCGCGCTTGTGGTGGCGATACTTTTCGTGCCCTCGCGCAAGGTGTGGGCATGGAATTTCACTAACTCGCAGATGTGTGCCATGATTACCGCGACAGTGTTCTCGTGGGGATTCTTCGTGGCAGTGGGACTGATATTCATGACCGTTTTTGCGCTGTTCAACTTTGATGAATATAAGGTGATGACGTGTGCAGAGACTGTGTTCGGGTTTGGCATTCCTGCCGTGATATTTCTCCATCTCATACCCCGCCGCAATGATGCTGAGGCAATGGAGAAGGGATTCAAGGCTTCGAAATTCCAGTGTGGTACGGCCAAATACTTCCTGCTGCTTGTGACCGTGGTGTATATGGCGATACTCTATGTCTACGGACTAAAGATACTATTCACCTGGGAATTGCCGCGAGGAGTGGTGTCATGGTCGGTGACCGGCCTGACTATGGCTGTGCTGATGACATTGTTTTTGCTCGAGGGTGTGCGCCGCACACATCCCGACGACTCGCTGACGCTGCGTGCCGTGAAGTGGCTCCCCGTTGCGATGCTGCCGCTCTTTGTGCTCATGAGTGTGGGACTCCTATACCGCATCGGGCAGTACGGCCTAACGGCATCGAGGCTCTATGTGCTCACGTTCAATGTGTGGTGTTACATAGTATTCCTCTATATGATACTAAGCCGCACCCGCATATACAGCGGGGTGGCTATCTCGTTTGCCGTAGTGTTTATGGCCACATCGGTGCTACCTTATTTCAACTATACCACGCTCACCGATGCTATGATGCGCCGCAATCTGCGTGAGGCTCTCGTGGAGATGGGGTTCAGCGAGTTTCCTGTAAGTGAGGAGGCGTTTGTCAAGGCTTTCGAAGCTCTGCCCAAGGAGCGCAGGAAAGATATAGAATCCAAGATTCATTATCTTGACGAGAAAGATGACCATTCCAAACTTACCGACATCACCGCGGCGGTGTATTATAGTGATGATGAGGGCTCTTACATAAGCGACTATTTCATCAAGAGCTATGATAATGACACCGTCGTGCATAAGCCCGTGCGCATCGACCTGGAGGCTAAAACCGACTTCGTGACACTGCCGGAAGGGTACTCTTCGGTAAGATACAAGCGCAGTCATTACGGACGGACGGCCATGCCGGTCGGCGGTGAGGTGATAGTAAGCGAAGATGTCACTTACTCGTTGCCAATCGACAGCCTGTTGCGTCTTGATAAAGATGTGCCGTTCAGTCCCGTGGTGCTTCGCCCGATTTCGGGCAATTCCGACACTATATATGTGGTGCGTGAACTGAACGTCCGTTACGATAGAGAAACGTGGGAGAATGAGCGCGAACTCAACACATTGGAACTCTCGGGCTACGTTTTTACAAAATAGATAATAGTATAATATTCAATCATAAATTACAGTTATGAACCGCACACAACTTCTTGAAAACATCCGTAAGAAAGGGTCGTTTCTTTGCGTAGGTCTTGACACCGACATAAAGAAAATCCCCGAGCATCTGCGTGATGTCGAGGACCCTATCTTCACATTCAACAAGGCTATAATCGACGCTACCGCCCCCTATTGCGTGGCCTACAAGCCCAATACGGCATTCTATGAGAGCCTGGGTGTGGAGGGATGGCAGGCACTCGACCGCACTGTCAAGTATCTGCGCGAGAATTATCCCGACCAGCTCATCATCGCCGATGCCAAGCGTGGCGACATAGGCAACACCTCGTCGCTCTATGCGCGTGCGTTCTTCGAGAACATGGGTGTCGACGCTATCACCGTAGCCCCCTACATGGGTTTTGACAGCGTGAAGCCTTTTATGGACTATGAGGGCCGTTGGGTGATACTTCTCGCTCTCACATCCAATCCCGGAAGCCGTGACTTCCAGTTCCTTACCGACATGACCGGCACACGTCTCTTCGAGCATGTGCTTGAGACAGCCCGCAAGTGGGGCAACGAGGACCAGCTGATGTTTGTGGTCGGTGCCACACAGGGTGCTATGTTCTCTGAGGTGCGCCGCGTGGCTCCCGACAATTTCCTGCTCGTGCCCGGCGTCGGTGCGCAGGGTGGCAGTCTTGAGGAGGTGGCCAAGTGGGGTATGACCCGCGAGTGCGGACTCATTGTCAACTCTTCGCGTGGCATCATCTATGCGTCGACCGGCGAGGATTTTGCCGAGGCCGCAGCCGCCGAGGCCCGCAAGCTCCGCGACAATATGACCATGCTGCTCTCAGCCCACGGAGTGATTTAAGGGTTGCTTTTTTACACCCCCTAAATCACTTTCGCGTTCAGCTTTCCCTGACCCATACAGCCACGTTGCGGCCTTGGGTGCGGAATTCGGCACAACCGTTTTCGTCAAGAGTGATTGTGTCGGGGATGCTTCCCGTGAATTCGCGCCAGGACTCTCCGGCGTGTTCCGGCCCGAGGTCAATGTGTTTTGACCCCTCGTCGCCATTGCTCATGAGCATGACGAGGCCCGAGCCGGGATGTTCGGCGTCGCCGTGTCTGACGAGTCCGACGGTCGAACAGTGGTCAAACAGCAGTGTCTGCTCGCCGTAGGCATACCTGCATCGTGCCTCAAGGAGTATGTCGATGATGTGACGGTGGGGCGAAGCCTCGCGCACATCGTCGACATTGCCGTCAGGCTCCTCCTCGTGGTGGCATATCGAGTAATAGTCGCCGTAGAATATGACGGGGTAGCCGTCCTTCATGAGTAGAATCAGCGCGTAGGCAAGCGGTTTGAACCAGTCCTGCACGTCAGATTGCAGGCTGCTGTCGGGCTGCGAGTCGTGATTGTCGACAAACGTTACCGCATGGCATCCGTCAGCCATAACGAGTGAGCCGTCGAGCAGACGGCTCATGTCGTATTTCTCACCTGCCTCCGAAGCCTCGTAGAAGTTAAAGTGGAGCGGCACGTCAAAGAGGTCGGTCGACCCTCCGACGGCCTTGATGAATCCCGTGAGGCTGTCGAGCTCCTGACTCCAGTATTCACTTACGGCATACAGGTCACGCCCTGCGTCGGCCCTTACCACGCTGAGAAACCGTGCTGTGAAGTTATGGTCGATGTGCTTGACGGCATCCATGCGCACGCCGTCAAACCCGAATGTCTTCATGGCCCACTTTCCCCACCGGCACATTTCATCGGTGGCCTCGGGGTTGTCCATGTCTATGTCGTTGGCCAGCAGATAGTCGTAGTTGCCGTTTTCGCCGTCAACTCCCTGGCTCCACCCCTTGCCTTCGCCAAGTATGCGGAACACACCTTTGTCGCCTGTGATATTGTCATAGTCGACTCCCGAGAAGTGATACCAGTGCCATTTGAACGACGAATACTTGTCGCCTCTGCCGGGAAACTCAAAATCGGTGAATGCCTCGATTTCTCTAGGCTCTCCGACATCCTTGCAGCGGTCGCCATCCTCGACCTGAATGGCCTGGAAACGTTCGGGGTTGTCGCCTCCGGCCTTGTGGTTGAGCACGGTGTCGAGAATCACCTGCACGCCATTGTCGTGCAACGCCTTGATTGCATTTTCGAGCTGGCCGCGTGTGCCGTATTTGGTGCGCACGCCACCCTTTTGGTCAAATTCGCCGAAGTCATACAGGTCATATGTGGCATACCCCTCATCGGCCTGTTCGTCGGCTTTATATGCCGGCGGAATCCACACGGCTGTCACACCTATCTCGGCGAGATGCGAGGCGTCACGGGCCAGCTGTTCCCACAGTCTGCCATCGGCGGGCAGGTTCCATTCAAAGTATTGGAATAATACACCATTTTTCATTTACGGGAGAGTTATTTTGTATTTAAGACTATCGGAGTGGCATAAGCCCATAAAAAAGCATAGGGACATAAAGAAAAAAACATGTCTCGCTTTTGTCTATATGTCCTTATGCCTTTTCGGAGGTTTCATGATACTCCTGCATGAATATCACTATGCTTTATTCAAGGGAGACTTCGGCACGGCGGTCCTGAGCGTTGGTTGCATATGCATGTGTCGGGCCGTAACCCTTAGCCTTGATATGCGAAGCGGGCACTCCGTGGGCTGCCATATAGTCGCCTACGGCCTTGGCGCGGCGTTCTGACAGTCGTTGGTTGTAGGCCACACGGCCTGTCTCGTCAGTATAGGCTTTTATCACGACAGTCTTGCCTGAATTGTTAGCCTGCTTGGCCATGCTTGTGAGAGCGGCTGTCTCGGGTATTACCGAGCTGTCGGTGTCAAAGAGATATACTACGACTGCCGATGGCTTTTGCCCCTGAGCCACGGTGCTGACAAGCTCAACGATGGTGTCAGAGACTATCGCGCCCTGCCTGTAGGTGGGCACGCTTGAGTAATATCGACCGTTAGTTACAGCCGTCGGATAGGAGGCCGATGCCATGATGGCGTCGCGCTGAGATGCGCGCGGGGGCCACAGGAATGCCGCTACCACCATGAGAGCGAGTATGCCGAGCGCAATCCACCCGGCTCCGCGTGCCATGCCTTTGGCCTCCTGCACGTCAGTCGTGGCTGCTACCTTGTTTTCAAACGGTGCCGTCACCGGGGTCTCCTCCTTATGCTCAGGGAGGCTTTCCGGCACGGGATGTCCCTCGAGGCGTTGTGCCTCGGGATGTGCGTCGAGACGATGCATCTCGGGCTCTTCCCCAATACGAATGGGGTCTGAATCTGCCTTTTTCATATCCGTAAGATTTTACGAGTTGATTTCTATTCCTTTAATACATAAAAAACACGTCCTCAGACGTGTAAGTTCGCCATGCACATACGCATGGCAAGTTAAAAAATAGAAAAATATCTTACGTATGGACACAAAAAAGCCACACCAGAGCAAGATGATGAAACTCCGAATGACAGGATTTGAGCGCTCCGTCGACCTTTGTAATCCTCCGGGCAATGCTTGCCTCCCCCGAAGGGGATGAGGCCCGCCATTAGTCGGCTAAGCTTTGTCTCGGTATTTCAGAATAAATTGAAGAGTTTCCCAATCGTCTCTGATGTGGTTGTATTTTTATAACACAAAATTAATGGTTTTCGTTTTAATCTCCAAGCCTCAAATCAAAAAAATTGTGCAATGAGAGGCTGTTTTTTAACATCCTCCCATTGCACACAATGTTGCTGTGGTTGTGTTCAGGCCTATTTCTCTTTTGCGAGAATCAGTGCCGAGGTGGGGGCTACGGTGAGTTTGCCGCCCTTGGTGGTGCCGAGGCCCGAGGCGTTGATGCGTCCGTCCTCGGCTATGATGGTCCAGTTGCCGCGCGGTATCTTCACCTCGCGCTGCTCCTCCGAGCCGTTGAATATGAGCTTGATTTCCTTCCATGCGTCGCCGTTGGCGTTGTCGGTGATGGAGTAGGAGATGAGGCCCGGCTCGGTCTTGTCAAACTTGATGTGCTTGGCTACGTCCTCGGTAGTTGTCATGCGGAACGCGGGATGCTCCTTGCGCAGTTTTATCAGTTCCTTATAGTATGCCATTTGCTCGGCATTGGCATGCTTGAGGGTCCAGTCGATTGCGTTGATTGAGTCGGGCGATTTGTAGGAGTTGTGCACACCTTTTTTGTCGCGGAAAATTTCCTCACCGGCAAATATGAACGGTGTGCCCTGCGATGTCAGCACGATGGTCTGGGCCAGGCGTGCGGCACGCTGACGCTCGGCGTCGGTGGCATCGGGCATGGACTTGCGCAGTTTGTCGGTGAGCATCAGGTCGTCGTGGCATGACACATAGTTGATAATCTGGGTCGGGGCTGCGGCGTAGGGGAATTTCGAGTTGTTGCCCTTGGAATAGTCGACCTGCGGATGGTCGGTGGCGGCTACGATGCCTATCTTTACAGTCTCCTCGAGGCCGGGCTTGCCTGTGGCAAATCCACGGTCGGCGGCATCGGTGTAGTGCCCCTTGATGGCGTCGCGGATGTCATCGCTGAATACTGCTATCTGAGGCATCTTGGCCACATTCTCCTTCAGTGCGCGTCGCTCCACGGGCAGGGGGGAGTCACCTGCGGTCCAGCCCTCGCCATACACGAATATGTCGGGGTTGATTTCCTTGAGCGCGGCGGCAACCTGATTCATCGTCTCGATGTCATGGATGGCCATGAGGTCAAAACGGAATCCGTCGATATGATACTCTTTGGCCCAGTATTTCACCGAGTTGATGATGAAGTCGCGCATCTGCTGGCGGTCTGATGCGGTCTCGTTGCCGCAGCCTGAGGCGTCGCTGTATGAGCCGTCGTTGCGGTGACGGTAGTAATAGCCGGGGGATGTGAGCGAGAAGTTGGAGTCGTCATTGTCGGCTGTGTGGTTGTACACGACATCCATAATCACGCCGATGCCGTTATCATGCAGCGACTTGACCATCTCCTTCATCTCGCGCACTCGTGCGGAGGGGTCGGAGGGATTGGTGGAATATGAGCCTTCGGGGGCGTTGTAGTTCAGCGGGTCATAGCCCCAGTTGTATTGGTTGGCCTGGAGGTTGGCCTCGTCGACGCTGTTGTAGTCATAGGAGGGAAGGATGTGCACGTGGGTCACTCCGAGTTCCTTCAAGTGGTCGATGCCTGTTGCCTCGCCGGTGGAATTGACGGTTGAAGGCTCGGTCAGTGCAAGGAATTTGCCTTTGTTTGCAATGCCTGATGACGGGTGTTCCGAGAAGTCGCGATGGTGCATCTCGTAGATTACAGCGTCATTGATATGGGCGATGGCCGGACCGCGGTCCTGCGCCCATCCTTCGGGATTGGTCTCGGAAAAATCGATTATGGCGGCACGCTCGCCGTTGAGTCCGACGGCCTTGGCCCACACGCCCGGGGTCTCTTTCAGCCATTTGCCGTCCTGCTTGACCGAGAATGTGTAATACTTGCCATAGAGTTTCTCGGGCGATGATGCCACCCAAGTGCCATTGTCAGAACGGGTCATGTCAATTGTCCGTTCAGCCTTGGTGTTGGAGCCGGTGGGGTAGATGGTCAGACGCACAGCCTCGGCTGCGGGTGACCATAGACGCCAGCGGGTGCCTGAATTGTCGACTGTGAGTTCGAGGTCCTCGCCTGCGTATGAGGGATAGTCGGCATACTTGGCGTCAGGATTGGCCGCAAATGTCTCCATGGTGCAGCATAGTGCAATGCTTGTCAATGCGTTTAAGATTTTCATGAAAAGTGTTGGGAAGGTAAGTATGAATAAATAAAATTTAAGAGGCCGTTTTATAACAACCTCTAAATGTTGAACCTCGGATTTTGAAATTATCTATGCGCGACTGGCCGCAGAGCCGGTCGGTATGACAATGTTCAAAATCCGAGATTCAACATTCAGAATAATCGTATGATTGTGTGGTGGAGATTAATCCACCTTGATTACGAGGAAGTTAGACACCTGCCAGAATTTGGCGGGATTGGTAATCTTTATTACCTTCTGGCCGTTGACGTCGACAATCTGGTAGGAGTCCTTGGGCTGGCTGGTCATGACCTCGGCCTTCTTGCTGTGTGTGGCAATCTCGGTAAGGGTGCGCTTGTCGGCGGTCTGGAAGTAGTTCATGTCGAAATCGCCCTTCATGACCTTGGTCTTGCGCAGGAATCCTGACGAGAGGATGTTGCGTTCCTTGAGTTCCTTGTTGTTGCCGATGGCATAGTAGCATGCGTTGAGTTCGTTGGTTGCCTTTTCGGCCTCGGCCTCGGCTGCAGCCTTGAGCTCGCGTTCGGTGGTCACATCGGTGCTGAGTGAGTCAACTTGGGTGTTGAGCGTAGATACTGTGCTGCTAAGTTCCTCAATCTTGATGTTGGCTGATGCGAGCTGGTTGGTGAGGGTGGCAATCTCGGTGGTCTGGTCGGCTATCTGGGCCTTGAGGTTGGAGATTGTGCGCTTGAGTGTAGAGTTCTCGCCGCCCGATTTCTCGAGTTTGGCCTCAAGCTCGGCTAGTCGTTCGCGACGCTCCTGCAGGGCCTGCTGTATGGCTATCATGTCGTTGCGTATCTGCTCCTTACGCGATGTGGACTCGGCTCCGAGGCCGCCGGGAGTGCTGATGATTTTCTCGAGGTCCTTGATTTGGGCCATGCCGTCAGAGATGTCGTTGACGAGCACGAGCAGGCTGTCCTGTGTGGCGAGAGTTTCACTGAGGTCACCTTTGAGCTGTTGATTCTGGGCCTCGGCTTCGCGAAGCTTGTCGCCGTTACAGCCGGTAAGGATAGCGGCTGCCACAATGGCGATGGATGCAATCTTTTTCATATTCGTGGTGATTGTTGAAAAGTGAGCTAATCTTGTTTGTATTTATTCTTGTGTACCTTCGGGGCCGAATCGTCAATGGCACCCAAAATGATAACAATCTCTCCGCGCGGAATGTTTTCCTTGAAGTACATTTCCAGCTGGCCGAGTGTGCCACGGTGGGTGGTGTCGTACATCTTGGATATCTCCCTTGACACGCTGGCAGGCCGGTCAGCCCCGCACACTTCTATGAGTTCGCCGAGCGTCTTGACCAGTCGGAGCGGTGACTCATAGATTATGCTCGTGCAGTCATTGGCGGCTATGCGCTCCAGGCGTGTGCGCCGTCCTTTCTTGGGGGGCAGGAACCCCTCGAAGGTGAAGCGGTCGGTTGGCAGTCCTGAATTGACCAGTGCGGGCACGAAGGCCGTAGGGCCGGGCAGGGTCTCGACATCTATCCCTTCGCGGCGGCATTCACGGGTGAGCAGAAAGCCCGGGTCGCTTATGCCGGGTGTGCCGGCGTCGGAGATTAGGGCTACGGTCTCGCCTGCAAGCAGACGGTCGATGATGGGGCGCACCGTGGCATGCTCGTTAAACTTGTGATGTGACGCGCACGGGGTCTCAATATCGAAATGGCGCAGCAGCACTCCTGAAGTGCGAGTGTCCTCGGCGTATATCTGACCGCACGACTTCAGCACTTCAACGGCACGCGGCGTCATGTCGGCCATATTGCCCACGGGGGTGGGGACTATGTAGAGTTTGCCTGACATTCCGGGAGTTTAGAAGTGCTTGATTATGATGTCCATGAATGCCTTGACGTCGTCGCTTTCGGGGTCGAGGCATAGGTCGTCGTAGACATATTCCTCGGCCTCCTCGACGGTCGACATCTGGGAGATTACGTTGAGGGCATCATCAAATTCCTCCTGCGAGTTGCGGAACAGTTCGCGACGGAAGCGGAACTTGTCATTGAGCGTGAAGGCCGTAAAGAGGTTTTTCGCGCGCTGTCGGGCCAGTTTCTCGTCAAGGGTTAGAGGGGTTTCTTCCTCCTCCTCGGCATAGATTTCCACTATCTTTGGCTCAGGCTCGGTCACGGGCTGACGTTCAGGAGCGTGTTCATAGGCAGGAGTAGGAACAGGTTCCGGGGCCGGTTCGGGAGTGTGTGCGGGTTCGGGAGTGTTAGCCGGTGCGGGCTGCTCGGCCATCATCTCCTCCTCTTCGAGTGCCGATTCGGCTATCTCGTCATCCGCCTCCTCTTGAAACGAGCGACTGAGCACGGCAATCTTCTCGGCCAGCATTTCGTCGACCATTGCCACTGCATTCTCGCCTCTTTGTGCCTGGAGGGTGAGAAGCCCTTCTATTTCGTAAGCCAGCTTGACAAGCTCGCTGTAATTATGCTTCATATCAATATGCTCTAAGAGGGTGTCTGACATCGTTTGCCGGACATCCTGCTAATTATCCTGCAAACTTACATCAAATAATTCTAATAACAAACGCTGGATGTCATTTTTTAACGCCGGACGGCTGCACCTGAATCCGTTTACTATGAAAACGAGCAGATGTGTGGGGCGTCCCTCTTCGTCGAGAAGATAGCCGCTGTAGCTCTGCACCCCTTTCATCGACCCTGTCTTCATGGCCACACGACGCTCCAGCGGGGTGTCGATGAGGAAATTTTTCATCGTGCCGTGGATGCCGGCAAGCGGGAAGAGCGACAGGTATTCGCTTCCGTATTCCTCTCCCAGCATGTGGCGGTTGATTTCGCCGAGAAACCGTGCGGTCAGCCGGTTGTCGCGCGACAGCCCGCTGCCGTCCACGATGTTCACGCCGTGTGCGCTGATGCCATTCATTGCCCATACGGCATTCTCCTCGGCTATGGCCTGGGCTCGTGTGCCGCCGGGGGCTATGGCGCGGAGCACCCCCTCGGCCATGAGGTTGTCAGAACGGTGCATGAGGCTCTCCATGATGTCGCCGAGGCGCGGGGAGAGGTGGGTGTAAATCGTGGTTTCGTCCCCTGCGGTTTTGAGCTTGCCGCCGAGGGCGGTTATGCCGTAGTCCTTTAGCACACTGATGATTTCGGCTCGCATTGCCTTGCGCGGATAGGGTATGGAGAAGGTCTCGCTGAAGCCTCGGCGTGCGTTGCCGCTCACTATCATGGTCTCTGAGCCATCCTTGCGGTCTACCTTCACGCCGCGGCGTTTGGCATTGACAAACTGAAATTTCAGGTCGGGAACCTCGGGCACGGTCTTTTTTGACGGGAGGGTGAGGCGGAAACGGTTGTCATGAATATTGGCACCCTGTAGCCGCGCTCCGTAATACCACGGTATGTCCTCGGCCATCCATCCGGGAGGGGTAGTGGCGTCGGGAAACGCGCTCTCGTCGATGATTACGTCGCCGGTGATGCGTTTCACGCCCATGCGCGAAAGTGCTGTGGCGATACTGTCGGCAAATCCTTGTGTCTCGGGGAAATATTGCGACTCAATCGTAGGGTCACCGATGGCGTGGACTATGACGTTGCCCTCGAGCACCGAGTCCTTTACGTGGCCGGTGACAGCTATGCGTGTGTCAAACCGCTCGTCGCTCGATGCAAGATTGAGTAGCGAGGCGCATGTCACCGTCTTCATGACCGATGCCGGTATGAGGCTCTTGTCGATATTGGCATTGACAAGGTCATATCCCCAGCGCAGGTCATGAATCCACACGGCTGTGCGCGTGGTGTCGAGTCCGGCCACCTTGAGCGGGAACGCGGCCGCCTGCCCGGCTGTCAGCACAGTCAGCAGGACGGTCAGCAGGATAGAGTTCTTCAGACTCATCAGCTTATGATTTCCTTTATGGCGTCAATCTTGTCGGCTGCAGTCTGGTCGGGACGTATCGGCACGATTGTGCCGTATTCGCGAGCCAGCCAGTACTCGTCGGTGTCGGGGTTGTCAGGCTCTTCGTTGTGAAATTTGCCTGTGAGCCAGTAGAATGGCTTGCCGTGAGGGGTGGTATAGTCGGCATACTCCTCGGTCCAGTACCCCTTGGCGGCGCGCACCACTTTCATGCCCTTGGGGGTGCATTCGGTGGGGAAGTTTACGTTGAGGCATATCCCCTCGGGCAGTCCTTTGGCCAGCACGTGGCCTATGATTTCGTCGATAAACGGGGTCAGCGGGTCAAAATCGGCCTTCATCGAATGGTCGAGCAGCGAGAATCCTATCGAAGGGATGCCGAGAATGCAGCCCTCCATCGTCGCACCCATCGTGCCCGAGTAGATATTGTTGACAGCCGCGTTCGAGCCGTGGTTTATGCCCGAGAGCACGAGGTCGGGCTTGCGGTCAAGCAGCGCGTGCATCGACACCTTCACGCAGTCCACCGGGGTGCCGGTGATGCTGTAGACCTGTGCGCCGTCGATTGAGGGGTGACTCTTGACTTCGAGCGGGGCATTGGCTGTGAGGGCTGATGATTTGGCAGACTGAGGCGAGTCGGGGGCACCCACAATCACATCGCCGTGCTGCACGGCGATTCTCACAAGATGCTCAAGTCCGCGGGCCTCGATGCCATCGTCATTGGATATAAATATAAGCGGTCGGTTCATAATCGATATTCCTGTTAACTTATAACAAAATTAATCATAATTTTTGTTCCATGCCAATTCTCAGCCAATCTTTCATCGAAATTTAGATTATAGATTTTTATCGGGCAGTTATCAATTATATTAAATATAGAAGAATCCGGGGGAGCGGAGGTGCTTTTGGTGGCAGTCCTTCCGTTCCCCCGGATTAGGGTTGTTGATTCTATATGTTATCAGGTGTATATGGTTGCCGTTGGGATGTCTGACTGTTATTTCTTTACAATCTTCAGGTTGCCTACGATGTAGAATCCGGCAGGGAGGCGGTCAAAGTCGTCAGTGTGGCCCATAGGCTGTCCGGCAAGATTGTAGATGAGGTCAGAGCTGAGTGCCCGGTCACGTACAATCTCGTCGATGCCGCTCTGGTTTGTCAGATGGGTTACCTTGACTGTGGCACCCTCGGTAGTGATGCGGGCTGACTGGCGGATGTCGGCCGACCTGGTCGATTTTTTCTGCAAGAGTCAGGCGCGACACGAGGTCGGCAGCTCGTTCATACGGGCTCAGTGATTCATCCTGATAAGGATAGGTCTGGGCATTGGCATACAATGCAGTCAGCGGCAAGCCGCCATTAACAATAGTTTTTTCATGGTATTGTGGTGAAAATATGTACCCGCAAATTTAGCGCGTAATTTCACGAACCAAGGGTTAAATCGTACAAAATAAGTGCAAAAATGAGGGGTAAAATTTGTCTACGTTTGATATACCCCCTAATTTTTCTTGCTATATTCCAAGTGATATTATTAGAACCTAATACCAGTGTGATGCGATTTTTAAGCGAAAGAGGTATTTCTTCCTCTCGGAGCAAATCGTTTACAAGTTTTTTTCCCTCACGGCTACCATGAACGAAATACTGCATTATAATGTATTGCATGACACTCGCGAAATAGTCGGCAAGTGAGGACTTGGCTACACCTAAAACTTCAGCAAGACGCAGGGTCAATTTTACCACACCGATGTTAAAGCGAATTACCTTTAATGGATTTTCATCGGATGAAATTGATGGTGCGCCTATGGTGTAGTGGAGCACTGTGTCAGGAATATATGCGATTTTTCCCGAGGCTGACAGCATTACGTTGAGTTGAAAGTCTTCACATGTCAGCCATTTGTTGCGGAACAGTTGTGGGTATTTCTGCATGAGAGCCGTCACCGTATCTCTCCGATACATGGCGGAACACAGGTGTATGAAATTCTTTTCCTTTTCGTGTCTAAGCAACGAGAGAGTCAGTTCAGCTCCGCCTTTGATGTACTCTTCGTTAGGAATACACCAGATGCTTGATTCAGCAGGAGATTCGTCAGGGTATACGGCTTTCCATCCGGCATGACACAATACGATGTACGAATCGCTGTCAAGTATGGCTGCCTGTTTTGCAAGTTTTTTATTGTCAACCCAAAAGTCGTCGCCGGCAAGGTCAGCGATATACTCTCCACGGCATAACTCGATGCAATCGAAGTAATTGTCAACGATGCCTTTGTTGGGATTATTGAGTGAAAGCCTTATGATATCGGGGTATCGTGCTGCATAGTCCTTGCATATTTCAGGCGTGGAATCACTCGAGCAATCATCGGCAAGTACGATTTCGTAATCAAAATCTACCTCCTGCGACAATATTGATTCAAGTGTGCGACCTATGGTATTTTCCTGGTTGTAGGTGCAGACTATTACTGATACTTTTGGGTTTGACATGGTATTAATTGTAGCCATCAGAACGTGAAGTGGAACATGAATCGCAGGCCGCTGCGGCAGGCGTTGGGGTCGTTGCGGTAGGTCAGTCGCCAGGTGTAGTCGATGCGGAGTATCTTGAATACATTGTCAACGCCCACGCCGGCCTCCATGTAGGGGGTTGAGCTCATGAGCTGGGTGTGCGCGTCGGCCGGGAATGCGTATAGCTCGGGATGCTCCCAGGGTCTGTTGCGGTGGCTGAGATGGCCGTAGAGTCCGCGGAAGAATACTGCCTCACGCAGTTTCAGTTTTTTCAGCAGAGGTATATAGTTGAGGATTGCGCCGTTGGCCCAGTAGGTGAGGTCCCACTGCGCATAGCTGTCGTTGATGAACTCCATAGGGTTGAGACACGAGAACGATTCAAGCTGGAGGAAGTATGACAGGTTGGCATTGGGGATAAGCAGATTGGGGTAGGGTGACCGACTCCATACATGACCGCCTTTGAGGAACACATCCATGAATCCGAATGCCGAAAACCAGAACCGCTTGCTGAACGAAGCCTCGGTCGTGGAGATGGCAAACGGATTGCCGAATGCTCCCTTGGGTGCCAAAGTGTGGCTTAATGTAAATATCGGCGCATCGAAGTTGATGGGGAGTCGGCCCGTCTTCATCTGATAGAACTTTTCGCCCGGAGCATAACGCAGTTCGAGTGTGGCCGAGTTCATGGTATAGTGTCCGAAGCTCTGCCCGAATCCGTTGGTGAAAGGCATGTAGCGCGTGGGCTCCTGACGCTCGTTTTGGAGTTTGAACTTGATTGAAAAGTTATTCTCCATCTCCAGTGTGTACTCCAATTTGGTCACGCGGTGATAGGTCATCTGAATGTCCTCCATGCGTTTGGCCGACATGAACATGTTATCCTGATTGTTGAGCGTGAAATGCTGTCCGAGCATATTCATGTCATAGAGCTGAGTGGCGCGGATGGAGTGTACGGGAAATTCGCGCGAGTGCTGCTTCTTGTCGTTGAACGAATACTCCACCTCGCCGCTGTATTTCCACTTATGGTCACGGAATCCTCTTGCCACATATCCGCGGGCAAACCATCGCTTGGACAGCGCGGCGGTGGTCATGCCTCCGACACGCAGACGGAATCCCTCGACGGTGTTTGTCGAGAAGGTCGATGTGAGCGGGCCTATGTCAAACTTCGACGGATTGCCTGTGGTGATATAGCCCGATGTAAATGTCTTGAACGCCTTTTCGGCCCAATAATATATAGGTACCGAGCGGAATCTTTTCATCATGGCCTCGACCGAGTTCTCGCCGTGGCTGATAGATGTGGTGCGGTTCTCCTCCCAGAACTGAGTGTCACGCCCGTGTGCCTCCGAGGCATATACTTGCGCGCCGCCACGGTCAAAGATTGACTGGTCAGGGGCAGGGTCGAAGTTGTGGCCGGTATATACGGTGTTGCGGCGGGCGTACACGCCGGGCGTACCCGGAAATATCGTGGCCTCCATTATCATGTCGTCCTTCACCTTGAGGCGCGTGCCGTCGGGCAGTTGCTCGTAGTCCTGCGATATGAGCATAGCGTTGATAAAGTTGAGGTTGATGTCGTGGGGCACACGCATCACTATGCGCTTTATGAACATCGTGGAGTCGCCGACAGGCACATAGAAGCGGCCCGTGAAGCCGAATGTCGCGGCATTGCGCGGCACAAACGTCAGCTCAACGCACTCCACCGAGTCGACCTCTACAGTATCGGTGAGATAGAACTTGTAGAAATCGGGGGCGATTCTCGACAGAGGGCTTACGAAACGGTTTTGCAGTATGGGTATATCGTTGCCATACACATCTACCTCGCGCATCACATCCTCATAAAACACCTGCATGCTCTGCGGGTCGAGTATCTCGTCCATACCCGCGTTGCGCAGGCCCTTGACATACTCCTTCTCGCTCTCCGGCTGATGGCGGTAATGCACCTCCGAAGCCTTCTCACGCAGGGCCACGTTGAGAATGGGCACACCTGTCAGGGCCGAGGTGTCCATGTACTCCTTTATGAACGAAAACTTCTTGTCAAAGCCTTTTTTAGCCGAATCGTTGAAGTGGTAGTCGTTGATGGCCAGTGTTATGCGCTCGTATTTGTCGTAATTGTAGTTATCTTTGCGCCGCGGGTCTCCAAGGTCGCGGGTGGCGCGTATGCGCTCCATGAACTCGACCGCCGGATTGTTCTTTTTTGTGTAATGCTCCTTCTTGGGCTTGGCTATGACGGTGTTGAGCAGCACGCCGGTCGAATGCAGGTCGAAGTCGATGCGCACCTTCGCGCCTCGTTTGGCCGGAAGTACCTTGGTGTCATAGCCCATCGTGGCGGCCTGAATGGAATCCCACTTCAGGGCGGTGGTTATTGAGTAGCGGCCGTTGTCATCGGTGAGTGTGCCGCGGTCGGTGCCCATGAGCAGGACGGTGGCAAATGGTATGGGTTCGCGTGTGAGTGAGTCTCGCACCACGCCCGTCACCGTCATGGTGTCGGCCTTGGTGAGCTGTACTGTCAGGAGCGATAATATAAGTGCTATTAAAGTGCGCAAGCGCATGGCGTGGTCCGTAAATTTTTTGTCAAAAACCTAAACTGGGAACTCAAAAATTTTTAATTTTGCAAAGTTACTCAAAAAAGGTGACATATGGCTCACCGCGAGTATTAAATAGAGCAATGGCAAAGGAAATAGAACGCAAATTTCTCGTAAAGGACAACAGTTTCGACTTATCGGCCACCGAGCGGAGGCATATCCGTCAGACTTACCTGTCGGACAGGCCCGAGGCCACGGTGAGGCTCCGCGTGTGCGATGACCACGCTTGGATTACGGTCAAAGGGCGCAACTCGGGTGCGGTTCGCGACGAGTGGGAGTATGAGATACCCGTGGCCGATGCCGAGGATATGGCTTCATGCCTGGCAGGCGGGTGGAGCATCGACAAGACCCGCTATATAGTCATGCACGGTGGCCGCCGCTGGGAGGTGGATGTGTTTCACGGCCGTCATGACGGACTGATTCTTGCCGAGGTTGAGCTTGAGGATGCCGAGGCGGCTGTGGCCATACCTCCGTTTATTGGTGAAGAGGTCACAGGCGACCCGAAGTATTACAATTCGGTGCTTTCTAAGGCATTTTAAAAGTATAGAGTATAAAGGTTAAAGTATAGAGTTTAGAGACGTACCATGAAAAGATTTCTATCAGGACTGCTGACTGCAATGGCGGTTTCTACTAATATATGTATGGTTAATGCTTCGGGCGTTGTGCCGGGGCCGGTCAAGGATGTCAACGGTGTGGTTGACAATACGCCCGATAGTTTGGACGTGGCACGCATGGCGCGCCCTGTGGCAGGGTCGACCCGCGTGGGCGATAATCCCGTGCTCTTCCTTGTCGGTAACTCGACGATGCGCACCGGCACGCTCGGTAACGGCAACAGCGGACAGTGGGGCTGGGGATATTTCATGCCCGACCATTTCGACCGCTCGAAGATTACCGTGGAGAATCATGCCCTCGGAGGCATGAGCAGCCGCACATTCTATAATAAGCTGTGGGCCGATGTGGTCAAAGGCATCCGTCCGGGCGACTGGGTGATAATCGAGCTTGGCCACAATGACAATGGCCCGTATGACAGCGGCCGCGCCCGTGCCTCGATACCCGGCATTGGGAATGATTCGCTGTGTGTGACCATTCAGGAGACCGGGGTGCAGGAGAAGGTCTATACTTTCGGTGAATATATGCGCCGCATGATTGGCGATGTGAAGTCGCGTGGCGGCAATCCCATACTTTTCTCACTCACTCCGCGCAATGCATGGGATGATGCTGACAGCACAGTGATTACGCGAGTGAACGGCACATACGGCCTATGGTCGAGTCAGGTGGCTGAGGCCGAGCAGATACCGTTTATCGACCTCAATGATATTACCGCCGTGAAGTATGAGCGGTTTGGAAAGGAGAAAGTGAAGAGCCAGATGTTTTACCGTGACCGCATACACACGAGCGAGTACGGTGCGCGCATCAACGCCGAGTCGGCAGCCGAGGGCATCAGGGCTTGCAAGGGACTCGCACTCGCGCAATACCTTTTGCCTGAGCGTGTCGACACTGTGCCAGGGATAGTGCGTGCCGGTGACGGTCCGACAGTCTTCGTGGTAGGCCGTGGAGCAGACGGCCCTACGCCGCGAGCGTTTATAGAATCGGGCAAATGGGAGAGGGTGTATAACTCGCTCCGCCCCGGCGACAAGGTCTGCATCCGATTTGACGAGGCATACAATCCTGATATTGACACCGATGAGAACAGCTTCATGCTCCCGGGCCACGGGGACGAGAGCAAGGTTTACAAACTACCCCGTTCGGGCCGTTACCGCGTGGTTTACACCTATGGATGGTATATCCGCAAGCTCGTTCAGGATTGCGCCGAGCGCGGAGCCGAGGCTGATTTATAGATTAAATAGACATAATCCAAGAAAGGGACAAAAAGACATAAGGGACAAAAGCGACATAAGAAATATATTATCTTGATAATCAATGATTATTCAAAAATAATAAACTTATGTCGCTTTTGTCCCTTATGTCTTTTTGTCCCTTTCTTGGACTATGGCAGACTCCCCTGATAGAATCTAAGAATTACTTATAGAGGTAACGCTTGATTGAGCGTTTGGGGGTCTTCTCGAACTCCTCCTGCTGGATGCGGAATGACTGTATCTGCGAATAGCCGGGCAGCGAGGAGTTGAGCGTGCGGATGTTGTCGTCAAGAATGCGCTCGATGTCGGCATGTGAGTAGCCCTGGGTCTGCGCGCTCTCGAGGTCGGGGAAGATGAGAGCCACGAGTCGTCCTGCGCCCGAATCGATTACAAGTGACTCTGACACGTAAGGCATGTTGTTGAGCTTGTCCTCGATTTCTTCGGGATAGATGTTTTGGCCTGACGGGCCGAGTATCATATTCTTGTCACGTCCGCGGATATAGAGGAAGCCCTCGTCGTCAAGATTGCATATGTCGCCTGTCGACATCCATCCGTCCTCGTCGACAGCCTCGGCTGTGGCTTCGGGATTCTTGTAATAGCCGAGCATATTGTTGTCACCCTTGACATAAAGTATGCCGGGGACTGATGCAGGATTGGGCGAGGCCACCTTGACCTGCACGCGGTCAACGATGCGTCCGCACGATGCCATGCGGTTGTCGGTTGTCGGTGCGTATGAGATGAGCGGGCCGCACTCGGTCATGCCGTAGCCCACGGTGTAGGGAAATCCGCAGCGGCGCAGGAAGCGTTCCACATCCTTGTTGAGGGCCGCACCGCCGATGATGATTTCCTGAAGATTGCCGCCAAAGGTCTCCTTGAGGCGGTCGAGCACACGTGCCAACAGACGGTCGTCGACAAAAGGCATCATGAGCATCAGCTTCATCAGAGGCTTCTCGAGCATCGGGAACACGCGGGTGCGGATAATCTTCTCAAGGATGAGGGGCACGGCCACGATGTAGCGCGGGCGCACCTGGGCAAACGCATCCATGAGCACGCGGGGCGATGGGGTGCGGGTGAGGATATTGATATGGTTGCCGGCCACAAAGGGGCGGAGCATATCGATGGTCAGACCGTACATGTGGGCGAGCGGGAGCATGCACACCACGCCGTCGCCGGGGTCTGACTTGATGTGGTCGAGACAGTACTGAACGTTTGACCACAGTGAGCGGTAGGGGAGCATCACACCTTTCGAGAAGCCGGTTGAGCCTGAAGTGTAGGATATGAGGCACAGCTCGTCGCGGTCCTCCTTATAATACTCCACATCCTCGGGGGTGAATCGGTCAGGGTAAGCGTGGCCGAAAAGCTCGTTGAGGTGGGCACGGGCATGGGTGAGACGCTCATCGTTGGAGTGCAGAAGCGAGTAGTCGCGGGTGCTGAGCGCACCTGCTATCTTAGTCATGCCGTCGGGGTTGAGGGCCTCCCACACATTGTCGTCGACGATGGCCAGCTTGGCATCGGAGTGGTTGATGAGATGCTGTACGTTATCGGGCTTGAAGTCGGCAAGAATGGGCACAATCACCGCTCCGTAAGTGAGAGTGGCGATGAAGGCCACGCACCACTGTGAGGAGTTCCTGCCGCAGAGTGCTATTTTGTCACCGGGTTGTAGACCTATCTCCTTGTAAAGGATATGAAGCTTGGCAATCTTTCGGGCTACATCCTTGTATGACAGGGTTATCGACCCCATGTCGGTCAGTGCCGGACGCTCCCAGTTGTTGCGTATAGAGTCTCTGAAATATTCATTGAGGCTTTCGCGAGCTTGCATATGGTAATTAGAAGTTTAATGATTTAGTGCAAAATTAGTCATTTTCGGCCGAAAAACCTTGCCGGCATCCTAATTTTATGCTCACTTGTGGGCTGGATGTGTAATTTAGACGTAATTTTTGTCACTTTAGGCAACCCGATTCATGATAATGTGTTAACTTTGTAACGAAAGAAACACTCATGGCAAAATTTCAAATAGACATATTGGGTTGCGGGTCGGCCACCCCCTCGGCGCGCCATCAGCCGTCATGTCAGGTCGTGGATTTCCGCGACAAGCTCTTCATGATTGATTGCGGCGAAGGCGCGCAGTCATCTTTCCGCCGCATGGGGCTAAAGTTCTCGCGTCTCGGCCACATATTCATCTCGCATCTCCACGGCGACCATTTCTTCGGTCTGCCCGGTCTGCTGTCCACGATGTCGCTCCACGGTGTGCAGGGGCGTGTGACAATCCACCTGTTTCGCGAGGGAGCCGAACTGCTGAAGTCATGGATGGATTTTTTCAACCGCCAGAGTTCCTACGAGATAGTGTATGACATTATTGAGCTGGGCGAGCGGCGTGTGATATATGAGGATTCTGCCCTCACGGTCGAGACATTCCCCCTGTATCACCGCATAGCATGCACGGGATTCATATTCCGCGAGAAGCCCAAACTGCGCCATCTGCGGGGCGACATGGTGAAGTATCTCGGCATACCCGTCTCACAGCTTCAGGCCATCAAGGAGGGGGCCGACTATGTGAAGCCCGACGGCACCGTCGTTCCCAACGACCGGCTGACCACTCCGCCCGACCCGTCGGTGAGCTATGCTTATTGCAGCGACACGATGTATAACCCTCGCGTGGCCCGCGACATCGCAGGGGTCGACACGGTGTATCACGAGGCCACTTATCATTCGTCGCTCGAGTCTACCGCTCTTGAACGCGGCCACTCTACATCGTTGCAGGCGGCTATGACGGCACGTGACGCAGGCGCGAACCGTCTGATAATAGGCCATTTCTCCAAGCGTTATCTGCAAGGCGAGCAACCTCTGCTTGACGAGGCTGTGACCGTTTTCCCCTCCACCATCCTTGCCAACGAAGGGCTGAGGGTAGATTTGATTTCCTGATTCGAAATATATGACGATGAAAAGATTTACACATATATTATATATAGTGTCGGCTCTGGTCCTGCTTGCATCATGCTCCGGGGCCAAGATGAGTGTGGCCGACGAGCAGATGGCCCGTGGCGAATATTTTGACGCCTCCAAGACCTATCGCAAGATATATAACAAGCTGAAGCCGCGCGAACAGCGTGCGCAGCGTGCCGAGGTGGCCTACAAGATGGCCGAGTGCCACCGTCTGCTCGGCCAGGATGCCCGTGCCGCCGCGGCCTATCAGAACGCACTGCGCTACGGCTATCCCGACAGCTCGATAGTGCTCCGTCTTGCCCAGGCCCAGCACGGGCAGGGTGCGTATCCTCAGGCTATTAAGGCTTATGAGGAGTATCTCGCGTTGTATCCCACCGACGAGAATGCCGCCCGCCAGTTGGCCGGAGCACGCAAGGCCGCCGAGATTAAGAAGAACAAGACGCGCTACGTCGTGCGCAATGCCACGCTCTTCAACTCGCGCCGTTCGGATTTCTCACCCATGTTCAACGGCGATGTGCTCTACTTCACCACCACAAACGAAAAGGTCAAAGGCACTGCGCGCAGTGAGATTACAGGTATGAAGCGCAGTGACATATGGATGGCCCGCAAGAACGAGCTTGGGCAGTGGCAACGTCCCGAGCCGGTGGAGGGCGAGCTTAACTCGGAGTGGGACGAGGGCATATGCTCATTCTCGCCTGACGGCTCGACGATGTATCTCACCCGTGCCATACGCAAGCCGTCATCCAACACCGGCACTGAAATCTACACCTCGCAACGCTCTGATGCCCAGTGGAGCGCGCCTGTAAAGCTGGAGATAACCGCCGACACACTCTCTTCATACGGACATCCCGCCGTCAGCCCCTCGGGCGAGTGGCTGTATTTCTCATCCGACATGCCCGGCCACGGCGGCAAGGACCTTTGGCGCATCAACCTGCGCGAGCGTGCCGGCAGTCTTGAAAATCTCGGTGAGGCCATCAACACCCCGGGTGACGAGGTGTTCCCCTACATGCTCACTGACTCAGTGATGTATTTCTCCTCCGACGGCCACCCCGGTCTGGGCGGACTTGACATATTCCGCGCCACCATGACCCCCTCGGGCGGATGGCTCGTGGAGAATATGGGCGCACCCATCAACTCCGAGGGTGATGATTTCGGCATGACCTATGCCACACCCGGGCGCGATGCCGGATATTTCAGCTCCAATCGCGGCGATGGCCGTGGCTATGACCACCTCTATTCTTTCGAGCTTCCCGACCTCAAAGTGCTGATTTCGGGCTGGGTGCTCGATAAGGACGAGGAGCCTGTGCCTAATGCCATCATACGCATTGTGGGTGACGACGGCTCTAATCAGAAGGCGTTTGCCAAGCCCGACGGCTCATTCTCATTCCCGCTTGAGCGTGGCGTGAGCTACGTCATGCTTGCCGGGGCCAAGGGGTATCTCAACGCCAAGCAGCAGTTCACATCCGACACCGCCGAGGAGGATGCCGAGTATGGCATAGACTTCATCCTCGCCTCCATCTCCAAGCCCAATATCCTCGAGAATATATTCTACGATTTCGACAAGGCCACGCTCCGCCCCGAGTCGCGCACCGCGCTCGACGAGCTTGTGGGCATGCTGCGCGACAACCCCAACATCACCATCGAGATGGCCTCGCACACCGACCGCTGGGGCACTGACGAGTATAACATCTCGCTCTCGCAGCGCAGGGCAGCAAGCGTGGTTGACTATCTGATAGAGGCCGGTATAGCCCCCGACCGTCTGCAGGCGCAGGGCTACGGCGAGTCGCGCCCCAAGACCGTTACCAAGCGCATTGCCCGCGAGTATCCGCAGTTTCCCGAAGGTCAGGTGCTTGACGAGGCATACATACTCACCCTCCCCGAGGCGGACCAAGAGGTGGCCGACCAGATTAACCGCCGCACGGAGTTCCAGGTGCTGACGTTTGACTATCAGATGTACTGATTGTCACATCTAATATTGCGGGAATTGAAGAAAAATCGTAACTTTGCACCCTAAATTTTAGAGAAAGATGCAAAAGATTCGTAACATTGCCATCATCGCTCACGTTGACCATGGCAAGACCACTCTCGTTGACAAGATGCTCCTTGCCGGCAAACTATTCCGCGACAACCAATCGACCGGCGAACTTATACTTGATAACAATGACCTCGAGCGCGAGCGTGGCATAACGATTCTTTCCAAGAACGTATCCATCAACTATAACGATTATAAAATCAATATAATCGACACTCCGGGCCACGCCGACTTCGGCGGTGAGGTGGAGCGTGTGCTCAACATGGCCGACGGCTGTCTGCTGCTCGTCGACGCCTTTGAAGGCCCGATGCCCCAGACCCGCTTTGTGCTTCAGAAGGCCATCCAGATGGGGCTCAAGCCCGTGGTGGTAATCAATAAGGTCGACAAGCCCAACTGCCGCCCCGACGAGGTGCAGGAGATGGTGTTTGACCTCATGTGCAATCTCGATGCCACCGAGGACCAGCTCGACTTCCCCACCATCTACGGTTCGGCCAAGAACGGCTGGATGAGCACCGACTTCAACAAACCCACCGACAATATCACCCCCGTACTTGACGCCATCATCGAGTACATCCCCGAGCCTAAGACCCTCGAGGGCGACGCTCAGATGCTCATAACATCGCTCGACTTCAGCAGCTATGTGGGCCGTATCGCCATAGGCCGCGTGCATCGTGGCGAGCTGCGCGAGGGTATGGACATCGCCCTCTGCAAGAAGGACGGTACCATCGTCAAGCAGCGCATCAAGGAGCTGCACACATTCGAGGGAATGGGCCGCAAGAAGGTGCAGAGCGTCAAGAGCGGCGACATCTGCGCGCTTGTGGGCATCGAGGGCTTTGAAATCGGCGACACCGTGGCCGACATCAACAATCCCGAGCCTCTGCCCCGCATCGCCATCGACGAGCCTACTATGTCGATGACTTTCACCATCAATGACTCTCCATTCTTCGGCAAGGACGGCAAGTATGTGACCTCGCGCCACATCGCCGACCGTCTGGCCAAGGAGCTTGACCGCAACCTCGCGCTCCGTGTCTCCAAGGCCGAGCATGAGGACACCTGGACCGTATTCGGCCGCGGCGTGCTCCACCTCTCCGTTCTTATCGAGACCATGCGTCGCGAGGGCTTCGAGCTGCAGGTGGGCCAGCCTCAGGTTATCATCAAGGAGATTGACGGCAAGAAGTGCGAGCCTGTCGAGATGCTCACCGTCAATGTGCCCGAGGAGTATTCATCCAAGATTATCGACATGGTCACACGCCGCAAGGGTGAGATGGTGACCATGAACACTCAGAACGACCGCATACATCTCGAGTTCCTCATCCCCTCACGCGGCATTATCGGTCTGCGCAACAATGTGCTCACCGCATCGGCCGGCGAGGCTATCATGGCTCACCGCTTCCATGAGTATCAGCCTTGGAAAGGCGACATCGAGCGTCGCACCAACGGCTCGCTCATCGCGATGGAGGCCGGCACGGCATATGCCTATGCCATCGACAAGCTCCAGGACCGCGGCCGCTTCTTCATCTTCCCGCAGGAGGAGGTGTATGCCGGACAGGTCGTGGGCGAGAACGCCAAGGATAACGACATCGTGGTCAACGTCACCAAGTCAAAGAAACTCACCAATATGCGTGCCAGCGGTGCCGACGACAAGGCCCGTATCATCCCGCCCGTAGTATTCTCGCTTGAGGAGGCCCTTGAGTATATCAAGGAGGACGAGTATGTCGAGGTGACCCCCCACCATCTGCGTCTGCGCAAAATCATCCTCGATGAGCTTGAGCGCAAGCGCGCCAACAAGTAATACCCCCGTTCCCGTCCTGTGGCCGTAAGGGCGCAGCAGGATAGGGTAACCTGACTGATAGGGTGTGTTGCACGACACCCCCGCAAGGTAGGAGCGACGGCTTTAGCCGTCGATATGAAACGACGTATCAGCCAATGATTCATTGGTCTAAACTAATAGGTTTATGTCATATCGACTGCTAAAGCCGTCGCTCCTGCAATTCTTAAAATTCCCTTTGTATAGGTTCGGGAATTTTCACAAATAACAACGCCTTAAAATAATACCATATGAAGAAATTTTTACTCCCGATAGCAATGCTGTCTCTTGCCCTCCCTGTGATGGCCGACGAGGCAATCCCGGCATTTCCCGGAGCCGAAGGCCACGGACGTTATGTTACCGGCGGCCGAGGCGGCAAAGTGATTCACGTCACCAACCTCAATGACTCCGGCACCGGCTCGCTTCGTGCGGCTGTCAAAGGTAATGACAAGAAGATAATCGTTTTTGATGTAAGCGGATATATTGACCTCAAGTCTGACCTGACAATAGGGTCAAACACTACCATCCTCGGACAAACGGCTCCTGAAGGAGGTGTCACTGTCAGATATTTTACTCTAAAACCGGCAAAAGAAGGTGCAACCAATAACGTCATTGTCCGATTTATCCGTAGCCGCCGTTCACAGGTAAAGGATGTGAATGATGGAGCCGATGCGGTGTATTTCAGGAGATGTAAAGACCTGATGTTTGACCATTGCTCGTTCTCATGGAGCATTGACGAGGTTGCGTCATTCTATGATAACCGTAATTTTACGATGCAATGGTGCACTGTGGCCGAGGGCCTTGCCAATCCCGGCCACTCTAAGGGCGCACATAGCTACGGTGGCATTTGGGGTGGCAAAAACGCTTCATTTCATCATAATTTCATAGCCCATGTCCAGAACCGTGCGCCACGTTTCAATGGCGCGAGATATAGCTGGGATGGATATGATGACACAAAATATATCAATACGGTTGATGCCGAGCGTGTCGATTTCCGAAACTGCCTGATATACAACTGGGGTACGGGTGGATGTTACGGAGGCCCCGGTGGTGGATATATCAACATGGTCAACAATTACTACAAGGCAGGCCCCGGCACGAAACATAAGACTCGTGTCACTGAGGTCAGCGTATGCTCGAGCGGAAACGGTGACAGTAAACATCCTGAATTGTATGGCTATTCGAGCCGTTATTTCATTTCAGGCAATTATGTGGCATCGGCATCTGAGCCTGCCGGATATGACTGGAAAGGAGTATCTTATGACTCGGGCCTGTACACCGCTAACGGTGAGAGGTATATCAAGGATGCCGACCATAAGTTTGGTGAGAATCAGCAATACTTAAATGTTAACGGCACCGATTATATAAAACTCAAGCTCGATGAGCCTACCGATTACGGTATGACCACGACTCACGGAGCTGAGGGTGTCTATGAGAATATTTTGGGTTATTGCGGTGCCAGCCTGTATCGCGACGGCACGGACGCAAGATATTTTGAAGAGGCACGTACAGGCACAGTGACATATTATGGTGATGTCGCTTATAAAGACATAAACGGCAAGGTTTATCCGACTTCTAAGACTAAGGGTATACTCGATTTTATCAACGACCCGGATGGAACGATTGAGCCTAAAACTGCGGAATACCCTGTGCTTGCAAGCAATACCCGTCCTGCCGGATATGACACTGACGGCGATGGTATTCCTGACGAGTGGGAGAGGGCTTACGGTCTCGACCCCGCCGTGAATGATGCCAACGGATACACCCTTGACTCACGCGGATGGTACACCAATATCGAGGTTTATGCCAATTCGCTCGTCGAGCACATCATGAAGGCCGGCAATGCCGACGCCATCGATGCCGTTGACGAGTATTATCCCGAACTTGACAAATCAGGCATCGCCGACATAGAGATGAATGCCGGTGAGGTCGAGCGAATCGAATACTATAACCTCCACGGCGTGCGCCTTGCCGAACCTGCGCAAGGCATCAATATCCGTCGCATAATCTATACCGACGGACGCGTGGAGTCAGACAAGGTGATTAAATAACGATAATACCTGCATGCCATGAAATCCTCATTTCTTTTAGCACTCGCCCTCATCGGGGCGGTTGCAGTTCCCTGCGGTGCCAAGGTGAACAACGATGTGCCCCGCGACACCTCATTCACAGTATGGTCTACAAATAAGAAGGTCATCAAGAAGCATCCCGAGGCAAAGCTCATGCTCCCGACTCTCCCTGCCGGAGTGAAGGCTTACGAGAATGTCGTATATACCCATTTTGACAAGACCCCCTTCGGCCCGCGTGACCTGCATGTCGATGTGTTCCGCCCCGACAACGACAGCATCTATCCCGCCCTGCTCATGGTGCACGGCGGCGGATGGAACTCGGGCGACCGCTCGCTGCAGGTGCCGATGGCCCAGCAGATAGCCAAGGCCGGATATGTGACCATACCCGTAGAATACCGCCTGATTCCCGAGGCCCTTTATCCGGCCGGACTGCATGACGTGAAGACCGCCATAAGATGGGCGAGAAAGAACGCCAAGAAGTATGGCATAGACCCTGACCGAATCGCTATCTCCGGCTGCTCGGCCGGTGCGCAGCTTGCCACCCTTGCCGGTGTCACCAACGGCTCGGCCCGCCATGAGGGGAAAGGTAAATGGGGCAAGGTGTCGAGCGATGTCCAGGCGATAGTAAGCATGGACGGCATCGCCACATTCGTCTCGCCAGAGAATATCGCCGACTCTGAGGATTATTTCAACAAGCGCGGCAAACTGCATGTCAATGCCACTTGGCTCGGCGGACTCTATAAGGATTCGCCCGACAACTGGAACGAGGCTTCGGCTGTCAACTGGGTCACACCCGCCTCGGCCCCGATATGTTTCATCAACAGCGGCCTGCCCCGCTATCATGACGGACGCGATTATCTGCGCTCGCTTTACGATGCGCTCGGCATCTATTCCGAGTGTCATGAGATTGATGTCGACGTGCACCCCTTCTGGTTTTTCCACCCTTGGGTTGACGAGACCATCGGTTACACGGTAAAATTCCTTGACAGCACCTTTAAATCGCAATCCGCAAAGCGTCAATGAGTTGCGCGATTAAAGTTCTACAAGAACTAAAATTGCGTTTGCACGTGACAGGAATATTGTGTAACTTTGTGGCATGATTGACCTCGCGTCTCACATAGAATATCTCCTCATGAGCCATGACTGTGTTGTGGCTCCGGGTCTCGGTGCATTTCTTGTGCACGAGACTCCCGCATTCTATGATGCTGACCGGGGTCGCTTTATGCCGCCTGTGAGGGTGCTCGGCTTCAATCAGGCCGTGACGCTCAATGACGGACTCCTTGCCGAGAGCGTGGCACGCAAGCGTAACATCACGCTCGATGCCGCGCGTGGCGAAGTGGAGGCCGCCGTGGCCTCGTTCCGCCACCAGCTCGCGTCGTCGGCCTCTCTGCCTGTAGGCAATCTCGGTGAGATGTCGCTGTCAGACGGCACGCTTATCTTCGAGCCTTCTCAATCTTCGGCTGTGGCCTTGCGTTATCGCGGCCTCATGCCTTTGGCCGTCAGACCGCTCGTCGTCGAGCAGCCTGACAATGCCGATGACGTAGCCGAGGAGGAGCGTCAACGCCCCGTCACTATACCGATGTCGCTCAAGGTGGCCGCCTCGGTGATACTGTTGATGGTCGCATGCGGCATATTCTTTACCACCGACTCGCTCATGGGTGACCGCCAGGCCAACTTTGCCTCGCTTGACTCCGGCCTTCGCAGCCATGTGGAGTGCCCGGCTCGTGCAGTTGCGGCTACAGCACCGTCGCTCAACGTCTCGCGTGAGATAGAGCTGAATATCGCTCTTCCTGATGCCAACAATGCCACGGCTCAGGTCGACACCGCCGCCCGCCAATCACTCCTGACACAGCACAATGCCCCTGTCGCCGAGCCACAGGTCGACCTTACAACCGCTCCGGCCAAGCCCGGATGTTATATTCTTGTCGTCGGCTCGTTCCCGAGCATGAAGTCGGCCCGCAAGCACATCGGCGATGACTCTCGCCTCGCTGTGGCCGAGATGGACGGCAAGTATCGCGTATATGCAGCTTCAGCCTCGACCAATGCCGAGGCCCACACTTTGGCCGACTCCCTCCGCGACGAGTTTCCCTCGGTGTGGATATGTCGCCGCTAATACGAACTTATCATGGATTTTCACGAACTGATTATCAACCGTCGGTCGATACGCAAGTACACCGACGAGCCGATATCGCCTGACGAGGTAAAGCTCATCCTCGAGTCGGCCCTCCTGTCACCCACCTCCAAAAGTGCCCGCGCATGGCAGCTCGTAGCTGTCGAGGACAAGGCCACACTGCAGACCCTTGCCGGATGCAAGCCTGCGGGTGCTGTCTCGCTCACGCGCTGTCCGCTTGCCGTGGTTATCGCTGTCGACTCCACCAAGTCGGAGGCTTGGATTGAGGACGCTTCGGTGGCCGCATCCTATATGCAGCTCCAGGCCGCAGCTCTCGGCCTCGGCTCATGCTGGATACAGGTGTATGGCCGATATACAGCCGACGGTACGCCCGCCGACCAGTTTGTACAGGAGACCCTCGGCATCCCCGAGACCTGCTCGGTGCTTTGCATCGTGACATTCGGCCACCCCGACGAGATTCGCAAGCCTCAGGATACCGAAAAACTCAAGTGGGAAAATGTCCACATCGGTCGCTGGTAATCGGCAATCAATAGTTTTCATAGGTGCCGGAAACGTCGCCACTCATCTCGCTCCGGCTATGGAACGTGCCGGGGTAGGGACGATACGTCAGGTCTACTCGCGCACACTCGGGTCAGCCTTGGCCTTGTGCGCACATCTGACCGAGGCCGAGCCTGTAAGCTCGGTCGACGAGATTGCCCGCGATGCCGACATTTATGTGGTTAGTCTTGTGGATGATGCTGTGGCCGGAATCGTGTCCCGTCTCAAAGGGCATGTCGCCCCGTCATCGTTGTGGCTACACACCTCAGGCTCACTGCCCAAGGAGTCACTTGAGGGACTGTCGGATAGCTATGGCGTGTTCTATCCCTTGCAGACCTTCTCGAAAGGAGCGGATGTTAATATGGCCGAGGTGCCCATGTTTATCGAAGGGAACACACCCGAGGTGACTGAGCGCATCCGCAATATGGCCGTGTCGGTGTCATCGACAGTCCATTATGCCGACAGCGAATTGCGCCGTCGCATGCACATAGCCGCCGTATTCGCCTGCAATTTCACAAACTACATGTTCACTGTGGCCGATGACCTGTTGAGGGCTGACGGGCTGACGCTCGAAGTGCTTCACCCGTTGTTGCGCGAGACGGTGCGCAAGGCTATGGACGGCTCTCCTGCCGAGGGGCAGACAGGCCCTGCCGTGCGTGGCGACCGCGCCGTGATGGACAAGCATATATCCATGCTCCCCCCCGACCTTGCATCGCTCTACTCTCAAATCTCCGAAGCGATTTACCGCAGGAGCAAAAGAGAATAAAATAGCTTATCCGAGAAAGGACATAAGCGAGAAATGGACATAAGGACATAAGGCACAAAAGCGACATAAGAAATATATTATTCTGATAATCAATAATTATCTGAGATAATAATAAACTTATGCCGCTTTTGTGCCTTATGTCCTTATGTCCCTTTCTATGATAATCTATTCTTGTTTATGGCTGGAGATAGAGGGGCAGACAGCGGGTCAGGTATTCCTTGGCTGTCTCCCACGGGGTGTAAATTGCCGGTCGGCCCGGAATGAGCGGTACGGGAGTTTCATTGAGGTCAACGCGCACATACAGTCGGCCTGACTTCGACTTGAACAGCAGCATTTGCAGGTTGGCCGCCATCGGTACAACGTAAAAGTCGCGCCAGTGCAGACCCACGGTGTCGAAATAGTTGGTCATGTAATAACATCCCGGCAGACGCATGAGCGCGAACAGCGGCATGAGTGTCTCGGCATGGCCGAAACGCATCATCACAGCGTATTCATTTTTGCCCTCGGCGGCTTTGTCCATAGTCTCGATGAGATTTGTGAGCAATGCCGCGGCCATGTCCATCGGTGCTGATGAAAGGGTGGATGCAGAGTGGGTGAGATAGTGGTGGAGGTTTTCAACGCTCCACAGGGCATTATACTCGTCGAGTGTAAGATATTTCTCGGCATCAGCGTCTATAGCCATCGCGCTGCAACCTGCCACGACTTTATACACCTCCATCGCCACATCCTGAGCCTCGCCCGGCTCATAGGGATATTTCTCGCCGAGTATGCGCGGGGCTACTGTAGTGGGCACTGTCGACTCGACAAATCCGTCATACACCTCGTGCCACTGTTTCCCCGCCATGAATGCCTTATAGTCGGCATCATCGGTCCACGGGCGCACAAGCGGAGAGTTCTGACGGCCTGAAGCGGTATAAATTTCTATCTTGTTGTCCAGGCGTGTGAGCTGATGGGTGAACTCATCCATCGAGGCCACACAGCGTGGCACGTAGGAGGATATGGCGTTGACCTTGGTGTCATGAAACAGTTGCGGAGTGAGCATGTGCAGTCGCGACGCTATGCCGCGCTGTTCGGCCATGCCGAGCGAGTCGAGTGCTCCCCAGCGTCCTGCTGTATGTGCCACCACCGTGTGACACAGCGTCATGAGGCTGCGTCCGGCGGGAGTGATGGTGCGCAGGCTGTCGGCCTTATGGAGATGGCGCAACAGGGCCGTGGTGTATTTGCTCGACGATAGGAAGCGCGCGCCGTGTCTCCCCACATGATTCACATATACGGGGGTGAGCGAGTCGGGGATGGCCCGCATAGCCATGTCGGGCGTGGGATAGGGGAGTGCCGAGCCTTGGCATTCCTGATAGCTGTAATGCGTGGCCGTAGGGTCGGCTGCGGTCGCCGACAGGCTGAATATCAGTGATAAGAGTAGAAATAATCCCTTGCGCATTGTTTGTTATGTCGTTTTTGTTTAGTTTTGTATTCCGATAGTCGATAGAATCGTGAGTGAGTTTATTGACCTGACTGTTGTTATAACAATAAAAACAGTGATATGCAGAATTTTCAAAATATTGACAGCCTGATTGCCGCCGGTAATCTTGACGAGGCAGTTGAGCGTCTTACCGCGATGCTCGGCATGGTAGACGTGGCTGATGCCGACGAGATATATTTTCGCCGTGGCAAGCTGTACTGGCGTCTCGGCGACAGGGCCGCTGCCACGTCGGACTATTCAAAGGCCGTGGCGATAAATCCGTCCTCGCCTGCGGCCAAAGCTCTCGAGCAGGCCCGCGATGTGGCCGATTTCTTTAACCCAGACCTTTACAATCCTTAGGATGCTTAATCCTCAGGATGTCCGGCCAAGGTCTGTTCCGCATCTCTCAGTATGTCAGTCACGGTAAAAACCGTAGTCTCGCCGTATATTCTATTCAACGGAGAGTCATGGCATTGTGTTCATTTACCGGCAGTGGCGATGAACAGCCGCGAGGTGTCGAAATACTTCTCGGCCATATCGGCAAGCAGTTCGGGGCATAGCGCGCGTGCGCACTGCTCCTGCATGGCATAATACCCCGCAGGAGTGCTTGCGGTGACCTCGGTCTGCAGAAAGTCCATGCGTGAGAACGGGGTGTCAAGCACGCCCGCGAGTTCCGACAGCACAAATCGGCTCAGTCGGTCTATTTCGTCAGGCGTATATGACGCAGGGTCTTTCATGCGCTCAATCTCGTTGACGGTCTCGCTTATGAGAAGTTCCACGGTCGATGGGTCGGTCTGAGATGTTATTGACAGGAATCCGCTGTGGCGGTAGCCCAAAAGCGAGGCCGTGATTCCGTAAGTCAGACCCTTCTCTTCGCGTATATTGAGCATGAGGCGGCTGCCGAAATATCCTCCGAGCGCAATCACGGCCATGCGCAACGGCACATAGTCGGGGTGGTTGCGTCCCACTACAGGTATCATTATCCTGACGCCGCTCTGAAGCGAGTCAGGCATATCCACATGCGTTCGCCCGCCCTCGGCATGCTCCGGGAACTGTAGGCGGGGCAGGGGGAATGGCTCGTGGAGAGGTATGGAGGAGAATGTGCTTTCGGCCTCGCGTATCATATCGTCAGTCAGCCGTCCGCTCAGAAACACATGCATGCCGCGCGGGTCGAGGCGCGACTCGTGTGCCGCGCGGAGCTGTTCGGGGGTGATTTTTATAAGCTCCTCAGGCGATGGCACCGCGGCCAGCGGATGCTCCTCGCCATAGACCATAGAACGCATTGCGCACGATGCCCTGTAGGCCACCTTGTGATTCTCCACTTCGAGCCTTGCCGCCTCGGTGCGGAGGGCGTTGGCCGTCGCTTCGGGGTCGAATGCGGGTGACATTACCATCTCCTTTACGAGTGGCAGGAGTGCCGGGTAGGCACTGTTGGTGCAGTAGAGGCTAAGTGAGGAGTGATGGGTGGATGTCTCGACACCCGTCCACGCACCGTTATACTCGAGGATGTCTGACAGCTCGTCGCCGGGATGTGACATCGTGCCCTCGAGAAACAGCGTGTTGGCCATCTGAAAGAGTTGCGGCACGGGCGATTCGGCAATGCCTCCGGGCAACAGCACTCGTATGCGGCACACTTCGGCGTCACCGCCGCTGAGCAGATGTATGTTCACGCCGTTGGGCAGGGTGCGGACCTCGGCCTCGGCAAGTGAGAGCGGGCCCATATCATGTACTGCCGGGGCAGTGGTTCGGTCTATGGTTTCAATCATTATAGCTCTTTTTCTTTAATTGAATTAAGCACGGCGGCACGTGCCTCCTCGGCTGTAGGCTCGGGAGTCTTGGCCGTCGAGGTTGTCGCCGTCGTGACAGGCTTGACCGGCGTAACCGGGGCGTGAGACTCGGTCCGGGGTGTCTCTGACGCCTTGACAGTCGTGTCGGAGTTTGCTACGGCGGTTGTCTCGGCTGTGCTGGTAATTTCTACTGTTGTTTCCGCCGAGACGGTTGTTTCAGCGTTTGTCACAGTCGTGTCAGCCGGTTGCACTGCCCGTTGGGGCAGACTCTCGACAGGCGTGAGGGTATATCCTGCTGTAGCCTCGGTGCGGGGGATGTTGATGACAGGCCCCTCCATCGATGGCGATTTTTTATCTTTTGATGGCTTGGTCGGCTTGGTCGGCTTGGTCGGTTTCCTGTTTTTACCCGGTTTCCTCACCTGATTGTCAAGCATGGCGTGATACTGCTCCACGATGCCCGACCCGGCATAAGTGCGCGAATAGTATGGCGCGGTGATGTCGCTGAGTATCACCCCCTTTGATGCCGAGGCATGAATCATGAGATTGTCACCTATGAAAATACCTACGTGCGACACCCTGTCGCGGTCCTTGCCGGTGGCAAAGAATATCAGGTCGCCCGGTATCAGGTTCCCTTTCGCGATGGATGTGCAGTAATTGCTCTGCTCGCGCGAGTTACGGGGCAGGGGGATGCCGAGTGCGTCTTTGTAGACCTGCAGCACCAGACCTGAGCAGTCCACCCCCTTGCGGTCGTTGCCCCCGAACTTGTATGGCACGCCGAGCCATGTGCGGGCCTCCGACAGCAGGGCTTCGGAGTGCGGGGCCAACGGCGAGCCGGGTTTCTCGTCGGGCCATTTCAGTTCGGTTGACGACGGCTTGTATGAGCCGGTGGCTCGCGTGGTCTTCGACGAGCCGCAGGCTGTCAAAATGACCGCCGCAACTGACACTATGATTATATGCAGTGTTGACTTTGTTAACATAATAATGCAAAGTTAAACATTTGTTTCGGGATTGTTATCACCCCTCACAGGCACTTCTCGTAAATATTCCTTAAAATCACGAACGGCTTATTAAAATTGTTTAAACTTGCATTTTGCCGTGTAACTTTGCATGACTTTTGCCGTCATAAGGATGTAAGCGAATTGCAGAATTCACCACACAACGAAAAAAGATTTTTCACCAACCACTATCATAATAGAATTATCATGAAGTTAACAAGCAAGATTATCCTCCTCGCAGCCGGAACGGCTGTAATGAGCTCGGCTGTTACTGCCGGAGTGATGAAGGAGGCCCTTACATCTCGTGACGATTTCTCACCGGTTGCTACTGACGCAGGTTACACCGCCAATTCAGGCTCGCTCTATACCGTCGGACTCTCGCCGGCCACCACTACTGATTTCACACAGGCTGCCGAGAGCACCATCAATGGAGTCGTGTCAATCAAGAGCTATGCCACTCCGCACGGATATTCGGGCGGCAATGGCGGAGGATTTTTTGACGACCCGTTCTTCGAGTATTTCTTCGGCTCGCCCGGTCGCCGTCAGCAGCCCCGCCAGCAGCAACAGCCCCAGCAACAGCAGCTCGGGCTTGGCTCAGGTGTAATAATCAGTCCCGACGGATATATCGTGACGAACAATCACGTCATCGACGAGGCCGAGCGTCTGGAGGTCACTCTCAATGACAACCGTACTTTTGACGCCACCGTCATCGGTACCGACCCCCGCACCGACCTTGCCCTCATAAAGATTGAAGCCAAAGACCTCCCTATCATACCTATGGGTGACAGCGAGTCGCTCAAGGTGGGCGAGTGGGTGCTTGCCGTGGGCAATCCCTTCGGATTCACCTCCACTGTCACTACCGGCATCGTGTCTGCCAAAGGCCGCAGCATACCGAGTGCCAACCATTCGCGTCAGATGGGCATCGAGTCATATATCCAGACTGATGCTGCTGTCAATCCCGGCAACTCGGGCGGCGCGCTCGTGACACTCAACGGTGAGCTTATCGGCATCAACACCGCCATCTATAGCCAGACCGGTAACTATGCAGGCTACTCGTTTGCCATCCCCACATCCATCGTTAAGAAGGTTGTGAGCGACCTCAAGCAGTTCGGTACAGTGCAGCGCGCCGTGCTCGGAGTCTCGATTGTGGAGCTTACCGCCGAAAAAGCCAAGGAGGACGGCATCACGGCAGTCACCAAGGGCGTGTATGTCGCCGAGGTTCAGGACCGTTCGTCAGCCAAGGAGGCAGGTCTGCAGAAGGGTGACGTGATTACAGCCATCAACGGCAAGGAGACCGGCAAGGTTTCCGAGCTTCAGGAGCAGGTGTCCAAGTATCGCCCCGGCGATAATATCAAGGTGACATATGTACGTGACAATGCCACCAAGACCGCGACCGTCAAGCTGCTCAATCCGCAGGGCACTACCAATGTCACCAAGGCTACGGACTACACCGACCTCGGATGCGCCTTCAAGAAGGTTGACGAGTCTACTCTCAGACAGCTCGGCCTTTCGGGCGGAGTCCAGGTGGTAGACCTCAAGGACGGCATCATGCGTGAGGCCGGCGTGCGCCAGGGCTTCATCATCACCTCGATTAACGACAACCGCATCTCATCGCCCGATGATGTCGAGAAGATGTACAAGGCCATCATGAAGGGCAGCGGCGACGAGCGTGTGATGATACTCCGCGGAGTCTATCCCACCGGCAAGCGAGGCATCTATGCCCTCGACCTCGCCGGAGAGTAACCGTCGGAAAGCATGACGACCAAGCTGTGTGTCGGAATAGCCCCGCCCACAGCCTGATGAAAAAGAATGAAAGTTAGTGAATATAGTACTTTAATGATTGATAATGTGATAAGTTAAAGTAAAGGTTAAATAATAGATTACACACTTGACAAGAGCCGGGCCGGTCGCGAGACCATCCCGGCTCTGACTATTTTTTATCTGAAACTGTAGCGTTATGTTTTGGTAATCCGATATATTATTGAGTTTATCGCGGAATATTGCCTCTGACTGTGATTTTTTTGGTTGAGGATTGGATTTTTCTTTGTAAATTTGCATCTAAATTTTGCGTGTCGTGCACTGTGCCGATAACGCTTTTTTACTGTATCAATAGCGATAAGATGTTTGAGATATATTTCACTCCCGTCATAATAGCTTTGTTGGCTGTGGTTGTGGTCACGGCTGTGTATCTGCTGGCGGGATTCCGCAGATATGTGGCCTCGGTGAGCCGAAGGGTGGCTGCCGATTCGGCCCGCGAGGAGGCTCCGGCTGACTTTGTGTTTCCGCCGGTGTCGGTCATAGTCTATTCAGAGGATGACGCTTCAAATCTCGAAGTGCTGCTCCCGCAGATACTTGAGCAGGACTATCCGTCATCGTTTGAGGTGATTGTGGTCAATGACGGAGCCATTGACTCGACCAAGGATGTCATTGCCCGTCTGGAGCAGAGATATTCCAATCTTTACATGACATTCACTCCTCAGGAGTCGCGCTCGCTTTCACGCAAAAAGCTCGCCGTGACCCTTGGCATCAAGGCGGCCAAATATAACGTCCTGCTCCACACCACGGGCGTTTGTCAGGTGCCGTCAAGACTGTGGCTCAGAAACATGGCCCGCCATTTCAATGCCGACACCGACATCGTGCTCGGTTACGCCGCTCCGGCTGTGCAGGACGGCACGGCGCATCCCTGGAAACGGCTTCACGCCTTTGACCAGGTGAGAAGTGCGGTTGAGTGGCTCTCATGGGCCATTGCCGGACGCCCTTATCGCGGCACGGGGTGTAACATTGCTTACCGTCGTGAGATATTCTTTAAAAACAAAGGCTTCTCGCGTTCGCTCGACCTGAAATATGGCGACGATGACGTGTTTGTCAGCGAGGTGTCGCGTGGCGACAATACGGCTATCGAACTTTCGGCCGACTCTATGCTGCTGCATGTACAGAGTGCCCCTGCGCCGATGCATCGTGCCGAGAAGATACGCCGCGACTACGTGGCCTCGCGTCTCAGAGGGCATGCGCGTCTCTTCTTCAGCTCGTGCTCATGGGCATGGTGGCTGCAGATTGCCTCGGCGGTGGCACTTTCGGTTGTCGGACTCCCGTCGTTGGTGCCTATGATAGCTGCCTGTATGCTGCTTCTCGCTACATGGATTGTGCTCATGATAGCATGGCGCAAGACATCACGCGCGCTGTGGTCACGGTCGATACTTCTGACATTCCCCTGGTTTATGTCATATCACCCCGTCTATACGCTTTATTACCGCATACGCGGATGGCGCAAGCGCGGCTCTAATCTCACTTGGGGCTGATGTCATGAAGGGGACTGTAGAGATAAACGGACTCCGGCTGTTTGCCCGCCACGGCGTGTATGACTACGAGCGGGTGGAGGGGAACACGTTTGAGCTGACCATACACCTTGTGTATCCGATGGAGCGCGCCATGAAGCATGACGACCTTGACGGCACACTCAACTATGCCGAGGCTGTCGAGGTGGCGCGTGAGGTGATGGCAACCCCCTCGGCCCTGCTCGAGCATGTGGCGTGGCGGCTCAAAGAGGCTCTGACCTCGCGCTGGCAGCTTATCGAGGCCGGAAGCATACGCCTGGTGAAACTCAATCCGCCCATCGCCGCCGACCTTGACGGCGTGGCCGTGAGGATTGAGTGGTAAGCGCAGGACATATGAAAAAACACATGAACAAACTTTTCACAGCATAAATTATGATGAAAAAGACAACACCCATTTTGCTTCTCACAGGCTATCTCGGCAGTGGGAAGACCACTTTGGTCAACCATATCCTGACAAACGAGCGCGGCATAAAGTTTGCCGTCATTGTCAACGACATAGGTGAAGTCAACATTGATGCCAATCTCATAGAACGCGGCGGCGTTGTGGATAAGAAGGATGACAGCCTCGTGGCTCTCTCCAACGGCTGCATATGCTGTACACTCAAGATGGACCTCATCAAGCAGATTGAGGACATTATGGCGATGAAGCGTTTTGACTATATCGTCATCGAGGCGAGCGGCATTTGCGAGCCTGCCCCCATAGCCCAAACCATCTGCTCGATACCTCAGCTCGGCGCACAGGCCACTGTGTACGGCATCCCCCGTCTCGACTGCATTGTCACGGTGGTTGATGCCCTGCGCCTGCAGGACGAGTTTGGCTGTGGTGAGTCGCTCAAGAAGGAGAATCTTGACGAGGAGGACATCGAGAACCTTATCATACAGCAGATTGAGTTCTGCAACATCATACTTCTCAACAAGGCATCGGAAGTCAAGCCCGAGGAGCTTGACCGCATCCGTGCGATGGTGCGCGCCCTCCAGCCCAAGGCTGAGATTATCGAGTGTGACTATGCCGATGTCGACCTCACCCGCATAATCAACACAGGACTCTTCGACTTCAACTCAGTGGCCTCGTCTGCCGCATGGGTGCAGCAGATTGACCGCGACAACCATGAGATTGAGGAGGAAGAGCGCGAGCATCACCATCACGAACATCATCATGACCACGACGACCATGATGATGAGGGGCATGAGCACCATCATGACCACGAGCACCATCATCATGAGCATGGCGAGGGTTGCACTTGCGGTCACTGCCACCACCATCACCATCACGGCGAGGGTGAGGCCGAGGAATATGGCATCAGCACATTTGTCTACTATCGCCGTCCGGCATTCGACCTTGGCAAGCTCGATTATTTCGTGGCAAGCAAGTGGCCCAAGGAAGTGATACGCTGCAAGGGTGTATGCTATTTCTCCAACAATCCCGACATGTCATATCTCTTCGAGTCGGCCGGGCGTCAGAAGTCGCTCAAGGAGGCCGGACTGTGGTTTGCCACCGCGCCCGAGGATGAGTTTCAGGAACTGCTCGAGCAGAATCCCGACATGATGAAGGACTGGGACGAGAATTACGGCGACCGTATGATTAAGCTCGTGTTCATAGGCCGCGGCATGGACCGCACGGCCATCACCGAAGCCCTCGACAAGTGTCTTGCGAAATAATCAGTAACCCCAAATAGAAGTAAGTGAAACCTTATCTGCAAGTCGAAGACCTGACCAAGAGCTACGGCGACCGTATGCTCTTTGATTCCATCACTTTCGGTGTGAACGAGGGTGACAAAATCGGTGTCATAGCCAAAAACGGCACCGGCAAGTCTACGCTCCTGCGGCTGCTGTCGGGCCACGAGTCGCCTGACAGCGGAAGCATCACGTTTCGTAACGACCTGCGGGTAGGGTTTCTCGACCAGACCCCCATATTCGAGCCGGGCACCACTCTGATGCACAACCTGCTACGGGCCATACATGAGAATGACCATGAGGAGTGGAGCCGTGAGGACCGAGTGCGTCAGATGTTGTCACAGCTCGGCATAAATGATGCCAATCTGACGGTTGACCACCTGTCGGGCGGTCAGCTGAAACGTGCTGCGCTGGCCCGTGTGCTGCTCGGTGCGCCCGACCTGCTGATACTCGACGAGCCGACCAACCACCTCGACATCTCGACCGTTGAGTGGCTCGAGGGCTATCTGACCCGCCAGCGCATGACGCTGCTTATGGTGACGCATGACCGCTATTTCCTTGACCGCGTGTGCAACAAGATTATCGAGATAGACATGCGGCAGATATTCACCTATGAGGGCAATTATGACTATTATCTGCGTCGGCGAGCCGAGCGTATAGAGGCTCTGACGGGCGAGCTGGCCAAGGTGAAAAACACCCTGCGCAAGGAGCAGGAGTGGATGCGCCGTCAGCCTCAGGCCCGTGCCGGAAAGGCCCGTTACCGCATCAATGCGTTCTATGACCTGAAAGAGCGTGCCTCGGTGAGATATGACGAGCGTAACATCGACCCGAACGAGGTGAAGTCATCCTATATCGGTTCGAAGATATTCGAGGCCCGAGGGGTGAGCAAGCGATTCGGTGACAAGGTGATACTCGACGATTTCACCTATACGTTCGCCCGATATGAGAAGGTGGGCATTGTGGGTGAGAACGGCGTGGGCAAGTCGACATTCATCAAGATGCTGCAGGGGCTTGTGCCTCAGGACAGCGGCGAGTGGAATGTGGGTGAGACCGTGCGTTTCGGCTACTACAGCCAGGAGGGGCTGAACCTGCCCGAGGGTAAGCGTGTGATTGATGCCATCACCGACATCACGGAGGATGTGGTGATAAACGGCACCACCCACTATACGCCCATGCAGTTTCTCAACCGCTTCCTTTTTTCGCCGGCCGACCAGCAGAAGTACATCTCCACACTCAGCGGCGGCGAGATGCGTCGTCTGCACCTCGCGGCGGTGCTCATAACCCAGCCCAACTTCCTGATACTCGACGAGCCGACCAACGACCTTGACATCATGACGCTCGGTATTCTTGAGGAGTATCTCAGAAACTTCAAGGGTTGTGTGATAGTGATTTCGCATGACCGCTTCTTCCTCGATTCCATCGTGGACCATCTCTTTGTGATGGAGGGTAACGGTGTCATCAAGGACTTCCCCGGCAACTATACCGACTATCGCAACTATCTCAAGGAGCAGAAGGCCGCACAGGCCCAAGAGGCCGCGGCCAAGTCGGCCCAAACGGCGGATGCATCGCAGCGACGCTCGCAGTCGGCCCCGCGTCAGCGTAAACTGACATTCAAGGAGCGCAAGGAGCTTGAGGCCCTGACCGAGGAGATTGATGCTCTGACAAGCGAAAAGAACGAGCTTGAGGCAATGTTCAATTCGGGTGAGAATATACCCGATATAGCCGACAAGGCCGCCCGTTACAGCGAGCTGAAGGATATACTTGACGAGAAGGAGATGCGCTGGCTCGAACTCTCGGAGATAGAGTCATAAGGCTTACAGGAATCATAAGGCAATCATAAGGCTTGTTTATAAGACTTACATTAGAATCTTACATCACCCATTAGATACAATCATGGCCAAGGCAATAGTTGAGACACCTCTGATGAAGCAGTACATCGCGATGAAGAAACAGCATCCCGATGCGGTGCTGCTGTTTCGTGTAGGCGACTTTTACGAGACGTTTTCGGAGGATGCCATCGCGGCGTCGGAGATACTCGGCATCACGCTCACGCGGCGTGCCAACGGTTCGGCGCAGTATGTGGAGCTGGCCGGATTTCCGCATCACGCGCTCGACACCTATCTGCCCAAACTCGTGCGCGCCGGAAAGCGTGTGGCCATATGCGAGCAGCTTGAAGACCCCAAGACCACCAAGAAACTCGTAAAGCGAGGCATTACGGAACTCGTGACGCCGGGCGTGTCGATTAACGACAATGTGCTCAACCATCGCGAGAACAATTTTCTTGCCGCCGTGCATTTCGGTAAACAGGCCACGGGTGTGGCGTTTCTCGACATCTCGACGGGCGAGTTTCTGACCGCCGAGGGCACTACCGATTATGTGGCCAAGCTCATGAGCAGTTTTGCTCCGAAGGAGGTGCTGGTGGAGCGTGGCAAGAAACGCATGGCCGAGGAGTCTCTGGCCGAGCATTACTACATATTCGAGCTTGACGACTGGGTGTTTACCGACACGTCGGCGATGGACCGTCTGCTCAAACAGTTCGAGACTTCGTCGCTCAAAGGTTTCGGCGTTGACCGCATGGGGTCGGCCATCATCGCGTCGGGTGCGGTGCTGCACTATCTCGACATCACTCAGCACACCCACACCCAGCATATAACGTCGCTGGGCCGTATTGAGGAGGAGATGTCGGTGAGGCTCGACCGCTTCACTGTGCGCAATCTCGAGCTTGTGCGCTCGATGAACGACGACGGCAAGAGCCTGCTCGACGTAATCGACCGCACTGTCAGTCCGATGGGTGCGCGTCTGCTGCACCGGTGGATGCTCTTCCCGCTCAAAGACCCTAAGGAAATCAATAAGCGTTTGGACATCGTGGAGAACTTCTTCCGTCACCCTGACGACCGCGAGGCTCTGCATGAGGCACTGGGTCAGATTGGCGACCTGGAGCGACTTGTGTCGAAGGTTTCGGCACTGCGCGTGAATCCCCGCGAGCTCCTGCAGCTGCGCAACGCTCTGCGTGTAATCCCCGAGATAAAGCATATATGCATGGAGGCCGAGCTGCCTGTGCTGCGTTCGATTGGTGACCAGCTCAACCCCTGCACAACGATAGCCGAGAAAATAGCGCGCGAGATAGTGGAGGATGCGCCTACCGCGCTCAACCGCGGCGAGGTGATACGCCCCGGCGTGGATGCCGAGCTTGACGAACTGCGCGACATCGCATATCGTGGCAAGGATTATCTTGCCCAATTGCAGCAGCGCGAGAGCCAGCGGACGGGGATACCGTCGCTCAAGGTGGCGTATAACAACGTGTTCGGCTACTATATTGAGGTTACGAATACGCACCGCGACAAGGTGCCGGCGGAGTGGATACGCAAGCAGACTCTCGTAAATGCCGAGCGTTACATAACGCAGGAGCTGAAGGATTACGAGGAGAAGATACTCGGCGCGCAGGATAAGATTGCAATCATCGAGCAGAGAATATATTCGGAGCTTGTAACGAATCTTGCCGACTATATGCCGGCCATACTTCTCGACGCACAGCTTGTGGCCCAGCTCGATGTGTTCAATTCGTTCACACGTGTGGCTATCGAGAACCGATATAACCGCCCGGTGGTGGATGATTCGCTTGAGATTTCCATAACCGAGGGGCGTCACCCTGTGATTGAGAAGGAGTTGCCTCCGGGTGAGCCGTACATCACCAACAGCGTGAGCCTCAGCAATTCTGGTCAGCAGGTGATAATGATTACCGGCCCGAATATGTCGGGTAAGTCGGCTCTTCTGCGTCAGACGGCTCTCAATGTGCTGTTGGCCCAGATAGGGTCGTTTGTGGCCGCCGAGAGCGCGCACATTGGTGTGGTAGACAAGATTTTCACCCGCGTGGGTGCGTCGGACAATATCTCGCTCGGCGAGTCGACATTCATGGTGGAGATGAACGAGGCGGCCTCAATACTCAACAACATGAGCGAGCGGTCGCTGATACTCTTTGACGAGCTTGGCCGCGGCACGTCGACCTATGACGGAATTTCCATAGCCTGGGCCATTGTGGAGTATATTCACGAGCATGGCACGATGCACCCCAAGACGCTCTTTGCAACCCATTATCATGAACTGAACGAGATGGAGAAGAGTTTCGGGCGCGTGGTCAATTACAATGTGTCGGTGCGTGAGATTGACGGCAAGGTGGTGTTCCTGCGCAAGCTGGCGCGCGGTGGAAGCGAGCACAGTTTCGGCATACATGTGGCTAAGTTGGCCGGTATGCCTCAGGTGATTGTCAAGCGTGCCGGGGAGGTGCTAAAGCATCTCGAGAAGGTGAACCGTGACAGTGACCGCGCTATGGCTGACAGCCTTTCGGCGGCTTCAAGCGCGCCTGAGGGGATGCAGCTGTCATTCTTTCAGCTCGACGACCCTGTGCTTACGCAACTGCGCGACCGAATACTTGGCCTCGACATCAACAACCTCACTCCGATGGCTGCGCTCAATACCCTGAACGACATCAAGTCGGTGCTGACGGGGAAGTAGTGTTGTTTGTGGCAATATTTCAATGCGCGCTTGCCGTGCGGTTTAGCTTTGGGCTGCGGAGCACGGCGTACCGCGATAGTTGGGGTGGATGAGGAGAGACGGGAGAACAGGAGACAGGAGCACAGGAGCACTGGTTGGGAGACGGGAGCACGGGGGAACGAGGGGCGAGGGTGATGATTGTGACGAGGGGGTGTTTTCGCCGTCGCCTTTGTCGCTAACTTCGTCGCGCTGCCGCGCTCCCACTGTTTCAAAGTTTTGGATGCGGGGGGATTGTCGCGCTCCCACTGTTTCAAAGCTTTGGATTAAAAGGCTGGGCGGGAGGGCTTTGGGCGGGGATTCTGCGCGGAGGTGGATAATCAGGAAGCCGGAACGGTCTAGGATTGGGAAGAGAATGGAGCAGACTTTCTGGAAGTTGTCGGGGGATTTGAGGAGTGGGGAGTAGGTCTTGGCCTGGTGGGCGTTGAGGAGGAGCATGAAGGCTGGGGTGCTTCCGCGAATGCTTCGCACCTGTCGGTAGGTGATGGCGCGGAGGCGGGGTGAGCGGTCTTTTATTGCCGGTCGGTCGGGGGTACAGCGGATGGCTGTGGCTCCCTCGGGGGAGGTGGCGAGCCTGTAGCGGAGGTAGCTGTCGAGAATGGCTGTGCTGTCGTGGCCGGGATGGTCGATGATGACTGTTGGGCGGGGACGAGTACGTGCACGGCGAGCCTTTTCGAGGGTGGATATGACGGCTTTCTCGGCTGGCGTCAGTTGCCTGCCGAGAAACCTCCTGAAGCTGTGGCACCATATGTCGGGGATGCACGGCTTACGAGAAACGCTGGATGTTATGAGCTTCCGTGAATGCATGGTGCAAAGGTAGAGAATGAGCACGGGGATTTGGTGCGATAATGTCGTAAACATGCGAGGGTGTTGCAGAACTACCCTCAAAAAAATAAGCAAAAGCCTCAACTTTCACAAGCTGAGGCTTTTTTATGT